>DAOUCA010000164.1:0-189399 GCA_034432375.1 Caldilineaceae bacterium
CCCTCCACCCCTTCCCTTCCCAGTCCCTCCATCCCCTCCCTTCCCAATCCCTCCATCCCTTCCCTTCCCAATCCCTCCATCCCCTCCCTTCCCAATCCCTCCATCCCTTCCCTTCCCAATCCCTCCATCCCTTCCCTTCTGAATCCCTCCATCCCTTCCCTTCTGAATCCCCTGTTCCTACCTTGCCCTTTCCCCCACGCGCCACTACAATAAGGCAACTGTTCCGACTCACCCTCATACATCTTACGGTGGAGAACAACGCCGCATGAGCGACCGCCCCCCAACCATCAACCAAGGCGACATCTACTGGATTCAAACCGAAGAATCCGATGAATCAGAACTCGGTACCTACCCCCATCCCTACGTTGTCGTACAGGAGGATCTCTTTAATCGCAGCCGCATCCACACCGTGGTCGTCTGTTCCTTGACCACCAACCGTCGCCATGCCAATGAACCGGGCAATCTCTTGCTCGACGTCGGCGAAGCAAATTTACCCAAGCAAAGTATTGTGGTCGTCTCAAAAATATCGAGCGTAGAGAAAGCGCGGTTGGGGGCATATATCGGCACCCTCAGTCCATCGCGTGTGCAGCAGATCCTGGCTGGCATTCGCTTTTTGCAATCGGCCTTCTTTAAGTAAAGAACTGAAAGTTTTCGGAAAACGGAGGCTGAGCGGGTGCCAAAGACTTTCTCACTTTTACTTACAGCTCGGCCTTAAACGCCGCCCAGTTCGCCATCACCACCTCGGCCAGCGCGGCCGGATATGGCACACCATACCGCTCCGTCAATACCTTGCCCACCCGTTCAAACTCATGGTGTAATTGACTCTGTACGGCCCAAATTTCTTGTCGATTGCGCGCCGGTGGCCCCATCAAAAGGCCAAGCTCATCACCCAGGGCATCACCAAGTACCGCCGCCGCAGCCTTTAGCCCGTGAATGGAGGGACGTGTTAGGTCGCCGCAATCGGTGCCGGTCTGTTCGATAAAGAGCAGGCGAATAAGCATCTGCCGGAAGAGCTGAAACCCTGTGTACGTCGTCAAGTCCTGCCTGCGGTAGAGCACTTTGCGCCCCTTATCGGCATTGATCCAAAAGCCGACTAACTGCGGTCGCAGCGTGGCCGAATCAAATGCTGTTGGCGCAAAGATCGCATTCGCCTCTTCTGCCGAATCTGGCATGGCAGCCAACAATTCGTTTCGGTACCCATCATCACGACAGGCTAAGATCAAGCGATGCGCAGTAGGCAACTTGCGATTGCGCGGATGAATGTGCAGATCGTAAATTACGCCAGACGCCAGATAGACATGATAGACAAAAAAGTCGGCAGCAAAGTTTGAAAAATCGTGCGCGGCATAGAGATCACCAAAGAGCCCCGCCACATCTACCCCCCGCCACGCATCGTGTGCATCTGCGGTAACACCAACATAGAGATCAATATCGCTGTAAAGGTCGGCGTTGCCGCGGCCCAAACTTCCTTCAAGCCAAAGTGCTTCTACATCGGGCCGTTGCCATAGGGTTGGCGCAAGTTGATGCAGAAACGCAACTTGCGGCAGGTCCGGCAAGGGCGCAAGCGTTAGCATAGTACTCATGATTCCTCCAAAGTGTAGAATAGCGCATATAGAAACATAGGCAGAAACAGGGTGAAGGCACAATTGTAATTTATTTCACAAGTACCGACAAATTGGAAAATTCTCTTCGTCTTTACATGGACAATAACGGCCCAAGTAAGCGCACGGCTCAGTTAGAATTGTTGACCACTGCGTTGCCCCCAGCCGACCCCCATCCGACCCCGATACACCAGCGTTGAGACGCAACGCGCCTTCTATACTCAAGTCAATGTGAAAACCAGAGTTCCAAATCTTCTCGGAAGGGGTCAAAAATAGCCTTGCCAACGCGTCAATTTTTGACCCCTTCTGGGAAGATGGCTTGACGAAAACTCCGCTTGTCAATCTGAACTGAGTATAGTACACTGAACAGAGCAATCCGCAGTGCCACCGGCCAGAGAAACCGTCCTTATAACAACAGCAATCACTAACTACGACCATTGCTCTACTTTAGCCGAACCGATCACCATGAGCACTTACACCATCCGTCCTGCCCACGCGACTGACCTACCCGACCTGCCGGCGATCGAAGTCGCCGCGGCGCAGCTCTTCCGTGACACGCCTCACACATTTATTGCCGACAGCAGCGGTATGTCCCTCGCAAGCTTTGAAGAGCACTTTGCCCGCAACCGGATTTGGGTTGCCGTGCACCGCGATGAGGCCGGAAACGATCAGGTGGTTGGCTTTGCCGTTGCGCGCAAGCTTGACGGCGAGGTTTATCTACACGAAATCGATCTCCATCCTGATCATGGCCGGCGTGGGTTAGGACGGCGCTTGATTGACGCCGTAATCACCTGGACACGTCAAGAGAGTCTACCTGCCGTGACTCTCTCGACCTTTCGCAATATTCCGTGGAACGAACCCTACTACACCAGTTTGGGCTTTCAGCCTCTAGATGACGCCGATTTAGGGCCTGGGCTGCGTGAAGTGCGCGCCCACGAAGCGGCAGATGGGCTCGATAGTTCGCAACGACTCTGTATGCGGTTATCTCTTGCAAAGTGATAAATACGAGTTCGCCATCGCCACCCTCTTCTGTAAGCCAGGCTTCAAGTAAATCCTGTATCCTCTCTCTACCCTCTAATCCTATCGTTTCACATGATTTGCGCCCCCAAAGGGAGTAGCCTTGCGTGGTGCAGACTTCCACTGGTATTTCTAAAATTTGATATGATCTATCTAGCTCAGTTGTGCGTCAAGGTTAGCAGGGCTGGTGTGTAGGTTGATCGTGGGCCTCATCCAGTCTCAAATACCACAGTCTGTCAACCTGCCTCGCTCTATCTACGCCAAACGCCACCTAAACAAATGAGAACGCTTGGGGGCAGTGTGCGTAGCAGGAAAGTTTGTTTGACTGGTAACTTTGTTTGTTGATAAGGAGAAGCGATTCATGTATATAACCGATACGCAACAACCGAACCGTGCAGCGCCGGTTGCGCACGGTCCACGTTGTTATCGATTTTTTGTGCCTTTGGCCATGCTCATGCTCGTTGGGCTACTTTTGGCCCCAGGGGTGGCCAAGGCACAAGGCACAATTGACGTTACGACCTCCACCGATGCCATTGTCGTCGATGCAGCCTGCTCTCTACGTGAGGCGATTGAAAGCGCAAACACGGATTCCGATATTGATAGCTGTACCCGCACGGGAACGGCCCCTTATACGATCAATGTGCCAGCCAACACCTACCTACTGGCGCTGCCTGGTGCTGGCGAGGACAACAATGCCACCGGTGATCTCGATATCCGTACATCGCTGGTCATTAGTGGGGCCGGCGTGGATAACACATTTATTCAAGGCGGCGCGACAACGCTGCTTGCCCTTGATCGCGTGCTACAAATTACAGGCACCGTTGACGTGACGATTACCGGGGTCACCGTGCGCTACGGCAATGCAACGGGGATTGATGAAAGTGGTGGCGGGATTGCCGTCACCGGTGGGGCAACCGTACAGATCCATGACAGCGCCCTCACCGACAACAGCAGCCAAGGCGATCAGCCAGGCGAAGGGGGCGGGGCCCTCTTCAACGATGTTGGCAGTGCGCTCACCCTGTCTAACACTTTTGTACTGACCAATACAGCGATCAATGGCCTGGGCAACGGCGGTGGCATTCTTAACGCCGGTAACTTGACCGTTATGGGGGGCGAGATTGCCAACAATCAGGCAGCCCGCGCCGGTGGCGGAGTAGAAAACAACAATGGCTCCACCATGTTTGTGGATACAATGCTAAATAACAATCTCGCCGGCGTCAACGGTGGCGGACTGCATATCTCCGCAGCCGGCGTCGTGACGATGACAGGTGGTAGTGCCACAGGTAATCTTGCACAGATGGAAGGGGGTGCGCTTTGGAACTCAGCCCGTGGTGCCCTCACCGTCCAAAATGCCAGGCTGACCGAAAACAACGCCAATGGCAATGGTGCCGATCAAGGGGGTGGTGCCATTCACAACGATGGTGGGATGTTGGTGATCAGTGACACCATGATCCTCACCAACACGGCCCTGGGTACCTCCGGCAGTGGTGGTGGGATTCTGGCGGTGCCCGGCAGCGCAGTAACGGTTAGCGGTGGTGAGATCAGCGGCAATCGTGCGAGCCGTGCCGGTGGTGGGATTGAGATTCGCGCCACGATGACCGATGTCGTCACGGCGACGGTGACCAGCGTTCTGCTTACCAATAACGACACGGGGAGCAATCCCGGCAATGGGGGTGCACTCCATATTACAGGCCCTGGCAATGTTACCGTCAGCAGCAGCACTGTTACAAGTAACACCGCGGCGGCGGAGGGCGGTGGCCTCTGGAACTCGGCGGCGGGCACACTGACCGTGGCAAGCAGCACCATTCAGGGCAACAGCGCCAGTGGCAATGCGGCCGACCAGGGTGGTGGTGGCCTCTATACCGATGGCGGCAAGCTAATCGTGACCAACAGCACCGTCAACAACAACCGAGCAACCGGTACAGCCGGTAGCGGTGGTGGGATTCTCGTCAACCCCGGTGGCACCTTGGCATTTGACGGTGGCACCATCTCTGGCAACAATGCCAATCGCGCCGGCGGTGGCATCGAACTCAACGCCACGGTCACCGATACCGCCGCCATTACGGTCTCCAATGTCAGTCTCGTCAATAACAGCACGGGCAGCATGCCTGGCAACGGGGGTGGCTTACATATCACCGGTCCCGGCACTGCAAACTTTTTGGGCGGCACCGTCTCCAATAACATGGCCGTTGCCGAAGGGGGTGGCCTCTGGAACTCGGTCGTTGGTACGCTGACCGTTAGCGACACACTGATTACCTTTAACATGGCCAGTGGTGTGGCGGCTGACCAGGGCGGCGGTGGCATTTATAGTGATGGGGGCGCACTGATGGTCACCAATGCCGAGATAACCAATAATCAAGCCGATGGCACAGCCGGTAGTGGTGGCGGGATCCTGGTCAAGGGGGGTAATGCGACCATCAGCGGTGGGATGATCAATGGCAATATGGCGATGCGTGCCGGTGGTGGCATTGAAGTCAACGCGGGCACAGTAACCGCTACGATCACAACGACGCTCGCCATCAATAGTGTCACCTTGGCGAGCAACAGCACCGGTAGCAGCCCTGGCAATGGGGGTGCCCTCCATATTACGGGTCCCGGCAGCGTTGCCATTACCAATAGCGTGGTTGCCACTAATACGGCGGCGGCCGAAGGGGGCGGCCTTTGGAATTCAGCGGCGGGGAGACTCAGCGTAACGGGTACGCGCCTGGAGAGCAATGTTGCCAATGGCAATGACGCCGACCAGGGCGGTGGTGCACTCTATAATGATGGAGGCAGCCTCACCGTGACCAATGCGACTATTCTCAACAATCGGGCCGATGGGACTTCCGGCAGCGGTGGCGGCATCCTCAACAATGGTGGCACCCTGCAACTCAGCGGCAGCACCTTGACGGGCAATACAGCCATGCGCGCTGGCGGCGCGGTGGAAGATAATGCTGGTGACGGTGTTGCGATTACTGGCGCAACATTCAGCAGTAATAGCACAGGGGCCAATCCCGGGAACGGTGGTGCCCTACACATCACCGGTGCCGGCACTGTTACCGTGACAATGAGCAGCATCATGAGCAATACCGCCAGTGCCGAAGGGGGTGGCCTTTGGAATTCCGCCGCGGGCACACTCATCGTCGATAAAAGTACGTTGAGCCAAAATATGGCCAGCGGCAGTGCGGCAGACCAAGGGGGTGGTGCGCTTTACAACGATGGGGGTACGCTACACGTCAGCAACAGCACCATTAGCGCCAACAGTGCCGTAGCAGCTGGTGGTGGTCTCCATAATAACAATGGGAGAGCAACCGTGGTGAATGCCACCTTCTATGACAATGGGGCGGATAACGGTGCTGGTGGTATTAGCAACAGTGGCGCAAGTCTGGGCATTACCAACACCATTGTCGCCCACATGGCGGCAAGCGGGGCTGACTGTAGCGGTGTGACCGCCGGGCTATTCAACCTCGATAGTGATGGTAGCTGCCAAGCGGATATCACAGGCGATCCAATGCTCGATACGCTAAAGGATAACGGGGGCGGGACATTGACCCATGCCTTGTTACTGGAGAGCCCAGCAATTGACGCCGGTGATGATGCCACCTGTGCCGCAGCTCCGATTAACAATGTAGATCAGCGGAGCATGAGTCGCCCCGTCGGTGCGCACTGTGATCTTGGTGCCTATGAAGGCAGCACGACCAATATGTTAATGATCATTAAGTACTTCCCGCTGGTTTACTTCAATGCGGGGCCTCAGTAGTTTATAACTCATGTTACTCATCTTCCCATAAAGGCGCCACGCTACTCGAGTACGCCGCATCCCCAGATGCGGGTCAATCCGCATCTGGGGATGCGGCGTACTCGAGACCGGCATCTTTACTGCGTAACATGAGTTTATAAGTTAACGTAGCGTTTTGTAGAGACGCGTAAGTTAGCGTCTTATGGGGTAGCAAAGTAAGCCCTGTAATGGCTAGTTCCACGCCGAGCGTAGAATGATGGACTCGACGCTGGAGCGTCAATAGTCGTGCCGATGCTAAAGCGTCGGCACGACTATTCCTTACCTTGGATTCCTCGGGTGCCCCCTGCGCGCAGGCTTACTTTTACCCACATCTTTGTGGGCCGGTGGTAGGGTCGCGTTCCGGGGACGGCACAGATGCGCTCTGGTAACGCATCAACTCGTGTGCCGTCCCCGGAACGCCACTCTCGCCGCACACTTGTGGGTAATGGTAAGGCGCGCAGGAATGACAGATTCCAGTGATTCGTAAGGATTTTCGTAAGACAGGCCAACAGTATCATGTTATGCCCAAATGTGGTACGCACCCCAAAGCCACTGGGTAGTTGTCTCCCGATCGGCTTTGCGGTTATCATATTCCCCTATGGCAACATCTACCTTTACTCATCCCCATTTTCAACATTTAGCGGACCTCTTGGCGCTGGAATCAGCCGCCGAACAGGAGCAGTTGCAAAAGCGTGCCCAACAAGGCATTGCCCGTGATGCCGAACAAGCGGGCAATGCCTTGCTCCAATTGACCATTCGTGATATCGAAGGTGGGTTGGGTGGCCGCATACTGGTGACATTGGGCAAGCGCAATCAGCAAGCGCCTTTGCCGTGGAGCCGTTTGCGCCCCGGCTCGCCGATTCAATTAACCGAGGAAATCTCTGCGACCGAGAAGCAGCGCGACGCAGCCAGTTGGCGTGGGATCATCAGCCAACTGCGGCGCGAGAGTGTCGAAGTCGCGCTAACCGAATGGCCAGAGAGCCAAAACGACCGCCAAAGCTATCGACTAGAGCTGACCGGCGATGAAATTGCTCGTCGACGCGAACGTAACGCGTTGATCACCGCTGATCAAGCCAAAGGGGATCGGCTGGCGGACTTGCGCAACGTTTTGCTAGGTGAAAAAGCGGCTCACTTTGACGATGTGGCACCCCTTCAACCCTTTGATTATTCTCTGAATCCACCGCAGCTCACCGCAGTGGCCCACGCGCTAGCGGCTGCCGATGTGGCCATCATTCATGGACCACCGGGCACCGGCAAAACGACCACGGTCGTCGAATTGATTCGCCAAGCCGTTGCGCGTGGGGAACGGGTGCTCGCCTGCGCACCCAGCAATCTCGCGGTTGACAATCTACTCGAACGGCTGGTGGCTGCGCCCGAATTTCGTGCAACAGCCGTCATTCGGATTGGCCACCCCGCCCGCGTGCTCCCCCAACTGCGCGAACATACCCTTGAATTGCTGGCTGAAAACCACGCCGATATGAAGCTCGTGCGCAAGTTGACCAAAGAGGCCCATGCGCTGCGCGCCGACGCCGCCAAATTTACGCGCGCCAAACCATTGCCAGGGGAACGCCGCGAAAAACGCCAAGAAGCCAAAGCCCTCCTGGCCGATGCCCGCCGCGTCGAGGAGCAGTTGGTGGCGCGGCTGCTCAACGGTGCCCATGTCATCTGTAGCACATTGACGGGTCTAAACGAAGAGTTCCTGCGGGAACAACACTTTGACCTCTGCGTCATTGATGAAGCCGGCCAGAGTACAGAGCCGGGTTGCTGGATTCCCTTGCGCTACTGCCAGCGCCTCCTCTTGGCTGGCGACCATCTACAACTGCCGCCGACGATCCTCTCCGCCAAGGCAGCGGCACTGGGATTGGGAATCAGCCTCATGGAGCGGATGATGCAGTGGGGCGAGCGGTTGGCACGGCAACTGACGGTACAGTATCGAATGCATCAACAGATTATGGATTTTTCATCGCGCCACTTTTACGGCAATTCTCTAGTAGCTGATAAGACGGTGGCTACGCATCTGCTCAGCGATCTGCCAACGATCCTGCCAACCACACTGACCACACGCGCAATCCAGTTGATCGATACAGCCGGGGCCGATTATAGCGAAGTGATAGAAGAAGCGGGTGCTAGTCGCTTGAATGTTGAGGAAGCCGCGCTGGTGGGGCGCAAGGTCACCGAGTTACTGGAGGCTGGCGTGGTCGCAGCGCAGATCAGCGTTATTTCCCCCTACAGCGCGCAAGTACGCTTGCTGCGCGAACAACTGGCAACACATGTTGAGGATGGCTTGGAAATCGGCAGCATCGATGGCATGCAGGGGCGTGAACAGGAAGCAGTAATTCTTTCCCTGGTACGTTCCAACGGGCAGGGAGAGATTGGGTTTCTCGCCGACACGCGCCGCATGAATGTGGCGTTGACGCGTGCCCGGCGCAGCTTGATCATCATTGGTGATAGCGCCACCATCGGTAGCGATCCCTTTTATGCTGCCCTCCTTGACCATCTTGAAGGAATTGATGCCTACCACACTGTCTGGGAAGAAATGGGGTAAGGGTTGGGGAGACATGATGACAAGATGATACCGTTGCACTGCCTTACGCAGTGGGATTGAAATCCCTTGCTAACAGTGAAAAGCCCCCGCAGGGGCTGAAAGCATTTCCCCAGTCGCTGCGGCGACTTCTCGCTGTTAGGGCAGGATTTTAATCCTGTTGTAAGGCAGTGCAACAGTGTCACAAGATGACAGGGGTTACACTACCTCATGTCTCATCACTCGTGTCTCCTGTCTCATCTCTCCCTCCCCATCACCCTGGTCGGCGACCGCGTGGCCGGGCAATCGGCGGATCTTGGGCGAGGGTTGCCCGTAGCCCATCAATCAATGCTTGCTGCTCATCGGCGCTTAACTTCGCATCGCTGTGCATCAAGAGATAATCCCACAGGGGCATCTCTCCCTCTTGAATCGACTTGACCATCTCATCGATTCCTTCATTGGGCTGGTCCCACGCCTGAAAATTCAGCCTACCACGCCCTTCTTCCACATGATTGGCAAGAATGAGCGAAACAGGAGCCACATAGCTATACCAGGGCCAAACCGTTTCAGTGCTGTGGCAATCAAAACAGGCACGCTGGGCCAGCGCTTTGGTCGCCGGCGAATCCCATTGCACTTCTTGTGTCACCGGTGGGCTGGAGCGGTCGATCGGGATGAATTGGATCAGGACCAACAGCACAAGGATGATAATTGCGGCATAACGAATAAATTTTTTCATAGATAACCCCTTACGATTTACTTATTGACAATAGTAACTATACCGCAATCGACACCTAATCAGCAACCCAAAGAGGGTGATTGTTCATTAATTCACGGTCAGTGACGAAAAACGCGTTTGACATCGCAATTACTCTGATTTAGACTAGCGCTTACGATATTCATAGCTTCCCAAACATCACAAATCTGTCCCATTCGCTCATCAGCCGAAAGTGTAAAAATGCAATAATTTCCCATAGGTAAAATCATCGGTTTTCCCACTTTTCACAGATGAGCCGTCCCATTTTGTTCTATAACCGTTTTGATCTCTGTTCCCCAACAGTGTTGTTGCTGCTTTGTTGTCCCCTTCACGTTGTTCCAACCGAATTACGAGAAACGATCAGGAGAAGAGAATCATGAGACAAATGTGGTGGCGCATTATTTTTGCACTATTGTTGCCAACGATGATTGTTGCGGGCTGTGCCGGCCCACAAGGACTTACACCAATTGAAGCACCAGCCCCGATTGCCCAAAGCGAAATCAGTACGGCGGCCCCTGCTTCTGGTGAGATGCTCAAAGCACCGGAGGCAAATCCAAAACGGGGCGGCATCTTAAAGACAGCCTGGGGGATGAGCCCGACCCACTTTGACATTCACCAAGGGGGTGGTTGCGCCGGCTGTAACATGATGTACGATGGGCTCATCATGTGGAACCTGGCCGATGGCTATCGCTCGATCCTACCCGCCTTGGCCGAGAGTTGGAGCGTCTCGGACGATCAGACCATCTACACCTTTCAACTGCGCCAAGGGGTCACCTTCCACGACGGCTCGCCCTTTGATGCCGCCGATGTGGTAGCCACCTTTGATCGCATTATTCACCCTAGCGACAATCTGTCGATTGGTGGTATGCGAGAGCAATTGGCTATGGTTGATTCGGTCGTAGCCGATAATGATCAGACCGTCGTCTTTACGCTCAAACAACCCACCTCCTACTTTCTAGAAATTCTGGCCGGCGATGATGCGGTTGTTTATTCCGCCGAAGAGTTGGCCGCCAATGATGGCGATCTGCGTGGCATCACCGTGCCGACCGGTACAGGGCCATTTCGCTTTGTCGACTACATCCGCGGTGAGAAGCTCGTGCTCGAAGCCAATCCAGATTACTGGAACCCCGAATTGCCCTATGTCGATGGGATTGAGATGCTGCATGTCGCTGCTTGGGCTGACCGTGGCACCGCAGTACTGACCGGCCAAGCCGACTTCTCGTGGAATGTATCGGTCGATACCTGGGAAGAGGGCAACAGCCGCGATGGGATCGAAGTTGCCCGCGCCGCTTGCCTCAATTCGCATATGGTCGCCATCAACAATGAAGCAGAAGGCCCTTTGAGCGACCCCCGTGTGCGTCGTGCAATTCATCTCGCCGTTGATCGTCAGTCGCTCATTGACACCTTTGCGCCAGTCTGGGAACCAGCCTTTGTCACCCGTTGGTTGCCCAGTGCCAGCCCATTTGCCACGCCGCAGGATGAACTGCTAACCATGCCTGGCTACCGTCCTGACAAAACTGAGGATATAGCCACGGCGAAGGCGCTCATGGCCGAAGCTGGCTATCCCGATGGCTTTGAGACAAGCTTCACCGCCTGGACCGAAGCGGCCTCTTCTGAAGTCGCAGTCCCGGCCTTTGCCGAGTTACTGCGCACCAGTTTAGGCATTACCGGCGACATTGAGGTCATCGAGCGCGCCCGGACGGCCGATGTGCTTTCGTCTGGCGACTTTGCCCTCTTCAAAGCGGATACCTATGCCTCGCCGATCTTGGATCCATATCCACTTTGGGATACTTATTTGCGGACCGGAGCGTCGCAGAATTGGTCCCGCTATAGCAATCCGGACTTTGATGCGCTGCTCGATCAACTCTCCACCGAAATCGATGCTGGTGCCCGTCAGGATCTGGTGAACCAAGGGCTCGACATGCTCGACGAAAATCCGCCCTTCTTCCTGATCGGCTTCTGCGCCCACTCCCCCATGTGGCAGGAATATGTCAAGGGTCTATCTATCGACCAGCGCCTCTTCTCCAAATGGGGTCGCTTTGAGACGGTTTGGCTTGATCAGTAGGGGAGGGAACAGGTAAATCAGTAAATCGGTAAATCGGTGGTGCAAAACCTAAGCAGCACAAATTCGATCTACCGACTTACCGATTTACTATTCTACCCATCTACCCATCTACCGATCTACTGATTTACCGCCCTACCCATCTACCTATGCTATGCTCAACTACCTAATTCGCCGTCTACTCCTCTCGATCGTCACCATCTTTGGTGTCACGGTGGTTATCTTTTTGGCCATGCGCGTGCTGCCAGGTGATCCGCTGGCTATGATCTATGGCGAATCGACCGGCATCTATGTGCTGACGGACGAACAGTTGCAGGCGGCGCGAGCAAGTCTGGGACTCGATCAGCCGCTCTATCGTCAATACTTGGCTTGGATGGTTGACATCGCCAAGGGCGATCTCGGTCACTCATTTTGGGATGAGACACCGATCAGTGAAACGATCTTACGCCGTGGGCCAATTACAGGCGAGATTGCGCTGCTAGCCATTGCCCTCGCCTGGTTGATCGGTATTCCAGTCGGCGTCATCAGTGCCATGCGGCGCGAGTCGATGATCGATAATACGCTGCGGGTGCTGGTCACGCTCTTCATGGCCATTCCGAGCTTTTGGTTGGGGTTGACCATGATTCTCTTTACCGTGTTACTCTTTAATTGGCGCCCTTCGATTACGATTGTGCAGTTGTGGGAAGATCCAGCCACGAATCTGAGTATGGTGCTAGGGCCAACGGTGGCGATGGGCGTTGGAATTGGCGCAATCATTGCCCGCATGATGCGTTCGACCGTCTTGGAGGTGCTGGGCGAAGATTATGTACGCACGGCACGCGCGAAGGGATTGGCCGAATGGCGGCTTGTCATGCGCCATGTCCTCAAAAACGCCATGCTGCCGGTGCTCACGCTCTCTGGGCTGGCACTTGCTGGTCTGCTCGGCGGCTCGGTGGCTGTCGAGCGCGCCTTTGGCTTCCCAGGTCTTGGGTCGGCGCTGGCCCAAGCCGCGGTCGAGCGTGATTGGATGATGGTTCAAAATCTAACGTTGCTCTTTGCCGTCATCTTTGTCTTTATCAATTTGGTCATCGACCTGCTCTATGCCTGGATCGATCCACGTATCCGTTATGAGTAAAGCCCTATGCGTTCATCTTCGCTTGCTGGTCTTGGGCGTGAAGTACACCAACCGCCCCACCTAGAACGCTCAGGTGGTCTGCCCCATGCGATCCGGCGCTTTAGCCGAACTTCACGCGTGGGCACGATCGCGGCGATCTTTTTGCTCTTGCTGCTACTGGTTGCGCTCTTTGCCGACCAGGTGGCCCCCCACCATCCACTTGAAGCGACCTTCACCGCCTTGCGCAAAGCGCCTTCACCGGCCTTCTGGCTTGGCACCGACAATCTCGGGCGCGATGTGCTCAGCCGGCTGATCTACGGTGCGCGCCTTTCGCTAATGGTGGCGCTCATCTCTACGGTCATTGGTAAAGTCATCGGCCTAACATGGGGCGTGCTTACCGGCTATCTCGGCAGCACCTTCGATCTGGTCAGCCAACGCATCATTGATGTTTTGTTGGCCTTTCCCGGCATCATTTTGGCGATGCTGTTATTAGCAGCGCTGGGTGGTGGATTGGGCACCGTGATCGTTGCGATTACCGTCCTGAGCGTGGCGGGGACGGTACGGGTAATCCGCTCGGTAGTCTTAACCGTGAAGGAGATGGCCTATATTGAAGCAGCCAGGGCAACCGGCGTTCCCGACCGCCGCATTATGATCAGACATGTCGCGCCCCAAACGATCGCACCGTTATTGGTGCTCTTTAGTGCCTCGTTGGGCGGGGCCATTTTTGCCGAAGCGGCGCTTAGTTTTCTAGGGTTAGGCATTCCTCAGCCAACCCCCAGTTGGGGCAATATGCTGGGCGGAATTCTAGCCAATCAATTCCGCCCCAGTTGGTGGCTCGTGATCTTTCCCGGCTTGGCGATTACGCTGACTATTCTTGCCTTTAACCTCGTCGGCGATGCATTGCGCGATTTTCTCGATCCGCATCTGGGCGACAAGATATAGTAGTACACATAAGAGCCCGATAAAATTTAAGAGCACGATAAAATTTAAGAGCACGATAAAATTGCAGGGTCACGGCATGCCGTGACCCTGCAATTTTATCGGGCCGTTACGCTACACATACTCCGCAAACCAGGCCAGCGCATCCTGCCATGCTTGGGTTGCCTGTTCCTCGACGTAGCGATCACCAGTGTCATTGTGAAAGGCATGGTTGACGCCGGGATAAATGTTGATCTGATAGGTCGTACCGGCAGCATCCAGAGCAGCCTGCAAATCGGGAATACCGGCACCGATCCGTTCATCCAATTCCGCATAGACACCCAATACCGCCGCTTGAATATCGGGTACCGCCGCCAAATCGGGGGCCGGCCCATAGAAGGGCACGGCAGCGTCGAGATCGGGAAGCGCCGTTGCCACACGCCAGGTAATCCCACCACCAAAGCAGAAGCCGATCATGCCCATGCGCTCACCGTCAACGCTATCGAGCGTTTTGAGGTAATCCGCTGCAGCAAGGAAGTCCGCCACATGGCGATCGGCACCAGCATCAGTCAGGAGCGCCGGCACCGCATCGCGATCATTGGCTGCTGTCCCGCCCTCGCGTGAGAGCAGATCAACCGCCAACGCCACATACCCGTTCTTTGCCAAGCGCCGCGCCACATCCTCGATATGCGCATTGAGCCCCCGATTCTCGTGGCAGACGAGGATCGCCGGATAGACTCCCGCGGCAGCAGGCATGGCCAGATAGCCCATGATCTCATCCCCGCCATTGGGGAAGGTGATCATTTCACCATGTACATCGGGGTCACCTTCGGGAACGGAGAAGGGGCTCTTGGCATCGGGCACTGGCTGTGGAATCGTGGCACCGGCCGCTTCTTCGGCTGCTGCGGCTGTCGGCATTGGTTCGGTGGCGGCCGGCAGTTCCAAGGGCTGGCAGCCCACGGCGCTCATCGCTGCCACGGTGGCAGCCATACTTCCAGTGAGGAAGGCCACCCGCCGAATAAAAGTCCGGCGGCTAATCTCCCCTTCCCGGTAATCATCGTAAAATTCTTCAATCAAATACTTACGAAACGTACCAATCTCTTTGCCAATCTTGCTCATCGTGGTCTCCTTGTGCTGGATGGTGGGAGGGGTAGACAGGTAAATCGGTAGACAGGTAGACAGGTACACAGGTACACAGGTACACAGGTACACAGGTACACAGGTATCTTCTACCTATCTACTTATCTACTTGTCTACCTACCCTCCCCTACTTCACATGGTCGTCGAAAAAGGCCACCGATCGGGCCAGGGCAGTACCCAAATTAGCGGCGATGTTATGATCATCACCGGGATACTCATATAAGCTCACCTCCCCGCCAACTGCCTGGATCTGTTGGTAGAGGATGCGCGAAAACTCGAGTGGTACACTGCTGTCGGCAGTACCGTGGTGCAATTCAATCGGGCCGGAGAGATCGGCAAGATAACTGTTGGGCGAGATGGCCGCCCAAAACGTCGGATTGGTTTCAGGAGATCCATAGTCTGCGACCAATTCATCGCGCCAACGGCGTGCTGATTCTGAGATCAGCGGTGGCTGCGTACCGCTACTGCGCCGCCAGCGTTCCAGAAGATCGGGATAGGAGCCGACTACGCCCGCCCAAATCACGCCGGCCTTGATATCGTCGGTGACGACCATCGCGCGCAGCGTGATCTGCCCCCCCATCGAATGGCCCCACATGCCAATGCGCTTTGGATCGGCATCCGCGTAGCGTTTGATCGAGCTGACCGCATTGAGCACATCAACCGTGTACGCAGGCGTGCCATAGCCACCGGGCGCTTCGCCTTCCGAAAACCCATGACCGCGGTAATCGGATTTAAAGACGATATAGCCATTGCGCGAGAAGGCATCGGTGTAGGCGATGTAGCGTTCGGTGGTGCGGTAGATTTCTGGTTCGATATACCCATGATTGAAGACAATTACCGGCCAGCCTGTCGCCGGTTTTTCGCCGGTGGGCACCGTCAGCAACGCAAAAATTTTGTTGCCCTCTGACTGGTAAGAGGCGATGTAACGCTTGTAATTCACCCCCGGCGTCAACGTCTCTTCGATCACAAGATCACTGCCGGGGTATGTCTGCTGCCGCATGAATTCGATCATCAGCGGATTCATCTTATCGACAGTCAGGTCGAGCGTTGGCGGCGTCGGCGCGACAATCGTTGTGGGCACCGGTGTAGGGGTAGGCTCCTTGGGCATGAGCATCGCTCTGCCGACGGGTAGTCCAGTGCCGTGGGGTACACAGAGCTTCCACCCAAGAGTCAGAATGTTTGGATTGTCAATGGTTGCAAAGGAGGGATCAACAGCCGCCTTGGCATTGGTGGCCTCAACGATCAGATTGTAGGAAGCTGAATTCCCCAAGGTGCGGTTGGCGATGATCGAGAGCGTCTCCCCCGGCTGTATAAACACAACCGATGCACAGAGATCTTCACCTTGCGCCTGTACCTGCGACTGTGGCAATGCCCACAGCGTTAGGCCGGCAAGCGCCAAGCCGACGACGACAACAAGTACAGTGGACAGTTTGATTTTTTGCCTTTTGGTCATCATCCCTCATTCAACTTCGGAGAAACTTCTGCATTCTTTGCGCCTTTGCGAGATCCTGATTGCCTTTCGCAACCAGGACTAACTAGCGACAGCGGTAAATTCAATCTCCAGCGGAACTTCCTCAGCGACATTGGCCACCGAAGGTACACTGGGAATGGTTAAGCCGTAGTCGCTACGCTGTAGGGTGGCTTTGCCCAATCCTACCAGTTCTGTTGCCGAATTGGCTGTAACCGTGACGGTAAAGCGCTCTTCTTTTACAACGTTACGGATCGCCAGATCACCGATCACCGTAAATTCAAAGGGTTGACCGATCGTGACAGTCGCTGGCAAGTCCTCGATGCTTGTCGGCGTAAAGAAAATGTAGCGATAGTCATCTTGATTGGATTGCAAAATAAAGCGGCGGATAGCACCGTTGCGTTGATTGCTATCGGTGGTCAGATCACGAGCATCAATCCGAATCGGGCCGATCTTCGTGGCACTGGGATTGGTTGGATCGACCGTAATTTGCCCTTCGACGAGCGAGGTCTTGCCGATCACGGTCTTGTCCTGCCCCATGAGTACCTCATCGATAGAGAAACGAGCCTCCGTCCCGTCTGGAACGATCTGAAAGGTGATGGCACCGGTTGCAGGACTCTCTGCTGTGGTGCCGGAGACAGCCGTCGCGCGCTCAGCCATGTTGGTTGTTGTGGTTGTTTCCGCCGCCGTTTCACTGGTCGCTGCGGCTGTTGTAGAAATGTCAACCGTCCTATCGGACTGGGCAGTAGGCAATGCAGCCGCACAGCCCGCCAAAAGGAGCACAACTGTCAATGTCAAGCAATACAAGCCAAAAGAGCGGATGCCAAACTTCTTTACCATAAAACAAAACTCGCTTTCTGCATCTTCAGTGATTTATGTTTACTTAGGCCATTCCGCAGAAATAATGATCCACGAAACGCACGAAGAGACACGAAGAAAAGACAAGGCTGCGATAATCCGCTGATGCGCGAAAGCGATGCGCCATTGAATCGCCTTTGCGCATCAGTGCCTGCAAGAGATAACGCGCTGAATCCTTTGAGTGAGCTAAGGGAAGTATTAGCAGAAGATGAGAGATGGCAGCTACTCGCGCCGCAATGCATCAATGGGATCGAGACGGGCGGCTTGGGTTGCCGGATAGTAGCCAAAGAAGATCCCCACCGTGGCCGAGGCCAGAAAGGCCAACGGCAACGACATTGGCACCAGTTGTGTGCGCATGCCACCCAATTGCCCAAAGATATATGAGCCACCAACCCCAGCCAGCACCCCCGCCAATCCACCAACCAAGCTGAGCATGACTGCTTCGAGCAAGAATTGTAACTGCACATCGCGTGGCCGTGCCCCCAGGGCTTGGCGCAACCCGATCTCACGCGTACGCTCGGTGACACTGACCAACATAATATTCATAATTCCGATGCCCCCAACAACCAGCGACACACCAGCCACCCACGCCAGCAAATTACGAAAGGCGGCGGTCGTTGCCCCCCGTGCATTGACAATGTCCTGTTGCGAGTTGACACTGAAGTTTGGCGCAGTTGGGTCGGCCCCACGACGATTGCTCATGAGTGTGGTAATCGCCGCCGAGACCGTGGGCAATTCCTGCTGATTTTGCGCCTTGACCAGAATCATGCGCACTTGGTTGCCGCCGATGCGGTTCGATGCGAAGCGCTTGAAGACGACCGTCACCGGAATATAAATGCGCCCATCGTTGTCGGTTGAACCAACCACCCCTTGCTCGGCCATCACCCCAATCACGCCAAAGCGAGTGGAGCCAATGCGGATCTGTTGGCCGATCGGATCCAGTTCCCCAAAGAGATCGGTGGCAATCCCATGCCCCAAGACGGCAACTCGTTCGGCCCCATCGGTCTCGGCGGCGTTAAAAAAGCGTCCGGTGGCAACTCTGTAATCGCGCACCGTTAGAAAGTCCTGGGTCGTGCCAACAATTGAGACGCCGGTGAGGGTAGTGCTGTTCCAGCGCACATCTTGGCTGGTGTTCTGTTCGACGGAGACGCCGGCAACCCCATCGATCCCCTTTTCAATCGCTGCGACATCCTCATAGACAAAATTGGTGTTGCCGCCAGGGCCACCGGGTCCACCGCCTGCGCCGCCCGGGCCACCGCCGCCAGCACCGCGTACGCCGCCAAAGGCGCGGAAGGGGGTTACCATCAGCAGGTTGGCTCCCAAACCGTTGATCTGGTCGGCGATTTCGGCCTCGGCACCAGCACTGACAGCCAGCATAATAATCACCGCGGCCACCCCAATAATGATGCCTAACGTGGTCAGGAAGGAGCGCAACTTGTTCAGCATGATCCCTTCCCACGCCGTCTTAAAGGTGTTGCCGATGCTCATGCCATGCTCAGCCTTGAGCGCCTGTAGCGAGGTCCGGGGCAGCGGGCGTTGCCCTGGTTGCAATGCTTCTCCAATCATTCTGCTCCTCCTTGTGCCAAAGCCGCACTGGTCACGGCCAGTTCATCTGGTGGCACATCCGGTGTCACCCCAGCCAGAATTCGCCCATCGAGCACTTGAATGACTCGTTGTGCATGTTCGGCGCGTTCTGGTTCATGGGTTACCATGACGATGGTTGCGCCTTCGTTGTGTAGACGATGCAAGATCCCCATGATCTCTTCGCTCGATCGGCTATCCAAGTTGCCCGTTGGCTCGTCAGCCATGATAATCGATGGTTCGTTGATCAGTGCACGGGCAATCGCCACCCGCTGCTGTTGCCCGCCCGAGAGTTTCATCGGTGTGTGGTGGAGTCGATCGCCCAACCCCACCGATTTCAACGCGCTGGCGGCACGGGCTTGAACCATTGCTTCGTCCAAATATTGAAATCCATTATACATCATGGGCAGCATTACATTTTTAAGTGCCGTCAGCCGGGGCAGCAGATTGAAGGATTGAAAGACAAAGCCAATTTTCCGGTTGCGCACCCCGGCCAACTGCTCTTTGCTCAGCCGGCTGACATCCTCACCGTCGAGCATATAGAGGCCACTCGTCGCTCGGTCCAGACAGCCAAGAATATTCATCAAGGTCGATTTGCCCGAGCCGGATGGGCCCATAATCGCCACAAACTCGCCACGCCGTACTTGCAGATCGACCTCGCGCAGCGCCATTACACGGGCATCGTCTTCGCCATAAATTTTTGTGAGCTTTGTGATCTCAATGACATTTTGACTCATCTGCATCTCCTTTAGACCTGGTACGTGGCGCGTTTTGCGTGTACTGTGACTGTTTCTGTACGCGCTGATGGATCTTTCGCTTTGTCGTATGGGCAATGGGCGAATATGCCTTCGTGTGACTACTAAGAAACATGGCGTCCGCCACTGTTTCTTCAGTGTCAAATAGGGCTCCGCCCTTTAGCTGCTTCGTGGATCATTACTGTGCCGGGGCATTTCCCGTGCTCACCGTCTCACCGGCCTCAAGGCCCGATCGAATCTCGGCGTTGGTAAAGTCACGTAAGCCAACCTCCACGGGCCGCAGTTCCAATTCACCATCGGCCTGCACCACAAAGACGGCAAAGGTGCCAGCCACCAATTCACGCAATGCTTCTATCGGCACAAGCACAGCGTTGCGCGCGGCACCGGCAATCACCTCGACTTCGGCATTCATCCCATAAAGCAGATTGACTGGATGCTCGGTTGTATCGATCGTCGCCCACACTTGAACCGCGGTCGCACCATCCACGGTAACCAAGGTTGGCTCAATACGCGCCACGGTACCGGTAAAGGTAAAATCGGGATAGGCTTCCAGGACAATGTTGGCCTGATTGCCGATGGTGACCTTGGCAGCATCTAACTCTTCGATCCAGAAGCGCACTTGGCTGGATGCAGCTTCGGCCACTGTGATAATGCCGGCTGTCCCCGCCTGATCACCCACTTGAGCATCGACGGCTGTCACCACTCCATTGACGGGTGCCCGAATGAGAGTGCCATCCAGTTCCCCCATGGCGCTATCTAACGACTGTTGAGCCTGTTGCACAGTTAGGTTTGCTGTTTCCAGTGTAGATCCATCGGGGCCGTTGAGCAAGGCATCCAAGTTAGATTGAGCCTCTTCGACGCGTGCTTCCATTTCCAATTGGGTCAACGCATTGGGGGCGGCTTGGAGCGTATTGAGCGCATCACGCGCCTGCGCCACACGTGCTTTCGCGGCTGAAATATCCTGCGGCGTTGCACCAGCGGCGCTGATATTGGTTTGCGCACGAACCCGTTCGTAGGCGATGGTGGCATCCTGAAGCGCGGCGGCTTGACTAGACATGCCGGCATTGCTCTGCCAGGCGATCTGATTATAGGCCGATTGTGCCTGCTGTAGCGTTATTTCCGCCGCGCGCAAATCAGCATTCTGCACCGTCTGCTCATCGGCTGTGGCTCCACCGAGCAGCGTATTGAGCGCCTGTTGCGCGCTGAGTAGATCATCTTGGGCGGCGACCAAGGCGTCGCTACTTGGCCCATCGCTCAACGCTTGGAGGTTGGCATTGGCAGAGGCAAGATTTGCTCGGGCATTGGCAATGTCGCTGGTTGAAGCGGGTGCGGTTATTGCATCAAGTTGCAACTGCGCCTGGCGCAGGCTAATGCCCGCTTGCACCACCTGGTAGCGCACCGCCGTATCATCAAGCGTGGCCAGCGTCTGTCCTTTGGTAATCACATCCCCGGGCTGCACGGCCAAGGTCAGGACCATGCCGCTCGTGCCAAAACCGAGACGAATTTCGTTTGTGGGCAGAAGATTGCCCACCCCATCCACACTCACCACCAGATCGCCACGACGGGCAGTGGCGGTGGCGAGCGTCGGTTCCGCAACGGGGGCTACCGTTTCCGCCGGGTAGTAGGTGCGATAGCCATAGTAGCCGCCACCGGCCAAGAGTACGAGCAGGAGAAGTCCCCAGATCCAACGGCGACGGCGGCGACGGCGTTGACGGATCAGCACAAAATCATCTTGAAGATCAGCCTGAAGATCATACATAGCGCATGAACCCTGTTCTATCGTTAGTCACTGTTAATATTCAGTAGACCGCAACGCTCTCTGGCTTCGACAAGCCCTTCGACCGGCTCAGGACGAAGCTCAGCCGACGAGCGTTGTGGTCTACTGAGCTTTGATCAGACATTGCCTTATTCAGCAGCACGGGCAGTGAGCAGTTCGGTGAGCGGGGCAATGAGCACATTGGCACGGCCACCGCCGCGACCTGGATTGCCGGTGCCATTGCCGCCATTGCCCTGTGCCCCGCCACCGTTGCCGCCGTTGCCATTATTACCCCCACCAAATCCACCTTGCGGGATTTCAATGCCCCATTCTTTGAGGCGGGCTTGGCGCTCTTCCGGTGAGAGGTTGCGCAATTGAGCGCGCTGGTCATCGGTGAGCGCAGCAAAGGGACTGTTGGCACCACCACCATTTTGCCGCCCCTGGCCAAACTGGCTACCTTGCGGCATCTCAATGCCATTGGCGCTTGCCCAATCACTCATATCGGTAAAGGTCAGCTTCATCGCGGCAATTGCCTGGAGTTGTGCGGCATCCATTGAACTTTCGATCGACTTATAGAGTGCATTACGTTCGGCCCCATTGGTGATCGTCCCACCTTGCACAGCCTGCCAGAGCGGCAACAGTTTGCCAGCTTCTTCTGGGGTAACTGCCTCGGTACCTTCTTCTAGCTTCAGGGTACCCAACACCAGTTGCATGGTCGTGGGCAGCGCGCTCTCATAAGTATTGGTGAGGTAACTACTTTCAAAAGGTGCGCCACCAAATTGACCACCCTGAGATGGAGCAGCTTGTCCGGCAGCCGCGGCCGATGCCGCCGGTGTGTCAGTTGAAGTACCACGGCTACAAGCAGCTAGCCAGAGTACCATCACGATGAAAAGCATCATTTTGCCGCTTCGTTGAAGAATATGATTGGTCGACATAGATTTTTCCTTTACAAAGAAAGCAGGGGAAGAAAGCGAAAAGCCTACGCAAAAGCACAATGCTTTTGTGTAGGCTTGAAACCGATACGTTTGTCCTGCCAACAACCGTTAGCCTGACATGCTAAGATTTTCCTTGCCATCCCCAATGGTCAACCGGCATTCTCATCTGCGAACGCGCATGGAGCATCGGGAACGAATTAGCGACAGTGTTAGCGCTTCGCCGCCCGTTGAAGCGCTGGATGATAATACGATGCTGCCAGTGCCAATAGTGCTGTAAAAGCAAGAATGCCCGGCGCAAATAGGGGGTTTGCCCCACTTACCGCTTTCCAAACCAACGTGCTGGTTGTGGCGTTGGGCTGGATTTCAAGCGCAAAGCCGTAGTTATGCTCAAGATGTTCAAAGATCCCAAAGAGGCTGCCGACGAAGGTAATGCCGACGATCCAGCGCATCAGTCGCAATGTCGCACGTTGCGGCCGCAGCAGCACCATCACAATCGCCAGAAAACTCAGGGCACAGAGCACAAACGGCAGCAGTTGAATCGCATCATCCCAGTGCTCTTCTAGAATAAGCTCACCAATTGTGCCCGCCAGGATGAAGGCGGCTAATCCCAACAGAAACGTGCGCAAGCGACCGAGAACCTGATCGCTGCTGATGCTGACTGCGGTGCGACCTTCAGCATTGCTAGCCATTACTGCGCCTCCAAATACCCTTGGGCCGCAGCAGCATCAACGGTGGGAGCGACCTCAGCCAGCTTCTGTAAAAAGGCCTGATTGGAATCGAACGGCCGGGCGGCAATCAAAGCGTCAGCGGCAGCGGCAGCGACTCCTGGAATCTGCATCAAGGTGTCAGCATCCGAATCATTAACGCTAATGGGTACATAGACATACTCTTCATACAGAGCGACCTGTGCATCATCGACATACTTGCCAATTTCCTTGCGGAACTGTTGGATGCTGACATAGGGGCGATACTCTTGAAATTCGCGTACCATACGATCCCCAAAATCGGGAATGGTAGCGAGCAGCTCATCGCCGGTGACGGTGTTGAGGTCGAGCTTGGTCATCGTTACCGCGGTGCCTTCAGCAGTCGACGCTTGGGCACCTTCGGCGGTTGGTGCTGTTGTTGCGTCGGCAGCAGGTGTGTCGGTGGCGGCACTCTCCACCGCACTCGTTGCCGATGCCACGGTCGCAGCAGCGCTGCTCCCAGTGGTCGACGTAGTCGTGCTATTACAGGCCGTGGCAAAGATCGCCACCACCATCAAAACAAGGACGAGCAGGTTACTACTCATTTTGGATGTTACTTTCTGCATGGTCATTCTTCTTTCATAACAAATGATAGGGTTACGATTCAGACGGGGGCAAAACATCAGGCTAGGCAGGAGTGATAACAGCCCCTTGGCGCTGTGCGCGCTGCCGCCGTTTCCACAAGTTGGTCGGTAAGGCCACCGCGGTGATGATCAACGTAATGGGCACGAGCGTCTCAGCAAAACCTAACCATCCACGTACATTCAGAAATTGTGAGCCGTCGCGCGCAAAGCCGTCGCCACCTTCGGGTCGCGCCGGTCGCCCTTCTCGGCCACCAAAGTCAGCACGATCACGGCCAACAAAGATAGTTGCATTGCTGTTACCGCTGCTCTGCCCCACAGCCCAGGTGGCCCCAATGACCGTCATGGCGGCGAGCATGATAATCATAACGCGAGCAATTGTTTTCATAAGAACCCTTCCAAAAATTTGATCAATTTATTCGACAACGGTACCACGGTCGACGGCCTTGCGACCAGTCAGCGGGGCCCAGATACAGCGGCTCCACGCATTGACCAACCAGGACCAGCTCAGCGCAATATGCAGACCAACCAGCACGATGACCATGTTGGAGGTGACATGGTGTAACCCATTCCAGTAGCGGCTACCAGTCAATGGAATGCCTAATGCCGGCAGCGCATCACGTGAGATCAGGATGCCGGAGGCGACAACGATAACCATCACCGCAAAGAGCGCCAGATCAGCCACATAGCGAATGCGCTGTACCGTTGGCAACTTACCAAAGAGCTTGCGTGTGGCATTGCTGATCCACGCCCAATGCAGAAGCATGTGATAGACGAGCGCCCCCCCAAAAACGATCCCCAGCCACTCGTGGACCGCAATGCCTGTGAGGTGCGTATTCATGTCAACAATGAACATTAAAAAGAGCGCGATGTCCACCCAGAAATTTTTCATAGTCTCGGACCAACGGAATTTGGGGCGGTCGTCTGCTTTGGACGCTATGGCGACAGTCATGCGTGCTTGCCTTTCGCTTGATAACAGGTAATTTCCACATCAATATCTCTCTATAATCAGCCATAATGATCTACTGCTACTCGAAAGGATACAGCGTAATTGTAGAGAAATCGTCAAGATTTGCTTGGAGTTTGCTAAGATTTCCCAACACGATTCCATGAGATCTCTTGCCCAAAAAGTCTCAAAAGTCATAGGAAAGACAGGAAAAGAGAGAAGCGGAAAGCCAACATGCAGTCACCTTGCACGCGATTGTGTAGATTGCGCCGGTCCTGGTACGATAACATGGCGATCCTATCGATGGGCTAACTGATGTAGGGCGCGTACATAGCTATAGATTACAATAGACGAGTAATAAATTTCCCTCGCAATTCACAACTGTCCTAAACAGAGGATCGGACACTCAATGACCACCTATCAAGGCCTTACTACCGACGAAGTCACTACCCGCCGCCAACAGGGATTAGGCAACAGTACCCACAGCGGTGGCGGGCGCAGCTATGGCGATATTGCTCGCGCCAATCTCTTCTCTTCGTTCAACAATATTCTCTTTGTTGTTGGCGCGGTCTTAGCCCTGTTGGGCCGCTACAATGATGCGTTTATCACGGTCATCGTGGGGCTCTTTAACGCGATTATCAGCACAGTTCAGGAGATACGCGCCAAGCGCCAACTCGATCAGATCGCTGTGCTGGCGCGCCCCAAAGTCACGGTGGTGCGCGATGGGCAGGAGCAAGAGATAGCCGCCGATGCGCTGGTCCAAGGCGATCTCATTCGATTAAGCAGCGGCGATCAGGCAGTGGTTGATGGGCATGTGATCGGCGACGGCAGCGCGGAAATGGACGAATCGCTGCTCACCGGGGAGAGCGATCTGATCCGCAAACGGGCCGGTGACGAAATTCTTTCCGGCAGCTTCTGCGTCACCGGTGCGCTCTACTTCGAGGCAGACAAGGTAGGCGACGAAAGCTTTGCCAATAAGTTAACCGCTGCCGCGCGCACGTACATTCTAAGCCAGACCCCACTACAATCACGCGTGAATTATGCGATCCGCCTGCTGATGGCACTTGCTGTCTTGATGGGGGTACTTTTCTATGTCGCCGGCTTTATTCAAAATTTTAGCTTTAGCGAAAATGTCAGAGCCACCGCCGTGTTGATTGGGTTGGTGCCCTACGGACTTTTCCTGACAATTGCCGTGGCCTACGCCCTCGGTGCCGTGACGATCGCCAACAAGGGTGCGCTGGTGCAGCAGAGCAACGCCGTCGAATCGTTGAGCAATGTGGATGTGCTCTGTATGGACAAAACTGGTACCCTCACCGCCAATCGGTTGCTCCTAGACGATGTAAAAGTGCTGGACAATGGCGATCTCACAGCGATCAAGGCGGCATTGGGTGACTTTGTCCACAGCGCCGCCACCACCAACACAACCAGCAGCGCAATTGCCGCTGGCATCGACGGCACCGCCCACATCCCCAGCGATGAGGTTGCCTTTGCGTCGTCACGCAAATGGAGCGCGCTCGCCTTTGATACGCCAGCGCGGCGCGGCACCTATGTGCTTGGTGCGGTTGAGATGCTGACCCAAGCATTGCCACCGGAGGCAGTAGTAGAGGGTGCCCTCCTTTCCCAGGCGATCAGCGACCTCTCTGATGAGGGCTTGCGCGTGCTGCTCTTTGCTAGCAATCTGACTGTCACCACGCTGCACAATGGCGCGGAAGAGCCAATCCTGCCCCCCTTAACCCCACTCGCATTGGTGACCCTGCGCGATGAACTCCGCCCTCTCGCCAAAGAGGCTTTAAGTCAGTTTGCCGCGCTTGGCGTGCAACTAAAGATTATCTCCGGCGACAATCCACAGACGGTGGCGGCGTTGGCACGGCAGGCGGGCTTTGTCGATCCCAAACTAGTTTCTGGCCCAGAATTGGCCAAGATGAGTCCCGAAGAGGTACGTATAGCAGCCGAAGACGCGACGATCTTTGGGCGCATTTCGCCGGAGCAGAAGCAACAGCTTGTCGATGTCTTGATCGAGGATGGTCACTACGTGGCGATGATGGGCGATGGCGTCAATGATGTGCTTTCCTTAAAGAAGGCCAAGTTGGGGATCGCCATGCAGAGTGGCAGCAACGCCACCCGCAATGTCGCCGATATGGTGCTGTTGGGCGACTCATACGCCGCGTTGATCCCGGCGCTGAGCGAAGGCAAACGGATCGTCAACGGCATTAGCGACGCCACCTATCTGCTGGTAGGGCGGGGGCTAAGCTATGCGCTCATCATTGTCGCAGTGATGATGGTCGGGCTGAGCTTTCCCTTTGAGCCGGCGCAGTTGGGGCTGACGACCTTTAGCGTCGGCTTTCCGGCCTTTATGTTGACGCTCTGGGCCCGCCCCGACGAGCGCAGGGAGCCATTGCTGCCCTCAATGCTACGCTTCGTGCTGCCCTTTGCCATCTGGACGATGTTGATTGCTGTGATCCTCTACTCGCTCTCGCACAGCCAGGTGATGGGCAGTATTGAGAGCATGACCATCCCCCCGCGTGCGATTAGCTTTTTTGAACAAGTGACTGGCCTCACCTATGGCGTCGATGCCGACTTTGAAACGATGGCCGCAACACTGATGGCCCAAACGCAGCTTTCCACCTTTGTCTCGCTGGCCACGATGCTGCTTGTGCTCTTTTTGCAACCACCCTTTGCCTTCTTTGCCGTCTGGCGTCCCGTCAGCCCCGACCGCCGCCCCGCCTACTTGACCATTGCGTTGATGGTGGTCTTTCTTTTTCTATTGGGCATTCCACCGGTTGCCTCCTATTTTGGCATCATTAATGTACCATTTCGTGCATCCGGTATTTTGCTAGCAGGCTTGCTGGTGTGGACCTTCGGTTTTCGGCTAATCTTGCAACAGCGCTGGTTTGACAAGCTGCTGTTGATGGAATCGTGGTAAAGTCAAACGGGTAGCGCTGAGGGCCACGGCTCTATCAAAACTTGAGTAACAGTGTACTACTACAGTGTCAACAAAGTTTTGATAAGTAATGGGTCATTCCTGCCCCCACCTCCGTGAGGGTAAACTCTGGCAGGAATCCATCTGTATAGACCCCTCGGGTGCCCACTGGGCGCGCAGGGGTGACAACCTATCATGACTTATCTAACACTGTACTACTTCGTCTGTACATAGCGTCCGTCTATAAAGTGAACTGCAATTTCGCGTTCCGGCTGTCGATAGGTCACACCGTCATCATGCACCAATTCCAGCGTCGACGGCACCGCCATCAACGGTGTGCGAACAGTGCGTAAATACTCTTGTTGCACGGCTGTCGGCAAGTGGCGCAGGTGGCGGCGATAGATCTCACTCTTGTGCAGCGCCACATCGATCCAGCTATCGCGCTGCCAGCGGATCCACATGTAGAGCGCGTCAAGCACAATGCCCACGGCCAACGCAATCCACACCCCATTCGAGCCCAACCCAATAGGGAAGGCAAGAAACCAGGCCAGCGCCACGGCAATCACGCCGCGCGTAAACATTGTGCTCACCATCCCGGGAAACGAGTCCCCCGCCCCGCGCAGCGCCCCATTGGCAACGATCGCAATCGCCGCCAGCGGCAAGACGACCGTGTTGATGTGAAAATAGGCGACCCCGGTCTTGAGCACCACCGGGTGCGCGCTGGGATCAAAGAGGCGGATGATCGCCGGCGCAAAGATGATAATCGGAATCGCCAAAATGATCATCACCACCAGGCCAATCCAGATCGCCATGTTGCCGCGCTGGCGCGCCTCCTCTGGTTGCCACTTGCCCAACGCCTGCCCAACCAGACTGGTCGCCGCCACATTGAGCGCCAACCCCGGCATAAAGACCAATGACTCCACTTGAAATCCAATCGCCAACGCGGCCGCGCCATAGGTTCCCACTTCGGTCGAGGTAATGATCCCCAGCACAAAGAGCCGCGAGCCGTTGCGAAAGACCCCTTGCAGCCCCGACGGCACCCCAATCGTAAAGATATCCTTAAACATCTGCCAATCCGGCCAGTAGGTGCCGGGGAGAATCTTGATCACGTTGCGGCCGGCGTAAATGATCTGAAAGACGATCACGACCCCCAGACCACGCGAAATGACCGTCCCCAATGCTGCGCCGGCCACCCCCATCGCCGGCACCGGTCCCACGCCAAAGATGAAAACATAATTAAAAGCCGTATTCAGCAGATTGAGAAAGCCGGTGAGCAGCAGCGGCGTCATCGTGTCCCCGGCCCCTTGCATCAGTCGGTTAAAGACAATATTGAGGATCAGAAAGGGGGTGCCGAGAAAGAGCAACTGCAGATATTGGGTGCCCAGCACCACCGCCTCGGGATCGCCACCGCTATTGGCCAAGCTAAGCAAGGGATGAGCCAGATAGTAGCCAGCCACCGTCAGTGGCAGCGAAATCAGCAGCCCGGAGGAGATTGCCTGGCGCGTCACAAAGCTCATGCGCTCGTCGTCGCGCGCGCCCTTGGCCTGGGCGATCATCGTCATCGCGCCGGCGGCGACTGAGAGCATCATCACCAGCACCAAAAAGCGGATCGCGCTGCTCATGCCGACTGCGGCAATCGCAATCGGTCCCAGGCGACCGACCATGAGTACATCGATCACTTCAACAAGACTTTGCAGCAGATTGGTAAAGATCACGGGCAGCGCCAACTGCCAGACTTGTTGCAAAATCGTTTTGCGCTCTTGCCAAGTAAGGGGCGTGGGTTTGGTAACAGGAATATCAACAGATGCGTCAACAGATGCGGTGGCCATAAAATTTCTCTAACTAGGTGAGATCGGTACGACAGATCAGGTAGCTGTCTCCGCTTGCACAGCGGAGCGGTGGGGTGCAACATCCTTTGGCTCATTAGTCTATCAAAAGGCATTGATTTTGTCGATGAAGAAAAATAGTAACTATACAGGCCCCCGCCTAACCTCCCAGCGAGCAAGGGAGGAGCGTTGACGCCCCTCCTTGATGTCGAGGAGGGGCCTAGAGGGCTTCCCGGGGTGGGGTGAATCGTGAAGAAAAAAGAGGACTGATGCAGAGGGTGTTATCCTTGGCCGGTTTCATCTTTCACTCTATAATGAATGGTTGGCAAGCGTTCACCCGACCGTGAACGCCCACAAAGTTCTCTTCCCTAAAGTAAAGGTACGCTATCTTGTCTGTGCAACCAACTACTACCGCCAAAGCGGCTACACCATCCGGCCCCATTGACAGTGCCCTCGTCAACCGCACCCCCTTTTTCTACGGCTGGGTCATTCTGGTTATCGCCACCTTCGGCTCGATTATGACCAGCCCCGGCCAGACCTTCGCCGTCTCGATCTTTATCGAACACTTTATTCGTGACTTGGGCATCAGTCGCTCGCTCGTCAGCACCCTCTATACGATTGGCACGCTCTGCGGTAGCCTGGCGTTGCCACTTGTCGGTCGCCAATTTGACCGCCGCGGAGCGCGGACTTTGATGACCGTAATCGCGCTACTCTTTGGTCTCGCCTGCCTCTACATGGGCTATGTGCAGAATGCGCTAATGCTTGGTATTGGCTTTGTACTGATTCGCATGTTGGGGCAGGGCAGCCTCGGCATGGTCAGTACCAACGTGATCAACCAGTGGTGGGTGCGTCACCGTGGACCGGTGCTTGGCCTCTCCGGCACGGCAATGGCGCTGATTGGCGTCGGCGGTGCCCCCAACCTAATCAACTGGCTCATTCCCTTGGTAGGCTGGCGCACAACGTATATGCTACTCGGCGCGCTCTTGCTGCTAGTGATGACCCCGCTGGCCTGGATTTTCACCCGCAATCGGCCGGAGGATCATGGACTCTTACCCGACGGCGCGCAAACGTCAGCAGCGCATAGCGGCCAGTCGATTGGCCTCGGCACGGTAGTTGTCCAAGGGGCGGTCCCCGTGGCAGAAGAGAATTGGACACGCGCCGAAGCAATGCGCACGCCGATCTTCTGGGTCTTTATGGTGGGACTGGCGTCGCTTTCGATGTTGGGCACTGGTCTGATGTTTCACATTGTCAGCATCTTTAGCGACAACACCATGTCGCCGACATTGGCCGCCGCGGTCTACGTGCCCATCGCGTTTACAACAGCAATCACCAACCTCGGCAGCGGCTTTCTCGTTGACCGCTTGCGCCTGCGCGTATTGATGGCGCTCGCGCTGGTCTTGCAGGTGGTTTCGCTCTGGATGGTCTCCTCCTTGAGCAGCCTCTTCTTGGCAATGACCTTTGGGGTGGTGTTGGGTGCCACGAATGGGTTACAGCGCACGGTCAGTACCGTCGCTTGGGCAAAGTATTATGGGCGGCTCCACCTCGGCAGCATCACCGGCGTGACGACAACGGTGCTGGTCGCCTCCTCCGCGCTCGGCCCGATGCCAATGGGCATTGCCCGCGATCTGCTGGGCAGTTACGGGACAACGCTGAAACTGCTGGCGATTCTTCCGCTGGTGCTGGCTGTCGCTACCCTTTTCGTGGATCGGCCAGAGAAGCGAGGAGTGGCGTAGAGCCACACGGGAAGAGCACTTACATCAAGCCCAAGGTTGCGGTGGTTAGGGCACACTTTTTAAAAGCTGCTTCGATGCCTTCTCGGAAAAGCTCTTCAACCTTGGTAAAGCCATCTTCTATTTCAAAATTGATCTCTACACCTTCCCCTAGGACATGAAAACTAGCCGTGGCAAAGGGTGTGCCATTTCTTACGCCGATTTCCACATTGGCATCGGCGATTTCATTCACGACCTTGTCCAGCCCCAATATCTCAACTGGGCTGTCGCTGAAATCGACCGAAATCGAACCACCGATGCTGAAGTTCTCTGGGTCATCGACAGTGCCATATAAGGTAAAAGTCACCACACCAAAGACGCTGCGTTCGATTCTGAAGTCTAGCCCCTCTTTTGTAATGTTGACCTTGATACCAAAGCCCTGCCCTAAGAGGGTGATTTGGCCATCTACGTGGAAATGGGGTTCGGTTGTCCCATTTTGATAGGTCAGCAGCGACAAATAGGGGCCTTGAGTTAAGTCATCTAGCTGCGTGATGCTGAAAAATTGCTTGTGCAGCAACACAATCGGATCCATATGAGCATCGATTTTGATGCCTCTATTTTGGTTGATCTCAACGTCGACTTCGACTTTGAGCAACAGAAATTCGAGCACGCCGGAAATCTTAATACCAGGACCATAGTAAAATTTTCCGATCCAGCTTCCTGCCGGATCCAAGACGCAGTAGAATTGAGCTTCGCGAGTGACATCAATTTCACCGGTCTGCTCATTTTGATGCAACTGATAGTGCTCGATGAGGGAACTTTCACCAGCACCGGTCAAGCTGGTCACATACCATTGTCGCCCATTGTCATCCCGAAAGATTGTCAAATCTTCGCTACTAGAGGGAAAAACCGACAGCTTGCCATAGGTTTGAAAGGTCTGGGCAATGAGAGGGCCGTCAAACTCATTGAGGGCTGTGGCCATTATCACAGCGGTGGGAACCGGAATGCTGAAGGCACCTTCCTCCGGCCCAGAGATGCTAACTTCCGCCAGAACATCATTCAGCCAGGTAGGGACATCGTCCGGCTCGCCAACCAACTTATCGACGATCTTCTGCAGGGTTAGATCACTTAATGAGCCAGCCGCCATGCTCTGGCTGGGCTTGGTGGTATCGATCAGGACGGCAATGGAACTGTGAAAAAGGCCCTCGACTTCCAACGATGCTGCAAAGCCAAAGCTCGGAAGCAAGGTTGAATAGGAGATGCCCAATTCAATCGCGACATCGGCCAATTGAAAGGGACCAAAATCGATAGGCCGCTTGGTATCCATCGTACCAGAGACAAAGAAGCCGCTTGACACCGTCGCCAGCGTCACATTGAAGTCGACCTCAGTGCCCTGAATGAGGGTCTTGAGGGTAGCACTGAGGCCAAATTGTAAGCCATCGCCACCCCCGATATCGGCAAATAAGGTTCCGACGAGACGCGTTCTTACATAATCACTGGTGGATGTCTGACTGGGTGTAAGATAGGTGACCAGGCTGACCCCGAGCTGAAAACGCTTTTGGTCAATCAGATAGGCCATCATCAAATCTAGCTCGGTTCCCTCGGGAATTTTAAGCAGATCAATGAGCGCGGCCAGGATCTTGTTTTTACGGTCGAAGATGAGTTTGCCATAGAAGTAAAAGCCGCGATCGATACCTTGGACAGCGGCAGGTAGCGTAATCTTTGTACTTTGGCTGAGGGCGCGATTGTCGAATTGTTGGAAATTGGGAAATTGATAAGCGCTGTCTTTGAAGGAAGAGATGATCAAAACCATCTGGCGAAAAGGAAACCACTCCTCGAAGATGCTGACGAAGTCACCCAATCCCTGCAATTTGGACATTTCACCCGTGGATATGGCCAGACCAAAGGCAAAGCCCCAGCCGGATGGAATTTTACGCGCCTCAAAGGCGAGACTGCCGAAGCCCTCCAAAGTCGTGGCAAATTGGAAGACGAGGTTGCTATTCTGTTTTTGGATCAACACCGAAGAGTTGAGAAAGGTCAGATCAAAGCCACCCGGGAATTCGATGGATTCGTTGCACAATCGGCTGACCATCTGAGAGAGGGTGATTTCGGGGACACCACCTCTGATGATGATATCGCCGGGTAGATCGTAGACGATGGAAAGTCTAGCAAAATTGCCAAATTCGGCTATTCCACTGACTGAGCCTTGAATGGGACCACCTTTGGGATAGACAAAGCTGATCGCTACATCTGCTATTGTAAGGCTACTGGGGCCAATCGGGAGCACCCACGGCTCGGGTTCTTGCGCCATGGCGAGGGCCATAGAATATGCCTTTTGCGGGGCAATCCCGACTCTAAAGATATTGATTGTCAAATCGCTTGGCGGCGGTACACCAGGCGCGTAGATTTCCATAATCTTCTTCAGCGGCAGCGTCTGCTTTTCAGCCATTTCGGCATAGACGGTAAACCCATCTTGGTTGCTGGCATAGACAGCGAAAGGAACTTGCTCGATTTCTAGACGCCCATAGACAACGACCCTGAGATCGCGTCCGATATCGGGGTCGGTAATGGTGCTCAGGGGATAAAGTATATCAAACGCGCAATAGATATTGTCGATCACAAAGTGCTCATCCCAGACATGCCACTTTAATTCGGGCATACCGATGGTAAAAGAGATATAGCTAACATTTACACTTGTGATCGTGGCGTATTCAATATCAACGCGCGTATTGATCAATTCTAACTTGCCGAATTGATCGCCTAGGTTCTGGATTTCAGTCGGCAATTGCTGAAGAGGGCTTTCGCCGGTACCTGTAAGCCCAACCAATTGAGAGAGGTTATGCAACGAAACGCCTTCAAAGGTTCCAATGATGGTTAGCTCATCGACCCCAATTTGGATCGGTGAAACCACATCCACCGTAATGCCGGTTCCGCTGAGTTCTATACTGCCGACATAGGCTTGGATGGGCACAAAATTGGGGTTGGTGTTCAGCAACAACCAACTATCGTCCAAAGGCGTATAGAGATAGAGTGTTTCACCGCGAAATTTCAGCTTGTCATTGATGATCGTATAATCAATATCTAATGCGACCTGCAATAGAATTCCCGGCAAGCCATTGGGAAAATCATCTACTACACTCCAAGGATATTGAAATCGCTCTAACGAGCTGGCATATTGAAGGGCCAACTGTTGCGGCGTTTCCGTCGGGCGCGGCCGGCGGATGGTGCCGAAGACCGTTAGCTGGGCAGTATGTGCAAAGAGCGTTTCAATGATGGCCAAATAGCCTTGTGGACGTAAATAGCCGACGAAGTTGATGCCCCATTGCAAATCCACACCAAGCGCAGGCTCCTTTTGTGGCTGGCTGACTACAACAAAGAAGCTGTTGAAGAGGATCAAGCCATCCAGCGGTACGATCATGCTTTGGATAATCCCTTGCGTGGCCCGATCAAAATAGGCAGCTTCATTTTGATCGGGCACTTTGGGCAAATTGGGAAAGCTCGTAGAGAATTTCCAGCGATTGGGCAACGGTTCATTGCCAATGAGTGCATATTTAAGGAAGAGTTGCACCTGACCTTGGGTGTCGATCGAAAAGTGCGCTTCTGTCTCCAATTGGGCCACATTTAGGAACGTGGATTGCCCTTTGATCGTAACCCTGTTGTTGTCCGCATCCGCGGAGACGAACTCGGCGCGCCGAATAACAAGGGGCTGGTTGTCATAGCAATACGCAAGCAGGCTACCGAGATTGCTGGTCAGGGTATTGGACGCAATCGTAATCTGATCGGTTTTTAGCGTACCATTTTCTATGCCTAGAGCATTGTTCAGTTCAGAGAAATCCATCGCATTCCCCTTCAAATTGTTATTTTCTATTTTGTATACTGCGATCGAAATCAGAGAAACAGGAAAGCGAAGAGCATGACCATGATGGCCAAAGTGACCTACGGAATAGGCTGACGCTGATAAATCTTAATTTCCTGTGGGTGGTCATTCCATTGCGTAGCATCGCCACCGGGAGGGTTGGGAATATGAAGCGCATGCCCGGCATTCATCGGAATCGTGTGCGCGACCGCTACATCGGTGAGGTTAGCAGTGCCGTTTAAATCATCCTGAAAGGTAGGATCCCCAGCAACATCAAGATAATGATTGACCTTTTTGCAATCTGTTTTTGAACCACCGTACGCATAGCCGTCGGTACGGAGGATATAGCCATTGGGCACCGCTGCAACTGAGCCAGTGATCACGCCCATACCGCCAGCGGTTAACAAATGCAACTTGATCGCGCTGATCGGATTTTGGTTCACGACATGTTTGACAACACGAACATCATACTGTCCCGGGCCGGGCGGGCGATAGCCATGTTCCAGACAGATATCCAAGCCACAATTTATCCCCCCTACCGTAAAGATATGTTTTGCTTTCTTGGCTTGCGATTGGTACTTCGGCCACATCTCATTGGTTGATTTTTTGAAGGGATCGTCGGGAGCCGTGCCGCCATGGCGGCCAGTCGGAATACCGTCAATCGAAGAAGCAACAGCCTTCTCAACCACACGCGAGAAGACGAGCAAATCGTCCCCATGCGCGGGCAGATAAATGGCAGAGTTGAAATATACATCCATTAGAATAGGGGTGTTCAAACGTTTGGGCGACGTTTGATCCCATTTCCACATAATTGTTCCTGGAATGGTCAACCAATGCTTGAAACGCAGATCAGCCAACAGTGTTGATCGCAACACATCCTTGATGGCTTGATATTGTGTGTAAGTATAGGAAAATTCTGCGTTATCCGGTCGAAAATAAAATTCAGGGGCCATAAATATCTTTAGCGTCTGGTTGTTATCCCCCGCCTGCACCAAATTTTGCGCCTCACTCATCGCGCGGACGAAGCGGTTGATACGATTGGTGGCATCGGCCCCCAAAGCCGCGACATTGCCTCTTAAGGGGGGCACTGGCGCGGCAACTGCTGAGGTGGTAGGAATTCCGTAGATGACATTTCCATTGGGGTAAAGCGCGGTTCTTGTTACCGTCGGCACCTGATAAGCTATATATTGGAAATGGGTATATGGCATTCTAGTTACTCCTGGGAAAAGGCTCTGAGACATGGTCCTCTCATGACCGGATCTCGTAAACCGGATAAACTTCCGTCTCAACCAGTTGGACACCGGCTTTTTGGAAAGCAGGTTTGAGCGTTTCGCTGAACGCCGCCAACGCCGCCGCCGATTCCCAGACTTCGACGATAAACCAACCTTCACCACCTTTGTTGGCCGCGACGTGGTAGAGACGCCCAGATGGATCGATCTGGCCATTGGCGGTTAATGTCGCGACAATGTTGTCATATTCTGCTTGTGACATCCCGGCTAAATCAAATGCTGCCACGATTTTTTCTGACATGTGTTCGCTCCTTTGTTGAAAATATCTCGCCAACGTTCATTGAAGGCGCTCTCACGTAGATAATTTAACTTTTGAAACGGCCTAACGATCAAGACGAGAGCCAATGCCCAGGCGGGTTGCTTGGGTAACCTGTTGGCTGATAGTGGCCAAATCCTTTTGCAGGGCGTCGTTAATCTGGCCAATCATATCCCGTTTAATATCGGGTGTGTTGATAGCTTGGTTGATGATAGCCTCGAACGCCGAATCGATGTTGAGCGTAATCGTCATATTGTTTGGTTCGATATCGATCGACAAACTGGTTAAGATGATACTCAGTTCATCCACGTTCCTGCCGCCCGTGACCATTTCAAAGCGCACGCGCGTCGCTTGCAGGCTCAGGGTAAAAGAGCCGGTCAACGCAGCCATGCCTATCGGCGTCAATGTAAAGTTGCCGTTGCCGCGAACCGGGGGCGGCGGAATCGTTCGCCCCCCGCTGCCATCCAGTTTGGCAGCCTCTGCCCCAATCAGGACGACCCCCTGGAACGAGGATCTGATCTCGCCATCGACTTCAATCTCATTAAAGTGTGCTTCATCGCTCTCGGAAGCAATATTGGCCACACCGACAAAATTGATTCCTTGCAATTGGATATTGGTAAACGGCATCCCCATAATCCGCTGATCAGGGAGGTCGATGCGATCAATATGAAACGGCTCAAGCCGAGGATCATCAATGTTGACCAAGACTTTGGGTAAATAGAATTCGCTAGCTGGATTGTTCAAGGACGCCTGGATTCGTTGGTAGAGATAAATATCAACCGGGTTGCTGATCCCTGGTCCAATTTGCGCAGGAGTTAGGGTCGGAAGCGCGCCGGGAACGGTACCCATGATATCATCGAGCGCATGGGTGAGCTGACCGGTGAGTAAACGCGAAAGCGTTGCTAGCTCACTCTCTTTGTTCAGGGCTTGATTCAAATTATCAAAAATTCCCGTCCGCCCCTCTGTGCTGGTTATGGCGTTGGTAGCGGCTGCAATCCAAAATGGCTCTACACCATCCATTTCAGTATCAATTGTCAATCCACCGTCAGGGATACGCAGCAACGGGTCCGCGTCCACGGTGCTGCCGCGGACATGTAACTGCGTAATTTTCACTTGAAGGATTGGTGCTTGTTCGCTGCTCGCGACCAGGATGTCGAGTTCCGCGTCAACAAAGGTATCTGTAAAATTGATCAGAAACGTACCGTTGCCATCCGCACTATAGCGCCCACCTGCCACCTCGGCACATTGCGTTGGGTTCGCGACCTTCTTGTCAGCCAGGCATAAACACTCCAACAGCTTGTAATCGCCAATGATCGACAGCCGATCCGTTACAAGCGTTTCGTCGTAGTAGCCGAATTGAAAAGTAATTGTTGTCTGGTACCCTCGGTTTGAAGATTTAACCGGCGGCTTGCCATCAAGCCAGACATTCTGTAAGCCCATAACGGTAAGTTGGGGAAAGGATAGCTTTGGATACGGCTCGTCCGGGCAATTCATCGGCTTATAGAGTTTTGCCTTGGCTCGGTCCATAAAGACCAACACAAGATTCGCTTGATTCACAATATTGGTGGTGATAATCGTCGCTTCGTCCCCTTTGATCTCACCCATCTGCCAATCATGTTCTGTAAGTGGTAACAACTTGCCTGCGCCATCCGGATCATCGGCATTTTCAAGTGCATTTGGCAGCCAATAGCGATCATTCGTCGGATCATTGGCGCGGTCCCGCATTGAATTAAACAAAAACGTAAAAAAGTACATACGCTTCCTCTCGATAGTTTTATAGGCAAGCCAAGTTCAAAACCGGAGTTTCTCTGATTGATTGGGCAACCTGTTGCATGGGAGAGCGGCACCATCCGTCGCCAGGGAAAACTTGGGTTTTTAGTATGGCAGTGGCACAAACAGTGGGCGCGTCAGAAACTCCGGTTGACCACATAAAAGGCTATCTCTTCGAGTGCAGCCCGGTACCGATTGTGCGGAAAGGGTTGCAGATACTCAAGCGCGTCGAGAATTTGCAATCGGGCATCAGCATAGGCACGGACGAACCCTTGCGTTCGTTTGATGCTATCTATCCCCAACGCAATCTCATCCGTCGTAACGTTGGCCCCACGCACAATCTGGCTTACCAAATGATCAGGGCCAAGCTCTTCCATGGCATAGATAATAGGCAGCGACAAACGTCGCTGCAGCAGATCGGTGCCGCGTACTTTGCCAGCATCTGTATCCTGTTGGACAATATCCAATAGATCATCCATAATCTGGAAGCCCCGCCCTACGCGCCGACCATAGAAGCCAATACGGCGTGCTTCTTTCGTCCGACCTTCCACCAAAGCAATACCAGATTCGCAGGCCAATCCAAACATGATTGCTGTCTTACGTTCAATCGTTTCAAAGTAGCGCGCGCGCAGAACTGCTGGTTTCCAATTCGGATCCGTGTTCAATTCATCCAATTCGCCGCAGCAGATACGAAAAGCAGTATCGAGCACGAGCTTGACCAACTCCATATCTTGCGCAGTTTCGATCGCATCAACAAACCCACGGATCGCCTGGACAAACTGTAGATCTCCGATCAAGATGGCGGTATTGGTGCCGCGCGAGGCATTCACGGATCGAAGTCCGCGGCGCAGCAGGGCATCGTCGATGATATCATCATGGATTAACGTAGCCACATGCAGCATTTCGAGCGAGACTGCTCCTTGGATCACCTTTTCCGGCAAAAAACCATCGCCATACAGAAGGCGGGCCGACAACAAAAGCAGGATCGGGCGGACCTTTTTGCCGCGCTGATAAATATCATACTCTGTCTCCGTCAGATAATTTTCTTGTGGTTTCAGCGCTTTCGCCAACGTGTCGCGAAAGCGAGCCATATCATCGGCAAGTAGCTCGACCAAGATTCGATCAAATGGACTCTCGGCCTTTGTCGCAGAAATCTTTAAACGGCTAATGCGCTGCTCGAGTCCATCAGGATTTGGATCCGCCCCCATCTGCATCTAATAACCTCATCACATCTTGATCTTGTACTTCTTCATTAATAGGGCTACGCCTGCAAAACTTGATCAAATATTTTGGCCAATGACGTTGAAATAGCATCTTTCAGACGGTCGGCAATCTGATCATGCAGCAAGCTGCGGATGAAGTAGACCTCTGCCAACCGTTCACGGGCCACACAGCCGGCTGTCCCTATCCACGATGAGTCATCGATATCAAAATCGAAGGCAGGTAAGATAACGTGTACCTTGGTAACGTGTACCCGCGGTGCATTCGTTTCGGTGTCGCCGGTCAATTCGATCTCAACCTCGGCTTGGTGAATGTGAGCAGCACAGCGACCGTGCCAAAGCAATTGCGTGACCATCTTGGCGGCCGTGGCCTGCGCTCGGATAAATCCTTGAATTAAACGGCGTACCTGAAGCCGATCCGCTTCATCAAGCACCAATGTGCCCGGATAACTCCCTTCCTCAGCACCACCATCCGCCATCCCTTGGATCAGAGCACCTTGGAGATCGGCAACGGTCGCTTCACGCGTCTCACCCGAATGTTCAGCCACACTTTGGTAGACAGTTTCGCGCTTCATCTCGGTTATCCGATCTTTGGAATTACCGGTTGAGTCACCTACTGTCGTGCCGAAGGTTAATGCAGTCAAGGCCGCTTTTGTATATTTACTGTCATTATCAGGCGGTTTGAAAAGATTAAAACTTGGATCCTGCATGGCAGTGCTAACCGCGACGTTGAGCTGTTGGGTGAAGGCATTCTGATTGTAGGTCATTTGGCTACCATCAGCTTTCGTATACCGTTTGCTGGCCTGGTTGATCGGGGTGTCGGCATTTCCATCATCATTGGTTGCTTCATGGGTATCCTTCGCCATCTCCGATGTTATCCCGCCCGCTCGCCAATTATCGCGGAGCGTACTAGCCAACAATTTGCTCTGCTCATCATCCCTCCCTCTAAATGCCTCATTGTAAATTTCGTTATGTTCGTCATATTGGGCCATAAGTGTGCCACCGTTTTTTGTTTGGTAGAGACGCTCACGCTGTCGCCGTGCATTGTTCAGGTACTCTTCCCGAGTCATTTCATCGACGCTACTACTCGCTTCGTCTTCAGCACCGGCGGCCAAGGGGAGAGTAGCACTGGTCGGCAAATCCATCAGATCGCCCGCTGTATCCATTGTAATCTTCGGATCATACTTGGCCTCAAGGGCATAGCATCCTTCAATTGTAAGCGGCCCCAGACTAAATTTTAGCCGCATCCGGTCTTCATCAATCTCAATCTGTTGAGAATCGGCTTCAATTCTAGAGGTACCTAAGCTCTGTAGCTCGACAATACGAAAGCTCAGTAAGCCCGTTTCATACTCATGATCGGGGGGCATTTCTACGGCACGAGCCAATGGACAGGCCGGCGTTCCCCCCAACTCAATCGTATCCGGTAGATGTTGGCTGATGATATTGGTGTTGTTCAGAGCGGTTTCCCATACTTGTTGCCAATTGAAAAACGCAGTTTTCTCTCGCTGCATATGATTTATGCCTCCATAGTTCATGGGATCTGCCAGACCAAAGACCGCAAATGAAGAGCAGCGCCGTTAAGCACCCACAGGATGAGAAATGGGCGCAGGCAACTTAAATCGATCGTTTGGTGAGGCGATGGGCCGATCTAACTGATATCCAGCGAACCGCTGATCTTAAGCATTCCATTATAGTTTGATAAATTTAGATTGCTAGGGGTCAACGTTATCTGAACGCCTTCAACAGTAAGAGACTGAGACTCAATTTTCGCCACATCAAAGGTGGGACCTTCTTGAATAATGCTTGTTACAGCAGCGCTCATGGTGAGTGTAACTGCATTCATTACCGGAGTGGCAAAGGTGGATATGATACCCGTCAATACATTGCCGCTATAATTCGGGGTCAAGGCAATGGTAACAGTGGGCACATCGATCACCGATACTCTCAACTGTGTTCCCCTGGTCGATAGTCTGAGTGGGACCGTTGGCGTAGATGGCATCAGGTGTACATCATAACTCACGCCGATATCTGACATTTTTGACTCCTTTTTGAGCGAACAGCCATTCATTGGGCCGAATCGTGATAGTGTGCAGAAAGAGATCTTATAGACAACTTATCTAAAAGTCATACAATTGTAGTTATTTTTACAGGAGACAACCTGGATAGCTTTTCAGGGGTTTACCGATAAGGAAGCTGTTCTACCAGCCACTAAAGATATTCTTGATAGCTTTTCCGGTTTCCTCGGCGGCATCGACAATCCCACCACCAATCACGTTCCCGGCGTCGACAATACCACCAACAATCCCCCCGAGCACATTGACACCGGCAGATGCCGACAAGCCGAAAGACATCGTACAATTCAAAATAGTCGGGTCGCTCGTCGCACTCACATTGACCCGTCCCACTCGACCCCAAACGCGATATTCAGCACTAAAGCCGCTCCCACCTTCGCTGCCCGTCTGGTTAAAATCTTTCCCTTCCACAAAACGCTCTGCACCTCTGTTGGCTGCCTCTTCAAGCAATCTGCGGCTGGTCAGGATAAAATTAGAATCGCTTGGCCACTGGCTGTCCGCAACCAGGGGTGCATCGCGATAGCTCAGGTTAAAGGCAACAATGAGCTTACCATTGCTGATGGCAATAGCGGGGGCGGTTAAAGATACCCCTTCAAATGTTGGTGGCGCAACATTGATATTAGAGAGCATAGAGTTAACTGTTGCCAACACTTTGGGAATGATCACAGCCCGGTAAAAGAACTGATCGAAAGGGGTCGCGCGGGTGAGATCAGGAATCATCAGCCCTAACGGACTAACCGATAGGCGGGTACCACTGATCTGCGCCGCACAGAGTGCCGTAACATCAATCGTATCACTTTTGGCACTACCAAGCGCTGTGATGGAAACAGTCAAGCGCGGTAGATGGACAAGGAACGCATTCTGTTGCGGCGCAGTCGCACCACCATCGGCCTTAACCGCCTGGCTCCATTCGGCACTGTTGGGCGGGCGAAATTCAACTTGAGGAGCACTTTGAATATCCCAACTACCGCTACCGCTCACGCCTTGGAACTCCTGCGCTTCGCTGCCTTGGAACAAACGCGAACGGAGGTCGCTGCGGCCATGGAGTTGCGCAACCGCTCGATTCGCCACAGAGGCATCCATACCAAGAATTAAGTCAAGATCATTCATACCAACACCCTTTCTTTCAGGATAAACACGAAAGCGGATAAATCCGTTTTTTGCAAATGCCAATCGATTCTAGTACAGTGTTACTCAAGTTTTGCTAGTTTAGAGGCATACTGTCATTCCGATGTATAGCGAGGAATCTCTGCTGACACCCCGGAAGATTCTTCGCAAAAAGCGCGCAGCATGACAAGTCTGACAGTTTAGCGCTGGTTGAGTAGCAAAGCGTATCGAAACCAAGCGGGTCGCTCGCGCACGCTGGATTCGATACGGCAAAAAGCAGCCTGCTGGGTGCCCATCGGGCGCAGCTATACACCAGCGCGCTATTGGTCTATTTAGGCCGCGGTGTACTAGGCAAAATCGACATCCCCCATCAGTAGCAACTTACCCTGATAGTTGGACAAACTCAGATTATTGGGTTTCAGGGTGACATGAACGGGATCATAGTCGATGGCAATTTCCGGGATCTTTGCTACGTCGAATGTTTGCCCTTCCCCAATACTCTCTATAATTTCCCCGGCCACGGTATGCCCCAACAGCTCGGCCAAAGGCCAAACCAGCCCAGACATGATCTTTTCACCAATACTGCTATCATCCGCAGGTTTGAAATCAACGGTCACGCTAGGGATATCTTTGATCTCCGCTTTCAGTTGCGTCGCGGCAACATCAATCGACACCTGTACTTTTACTACCACCGGGGTCGGATGGATGGTAACGTCGTAATTGACTCCACTCATAGCTTACTCCTTGGGCTGATTTGTCATGCTACGCAGGGTATTGTTTGCACACTTTCGTCTGACGAGCGAATGACAAATCGTGAACGACTGAATTCAGAACACGACCTGCTTTAGAGAGCACCGAGTGCAGCGCCTATCGGGCAGGCAACCGCAGGCAAGATACCGCTCACAGAAGCCGAAACATTGACATCAACATCAATTCTTGCAATGCCAATAGTCGGATCGCTGCTGTCAACAGTAACCGAGATATCTTTGATTGCAACGGTGTAGCTCGCTTCTGCCTTCCCTAAGATATTATCTCCTTTCTCTTCTTGCCCGGACTTTTTCATCCCTTTGAGGGTGCCTGTCGCGGTGCCCAAAGCAGCGTTGATCAACCCTGTGCTTGCCAATAGAAAGAATGGTTTGTCGCCTGGCCAGCTCTCACCGCTAAGATCGGGCGCAGCCGTATTGGAATTCATTGTCGTTGCCAGCAGCAGCCGTTCCTTTTCAATGGCCGCGATAGGTGGGTTAAATACAACCCCTAAAAGCTCTGGGAGCGGTGGCAATTGGATGCTTTTTAGAATATTCGTCGAAATTTCATTGAGTGCTGTTGGGACAAGCATCTGGTTGATGATCAACTTATCCCAAACGGTGAATTTACTCTCGTCGACTTCAATTGCCAGTGGTGTTAGCGAAGCTTGCGTCTCTACGATCTCAACCACGGCAAAAACCGTAAGCCAGCCTTGTGCAGACATTGGAGCAGCGCTGCCAACTTGAACCGTCCCCTTGATATCGCCAAACTTGAGTTGAAACGCATTTTGAGTTGGGCGCTCCGTCACCCCAGTGGATTTGATCGCCGCGTCCCACTGCGTCGTCGTTGGTGCCGTCAAGACAAAAGTTGGAGCCGCCAAAATGTCATAGGTCAGAGTAATCGACCCTAGTGGGGCTAGCTCTTTTGTTTCGGTCCCTTGAAAGATGCTTTGACGTAGGACATTATCGGCATACAAGTGCGCGACCGCCTTTTCTAAAACAGCGTGATCTAGCCCGATGGCAATATCATAATTCGTCATATAGTAGCCTCCTTGTCGACCCTAATGTGAATTCATGAAGGGGGCATTGCAGCAGCAACAGTCCAAAATGTTTCGGTCCAGACACCGCCGTCATTCCCATACTCGCGCGGGAATGACGCAAAGCGTTGTCGGGAGAAACCAGCCCGTGGATCTTCAATAAAGATCTCCTGGGTGTGCGCATTGTAGCCAACAACGACAATGTAATGTGCACCACCATTGTACCACTCAATCCGAACACATGGTGGTCGCCCTGCATCGAGTTCCAACTGGATCCGTTCAAAGAGCGGTTTGCCCAGGCTCCAATGGCTATAACTATTGGTAAATTTGAGTGCTTCGTCGAGTTTACGGTTCACGTTGTAGGCGTCGCTTTGGCCGAGAAGCGCAGCCTCACTATCCTGGTCACTTTGCGCCCCTTCCAAAGCGGAACAATCAAAGCCTAACAGCGCACCGGCAACCTGATCCTGCGTCCACCGGCTGGTTTGGTAAAATTGCCCCATCGCCGCGGCAATCGCCGCCCAGCACCAACGACTACGTTTTTGTGGCTCCATCTGAAAATCAAGGATCAGAGGCTGGCCGGAAGGCAGCATGGCTTTGTCGCCAGGGACCAGCGAGCGATATCCCTGATAGCTGACACTCTTTGCGGCTTCGTGTTCTATTCTGAGCTTGATATTGGCACCTCATGGCATACAGCATTCAGGGTCTTTCGAAACTCATAGCGGCCCGGGGCTAGAATCTTGTTAGGGTCAAGTGTCTGTTTTAATTTATCAAGTACTTCTCCATAATCACGCTGCGCTGTCGAGAGATGAGCCATAGAGTGAATGCCCAATCGGTAGGGAAGATACCCCTTTGCAGTCATACAGTCTAGTAGGTTGTTATGGCAAGTCATTGCCCGCTCATCTTCACCCGGTACTTCGCGATCATATGCCAACATCACAAATAGTTTTACAGCTCTGCCCGAAGGGCAGGTTATCCCAATCATTGGTTCAAACCCCGCGGTGAGTACCATCGCTTCGATCAGAGCAATGCCCTTAACAATCTCTTGACCCACAAACGGAAAAAGCAAACAAAGCCAAATAACGCCACATAAATCGCGATGTGGATCCAGAATCTCAGAAGGGGGATCCTTTTTACGCCAGTAGATACTTTTGAGATTATCGTTGAATGGGGTGCCGACAAATGCAACGTCCCGCAGAAGTTCTTCATTATCTTCCGCGTGATAAAATGCAAGCTTCGCAGCAACGGTTTCCTGCTGATCCGCAGGATTCGTGCGCTTTTGAGCAACTAACGCTTGCTCAACCAAGTTGCTGATAACCAAACTATGTTCACGATTGGCACCATAAATGGCACCTGTGGCGAACCATGCGGCTTGTTGTGGGAATGACTGGGAAAAGAGAGGGGTCTGCCCTGCCATTTCTTGCCAGGGATAGCCACGCTCGGTGGCTCGGATTTTATAGGCATTCCAAAGACTGAGGCTGTGACTCTCTAACACGTTCTGTAACAGTAACGGCTGCATTGCCTCTAGAAAGCCCTCAAGATCAGCAACCTCGGCTAGTTGATAGGTAAAAAGTGTCAGATGTTGCGGCTTTGGCCGGAGCCAAAAGGTCATTTGAGTCACAATGCCCAAGTTCGATTGTATAAAAAGACCATCGAGCGATGGCCCAACCCCCGCTTTTGCTACCGCCGCCGCTTTGGCGTTAGCAAAAGCAGCAAATCCGGTTTGGATTCGTTCGCCGGTTGGCAGGAGAACTTCAAGGGCACAGCTATTGGCGGCTCTATCACCATAAGGGCCAATGCCATCGCCTCGTTCCAACGCATTGCCAATCAAACTACTCTCGGGGGAGCCACCTGTTACAGCTAGAAAGAGCGGTGATTTTTTCTCTTCCAGGAAATCGTAGACCTGTTGGAAGGTAACCCCGGGCTCAACCGTAATATAGGCTAACGTTTCGCTATAGTCAACAATACGATTGAGTCGACTTAAATCCAGAATAGCACATCTATCCTGGACCGGGACTTGGGAGCCTAGACCCCAATTTTTTCCACAACTCGTCGGATAAATAGGAGTTTGATACTGATTGGCAATGCGTATACAGGCTTGCACTTCGGCTCGATTAGCCGGCCGAACGACGGCCAACACCCGCTGCGTTGTCGCATAGGTTGTGGTCTGTGCGGCAGCGATCGTAGTCACGTCCGTCAGAACATGCGGCGCGCCCACGACCATACGCCAGCCGCTTATGACAGGTATTGGCTCATGATGGCGCCAGTCTGCTTTTTTCATGCCTCAGCCGTTCTTGTCAGTCGCTATAAACGGTCACAAGATCCACAAGCAGATCACAATCTTGAATCAGTGCGACTCATATAGGCAATTAGGTAAATTTGACGACAACGTAAATAAACCAATAGTTTTTAGTACGACGTGAGGAAACCAAACAGTAGACGGTCTGGCTGCCTTATTTACGCTACTTTGTACTAGAATTCTAGAGGGGGAAGCGTTATTCTACTACTGGTCCTTGAGCGAATAGGCACATAGTTCGGGGAGAGATGATAGATGAAGAAGCGTGACTTTTTAGATTTTTCAGGGTTTATCAATTAAAATTATTCGTTCATCAAATTAAAATAGAACCTTTTTACACTGCGCAGTCAACAATTTCCAAATTGCGAATTAATGGAGTATAGATTCAATATAAACTATTTTACAGGAAAGATCAATCCTCAAAAAATTCCCGGTGTCCTTTAGTTTGGGGGCAATTTTCTTCTAGCACGAGTGTGCGTCGCACTGCTCGGACGCGATTGGGTCGACAACATAACGCTTGACGGGTGCAACGCACACGGGCTGCCCCCAAAGTATAAAGAAACGAAGAAACCACTTCGGTCTCTTATAGAATGCTCTACCCTATCGTGGTACGTTGCTGAATTGCACCCCAATCCCATCTTACGCCTTAATCGCACCGCTCGTAATCCCCCGTACATAGTAGCGCATCCCAAAGACAAACAAAATGACCAGCGGCAAGGTGGCCACGGTATACGCAGCCATGCGTGGTCCCCAGTCTGTAACCCCAAATTGCGAGGTGAACTGCGTCAGCCCCACCGAGACGACCTGCACCTCGGAGCTGGTGACGGTGATCAGCGGCCAGATAAAATCATTATAAGTGCTGATCAGATGCATGATCGCCAGCGTGACTAGGATTGGCCATGAGAGGGGTAGGGCAATCCGCGAGTAGAGCGCAAATTCTGAGGCCCCGTCAATGCGCCCGGCGTCAAAGAGCTCCTGCGGCAGCGTGGCAAAGAAGCTGCGGCAGAGTAGGATGCCAAAGACCTGGCCACCGGCGGTCCAGGGCAGGATCAACACCCACGGCGTGTTGAGCAGCCCCAACTCTTTGACGAGAATAAAGGCGGGAATCAGCGTCAGTACGCCGGGGATCATCAGCAGGGCCAGGATGATCAGATAGATCGGCTCCTTAAACGGGAAGCGATGGCGAGCGAAGACATAACCGCTCAGCGAAGCCAACAGCACCACAGCAAAGACCGAGGTGAGTGACGAGAGCAGCGTATTGGCAATATAACGCCACATGACGGTGAAGCCATCGACATAGTTATGCCAGCGCACAGGGTTGGGCAGTGCCCAGAAGCGACCGTAGATTTGGCCGTTGTCCTTGAGCGAAAAGACGACCATCAGCATAATTGGCACCAATGTCAAGATCAGCAAAATCAACAGGATACCGATGATCACGCTCTGCTCGCTCAGTTCGCGGAAGAATTTGCGTGACTTCGTCTGGCGCGCCGCTTGGGCCGAACTGCTTGAAATCCTAGACGACGCCCCTTTGGAAACCGTAGTCGATTGAGTACTCATGCATTAACCTTCATATTCCACAGACGACGTCACATAGCGCATATTGATAATCGTGCCACCGAGAATTATCAGAAAGAGCACCGTCCCAATCGCCGACGCAAAACCAAAATTATTAAAGCGCACGGCCTGGTAATAGAGTTCCAGCGCCGGGGTGTAAGTGACATTGCCAGGGCCACCACCCGTGGTCAGGAAGATCAGTTGGAACTCCTGCACACCACCGATAAAGCCAAGGATCAGTAGCAATCGGAACTGGGGGATCAAGAGGGGCAGATCAATGCGCCAGATCCGCTGCCAGAAGCGCGCCCCGTCGACCTTGGCCGCGTCAAAGAGCTCCATGGGAATCGAGATCAGCCCACCATAGAAGATCAGCAACGCAAAGGCGCTCACCCACGGAAAGCCAATCGCGATGATCGCGCCGAGCGCCGTATTCTTATCACCAAGCCATACACGCGTCCACGTCGAAAGGCCGAGCGCTTCTAGGGTCTGGTTGAGCAGCCCAATATTGGGATCGTAGATATTTGCCCAGAGCAAAATCCCCACAACCCCTGGCACGACTAACGGCACAATAAACAACGAACGAATGCCATATTGGATCACCTGGCTGCGAATGTGAAAGATCAACTCAGCGACCAGCAGCGGCATCGTCAATGTCTTGATAAAACCGGAGAAGACGAGCAGCAGCGCATTTCTCACGCCGACCCAGAAGTAGGCGTCATTCATGATATTCTGAAATTGGGCGAGGCCAACCCAGCGCGTCTCGACTCCTGGTTTCCAAACGGTGAACGAATGGTAGAGGCCGGAAAAGGCGGGATAATAATTGAAGATCAGGAGCAGCGTCACCGTGGGTACGAGAAAGAGATAGGAGACACGCGCCCGCCACATCTGCCGCCCAAGCTGACGAGGGGCAGCCGCACGTTCATGCCAAAAGCCCCGCCCGACCGCTGTCGTCCGCACCCAGAGTGTAAAGAGCGCCACCAATAGCAGCAGCGCCACGGGGATTCCCACCACCAACAGCGTCTGGAAGCGCTGGGCGTTGGCAAAGGTGGCGGCCGCAGCCGCTTTATCGACAAAGCGCGCTTGCCCACTGCGATCGCCAACAAGGAATGCATTGCCATCGGCAGTGACAGCGACCGCTTCCACCGCCGCCGTGCCAGGGCTTTCCTGTTGAATCGCGCCATCGCTGCCATTGAGTAGATAGACCGCACCCCCCTGCGTGCCGGCCACAATCAGCGCGCCATCTGGGGTGATCGCCACGCTGTTGATTGCCGTCGGCAGGGCAACATCCCACAGCGGCGTGGCATTGGCACCATTGAGCATAATTAGATGCCCATCGACTGTCCCCGCCACAATGCGGGCACCGTTGCTGACTGACGCCACACTGTTGACCGCCCGCGCCAACGAAGCGATCCACAGTTCGGTGCCGTCGGTGTTAAAGAGGTGGACTTGGGCGTTGCGCGTGCCAACGACCACACGAGCCGTCGTCGTGCCATAGATCGCGACGCCGTCCGCCACGTTGGGCAAGTTGGCCTGCCAGCGCAATTCGCCGGTAGTCCCATCCAGTGCGAGAACGGAGCGATCTTCGGCCACAGCCACCACCAGCGACCCATCCTGGGCAATCGCCACATCGAGTAAAATATTGCTGTGGCGATATTCCCAAAGCGGTTGGCCCTGCCCGTCAAGCAGATAGACGCGCCGATCTTCGGAGGCGACAGCGTTGCGCGTGCCATCGGCAGAGGTTGCCACACCCCAGACGGTGCCGCTGGTGGTGAAGCGCCACAACTCTGCACCGCTGCTATCGAGCGCCGTCGCCAGATTGTTGCGGCTGCCGATGAGTTGGATCTGACCATCGGCGGTTGTGGCGACGCTGTAGACAATATCATCGGCGCTATGCACCCAACCGGGCGTTTGGGCGTGGACAGGGCTACTCTGCCAAAGAGTCAGCAATAATAGCAGCAAAAGACCAGCAGTCATGAACCGCATGACGTAGTTCGATTTCCTTTTAGATATTCGCAATCTTCAAAACACTTTCTCATCGCAGACGCTCTAATTGCCCTACCAATTGACCAAAACCCTCGTTCCACACTGGTGGAAGTGACTTAATTAAGTAACTCATGTTACGCAGCAGGTGGTTTTACCCAGAGAAACTCGTGTACTCCGCATCCCCAGATGCGGGGCCGCTCCGCATCTGGGGATGCGGAGTACACGAGTGAGTAGATCCAGCTGCTACGTTGCTGCGTAACATAAGTTACTTACTCATGTTACGCAGCAACGTAGCAGAAACTGAGTTTTTCCAGAGCAGATGCTGCTAAATTCTTCTGCTTTTAAAAACTCAGTTTCTCTGGTAGTGCGTCACATCAGTCAGCAAAAGCGACTAATAGGAGGCTGAGCCTGTCGAAGCCGCTCTGGCTTCGACAAGCTCAGCCTCCGCTCTATTACCGAGCTATTTTCTTAACTTCCATGAGCATCAAAACGAGTGCCTACGCCGGAGCGTAGGCACCAGCCTTTTATTGCAACTCAGGCTTCTTGCTCGGATCCTCAAGATCCTGCGGGGTGAGCTTTAGGTGATCCAAGATGCCGTCGAAGTTGTTTTCCAGCGAGGCCTGATACTGCGTCAGGAACTCATCGAGCGTGATCTCGTCGGTGAAGTACTGTTGCGCCAAGTCAACCCATTCGCGCACGGTCGGCTGATAGTCGGCGACACCGCGGGCGCGATAGGTGCCGGCGGTATCCTTTTCCGTGTTACCGATCAGTGCCAGGTTAGCAAATCGAGCGGCGATCTCTTCGGGCAGTTGCACGCTCTTGACGATCGTCGGGCCGTTGACGCCCCCCTCGGGATTGTTGGCATCGAGGCGGTTGGCGAGGTAGACGCCATAGCCTTCGGGGCTGGTCGCAAACATCAGGAAGTCAACTTCGAGATCGTTCTGCGCCTGATCCTTGGCCGGTACGCCCCAGAAGCCAATGTTGACTTCAATTGTGCGGGCGGGGGCATCCACCCCTTCGCCTTCCATGGACGGATTGTTAAAGGTGCCGATCTCAAAAATCGTAGCCGCCTGATCATCGGCAGAGGGGGTCGGGGTCGGCGCGCCTTCTTCGGCGGCGGAATAGCTATACGACCCTTCGGCCAGGCTGCGGATATTCTTCTCAAAGTTGGAGAGCAGCCAGGCCCCATCGAGGCGAATCGCCGCCTTTTGGGTCAGGAAGAGCGGATAGGCGTCCTTGGTACCGATCCAGCCGGGAGGGGCACAGCGGTTGGCGAACTCATAGAAGTTGGTGTACATGGTCTTCCAGGCGGGGCCATCAACACTCTGCTCGCCATCGCGCAGTGCGTTGATCTTGCGCACAACGTTGAAGGTGATATCCGTGGCATCGTCGTTGTAAGGATCGCTGGGATCATAGCTCCACTGGTCGTCAATGCCTTCGCGGAAACAGTAGTCCCCCTCTTGACAGCGCACTAGATCCGCTTCGTGGCGGGTGAATTGGTCGGCGTACATGCGGGCAAGCCAGCCAAAGGCACCGGACCAGAACGAATCGTAGTCGCCGGCAATCGAGACCGGGATATAGCCGGCATCAGTCAGCGCATCGCACCAGCCCATGAATTGATCCCAGGTCGGTTGGTTGCGCGGGGTCTGCGCGACGGCCTCGGCATCGGCCAAGATGCCCGCTTTGTCAAAGGCAGTTTTATTGTAGAACCAGAGCACCTGCACCGTCTCCAGGTTTAACATATAGGTGGCACCGGTGACAGGGTTGCGCATATTGGCCAACGACGCCGCATCCATATCTTCGCGCCATGGTTGGTTGGTGTAGGGCGAGACGCGGTCGAGATAGGCGGCGAGATCGAGGAAGCGCTTGTCGTTGACGAGATCGGCGACCACGTTGGCGTTGACGAGCGAGGCTTCCGGCACACCGGCCGCAAACTGGGTGCGGATCCACTCCTGATAGCCTTCAGATGGCTTCAGTTCAACGACACATTCGACATCCGGATTTAACGCCGTATAGGCGTCGCACATCGCTTCCCAGGTTTGGGTGTCGCGGCCCTGGAAGGAGATGACGATCTTGCCGGAACGGGCGGCTTCGGGCGTGGGCGTGACGGCAATTTCGACTACTTCTGCTTCGGGCGTAGGCGTGGCATCGTCGGCAACGGCCTCGGTAGCAGGAGGATTGGCAGCACTATCCGCCGGCGGTTGGCTGGGCGCACAGGCGGCAAGCAATAACAAGAGCAGGGCCAAGACAAGCAGGTGAGTCTTGGCAGAAAGACGGGACAACATGGGTTTTTTCTCCTTTGGGTAAATCGGAAACGATAGCCACCAAATGAATTCGGTGGCTGATATGCAAAACCTGATAAATCAGGTTAGCTGCCGTGCCGGGTGCGTTAAAACGCACTTTGGATATCAGTCACCGCACGAATTCGGGACCTTTTCTGAATATCGATAGAGTTTGAGGGAGCGGATCAATCGAACGGGGCCCTAGCGCCCACGGACTTCTTCATTGTACCGAAGAACGCATGAGGAAGCAAACAGGATTTACGAAGCCACCCATCCGCGGCACACAACGGCGTAAAGAGACCAACGGTATTTAGGGAGACAGGGAGATAGTCAGACAGTCAGACGTCAGGCAGTCAGACATCACTGATTTACCGTCCCACCGTCCCACTCTCCCACCTTCCCACTTCAGTCCGCACGCTACTAGCGCAACCCCGTCAAGGTGGTGGTCATCGCATAGCGCACGCCGCAGCGTGACGATTCGAGCGCGCCGACCATCATCTCGGTGATGTGGCGGCCCCACTCGACGTTGATCAGGGGGTCACGATTTTCGAGGATGCAATCAACGAAGTGGCGCGTCGATTCGTGATAGTAAGTAAAGGCACCGGGGACCGGTTTGGGCCACTTGGCTTTGGTGTGGTCGCCGGTGGGCGCGATATTGTACCAGCCATCGCCGTCAATGTGCCCCAAGTCGCTTGGCAGCAGGTCGCGCCGTTCGCTGATGATCGAGGCAAAATGACCGCCGGTCCCCAACGCCAGATTGCCCGCCGTACCATAGACGCGCAGACCGCTGGGGGTTGAGCCGGCGGGCATGGGATGGAAGGCGCGTGCGATGTGAAAGACGCCGACCGCGCCGTTGTCCATCTCATAGAGGCTAAAGACATTGTCCTCGGCCTCCATCTGCACCGGTTGCGTCTTGGGCAGATCAAGCACCACATCCCAATAGTTGACCTCGTCTGGATCGGTGGCATTGGCGAGGAACGTATCGTAGGCACTGTCGGGCACAATATGGCGATTGGGCACCGAGATGGTGCTGAGCCCGGTGACCCGCTTGCAATCACCGAGCAGCGTCGCGATCTGCGTAGGCGCATAGGGGAAATCCAGCAACATGCCGCCGCTGTCCTTGGCATAAAAGGCCCCCATCCCATACGGATTGCCTCCCAGCCCGCCACCGTAACGGCTGGGCACGCCCGGCAGCCAGGTAAACCAGGCGATATCACCGAGCACACCGGCGGCAATCAGGTTACGCAGCGCGCGATAGGCGGGGTCGAGCGGCGAGTTGGCGCTTGGCTCGATCAGCGCCTTGACGCCGGCCTTGCGCACGGCATCGACAATCGCGTTGGCTCCAGCCATATCAAGTGCCATCGGCTTTTGGATTAGGATATGTTTACCGGCCGAAACCGCCTTAAGCGCAAAGGGCAGATGGGTGCCCGGCCCGGTGAGAATCAAAACGGCATCAATATCCGCTTGGGCGATCATCTGATCGTAATCCTGATATTGCTCCAGTGCACCGAAAAGGCGCGCACAGTGGGCGGTACGATCGCCGTTAAGATCACAGAGCGCCACCAGTTCAGCGTTCGCCATTTTGATGATGTAGGGTAGATAGTAGGCAGTGGCGACGACGCCACAGCCGACGATGCCGATTTTTACTTTGCCTGTTGTGGATGTGGACATCTAATCCCTCCAATCGATTATGGTTGAACAAGATCTCAGGGGATTGACCCGCTGTGGCTTCGACGAGCTCAGCCGCCGCTAGTCGGCGGCGCATTCCACCGCCTGAAGCTCCCAAAAATCTCTATCATTTCTTATGGGCCGTAACTGCATTCGACTGATAGCGTGCCACCAGTTCTGGCTCGGCCAGTTGCATACGGCGTGGCGGCACTCCCAGCGCAACCGCCTCCAGATCATCGACGACCATTTCACCCAATGACCACATCTGTTCGCGCACCGAGCCGGCGCGGTGCGCCGAGAGGATCGCGTTTTCGGCACCGCGGATCGGGTGGAGAGGATCAAGCGGCTCTTGCGGGAAGACATCGATGGCGGCGCGGAAGCGGCCAGCCAAAACCGCCTCAGTAAGGGCATCAAAATCGACCACATGGGCGCGGCTTATAAAGACGGCTACCGCATCTTGCTGGATCAACGCCAACTTTTCGCGAGAAAGGAGAGCGCGGTTCTCATTGCTGGGCACAGCCAGGACAAAGATAACGCGCGAGCCGGCTAAAAGCGTATCAAGCTCAACCGGCGTCACCCCTTGACGTCGCAGATAACCCTCTCCCAGCCACGGATCATAGACGCTGATCGCACACCCAAAAGGTGCGAGCAGCGGCTGCAATGCGCGCGCCAGCCCTCCATAACCAATCAGCCCCACCGGCTGATTGTAGAGCGAAAAGGTGCCGACATTGCCGCGGTGCAGATACTGCTCCACCCCGGCACGCATGGCCCGATCACCGACGACGATGTCGCGCGAAGCGGCGATCGCCATGCCCAGCGCCATCTCGGCCACTTGGGGACCAAAGGCAGGGGCGGCAGTCAGCACGCGAATCCGCTTGTCAAAGCAGTAGTCGTAATCAAAGTTCAGCGGGAAACCGCCGGAGACAGTGAGGATCGCGCGCAACTTGGGCGCGTGGTAGAGCGCATCGCCATAACGCCAATTGGCACAGATCACGGCATCGGCGTCAGCGAGCGCTGCTGTGGACTCAGCGAGCGGCATCGCTTCGTCCTGGCCCCAGACGACCTCGGCCACGGCGTGGAGACGGGCTATGTCGGCGGCGGAAAAGATCTCGTCCATGCGACGGGAATGGGGGTCGACCAACACCTTGATTTTTTGGGACATCGTGTGACGCTCCTACAAAATTTAATTTTTGCCACAGAGTGCACAGAGAAAAGCAACATCTTGCCCTCGGTTGCTCCTGTCCCCTGTGTGCCAGTAAGGACGCGGAAAGAACAGGGAATTCAGAAGGAAAGGGTACGCTATTCTCTCGCTATTCTCTGTGCGCTCTGTGCTCTCTGTGCGCTCTGTGGCTGTTTAAGAGTTTTACCAATAGTATACGCCGCTAGCACACTCATGGCAACCGATGCCAGCGCAGCGACAGCAGCACGGCGGCAATGATAAAGAACGCGCCCAACGCTGCAAAAAGCGCGCTCAGTTCGATGTTTTCTTTTTGCAGGACGATCTGCGTTGGCAGATCTTGAAAAATCTTCAGCAGTTGGTCAGCATTCTCGGCGCGGAAGTAAGTGCCGCCGGTCAGATCGGCAATCGACTGCAAGGTGTCCTCATCGATCACAATAAATTGGCGAAAGTTGCCCCCACCACCGCCGCCAAAGCTAAAGCCACCACCAAAACCGCCACCAAAGACATCGCTGCCCAACTGTTGCCGGGTACAGACCATCTGCCCTGGATTGTTTGTGCCAAAGCCAATTGTATAAACACGGACGCGGCGGTCGGCAGCCTGTTGCGCGGCATCAAGCGGGTTGGGGCCACCGCTATTGGCACCATCGGTCAGGAGGACGATAATATCGGGCTGGTAGCCGAGTTGGGCCAGCGCCAGCGCATTGGCATCTGCATTGGCGGCTTCACCATTCGCCCCATTGCCCAGATCGACACCGCTGTAGGCAACATTGGGATTGACCTCGGCGATGGCATCGATCGCTTTGAGTTGCGCGCTGCCAATCGCGGTTCCCAGCGAGGTAGAAAAGGCGCGAATCGCTTTCTGCAACGCCCCTTTATCCGTCGTCGGTGGCACCACGGTCTGGGCAAAACCGGCAAAGGCAACGATGCCAATTTGGGTCCCCGCCGCCTGTTCATCGACAAAGGCGAGCGCGGCCTCTTGGGCTACAGTCAACCGATTCGGCGGGACATCGGTGGCACACATGCTGCGCGAGGTGTCGATGGCGAGAATGATCGAGGTGCGGCTGAGTGGTACCGTCACCTTTGCCACCGGCCGCGCAGAGGCGATCATGAGGCCAGCGCACGCTGTTAACAACAGGGCAAACGGCAGGTGGCGCCGCCAGCGTGAACGCTCCGGCTGGGCGGCGCGGATCAGTGAGAGGCTCGAAAAACGCACGCGCACCTTGCGCCGGCGGCGCAAGATCCAACTATAGCCGGCCACCGCCAGCGGGAGCAAGAGCAGTGACCACAAAAACCAGGGCCAGAGGACGTTCATGGCTTATTATTCCTCGTGTAAAGCGTCGGGCGGAGAGTGGATGCGTGTTGCGTAAACTGATGGTGGCAACCGTACGATAGCACGCGTCCAAAATCAGACCACCCGCCCGAACCAGAGCAGGGCAAGCGTGCCGGCCGCGCCGGCAAGCAGAAGGCCATAGAGCGCGAAGAGCGCGGTGACCTCCATCTGCTCGCCGCGCACGGTCAATTGTAGGTCGATCGTTTCGTAGATCTCGCGTAGGCTGTCGGCGTCGGCGGCGTGATAGTAGGTACCATTGGTCAGGCTGGCGATTTGCTCAAGTATGCCTTCGTTGAGTTGCGTCAAAATGTTAAAGCCCTCGACCTCGATCACCGCGCCGCCGGGGCTGCCGATCCCAATCGGGAAGATGCGTACACGCGCTTCCGTTGCGGCTTGGGCCACCGCCAGCGGATCCGGTGGGGCCAGGTTCTCGCCGTCGGTCAGCAGCAACACTACCGCCGAGGGAAAGGAGCCGATCTGCAACGGTGGCGCATTTTCGTCAAAGCTTTCGGCATTAAACGCGTTCTGGTCAAGCGGCAGTGTGTCGCCAGCAATTGCCATCAGCGAGGTAAAGATGCCCTGGCCGAGTGATGTACCCCCTTGCGGTTGCAGCCGATCGATGGCAGCCAAAACATCCGCTTGCTCGCTGGTCGGCTGCTGCACGATCAGGCCACCGTTACCAAAGGCGACCACGCCGATCTTGATCGTCGCTGGTTGTTGCTCAACAAAGGCCCGTGCCGCGACTTTGGCCGCTTCGATGCGCGTTGGGGCCAGGTCATCGGCGGCCATACTGTTGGAGACATCAAAGGCGAGGATCACCGTGCCCTCTACGTACGGCAGCGAGATATTTGCTTGGGGCCGCGCCAGCCCCAAGAGCAGAAAGAACAACGCGAAGAGAAAAAGACGAAAGGGCAGATGGCGGCGGCGACCCAATGCTTGGCCGGAAGCCGCATAGGCAATGCCCAATGTGCCCAGGTTCGGAGCCTGACGCTGACGATAGCGCCATAACCAATGATAGTACCAGCCGCAGAGCGGAACGAGCAGCAGGGCGGGTAGCATAAAGGGCCAGAGAAAGGTCATGGGTTGCAGTCTCGGTGGATAGGTAGACAGGTAGACAGGTAGACAAGTAGACAAGTAGACAAGTAGACAAGTAGACAAGTAGACAGGTAGACAAGTAGACAAGTAGACAGGTAGACAAGTAAACAGGTAAATCGGTACGGGCGATGAGATGGGCGTTTGATTGGTATTATAGCAGAAACCTGTGAAAACAAGATGTACACGAGGTCACGGGGTGGAGCATTAAGCGGGGATGAGAATTGGATGAACGAACCAACGGGGTTTCTGACCACCACGCCTGGCTGCCACAGCTTGCGGCACGGGTTGACTTGATGGACACACTTGTTTCCAATGAGGTGCAGACATTGTTGCACGCGATGGTGCTTACGCCTTCCGTGGCGGTTGCGATTGACATACTTGCGGGGCTCGAGACGATCTTCTACTATGCTTCACCCGCGGCGACCAAATACATGAATTAGCCCTTATTCATCCGCTGAAGCCAAAAAGTCGGTGACAACAATCTCGGTGAGTTCGTTGCAGTTGGGGAGGCCTTGCGAAAATGGATAACGCTCAAGAATCTGTGGCATGGCCAAAGAGTAAATTCTCCCTGCTTCCATCCCCTTCATCTCTAAGCGAAAGGGTTCTTCGACAGGCTTACTAGCATCCTTTACGCGCTTTACCAACGTGGGAAAGGGCAAATAGGAGACACTGTGGCTAGCCTGTCCACGTGCATCAATCATGGCATCAAACTGCAACGGTCCGTCCTCGGTTGAAACTTGAATGCTGCCGTCATCTAGACGGCAAAAGGTCGAATCTTCGCCGGTTGCGTACAGGTGCAATACACCGGCATCGTAAAGAGCAATAATGCGCGCAAGGGAGAGATGGGGCACCGCCGCGTAGCAGTCGGCAAAGACAGGCAGGAGATGCTTCTGGAACGTTGCATAATCCGCTTCGGACAAATGTCTCAGCGCCAAGTCAAAGCTTTCGTGCCCCCGCAAAAGCGCGTAGCGGTGTGGGATCGTCTTTTTCTCGCGCATGGAGATGCGTGTTTCAGAGAAATCGCGCTTGACAGCCGCCAAGCCACCAACTCTTTGCCGACGGGCAAAGTAAGCGTCACCAAAGCCGGCTATCGTTCGTGCATCCTCGCCTAATTCACAGAGGTAGTCCGGATCGCTGTGGTCAAGCTCCTGACAGAGCAGGGCAAAGACCCGCTCAAGCAACCCATCTTCCCCTTTCGCAACTTCCGCAAGCACCGCATCCTCTGTGATATAGGTCAGGGGTTCATACGGAAACGGATAATAGAAGTCGCCCTCGGGCATGATGCCTTTATGGGACACCATATTGATCGCAAAGTCGCCACCCGCCCTATTGGCCGTCCAGCACACATGGTCTTCGTCCGCTTCATCAAATACGCCATGCGCAAAGCCAAGCGCGATCACGACATCGATTGCCGAAAGCGACGATCCGAGCACCCCAATGGAGTTGGCAGGCAGCTCCGTGATCCGCGTGTAGGGCCAGGGAGAAATCAACTCGACGCCATCAATTTCGGGGGTTTCGGACCAGTTGTGCCCTGTTGCTATGACCAGGTCATCACAGGCAACCATTTTGTTGGTGCCGTTTACGCTACAGTGCAGGTCAAAGCCTTCTTTTTTGGGAACGATATCCGTCACCTTGTGCCGGGTTCGCACCGTTACAGAATGTCCAGCAGCGCGTAGCCGCGCACACACATTCTCAAATTCCGACTGAAGAAATTCCCCAATCAGCACCCGCGGATAGAACGCGCGCGCGTTCAGATCGTGCCACGACAATTCCCAAGCGTTCAATTCCTTTGCCGGCTGGCTAGTTAACCATTCAATCAGCGTTTGTGTGACAGCAGGAATTTCCCGGCTAAACGCATTACAAAGCATATAGTCTGCATTCATGTCTGCGCGGTACGGCATACCAGTACCCGCACGATCGGTTGCCTCGAAAATCTCTATGGTGAGCGAATCAGAACTTTTCTGCAGATGTTTTAGAAGATATAAAGCCATGGGGCCACTGCCCACGATTGCCAATTTGGTCATAGTTGATTACCCAAGTTACTACCCCTAAAGCTTTGTATAGTACTCTCAAAAGTCGCAGAATCCCTGGGCCTTTGTATGGTTAACGGTCACAAATCCAATGAACCGGTCAAAGGAAGTGCCAGGGACCTCTCTATAGACATCAAGATAAAGTGCTGCTGATTGTACTACAACTCCTATTTTTGCTGCGATTGTTTGCCTGCAATTGTTTGCCATCCAGGGAACTGTGGCTGTTACTTATCTCACCAAACACAACAACGCTTTGACGCGGAGGCACGTATGCGACTGAACGTCAAATTATAGGAAATGGGCGGTGTGACCATCTGAATAGAGGTACAAATTGCAGATCTTGAATAGGTAACGTTTATGGGCAAAACAGGATTTCAAAGGATTTTGTGGGGACATGGCCTTGCGCCTGTAGAGGTGACCACAAGCCCCTGAATCCCCTAAGATCCCGTTTATCTTTGAGTTAGGCGATTTAAGCAAAATAATTGTCCACGAAGACACACGAATTTTCACAAAGCAAAAGCATAACCTTCGTGTGTCTTCGTGTGTCTTCGTGGACAATTTAAATTTTTCAGTGGTCTTAGAGAAGTTTGACCCTTTCTTCTGGCGTTGATAAAGACTCGATACTTACTCAGCCAACGTGGCGGGATCGCGCCAGCACTACCCCACCAAGCACCACGGCGATTACCCCCAACACCAGCGCACCGGCACCACCAACGACGCCGTTACCAGTGCCCGGACCACCAGTGGCGGTAGTCAAAACCAGCCCGCCATTGACCGCTGCGATCAGCCCTGCAACCAAGGCCACAATGGCCCCATTTCTGCCGCCGTTACCGACGCGACGAGCAGAGCGCATCAGCGCCAGCCCACCGATGACCACGCCAAGCAGCGCTAACCCAGCGACCGTGCTGGCCCAGAGGCGCTGGGGTGTTGGGCCATAAATCGTGACCGCGGCGGGCTCGGCAACCTGCGCGACCACCAGCACGACATGCACAAGCCCCGCAAACAGCGCGGCTGCCGCCAGAGCGGCAGGAATCAGAACGAAGGTGCGTTTCATCGGGTTTGTTCCTTTCGTATCAAGTAACAGTTTCAGAGGGCAACAACCATTGGAATCACGCAAAGGCGCGAAGCTTGCAAAGGCAAGCTGTGCCGATCGTAGCAGATGCTTGTGGGGTTGTCATCGTTCTAGCAGAGGTTTTGGCTCTACGCCCGGAAGCGTATCTGTGGGAAGGCACTACCGTACAAAGCGTATGCTAAAGCCATAGGCGGTTTGCCGAGTTTATTTTTTCCCCCTCATAAACCCTATGGTTGACAGTGAAAAGCCCAGATACCCATTGGGAGCAACAGCTAAATACGTAGCCGCTGAGGCGGCGTTTCACTGTCAGTCGGCCAATGGATTGGCCGATCCAAACAACACAAACATATCATAAACTCACTGTCCCGCCGTTCCACACTACCGCGGCCGCACAAGCCCCGACTCATAGGCAAAGACAACAAGCTGCGCACGGTCACGGGCACCAAGTTTCACCATGGCCCGGCTGACGTGCGTCTTGGCGGTCGCTGGACTGACGACGAGCCGTTCGGCAATTTCATCGTTGGAGAGGCCACCGGCCACCAACGCCATCACTTCCCGCTCGCGCTCAGTCAGCGCGGCCATATCGGGGAGTGGTAGGCTTTTGCTCGTCGATCTGGCAAACTCCGCGATCAGCCGCCGGGTAACGCCGGGGGAGAGCAAGCCATCCCCGCGGGCGACGGCTTGAATCCCATGGATCAGGTCAAGCGGCTCGGTATCCTTGACTAGGAAACCGCTGGCACCGGCGCGCAGCGCCTCGAAAATATACTCGTCCAAATCAAAGGTGGTGAGGATAATGATCTTGACCCCGACCAGCCGCCCATCGGCAACGATGCGTCGCGTGGCCTCCAGACCATCGCAGCGGGGCATGCGGATGTCCATGAGCACCACATCCGGGATGAGATTCATGACCAGCCGCACCGCATCGTACCCATCGGCGGCCTCGCCGATCACCTGCATACCCTCCTCGGCATCGAGCAGCGCGCGGAAGCCCGCGCGCACGAGTGCCTGATCGTCAGCGAGTAGGATTCGGATCATTTCTCTGCTCCTGAAGTCGTATAGTGAGACAGTAGGACGGTAGGACAGTAGGACAGTAGGACAGGGAGACAGGGAGACAGGGAGACAGGGAGACAGGGAGGCAGCACACACCGCCCTACCGTCCAACCGTCAAACTGTCCTACCGTCCTACCGCCCTACCTTCCACTATTTTTGCTGCACTACGCTAGTCAACGGGCTACCGGCCAGCGGCAACCGAGCGCAGACCCGAAAGCCGCCGTCGGGACGGGGTCCGGCTTCGACCGCACCGCCCAAGGCAGTCGCCCGCTCTTGCATCCCGAGAATGCCCTGTCCGTACTCGATTCCGTGCTCGATTCCGTGCTCGATTCCGTGCTCGATGCCGTTGCGGGCTGCTTCACTGCCGGCCGCGTTATCAATCCGCAGCGTGAGTTCTTGCGCGCTACGGGTCACGTGGACGCATGACGCGCTCTGCCCCGAGTGGCGCATGACGTTGGTCAATGCTTCCTGGATGATGCGAAACGCGGCCAAATCAACGCTGGCCGGCAGATCATCGAGATCACCCGCAATTTCTGTCTGCACTTGCAAGCCAGCCTCGGCCGCGCGAGCGACGAGATCGCCCAGAGTGGCGAGCCCTGGCGATGGCGTCCGCGGGGCTTCTTCATGGCCCTGGCGCAGCAGATCCAGCACCGAACGCAGCTCACGCAACGCTTCCTTGCTAACATCTTTGATCACCGTGAGCGCGACCCGCGCTTGTTCCGGCTGCTTGTCCATCAGATGGAGGGCAACGCCAGCCTGCACGCTGATCAGTGAAATGTTGTGGCCGAGCACATCGTGCAGATCACGCGCGATCCGCAGCCGTTCCTCACCGGCACGACGGCGCGCTTCCTCTTCGCGAGTACGTTGCAGCCGTTGCTGGCGGATATGCGCGATCTCGGTGATGGTTGCACCAACGAGTAGCCACCCAGCCAGCCCAAAGAGCTCCGTGGAGGTAGGTGCAGGTTGATTGCCAACAACGTACGGCATCCAAGGAAACAACACAAAGTCCGCCGCAAGGACTGCCCATACGACCAGCCTGCGCCCCTGCCTCATCGCTGTAATGTAAGCAATGATCATGATCAGGAAGTTTGGTCCCTTTGGGTAGTCCAAGAGCAAGTAGAGCAGGGTGATGCCCATGGCGACAATGAGCACCCCACCGGGATAGCGGCGGCGAAAAATCAGCGCGACCGCGCCCGCGGCCAGCAAAGCCAGCGCGACCGCATCAAGCGCGCGACGGTCTGGCTGGTGCTGCCCCACAAAGTACGTGCCGCCGATCGCGATCGCCCCAACGAGCAGGGCCAAAGCCACATCGGCATGCCAAGGGCGATGCTGAGTCCATTGGGGGATGGGTTGCTTTCCGTCAATTTTCATGATAACACCGTCAACTTCTGCATGGGGATGTGTCTGTTTGTCTTCGGCAAAGCAAACCCCAATATTGCTATTAAGCAAAGCGCCTAGAAATGGGTGCTGATTACCCCGTATAGTATAAAGTAACGGCAAGCCATTTGCATACTACGCTGGGAGTATTCGAAGGCGGATTTTCGCGGTCTGTTATACTGCGTTTAGAATGAGAAGCGGAGTTAGCGATTTCTATGATAGCAGCACTCCGTCAACGAATGAAAACGCTCATCCACAACTTACGCCAGAAAAACTGGGGCCACTAGTCGCGCAACTGACACATGTCACTATTGTTAACAGGTTGTGTCCAAGTAGATCAGCGACGGCTCAGAAAATAATAACCGCTGTCTAGATTATTTTCACCTGCTTTGGATTGCGGGTAGTGGCAGCCTGCTTTCTCTGCTATAATGGAACAATGATGTTCGAGCGAAGCAAGCGCGTCTCAGCAGGCAAGGAGATACCGAGATGACCGTCCAAGAAACCGTTCAACAACTTCAACATACACCCCTGAGCTACCGGATTCAGGTAATTGAATTGTTGGTACAATCCCTCAAAGAGGAAATCACCCAAAGTGCATCCGCCCAGACAGTGCGGGAGCCCTTTCGTGTGCAGTCCGTTGACCTCGGTGCAGATGTTTCTGTTGACCGCAACGAAATGGATGGCGACAGAGGTGTTTGCACCTGTGGGATGGACACAAAAGGTAGGAGATCAACCAATGGCAGCCCCGCAACTTCAACTTCCAGCATCCCTCCAAAAATTAATTGACTCGGCGGTGTGGCCAGTTGCAGCGAATAGCGTTGTGCGACAGGAGTTGAATACGCTTCTTGGTCTTCAGGCAGCACGCAAACTTTCGCCCATTGACGATAAAATCATTCTGATGCCGCCACCGTTCCACACAATTGCCGATGAGGTGGCTGGCGGGAATTCCTTCTGGACAGATTTTTTAACCAATGTTGGCGCAATCGACTATGCCAAAGCGCTCATTGTTGCAGATTTTGGCATGGGCACCGATTCCCCGATCATCCTCTATTATGACACGCCAGAACCCTCTGTCCTGTATTTACACTGGTCAGGCGGTGGCAGCATTCCGCTAAAGCATACATGGGTTCGTACCCATCCATCATTTGATGCATTTGCCAAAGATGTAGAACTATCGACGACGCTCATCCACAATCTACATCAGCAATAGTGGCTCCACAGGTAGCGCATGGCCTTAATGGTCCGCAGATAGCACTATCTGTCCAAGCAGACCAACGCTAACTCAGAAAACGCTAACCGCTGTCCAGATTATTTTTATCCCCTTTGGATTATGGGTAGTCACAGCCTGCGTTCTCTGCTATAATAGCAAAGATTCAGTGACAAAACTGGCGGGCAAGCAAGCCACAGAGGGGAGGCCTACGATGTTAACGAGAGAGACCATTATCCATCAGCTACAAGAGAGCTACCCCTATCTTACAGGCGAATATGGCGTAGAAGGTATCGGTCTATTTGGCTCCTTTGCACGTGGCACCGCTGATGAAACCAGCGATGTTGATGTGGTGGTAGAGCTTGCGGAGCCGGATCTATGTCTGTTTCTACCGCTCCGCACTGACCTTTGATGTAACGCCCAAGTCATAGACACGCTATTGCCGCCCCAATGACTGCACCTCCTCCCACTTTTACCAAACAAGGAAACCCAGCCAATGCCAACCACCAACCAAACACCCCCGCCCGTCCGCATGGCCATCGCCGGGATGAGCCACGGCCATGTCAACTGGATCCTGCGCTCGTTGCAGCGCGATAATCTGCAAATCGTCGGCTTTTGGGAGTCGAACCGGGCGCTGGCCGAACGCTATGCCGCGCAATATAATTTTTCGTTGGATCTCGTCTACGCCGATCTGGCGGCGATGCTCGACACCACGGAGCCCGAAGCAGTCTGTGCCTTTGGCTCGATCTATGAGCATCTGCAAGTTGTCGAAGCCGCGGCACCGCGCGGGATTCATGTCATGGTCGAAAAGCCGCTGGCGGTCAACCTGGAACACGCCGAGCGGATGGCGACGCTGGCGCGCACCCATAACATTCATCTGCTCACCAATTTTGAAACGACCTGGTATGCGAGCACCTATGAAGCCTATCGCCTGGCGGTGACGGAGGAGAGCTTGGGCCCGATCCGCAAGGTGGTGGTGCATGATGGCCACTGGGGCCCACAAGAGATCGGCTGCAACGCCGAGTTTCTGGCGTGGCTGACCGATCCAGTGCTCAACGGCGGCGGCGCGCTGGTCGACTTTGGCTGTTATGGGGCCAATCTGATGACGTGGCTGATGGACGGGGCCGAGCCGTTGACGGTGACTGCAGTGCTGCAAACGCTCAAGCCGGCGATCTATCCCAACGTGGATGACGATGCCACGATTATCCTGACCTATCCAGGGGCACAGGTGATTATTCAAGGGTCGTGGAATTGGCCGGTGGGGCGCAAGGATATGGAGATTTATGGCGCGGATGGCTATCTGGTGGCGGTCGATGCGTTGACCATACGGCAGCGCATGCGTGGCGAAGCTGCCGAAACGACGCGTACCCTGCCACCCGCGCCCGATCAGATTCGGGATCCCTTCAATTATCTGGCGGCGGTGGTACGGGGCGCGGAAACCGTGACGCCGGGCAATCTTTGGTCGCTGGAAAACGCGTTGACCACGGTGCGGATTCTGGACGCGGCGCGTCAATCGGCGAGTGAGGGGCGGACGGTGCAGCTAACGCAGGAGCAGGCGTTGCCTTACACCACTAAAACTGCCTTTTGAATTTGCTCCTGTGTCCAAGCGTTCAAACTTTTGCCTTGCGCCTCCGCTACTGCAGCCGCACGCGCATGAAGTGCAGGATCAATCCGTAACATTACTTTGCCGGAGTATGGTTTTTGCGGCTTGCGCCCCAATCGCTCGCAACTTTCGAGGTAGTCGTCAACCGTTTCGGCAAAAGCGTTACGTAACTCGTCAACCGATTCTCCATGGAAACCAACGATATCCCGAATGCCGGCGATATGACCGACGAAACAGCCATCTTCTTCACTATAATCAATCCGAGCGGCGTAGCCTTGATACGTCATCATGTTCATGGTCTGATTCCTGCCTGCATCAAAAATCGCGTGCATCCCGCACCTGATAGGGCTTGGCTTCTTTGTGCGGATGCGGCCAGTGAAACGTGGCAATCACGCCACCGGGTTCAAAGCGTACACGTGAGCCGCGACCTTCAATCACCTGTGCGCCGAGCGCCACAAACAAGGCCTCAATCTGACGCCAAGCTAAATTATTGGGCGATGGGGTAGCAAAGATGGCCAATAGGGTGCGGCGATGCGTCGTGTTCATAACAATATGATAGCAAATTATGTAAGCCAAGAGAAGTTGCGTTTGTTTGGCCTATTTGCACCGGTATGGGCTAGCCGCTCCGGCGATACGCGGCCGGCGGCATCCCTACTTCACGCTTGAAGGCCTTACGGAAGGCCGCTTCCGAGGCATAGCCGAGGGCATCGGCAATCGTCGCCACACTAACCTCATTCTTCAACAGCCGCGTCGCCCGCAACATGCGCCAACGCGTGAGGTAGGAGAGCGGCGGCTCACCCACCAATGCGCTGAAGCGAGCAGAGAAGGCCGAGCGCGAGAGCGCCACGGTCGCCGCCAATTCGTTGACGGTCCACGGGTGGGCCGGCGATTGATGAATTAACCCTAATGCGGCGCTAATGGAGCTGTCGCGCAGCGCCCCCACCCAGCCCACCGACCCTTCCGCCTGTTGGTCGATCCAGAGCCGAATCAATTGAATAAAGAGCAATTCGGTCAAACGTCGGAGCATCACATCCGTACCGGGGCGCGCGGTGGCTGACTCTCGCGCAATTAACTGCACGATTGCCGCCAGACCCGGCTCCACCTGCCCGTTAACCCCAGAAACATGGATCAGCGTCGGCAACGCGTGTAGTAAGGAAAAATCCTGGGGATGTTCAAAGTGAAACGCGCCGCAGAGCAGCAGCAGTTTGGCCTCCGCGCCGGGCAGATCGGCAATATGTGGCCGCCGCTGTGGGCTGTAGTCCAGTTGGACCAAACGGGTGAGCGGCGACCGCGGATCATCGCAGAGCAGATGCGGATGACCGGTGGGAAAGAGCACGACGTCACCATCCTGAAGCTGGATCACTGCTGTTTCGCCTGCAACCTGTAAATAAGCAACGCCATCGCTAACAACATGAAACACGCTGTCTGGGCTGGCCGCAAACTCATAACGCCAGGGTGGCACCAACTCCCGCCGCGAGGAGAGCCACCCCTTTAGTTCCAGCGTATTTAACACATCGGTCAACACATCCATCGCACACTCCTATTTGGACGATCAGACATAGATTCAGGACATTATGGCATAGATCGCCCCACGTAACAACTCTATAATAGAGCCAGAAAGAACAAATGTCCTAAATTGACTGAAGATATTTGCAGATACGGTTGGCGCATTCAACAATGGCGCGCAGCTGAGCTTCTCAAAAGGGGCGCGGCTCTGGCTTCGGCAAGCGCAGCCGCTACCTGTCGAACTTGTCAACCCTATCCTTGACAAACGAGGAGTACAACATGGAACAAAGTTACACGACAGCCTTTACCGTCGACCAAACACCGGCAGAAGTCTTTGCCGCCATCAATCATGTGCGTGGCTGGTGGTCACAAGCGATTGAAGGAGAGACGGATCTGCTTGGCGCGACCTTCAACTACCACTACGGAGAGATGCACCATTGCACAATTAAGATCACCGACTTTGTGGCTGGCAAGAAAGTGTGTTGGCACGTTGTGGAGAACTACTTTGCCTTTACCAAGGACAAAAGTGAGTGGACCGGTACCGACATTGTCTTTGATATTAGCAAGCAGGGTGACAAAACTGAAGTTCAGTTTATGCACGTGGGGCTCGTGCCAACCGATGAGTGCTACAATGTTTGCGCAAATGGTTGGGGCACATCTATTAGCGGTAGTCTGCTTAGCCTGATCACCACCGGCACAGGGCAGCCAAACGTCGAGGAAGCGATCAGTGTGCGCGAACGGGCGCTTAGCTAGTTCCTGTTGCGAAACAGAGTAAGGTTCACGCTAAGGCGCAAAGCTCGCCAAGGGCTTCTCTGGATTTTCTTTGCGGGCTTTGCGCCTTAGCGTGAGAGTTTTGCGTTTCGCAATGGAAACTAGCTAGACGATTCAAAAGCAGCTATGGGGAGAAGATGACAACAATGGAGAACTTACCAGGGGTAGTGTCGCAGGAGGCGTGGTTCGCCGCACGTCGGGAACTGCTGGCGAAGGAAAAGGAACTGACTCGGCTCCGTGACCGGGTCAACGCCGACCGCCGTCGGTTGCCGATGGTCCGCGTCGATAAGCCGTATCGGTTCGAAGGCCCGGATGGCATGGTGAGCCTGCTCGACTTGTTCGAGGGGCGGCCACAGTTAGTGATGCACCACTTTATGTTTGGCCCGGATTGGGATCAGGCTTGCTCAAGCTGCTCCTCCGCCGCCGATGGCATCGGCAAGTTGCGGCAGTTGCATGTGCGCAACACCACGCTGGTAGCCGTGTCGCGTGCACCGTATGCGAAACTCGCTGCGTTTCGCGAGCGCATGGGCTGGTCGTTTCCTTGGTACTCGTCATCTGGCAGCGACTTCAACTACGATTTCCATGCCACCCTTGATGACCGGGTTGCCCCGGTGCTGCTCCACTTTCGCACCGAAGCCGAGCTTGCCGAGGCTGGAACACCGTGGACGGGGGGACCGTGGACCGAGGAGATGCGTGGCTCGGAACTACCGGGCATCAGCGCCTTCCTGCGGGTCGGCGACGAAGTCTACCATACCTACGCCACGTACGGCCGCGGCATTGAACTGTTCCACAATGGCTACCCATACCTCGACCTCACTGCCCTCGGCCGTCAGGAGGCGTGGGAGGAACCGCAAGACCGTGCAGTGCCCCTTGGCCTACAGGTCGGCGGTCCCAACCTGCGCCTCCCCGACGAATATGATGAGGAGTAATGCCGAAGTCGGCCTTCCGCCCAATTTTTTGATACACTGTCATTTCCCAAATCTTTCAACGATGTGAGCAAGGAGAAACCGATCATGAGTCAACGCACTGAAGAATTAGTCGAACGCTTTACCACGGCCAACGAGGAGCTGATTCTTTATATTGAAAGCTGTTCGGAAGCGGAATTGGATTGCGTAACCACCGGTGAAGGGTGGCCGGTGCGCGTTGCAGCCCATCACCTCGCAGTTTCGCATGAACCGGTGGCTGGCTTGGCCCAACTGGTCGCCACTGGTCAACCACTTCCAGAATTGACGCTAGAGCTCTTTCACCACGGCAATGCACAGCACGCCGCCGAGCACGCAACGGTGAGCAAGCAAGTGATCATCGATAAGCTAAAGAGCAGCGGATCCCACGCACGTGAAACCATAAGCGAGTTGCCTGATGAAGCATTGGATCGCTCAGCTTACTTTTCCCTCATCAACGGGGACATCAGCGCGCAAGGCATCATTGAAAACATCTTGATCGGCCACGTGATCGACCACCTGGGAAGCATCAAGGCCGCGGTCGGCAAGTAAGATCGTTGCGAGAAAAAATAAATCCTTCATCCTCTAGGTACGCAGCGGAGGCTGAGCGGGTGCCCGCTGGGCGCGAAGCCGTAGCCGCTTTGGCTTCGACAAGCTCAGCCTCCGTTTTCTAGAAACTTTCTGCATTTCACTTGGGCCACTGAAAAATTTAAATTGTCCACGAAGACACACGAAGGTTGCGCTTTTCCTTCGTGTGTCTTCGTGTGTCTTCGTGTGTCTTCGTGTGTCTTCGTGTGTCTTCGTGGATAATTATTTTCTTTGAATGGCCTTATTGGTTCGCACAAACAGCCGTGTAACGCATTGATTTCAGCGCGCTATCTGGTGGCCATCTAGCGCCGCGGTTTTGTGGTATAATCTCTCTGATAAAATCATCCAATGGCGGGTAACCATTTAACCCGTCACTTTGAGGAAAATTGAATTGTCACGAGAGAGAGGCGACAGATGGAACTGATTAGCGCTAATCGTGGGCGGGCCACACCGCTTGACCATGCAAAAAGCATCGGTATCACTGGAATCTTTAAGCAGCAGGTCGCCGGGCCAGTACAGATCACCACGTTGGGTTTGGTGGATGACGCCATTTGCGATACTAAGAATCACGGCGGTATCGACCAGGCGATTTACATTTACGGCGCGACCGATTATGCGTGGTGGGCGGGCGAGTTGGGAAGAACCCTGGCGGCGGGTACCTTTGGTGAGAACTTAACCATCAGCGATCTCGAAAGTGCCAACATCGCGGTGGGCGACCGCTTCACCATTGGCTCCTGCATTCTGGAAGTGACCGCGCCGCGCATCCCGTGTGTAACACTGGCGCGACGGATGGACGATCCCGCGTTTGTCAAGCGCTTTCGAGCCGCCGAACGACCGGGCATGTACTGCCGCGTCATTCAGGAAGGCACCGTGCAAAGTGGTGATGCCGTCCACTACACACCGTACCCTGGCGAACGCGTCCCAACCATCGAATTGTTTCGCAATTTTTACGACAACAAACCCACGGTCACAACGCTACGCCGCCATCTCGCCGCGCCCATCGCCATTCGCGACCGCCAGGCGAAAGAGCAGCAGTTGGCGGAACTGCTCGCCGCGGGAGAAGAGCAAGAAATCAGCTAGTCCAAAGGGTTTGTCAAGTCCGCCAAAGTCGTTTAAAAGGCGCTAGTCCGTATGAACAGAGGCCACATTGGGTTGTCATTGTTATACGCACTTCTACTTTGCCTATCCGTAGAAATGCGCACTGTTATTGCGCAGACACCCCCTGTACAGCTGTTGGATGCGAACAATGAGCCACTCACCGCCCTCATCGATGGCAATGCGATCAGCCTAAAGATCAGCTTGCCACAAGCAGTGAGCGCCGACACACCGATCGATTTTACGCTGGCAGACATGACGACACCCCTCGCCACCTGCACCGTCCCCACCGGGCAAACGAGTTGTCAGACGGAACTTTTCCCTACCTTTGGCTGGGCTTGGGGCGACGGGGCCACTCGCCCAATCGAACGGGTGGTACGGGCCTACTCCGCCGAGATCGCACTGGGGGAGAGTGCAACCCTAACGATCACGCCGCGCCCAGTTGTACTGGTCCATGGCTTTGCTGCCGAATGGGAGGTTTGGGCGGCATACCTGGGTACTGATGGCTTCTTGACAGCCAATGGCTTACGTGGATTTGCAGTAGATGATGGTCAGGTGGCGGGAGTGATGAATATTGGCAAGAAAAGCACACCGCTGACCCGCACCAATACCATTGCGCAAAATGCCGAGGCTCTGGGCGAATATATCGGCAATGTGCAGCAGGCAACTGGTGCTGAACAGGTCGATCTGCTCGTCCACAGCATGGGCGGCATCATTGCCCGCTATTATGTGGATCGGCTGATGCCCACCCGCAATGTAGCCCAACTCATTCTCCTGGGCTCACCGATGGGCGGCTCGTCGTGCAGCATTTTGCCGGCGGCGCTGGGCTTGATGCTACCGGCATCGCTTGAACTTCAGCCAGGTTATATGCAAAGGATCTTCAACCCGCAAATTACCCACCGCAATGGTGTTCCCTTTCATGCCCTGGCCGGCACCCAATTGGTCGACGCGGTGCAATCGCCCTGTACCGATGTTCCTTCTGATCTGGTAGTACCAATCGCGAGTGTCAAGGCCATCGCCATGCCGGTGCAGGAAATGGCTTTATTACACCCGGCCCTGAATGATGATCCGGTAGCGTTCAGCGATTTTGTCCTGCCGCTCTTGCAAACAGCGCCGGGCGACTTTTGGCAGGTAGCTGATCCGCCTCTGCTGCCACCGCCCACCGACATGCTGCAATTTACCGGCGTCTACACCGGCCATTTGCAGCCGGGGGAAACGCAAAGTGTAACAATTAATATCGACCCAGGCGTGACCGTGGCGACCTTTGCGTTGTATGACACATCACGCTCACTCACCACAACCGTCACCGGTGCCAATGGCAATACGCTACAACTTGATCCAGTAGCCAATGGCGAGATCCGCGTGACCGATCCGGATACGATGATCTACCTCGGCTATGGCTTTGTCCAGCCCAAGGCCGGCCAGTGGATCGTGACGTTGAAAACCACCGACGACACCCCGGCAGCGGGGGCCGATTACGCGATTACCGCGCAATTAAATGGCGGGGCGACACTGCAAACGCGCATCGACACGCTGCTCCCGCAAGTCAACAAACCCGTTACCATACAGACGCAACTGATGGCGGCTGGGCAGGGCATCACCATCATCAGTGCCCAAGCCCGCTTACGTCGACCAGATGGCCACGTGGAAAGTTATCCACTACTCGTAGAAGGTGAGAGCGCCGCGTTGACGCTAACGCCAGCGCAGAGCGGGCTCTACGGAGTAGAGATAAACGTCCGCGCGCAAACAGCGGCAGGTCTGCTTATTGACCGCGCCACCTCTTCCATCTTTGAGGCGCAACCTACGCCTGCCACAGGGCGATTCAGCTATGACTTATTGCTCATCCTGCTCCTCGCATTGATCCTCCTCCCGCTGTTCATCCTCCCACTCCTACTCCTACTCCTACTCTTACTCTGACTCGGATTTTAGGAAGCAAATTATAAAAAGCACCCATTAGAAATGGCTGCCTAAGAGTGAGAAGCCGCCTCGGCTGGGAGCTCCCAGCCGAGGCGGCTTCTCACTCTTAGCAGCGGGTTTTAACCCTGCTGTAAAAGTTCGCCCCCAACCTTCATCTTACCCTAGCGTAATCCACAAGTTGACAGTAGAACATTTATTCTGTATCATGCTTACCTAAGGTCGAGCAGTATCGTCTTCACACTACGGCTGGAAAAGGAGAAGAGTATGGATGAAACAACAACTGGTACAGCGGTGGGTGCTTGGCCCACGGGCATTAGCGCGATTACCCTCTTCGTCGAAGAGTTGGCCGTAGCCAAGGCATTTTATGGCAAAGTTTAAGGAGAATCTGATGACTACGCAACTACCCGAAGGCTATCTTGCATTGCCCACCAGCGGGCATGGTGACGCCGTGTTGGTCCTGCATCCCTGGTGGGGGTTGAACGAAACCATGCGCGCCTTCTGTCGGCGGCTGGCCGAAGCCGGTTTTGTCGCCTTTGCGCCTGATCTCTATCATGGCCAGATTGCCGATAAGATAGATGATGCTGAGCGATTGGCCAAGGCCAACTTTCAGCGAGCAGAACAGGTTAAATTGGAGATTGCGGCTGCTGCCCGTTTCCTCAATACGCTCTCTGACCAACCTGACGCTGGGATTGCCACTATTGGCTTCTCGATGGGTGCCAGCTACGCAGTTGATCTCTCCACGACTTCCCCCGAACTGGTGCGTTCGGTGGTCCTCTTTTATGGTGCCGGCGAGGGAGAGTACAGTGAATCCCAGGCAAGCTATCTCGGTCACTTTGCGGAAAATGATCTTTATGAAGAAGAGGAGTATATCGTTGCCATGGAAAAAGGGATACGCGAGGCTGGCCGTCCAGTCACCTTTCATACCTATCCGGGGACGGGGCATTGGTTCTTTGAAGCCGACCGGATTGATGCCTTCAACCAGGAGGCATCCGATCTGGCGTGGGAGCGTACGCTAGCTTTTTTAAAGCAGTCGTCATAGGCATTGCAGTTCTCAAATAGAGTTCTCAAATAAAGTTCTCAAATAAAGTTCTCAAATAAAGTTCTCAAATAGATCGTGCAATCGAAAACGCGTACTTCGCATCCCCTGATGCGAATCCCAAGTTCGTTACCAGCTTGTTGTGGAATGGCTAGAAAGATAGCGATGAAGCGAATTCTCATCACTGGCATGTCCGGCGTCGGCAAATCAACGGTCATCGATGCACTTGCTGCTCGCGGTTACAAAGCAGTCGATGCCGATCAGGCGGACTTCTCCCACTGGGTTGCCGCGAGCACAGTGGCCGCCGCCGCCGGGACGCCGGTTGAGCCGGATCGGGATTGGGTGTGGCAGGAAGATCGGATGCGCAAACTGCTGACCACCGCAGATGCCGGATCTCTGTTTGTCAGCGGGACGGCGGCGAATATGGGACAATTTCTCCCCCACTTTGACCACGTTATTCTCTTGTCTGCACCGGTTGCGCTGATTGTGGAACGGCTGGCGACACGGACGACCAACCGCTACGGCAAAGATCCAGCAGAAGTTCAACGGGTCATTGAATTGATCAGTAGTGTGGAGCCGCTGCTGCGCCGTATTGCGGATCACGAAATTGATACGAGTGCCCCGTTGGAGGAAGTGGTTGCGAGCATCCTTAGGCTAGAACGCGTAGCGTGATAGCAGAATCGCCGGTACCGTTCCCACCGGTCGCAGCGAGAGACACAGCCATCCCTTGGGCGAGATCCAGCGCTTCCAGCACCACCACCGGGCACGCCAACCCATACAATTCCTTCGCCACCATCGCACCCAACGCCACGATGACATCAGTTTCACTTAGAATAATCGCCGCGGGCGCGCTGCCGGCGTAGATCGCCTCGGCCAGGACGCTGCTACTGGAGCTGGAGCCCCGCCCCGCCGGCATTACCAGGATTACCCCCGTCAGACACGCTCCCACCTGTGGATGATGTTGGTCGATGATGCGCCCGGTCGCCACATCCATGCCACCCCAAAAGCTCAACGGCTCGCTGAGGCGCAAAATGGCTCCGGTTGCCGCGCCGGCGACCAAGGTGCGTCCCCGCCAAAGTTGCTCAGAGCGCTTGCCAGAGTGACTCATCACGCCAAACCTCCCCTAATTCTGCCGAGCGCACACATTCCAGCAGGCTACCAAAGACAACACGCGCCCCCACATTCCCCGGTGCATAGTGCGCCCACTTGGCCGAATTGCTCATCATCACACCGGGGCGGTCACGCAGGATGGCGGTGATGTACGTACAGGTATCGACCACGACCCGCACCCCTGCCGCGCGCAATTGATGATCCCAACCGCGCCGCTTTACTTCGGCCAGCACATCCCGTCCCGTGGAAATCCAAAAGTCAATGTCGGGATGTAGCGTTACACCATCCAGCAAATCGAGCAGTTGGGCAAATTCTGCCACCGAAAAGTGCGGTGTCCCTAGCGAAACACCAGCCAATATACGTTCGCTGCTTGTGCACAGTTCATCGCGAGTGGCCAAGATCATCGCGGGGTCAACCTTGACTACGCGCAATGGTACTGTGCCTTGCAGGGCAGCGTCGAGCGTCGGTGCTTCTGGCGTAATGCCCACCGCATGAAAAAGTGCCACTGCACCCGATGATGCGGCCCCCGCGCCCAGTGCCTTAAGTTGATCTTCTGTCACTGTTGGCGGTAACCCATCAATCACTGGGATAAAATTGCCCGTGTGCGCCCCAACAATATGTCCGAGAATGGCGTAAAAAATATCTTCGTGCAGCAGTCGATCGGAGATGCCAATCGGTTGAAAGAGCAGCTGTCCCCGCCGCGCCGCGCTTTGGTGCAACCCAGCATCGGGCACGCGGCCAGTGAGCGCGGCGCAGATGTCAATAAAGTCCCCATAGCGATTGGTACGCGCGCCAAGGACAGAGTTGGCAAAGACGATCGCATTCGACTCGGCCCAAGCGATCTGTTCGCCGAAGCTAGGCCGCCGCGGGAGTTGATAGGGCGCACAGGTCCATGTCGGCGCACAACCGAGCGCGAGATAGGCGTCCATCAGCCGTTGGGCGGCGGTTGCCGTCTCCGCCGCGCCAATGTAGTTGTCGGGATGGAGGAGATCGAGCGAAGAGACATTGAGTGTCGTCGGGATCTTGACTTGCCCCCCCAACTGGACCAGTCGCTCGGCAAAGTCCACGCCGACCGGCCCGTGATAGAGACAACTGTCAATGTGCGCGCAGGTGACATCGATCAGCTGGGGTGCATCGACAATCGCCGCCAGTTGGACAATCAAGCGCATCGCCAACTGGGTCGCGCCGCCACGGTCGCCATTGAGCATCGCTTGATCGGTTGCAGATAAGAGAAGTGTTGTTGCCATAGCTCCATTATACTTATGCTCAGCATTCAGTAACATTTTTGCCTCTAGTAAAAATATTACTGAATCAAGACCGCTAGTACGCAACGGCGTAAATAAGCCTAGAGTCCTGTCATTCTGAAGGGCGGCTTTTTGCCCGGAAGAATCTCCAAGTTAACTCTTGGTCTATTTACGCCGCAGTGTACTAGTATAATCACAAGGTGTGCTTGCCGCCAAATACCATCGATTTTGTCATTTGCCAACCGGCTAGCAACGGAATATAATAGCAGCTGTTCCCTTGAATGATCTATTCCCAATTTCTCTGTTCCCGCTGGGCCACAGTTAAATTTTTGGATAGGTTCATATTTTTCTGAGTGCATCGTCTGCTGTGCAGTTCCCCATATTGAAAACGCAACGATCCCCCAGTGCGTTTAGCGTACTCGCTTCATACAGCAGTCGTACTCAGTCCACGCAACACAATAGCATGAAGGAGGGTTAAGTTTGCCCAGACCACAGGGTGGGTCTGGAATATTGCACGCGCGTCCTCGCGCATGGTTCATGTCCCTTGGTATTTGATGTCACTGTTGAATTCATCCATAGTATTCCTGTATAGAATAAAATCGGAGGAACCAATGCAAAAACGCTTTTTATTTGTTAATCTGCTTGTCGTACTTGGCCTACTGCTGGCCGCCTGTGCTGGTGCCGGCCCGACCGGCCCGACCGGTCCCGGTGCCCCAGCGGCCGCCGGCGCGCCGGCGGCCGAGGTCGGTGTCGTCCCCGGTGGTGAGCTCCCCGTCCCGCGCGAAGAGACGATCTACATGGAAGATTCGGCGACGTTCCGCATCTTCGACAGTTTCAACCGCTTTATCCCCAATGGCAACGATTTCGCTAACGGTTTCCTGCAAATCGGTATGGAATATCTTTTCTATGCCAACTTTGCCACTGGTGAAATCCAACCTTGGTTAGCCACTGATTATAATTACAATGATGATTTCACCGAATTAACGATCAATTTGCGCGATGGGGTGAAATGGAATGATGGTGAGCCATTTACTGCCGATGATGTCGTCTTTACGGTCAACATGGTCAAAGGCAACCCGGCCCTGAGTTTTGGCGCGACGATGGAAGAGTTTGTCGAGGATGTGCAAGCGATCGATGAAAAAACGGTCCTTTTCACACTAACGAAGCCAGCCCCACGCTTCCATTACAACTTCTTTGCCCAGGTTGCAGACTTTGCGCCAGTTCCCAAACACATTTGGGAGGGGCAAGATCCGCTGACCTTCAAGAATGACCCACCTGTAACCACGTCGGTCTGGAAACTCAAGCAGACCCTGCCTGATCTGCGCATGTTTATTTGGGAACGCGATGAGAACTACTGGGGCCAAGGTGAACAATTCCCCGAAGCCAAGTATGTCGTCTACCGCACGGCCCCACCCAAGGATGCGGATTATCAGGATCTGGTCAACAATGTGGTCGACCATGCCCACCGCTTGGAATGGCAGCAGGTCGAATTGGCGATGCAGAACAACGACAAAGTTGTCGTCGGTCCCTTCCAAGATCCCTGCCCACGCGGGCTCTGGATCAACAATGCCAAGTACCCCTTGAGCAATTCCAAAGTACGCTGGGCGCTCTCCTATCTCGTCAATCGTGATAAAGTGGCCAACGTGATCTGGCAACCGCCAACCGTTGCCGCCACCCATCCGTGGTCCGAATGGAAGCTGCTTGAGCAGTATCTCGACCCCGATGTGATGGCAAAATACCCGATTGAATATGCCCCAGAGAAAGCGGCGGAAATTCTTGACGAACTCGGCTTTGCGCCGGGCAGCGATGGCGTGCGCATCGATGACCAGGGCAACCGCATGTCCTATAATATCATCACACCGGCAGAAGTGGGTGTGGGTGAATATCAGATCGCGCAGGATCTGGCCGAAGAGGCTGCCAAGGTTGGCATCGAGTTAACGGTGCAAGCGGTAACCGGCCCCGTCTTTGATGACTCGACCCAAACCGGCAACTTCGACATCACCTCACACTGGCTTTGTGGTGCCTTTATCGATGCGCTCAACCTTTATCAGCCCTACCAGAGCAAAAACAGTGCCCCGATTGGCGAGCGCGCCACCGCCGGCAACTGGATCCGCCTGGAGAATGACAAACTCGACGCCGCCGTCGCCAAACTAGAGGTTCTCGCCCCCGATTCCGCCGAAGCTAAGGTCGCCTACGGCGAAGCGCTCGATGCGTGGATGGAAGCGATGCCCGCCATCCCCGTTGTGCAGACCCTCTACGTCATGCCGTGGAACACCACCTACTGGACCAACTGGCCCACCGAAGACAACATGTACACCGTGCCCTTCACCTGGTGGGCACTCTGGTATCCGGTGAGCTTCCAGGTAAAACCGGCGGAATAAGAAACGAAACAAGGAGATACAAGATACAAGAAGGGATGACCCAATAACAAGATGATACTGTTGGCTTACCTTACAAAGTGATTAGGGTCTGTTGACATTTCAATTTTGCAGGGTTGAAACCCGCTGCTAACACCGAAAAGCCGCCTCAGCGGCTAGGTATGTAGCCGCTGAGACGGCTTTTCGGTGTTAGTCGGCCAATTTATTGGTCGTTTTGGCAAATGTCAACAGACCCTATGTCACTCCTGCGTAGGCAGGGGTCCACTCATCGACATGGATTTCTGCCTGCGCAGAAATGACAGTCCCACAGCAGGACGTAAGGTCTTTCGTAAGACAAGCCAACAGTAGCATTGGGTCATCTTGTCTCGTGTCTATCCCACCCCTAGAGAAAGTGAAGACTCTTGCGATTCCACCCCTTATTAACTTACCTACTGCGCCGCTTGGTGACCTATCTGCTGACCATTTTTGGCTCGTTCACGGTGGCGTTTATCTTTTTCCGCATGATGCCGGGCAACCCATTGGGTGCGCTCATCAATACCATGCGGCAACAATATTCCTATGCGATCCCCGATGCCGACAAGATGATCGAGGAGTATGAACGGTTGCTGGGCCTCAATGGCAGCTGGTTTGAGCAGTATGTACGCTACGTCAGCAACGTCGTGCTGCATTTTGACCTCGGCCCATCGCTGACCGCCTTTCCCACCCACGCCCAAGTGCTGATCTTTCAGGCGTTGCCCTGGACCATCGGGCTGCTTGGCATTTCAGTGCTGATTTCGTGGGCGCTAGGGTTGGTGTTGGGCGGCATCGTCGGCTGGCGCCGTAACTTTCCCGGTTCACAGTGGCTGACGACGCTGGCGATTGGTCTTTCGCAAATTCCCCAATATTTCGTGGCGTTGCTGCTGATCTTCCTCTTTGCCTACACGCTGCTCTGGTTCCCCGCCCGCGGAGCCTATCCCGCGACCGTCATTCCTGGTTTATCGATGCCCTTTATCATGGGGCTGCTGCGTCACAGCTTTTTGCCCGCGCTCTCGATTGTGGTCGTCTCCGTCTCCGGTTGGCTCATCTCGACACGCTCGCTGATGATCTCGATCCTCGGCGAGGATTACCTGCTCTTTGCGGAAGCAAAGGGGCTGCGGCCCAGCTACATCTTCTCGCGCTATGCACTGCGCAACGCGCTGCTGCCCCAACTGACCGGGCTGGCGATCTCACTCGGCTTTATCATGAATGGGGCCTTTCTGGTCGAGTATATCTTCACCTACCCCGGCATCGGTACCCTCTTTATCAACGCCATCGGCATTCTCGACTATAACACGGTGCAGGGCATTGTCCTCATCTCGATTGTGGCGGTGCTGACGGCCAATCTGCTGCTCGACTTGCTACTGCCTTTTGTCGATCCGCGAATTCGGGTAGGAGGCTAAGATGCGCACACTCTTTCGATTTCTGGGGGACAATAAGCGCTTTCTCGTCGGCCTGATTCTCTTTCTGATTGTCTGTCTGTTGGCGCTCTTGCAGCCGGTATTGGTGCGTTGGCGGCTTGGCGAGATCTCACCAATGACAACCGGCACCTATCCGCTCTATGTCGACCCCAACATGGAAAATTTTCTAGGCACCGACCGCATGGGGCGTGATGTCTTCTCGGTGTTGCTGGTGGGGCTGCGCTACTCGCTGATGATTGGACTGATGGCCGGTTCGATTGCCACCTTTCTTGGTATTCTCGTTGGCTTTATTGCTGGCTTCCAGGGTGGCCGCATCGACAGCGCGCTGCGCACCTTTACTGATATGTTCCTGGTCATTCCCACCTTCCCGATTCTGGTCACCCTGTCGGCCTATCTACGGGGCATGAATGTAGTGACGATGGCGCTTTTGCTGGCGATCTTTAGCTGGCCCTTCTCGGCCCGTGCAATCCGCTCGCAGGTGTTGAGTCTGCGCGAGCGGGGCTATGTTGATTTGGCGCGCGTCTCGGGGCTGGGCAGCATGGAGATTATCTTTCAGGAGATTCTGCCCAACCTACTGCCCTATCTCGGTGTCGGGCTGGCGGTGAGTACCGTCGGCGCGATCCTGGCCGAAGTTGGCCTGGAGGTGATTGGGCTGGGGCCGGGCAATGTGGCGACACTGGGGTTGATGATCAACTGGGCGATTGGCTGGGGCGCGATGAGTCTGGGCAAATGGCATCTGATCGCCGCGCCGGCTGGCGCACTGGTCATCCTCTTCTTTGCGCTCAACCTCATGAATATCGGGCTGGAAGAGGCCTTTAACCCACGGCTCAAGGGAACGACAGGACAGTAATGATGAGTGATATTCTACTAAAAGCAACCGACGTGCGGATTCACTATCACAGCGTCGGCGGCGATTATAAGGTGGTGGATGGGGTTGATATTAGCGTCAACCGCAACGAAATCTTTGGGCTGGCCGGCGAATCGGGCTGCGGCAAGTCAACCCTGGTCGAAGGGATCATCCGCCTGATCCGTCCGCCCGGTGACATTGTTAGTGGGCAGGCGCTCTTCTATCCGCAACCGATGCCATCACGCGCAATGACGAGCACCAATCGGAATGGCAGCGCCCCCACCGATCCCCATGCCATCGATCTCTTTGCCGTCGAAGGGGAGGATCTGCGCTATCTGCGTTGGCGCTACATCTCGTACATCCCGCAAGGCTCGATGAATTCGCTCAACCCGGTCATGCGCATCGGCGACCAGATGCTGGATGTGATGCTGCAACATTCCGAGTTGAACAAACGCGAAGCACGCGAGCGCATCAGCGAAGTATTGCGAATTGTCGGCCTCTCGGATCGGGTCATGCGCGCCTATCCGCACGAATTGAGCGGCGGGATGAAGCAGCGGGTGATCATCGGCATGGCGGTCACCCTCAATCCACAACTCATTGTCGCCGACGAGCCGACGACCGCGCTCGATGTCAACGTGCAGCGGGCCGTGTTGGAGACAATCGCCGAAGTCAAAGAGCGGACCGGCGCAACGATTATCTTTGTTAGCCACGACATGGCCGTCCATGCCGAGTTGGTTGATCGGCTGGGGATCATGTATGCCGGTGAAGTGATTGAGGTCGGCACCGTCTATGAGATCTTCGAAGATCCAAAGCATCCCTATACCCAGCGTCTCATCGCCTCGATCCCCGATTTGGGGGGCGTGCGCGAACGGCTGGAGAGCATTACGGGGATTGCGCCCAGCCCGATTGCCTGGCCACAGGGCTGCCGCTTCCATCCGCGCTGCCCGGCGGCAATGGCGATCTGTAGCCAGGTTGCCCCGCCCTTCTTTGAGATGAGCCCCGGTCATCCCGTTGCCTGCCATCTCTATAACGATCCGCAGACTATTGAACTATACGAAAACAAAGCCTCCACCACTAAGCGTAACGAGAAGGCGGTGCCGGCATGACAATCCACACCAATGGCAGCGCCCCTTTGTTAGATGTGCAACATGTGCGCAAGCTCTTTAGCGGGGCCGGCGGCATGATGTCCTCCCAGGAAGTGCTGGCGCTTGATGATGTCTCGCTGCTCTTGCAGGGTGACCAGGCGAAGTTGCTCACGATTGTCGGCGAAAGTGGCAGCGGAAAAAGCACACTAGCGCGCTGCATTCTGGGGCTAACACCGATCAGCGGCGGCAGTATCCGTTACCGAGGCCAAGAGATCGGGCAGATGAACAAGGCCGAGTTGCTTGCGTATCGGCGGGCGGTGCAGCCGGTCTTTCAAGATCCGTACTCGACCTACAACCCCTTCTATCGCATCGACCGCGTGCTCAACATGATCGTGCGCAAGTTCAAGTTGGCCGAATCAACAGGCGCGGCGAGCAAGCTGATCGATGAAGCGTTGCGTGCGGTCGACTTGCGCCCCCACGATGTGCTCGGGCGCTATCCGCACCAACTGAGCGGTGGCGAACGGCAGCGCATTATGTTGGCGCGCATCTACCTAATGAAGCCGCGGCTGATCATCGCCGACGAGCCGATCTCGATGATCGACGCCGCATTGCGCGCGCTCTTCCTCAACATCCTGCTCGACTTCCGCGATCAACTGGGCATCTCCTGCATCTTTATCACCCACAACCTCTCCACCGCCTATTATTTGGGCGGCGAGATTATGGTGATGTGTCGGGGGCGGGCGATTGAGGAAGGCGGCATGGATGAGGTGGTGGCGCAACCCTCCCATCCCTATACCCAACTGCTCATGGATTCGGTGCCATCACAGGATCCGCGCAAACGGTGGAGCGGCAAACGCACAACGAATGCCGTCGAAGCGAGCGAGTTGCATGTCTCCGCCGATGCCTGTGTCTTTGCTGAGCGCTGTCCACAGGTAATGGAAATCTGTCGCGCCAAGCGTCCGCCCGCGTTTAAGGTGGATGGCGTACATACGGCAGAGTGCTTTCTTTATGAGGAAAATGGGGTGGCGACTCCTAATGCAACTGCTGTCGCGGCAGATTAGTACATCAAACGGAGGCTGAGCTTGTCGAAGCCGGGGCCGCTCCGGCTTCGACAAGCTCAGCCTCCGCTTATCTGCGTATCTCTAGGGTCGCGATCACCCAAACAGATACCGGTCCACATACCCGTTGCGGAACTTGCCTTGGGGATCCAGTTCTTGCGCCAACGCTCGGAAATCCCCCAATCGCGGATATTGTGCCTGAATTTGCGCTGGGGTTAATGTAAAGAGCTTGCCCCAGTGTGGTCGTGGGTTGAAGGGAGCCAAAGCCGCTTCGACCATCGGCAAGAACGCGCCAACCCCGGCCCAATCTTTGAGCCAGTTGAAGTGAATCCCAATAATATCATAGCCATAAGCGGTGCTCAGCCAAAGCTGATCGGCGGCGACGGAGCGGATCTCCGAAACGCCGAGAATCGGGGCCAGTCGTTCGCGGAAACTGGCCACGACTTTCATCGCGGCGACCGCCTGCTCGCGCGGGACAAAGTACTCACTCTGTAGTTCATTACCGACATATTCGGCGTCTTTGAAGACAAAGTGGGGCATACGCTCGTACCAGGGGCCAGGAACGCCCATCTTGGTGCCGGTGCGGTCCGAGGTGTCATCAATGGGGCGATTGTGCGACGCCAGGGGTGCATCGAAAAAGGTGTTGGGTGCCGTTATGACCTGCCCGTCAGCCAGCCAATGCTTGACCCAAACCGTATCAACCGTATCGCTTTGCCACTTCGGAAAGAGGCTGACGCTATCGCCGGCGGACATGATCGCGTCAAACGAATCGTCGAGGTGGCGCATGGGCAACCGCTCATAGACATCCTGTTGCATATTGAAGGTGGGGAGCAGGTCGAGCGTCACTTTCGTTACGACCCCGAGCGCGCCGAGCGCGACCACCGTGCCGTTAAAGGTGTCGCCATCTTTTTCACGAGAGAAGGTCACGACATCACCGTTGGCGGTTACCATCTCCAACCCTGAAACGGCCGTGGCCAGATTACCACTCTTATCGCCGGAACCGTGGGTGGCCGACATGCAGGCCCCGATGACGGTGATGTGATGGAGCGAGGCCATATTGTGCAGCGCGTAGCCGGCGGCGTGCAGTTGGGGCGCCAATTCGCCATAGGTGATGCCGGCATTGACGGTAGCGGTGCTGCGCGCTTCGTCAATGGTGACGGTCTTATCCATGTTAGCGAGCGAGATCAGATCGCCCGTGGTGTCGGCAATATCATTGAAACAGTGGCGGGCACCGATGACACGCACTTTGTCGGCATTGCGCACGATCTCCTGAAGTTCGGCCAGGATCGTTGGTTGGTGAAAACGGGCAGCGTGAAAGGGCGCGTGGCCCGACCAATTTTGTGTATGGAGAGACATAGTTGGGTTCCTCTGGTTCCTCTGGTTCCTATTGGGCAAGTAGATGATTTGCTATGGATAAGCATACCCATTTTGAGGAATTTTGCCAACCGCTGTTGTTCATTGCTGCATGAAGCACGACAAGTACATCATTGGGCGTATTCCAGCTGGACAAATGGTGTATTTTCCGCTGATTTTCGCCATGTCGTGCATCAAAGATACCATTTTAGTACTCACGTACTATTTACAAACTAATTTTACCTTGGTAGCATATCAATCGATGTTCTTTACTTATAAAATTTGTAAATTTACTATCGAGTCGACCAACAACGTAATTAGCTTTACAAACAGATCAGCTTACGATACCCCAATCTCTGCTGTAAAAATGGCGTCGACAAAGTAAACCTATTCTTGCAACCAAGACCAACCCAATAGCGATTAGAGCGCATTGCAATTTTAAAAATTCTCTGAGGTACGGCAAATCTCAGGGGTGCATAGCGCTGTGGGGCAAACCTCAACTGTTAACCGAACCGAATTGGCGATTACTCTTCATCTTGTAACTGAATACTGTAATTAAAACTGTAATAAAAAGGTTAGCTAGTGCAGCATTTGTATGCTGCATTCTGTTGATGCGCGCTATTCCAAACAACCTGTGATCTTCCCATAAACCGAGGTTACGCCCAATGACTAAGCAATTTATACAGAGCACGTTGTCCTCCACTTGGGAACAGCATACGGCACCTACAATAAACAATCTCGTTCCCATGCACACTTACCATGCTGCGGGTATGGGAACAACCGTCAATCGCAAGCCGCGCATCGCCTTGCTCTTTACCGGTCAAGGCGCGCAATATCTTCATATGGGCCGCGAGCTATATGAAACTGCGCCGCCTTTTCGTGCCATTCTACACCAATGCGACTCGATACTCAGCGGTTATCTAGGCGAATCGTTGCTGTCGATCCTCTATCCACCACGTGAGGAGAGCACAGCGGCGATAAATACCTTACAGAATAAAGATAAGACAAAAACAGAAGAAGCTCTTGTTCTGCCATCCCCTGTACGCACTCCTCTCGACCATACGAGCTATGCCCAACCGGCACTCTTTGCCTTGGAATATGCCTTAGCAACGTTGTGGCAATCATGGGGGGTTGGCATTCCAGAGCAGGTGCCTTTCCTCATGGGTCATAGCGTTGGCGAGTTGGTGGCCGCTTGCATAGCCGGTGTGTTCACGCCAGAGGATGGGCTTAAGCTTGTCGCGGCCCGTGGTCGGCTAATGGGTACACTACCGCACGGCGGCGCAATGGCCGCCGTGGCGCTCAATGAAAGCAATCTGCGTCATTTCCTCGCTCCATACGGCGGCGAAGTCGTGATTGCCGCCATCAATGCAACGGGAAATATTGTCATCTCCGGACGCCAGGAGACCGTGCAACGCTTGATAGACCACCTGATTGCGGAAGGTATCAACGCGCGCATACTTCCTGTCTCCCATGCCTTTCATTCACCGCTAATGGAACCTATGTTAGACAAATTTTATCAAGTGGCGGCCGGCATCACATACTATCCACCGCAACTGCCGCTAATCTCATGCATGAGTGGGAAGCTCGCCGGCCATGAGATCATGACGCCAGAATATTGGATGTGCCATGCGCGTGAACCTGTCCGCTTTGCCGCCGGTATGAAAACATTGGCGGCGCAAAAGATTGACGCCTACCTCGAAATCGGCCCAAAAGCAACACTGCTTAGCATGGCCAGGCAGTGTCTCAATGCGGAGATCAGGGAGCGGGAGATCCAAGCGAAAATAATCCGTGATGAACAGAGCAGCACGTTTCTAGCTGAAGAGTTCTTCGATCTACCCCTCACTGTTCCCAGTCTGCGTGAGGGAGCCTCAGATTGGCAGCAGATGGTTGAGAGTTTAGAGGATTTGGCCAGGTGCGGCATTGAGATTGACCGGCAAAGCCTTCGTCAGTCGCATACGCAGTGCCCGGTCTATCCAGTAACGGCAGCCGCATCCAACGGTATATCCAATGGAGAGATGCCCAATCATCTAGCCGTTCCCGCGCTGCACGACACAGCGCAGAAAACAGGCGATCTCTCCACCTATAGCACAACAGAGGCGTTGTTGGTCTCTATCTGGCAGGAGGTACTGCGCGTGCCGACAGTGACGCGTGATGATGACTTCTTCGCTTTAAGGGGGGATTCCCTCCTGGCAACACAGATAATATCACGGCTTCGCAAGGCATCAGAGGTGGAGGGGGAGGTGGATCTGCCGCTCCACACTCTTCTTGAAAAACGAACGATTCGTGCGCTCTCCGTTGAAGTGGACACCTTACGACAGACGAAGCAGCAACTTGGCATGCCCCCGCCGATGCCAGTGAACAATGCGTTGGTTTTACCACTTTCCTTTACGCAAGCCCGTGTGGAAGGGCTCGTTGGCATGTTTGTCACGGCAATAGATTTGCGCCCACAGATCGCTGATCATGCAACTTTCCGCATGGTTTTACAAGAGGTCCAAGCGACAATGCACCAGGCGCATATTCATCAGCCACTACCGTTAGTACTCTTGATGGAATCATTGCAATTGCCGGCAAATCCAAGCGAATCGAACGCATGGTAGGTTACTTAAAGACACTGCTCACCGGCATTGTCACAAACCCGGATGCCGCTATCAGCGAGTTGCCGTTGCTCACGGAAGATAAACGTCAGCAATTGCTTGTGCACTGGAATGATACGTCGCAGCCATTTCCACAAGAAAAGTGTATTCATCAACTGTTCGAGGAACAGGTTGTGCGCACACCGCATGCTGAGGCTGTCACTATTGGTAAACAAACCCTCACCTACGCTGAACTCAACCGTCGCGCCAACCAACTCGCACACTATTTACAAAGCCTGGATGTGGGTCCGGAAACGCTGGTAGGTATCTGTATGGAACGCTCGTTGGAGATGGTTATCGGACTGTTGGGCATTCTCAAGGCAGGCGGTGCCTATGTACCCCTGGATCCAACCTTCCCGCCGGAGCGGCTAACCTACATGTTCAACGACGCCGGCTTTTCGCTCCTACTAACCCAATCGCATTTAGTCGAGCCCGAAAATAGTGTCGAATAAAGGGCAAAGGCACGTAGGAAATGCCTCAGAACCAACCGAAGACAAGCAGCCACAACGGCTCAGCCAGAATGTACCAACCAGATCCAGAAGTTGTCTCGCGTGCAACTCGGCCACGCTGAAACGTCGCCGAAAAACGGCGGATTCTTGAAGAAGCCGATGCATGTACTGAGCCAGGACAAATCGGTACCCTATTACGACGTGAGGGGATCTACTCCTCCTATCTATCAGGCTGGCGGCGCGAACGCAAAACTGAAGAGTGGCCAGAAGTGTGGACAAAAACGCGACGCCCATGGCAAGGCCAAGTTGTGGAAGTCACCAGATTGCAGCAAGAGAACGAGCGACTCAAAGCCCAACTCTCCCAAGCAGAACTGATCATCACGGCGCAAAAAACCCTCACAAGCTTTAGAGCAAACCTTGAGCCCGAACCAGGAATGACGCTCATGATCACAGAAGTAAAGGAACTCGCCCAACGCATTGGTATAACTCAGGCATTTGCGGTCTTTGACTTTCCACGCAGCAGCCTGTATCGCCGTCGGCATTCGCAAGATGGGAGTCAGCGTTCTCGCCCAACGCCGCAAGCAGTTATGTAACACCACACACAGGCTATAGCCTTGAAATCTCCGTCTTTATCTGCAGCTACCTGTTAAGTTGAATCTGGTATCGTTGCAGAACAAAATGGTCTACAACCGGCGCTGCGGCTTCTGCTTTGGGCAGAATGGTCTGCTGCGGTATGTGCTACTGGCCCTCGGCTATTGGAGCAAACCATTGGGGCACGGGTGGTCTGGAATCGCGTCACCGGAGATGTGCCACCTCGCTTATACATGGTGCAATTGTTGAGCATTGACAGCAAAGGGAATTATTAGTGTTGACATTGCATTATCAAGGAACAAAGAGCAAGGTATAGAAATGAAAAGACTTATCGATTATTTGATTATTGGTGCAGGACCTGCTGGTCTTCAGCTCGGATACTACATGGCGAAGGCTGAAATGGACTACCAAATTGTGGAAGCAGGTGATAATGCTGGAAGCTTTTTTCAAACCTATCCGCGTCATCGCCAACTAATATCAATCAACAAAGTAAACACTGGGAGTACGGACGCCGAATTCAACTTGCGGTCGGATTGGAATTCCTTGCTTTCGCATTCTAAGGATCTGTTGTTTACCCACTACAGCAAACGCTTCTTTCCTCCAGCAGAGCGCTACGTCCAATACCTGCAGGACTATGCCAGTCATCACCACCTGAATATTAAGTATCAAACAAAAATTGTCCGCGTCCATAAAAAAGCTGAGATATTCCACCTATGGGATCAGAATGGCGACAGCTATGCCTGCCGGTATTTGGTTGTAGCAACGGGGATCTCCAAGCCGTATGTTCCCCCTATCCCTGGCATTGAACTAGCTGAACAGTATGCAACTGTATCAATTGATCCCGACGAATTTATCAATCAAAAGGTGCTAATCATTGGCAAAGGTAATTCTGCCTTTGAAACAGCCGACAATCTTATGGAGACAACAGCGACCATTCACGTTGCCAGCCCACACTCAGTAACGTTAGCATGGAAAACCCATTACGTTGGGAACTTACGCGCCGTTAATAACAATTTGCTGGATACATACCAGCTCAAATCTCAGAATGCTATTCTCGATGCCACAATTGATAAGATTGCCCTCCACGAGGGCAAATATCACGTAACCTTTAGTTACGCTCATGCCGAAGAGGATACCGACTATCAGATATACGATAGAGTGCTCTGTTGTACTGGCTTTCAGTTTGATAGTGATTTGTTTGACGAAAGTTGCAAACCGGCATTAACAATTAATGATCGTTTCCCGAGCCAGACCAGCGAGTGGGAATCGACCACAGTGCAAGGGCTTTACTTCGCTGGTGTACTTACCCAAGTGCGCGACTACAAGAAAACGACGAGCGCATTCATTCATGGTTTTCGCTACAATTCGCGCGCGCTCTATCACATTTTTAACAAGAAATATCACAACGTTGAATGGCCGCGCCGCACACTTACCCAAGCACCCGTTGCATTGACATCTGCTGTTATTGAGCGGATTAACCGCACTTCTGCACTCTGGCAACAATTCGGTTTTTTCTGTGATCTGATCATCATCCCCGATGTGCCGCTAGCTAAAAGTGAAGAGCAAGAGCTTACTCCCTATTACTATGAGGGCGTGCTGCCTTCAACAAATTCTCACGACCAACCCATTGCTTACTACTATGAAGATGTACCTGTCGACTATGTGCATGATAGCCATTTTGGCCTAGAAGCTCACTATTACACCATCACACTCGAATATGGTCCATTTCATGATGAGGTCGACCCATTCAATATTAGTCGGGTTGCACAAACCAATGCCGAAGAATCAGAACGTAGTATTTATTTACATCCTGTCATTCGCCGCTATCAAAAGAACAAATTGGTAGCTGAACACCATCTGGTTGAAAACCTGGAAAATCAATGGAATCGTGATGTCCACATCAATCCACTGAGAGACTTCTTCACGTGTGAGGTAACTAAAATAATTCAGCCTATCAAGGACAAGACCACTTCTGTAGTTATCGAAAAAATGCAGACAAAGGAGAGTTTACACATGCCCCATCAAACCCATACTCACAACGGGAATCGCGACATACTTGTCTTCAAGCCCGAACATTTTCTGGATCGGCAGCATCTTGACATCTTCAATGGGAATCGGCAAGCCGAAGAATTTCTACGCTATCCAGTAATCACGCCTGAATCATGTGGTTCGGTAGATCTTGCTGCTCATCTCTTTGTCTTTCCCGTTGGTCATCAAACACCACCACATGCGCACAAGCCAGGAACTAACGCCATGGTCTACGTAGCAAGTGGTCAAGGGACAACCTATAGTGGCAAGCATGGTGAACATGCGCAGAAAGTCGCGGCCGGTGACTTCATTTATATTCCGTCCGGCGTTCTCCACTACACAGTCAATGATGGCACAGAGCCGCTGATCGGAATGCTGGCGCGAACACCAGCAACAGACACAGAGGCCTTTTTTGAGGTAGAAACCCTAAAGAATCTGCATACCAATGGCAACGGAAATGGTCATGGGGATCACGATGGTTGTGATGACATCATGGTCTTCAAAGCAGCCGAGTATCTCAAAAGTCGGCAGCTTGATAGTTTTGATGGACTAGCCGAAGCCGAAGCATTCTTCCGACATCCAATTATCACACCCGAAACTTCCGGTTCCGATATCCTTGCATCGCACTTATTTGTCTTGCCAGCAGGAAAACGAACTTTACCCCATGTCCATGAATACGATACCTATGCCATGGTCTATGTGCTTAGCGGCAGTGGGACATCTTACACAGGTGAACATGGCGAAAATGTTCACAAAGTTGCAGCTGGTGACTTTATCTATATTCCACCGCAGGTCGTCCACTATACGATCAATGATGGGAATGAGGCGATCGTAGCCATTTTGGTCCGCACACCGGCCATTGACAACGACTCCTTCTTTGGTCCAGAAGCGGAGGCATTCTTGGAGATAGCAGCAAGCCGTAGTGCGCACTCATCTTTACAGCAGCTAGGACTCGATGGTGATGGTTGCGATCTCGTTGTGGATGCCGCCGCCGCAGTTGATCACGGCTTCCAAAGAATTGAAACCAACGGTGATGGCTGCGATATTGTTGTGGATACTGACAGCTTAACAGAAAATGGTCATCGGTTTCAGCAACTCAAAGGGCAGGGCGATGGGTGTGAGGTAGTTGTTGATGTGGAGATGGTTGGAGATTAGTTATGTCTTCACTTGTTAGACCTGAAATCGAACAGTTAAACGCACTGACATTCGCTACGCCCATCCATCGCCATACACTTCACCAAAACGTCAGCCCATCAGACTACCCTGCATCGCTCAAAGAGGAAGTCATGCGGCGTGTGGCAATATGCAATTGGGCCTCGTATCCCGATCCCTACCCGACAGCACTCATTGAATGCCTGGCGTCTTATTTGAACTTGCCCACGGATATGTTCCTAGTCGGCAATGGTTCCGCTGAGCTAATCTATGTTGTGCTCTCGGCTTTGCTAGGGCGTGGCGACCATATGGTCTTGAACATACCAAACTTTGTGCGCTACCAACTTATTGCAAAGGGAACCGGAGCAACACTCCATCTGGTATCTTCGACAGAGAAAGCAGGGTTTGCCCTACCTGTAGATGAGATTCTGCACACTGCGCATACACACGATGCACGCTTAATTGCAATTTGCTCACCCAATAACCCTACGGGCGTTACGTTTGATGCCAATGCCATCCGGCGTTTAGCAACAGAGAGCAATGCATTGCTTCTCATCGACGCCGCCTATGAAGAGTTTAGCGACCAAGATACGCGGCAGTTGCCCAGTGAATTTACAAATGTGATTATTCTGCGTACCTTTAGCAAGGCGATGAATATGGCAGGCTTACGTGTGGGCTACGCAATCGCTCATCCGACATTGGTTCGTGAACTGGAAAAAGTAAAACTGCACTACGTACCGAATATCTTTAGTGAAATAGCCGCGACTGTTGCGCTTGAACAGAGTGAGCTATTTCGCGCACAAGTGGCCTATATTCGCAAGGAACGGGCTCGGGTGCATGAGGCGTTGACCACTGTACCCAACCTACACATTTTTCCCAGCACAGCTAACTTTTTTCTGATGCGCTTTCACCAGCCATCTACAGTCGTGTTCAACTATTTACTCAATGAGCATGAGATTCTGACCGTAGATTTGGGCAAAGCGAAACAATTTCCAAACCATCTACGCGTTAGCCTGGGCACACAGGAGCAGAACGATCTACTCATCCATGCCTTACGCACATTGCCGAACTAGTTATCCACAAAATTCACAGAGTGCAGTGCTGTGCTGTGGATCAATTTTCAAGGAAGAGATTTTCATGCTAGAAACGGTCCCCATAGAGATTTGGTCGGATTATGCCTGTCCATGGTGTTTTTTGACGGCGCAAACTCTTCAGAAGCTCGCCCAATCCCATCCTGTGGCCATCCGTTGGCGTGCCTTTGAATTGCGCCCCAAGGATGGGCCGCCAGTGCCTGCGGAGTATCTGGCAAAGGTGCAGGCCAAACGCCCCAAGGTATATAACTTGATCCATCAACAGCATGGACTTGTCATTAATCCTGGTCCCTTTGGCATCGATAGCCGTCCCGCACATATCGGTGCCAAAGTTGCGGCAAGCGTAGGTTGCAGTTTAGCGTATCACGCAGGCGTTATGCATGCCTATTGGCTAGATGCCCAAACTATCGATCACGAACATGTCTTGGCGAATATTGCCGCGGCAGCCGGTATGGAACAAGAATGGTTTTTAGATGCTCTGACGCATCCTCGTTTTCAACAAGCTGTTCTGGATGATCTGACCTATGCGCGACAACAGGGTTTCCGGACAGCACCGACGTTGATTTTTGCCAACCAATTTGTAGCTTCCGGCGCACAATCACTTGCGTCGTTGCAGCAGATCATTGAGCAGATTCTCACGAAACAGATGGAGAAAGCCTGATGCAATTAACATTCGCATACAAACCATCCCAACAACAGTTCCTGGATCAATCTGTATCGAAGGCTGATTCGCCGATCGAAGTGAAGGATGTGATGACCGTCCCAACTACATGGCTTTCCACTGATGCAACTTTGATGCAAGCCGCATTTGCGCTATCGCACTCTGCCGTCAACGAACTGATAGTGCTGGATGATAGGGGACACTTTGTCGGTCTTCTCACTGGTAGAGATTTGCTCTTTGCCATTCTTCCCGATTTTGAGGGAATTTTGGCCGAAGATGGTTCGATAATGGCAGCCTTTCACTTATTCCTTACGAAAGGAGAACAGATGGCCGACCTGCCGATTCTGCCACTTATCCAACGCGAAGTGTATACGATTAGCCCTACCGAAGATATAACCAAAGCGGCAACACTCATGGCGCACAAACCGGTGAGTTCGCTGCCGGTTCTGCAAGATGGAAGATGCGTTGGTTTGCTCTCCGCCGCTGATCTCTGTCAGACTGTCCTGAGGAACAACCACTGATGACCGAACACGTAACCATTCCTGCCCGTCGTATATTGCGCAAAGCCGAAGCGACGAATCGACAACTTGGCCATGAAAACCTGGGCAGTCTCTCTGAAGCAGATGGATTTTTGCCGAGCGAGCCACCGTTACGTCAGCTTCCTACTACCCATATCGTCTGGGATGAGATAGCTGCACAATTGCCGGAGCTTTATCACACCTTTGCGCTACGACAAGTACTGGATAAGATGCCGCTTCTAAATGCGAATGTAGATGCATTGCCAGATCGGTATCTGCTACGGGCGGTTACGATGCTGGCTAGCTTTGCCCATGCCTACCACTGGCTTGATGAAAAGTCTTACGAGCAGCTGCCCAACGCACTGCAACAACCCTGGGAGACGATTTCACAGCGCTTAGGGCGACGCGGGCTAGCGATGACCTTTATTGAAGTCCATACGTATAATTGGCGTTTGCTCGACCCTACCGCGTCGCACCCCCGTCGGCTCGGAAATATGCGCATGCTCTTTCCCATCTTTGACATAGAAGACGAGCATGTTTTTGTATTGGAACCAGTGGAGATGCACGACTATGGCGCGCCGATTATTGGTGCCGTTGTGCGTGCGCAGGAGGCTGTCCAGCATGATGATCCCGCTACCCTCCTGCAGGAGCTGACATTGATCCACCGCTGTTTGCAGCAGATCGCGTACGAATCCTTTGCCAAAATTGACCTCAATCCCCATAGTCCGACGCACGTGGATCCGGTAGTTTGGGCAAAGACCTTTGGTATCTTTGGATTGAAGATACCCGCAGAAGCTGCGCAAGGAGCAGGCGGTGCAGCGGCACCACTTTATCATCTGTTAGATAGCTTCTTTGAACGTCAACAATTCAATTCAAGTGTCGGACGCGAATCGATGCGGTTGCGTTCTTGGTTCCCCCCCCACTGGCAGGAGTTTATCGATGCAGCTGGTCAAGTTTCTGTACGATCGTATGTGGAGCGAGTCGGGAATCGAGCATTGATGGGTGCTTTTCAAGAAACTTTCAATGCGCTTGCCGGCAAAGATGGTATCTTGAATCGCCATCGTTTAAAGGCATATCCCTTTATTAGTATGGCGGTCAAAGCCGGTCGCAATACCACCGTCAGCGGTTCTTTTTCTGGCACACTCAAAGAGCGCATGTGGAATGTGATCGATCAAGAACTAGAAACGACACGTATGGAGCGCGCTGTGGCATGGCCGGAAATCAGCCATCAAGCACAAATCAAACAGGTTGTTGCATTGGGGAGCGCACAGCAAGCCAGAAAAGTTGTTTTGAATATTCGCAACACAGGGGTGACTTATCGTCCTGGTGATCTCTGTGCCATTCTGCCGGAGCAGAGTGATGAACTGATTGCCAAGACACTGCAAGCCCTACATGCGACCGGTGATGAAGTGGTTCAGTTGAACGCAAGCTGGCGTGCGGCGGTTGCACACCGTCCTGGTTATCGAAGTGCGAGGAGCCTGCCCTTGCGCACGGTGCTGCGCTTTGGGCGAATTCGGCCGATTGACAACGCCATGGTCAGGTCGTTATATGGGCTTACCCACAACCCCCATCTGCAACAGATCTTAGCAGATGGCAGTGCCGAGCAGTGGGAATTGTGGGATTTGCTCGAACTATTGACCGCAGAAGGCTTCTGTCCGAGCATCCTTCTACAAGCCCCTTGTGGAGCGCAGGAACATATCTGTTGCGTTGTGCCGCCCGAGACGTTTCGCACCTACTCGATTGCTTCAGCCGCAATTAATTCTGCGCGCCAACCAGCTACTGAACTCCAACTAACTGTTGGCCAGCTCAGCTATCAGAGCACCACCCACACTGGCCGAACAGTTGAACGGCGTGGTACTGTTGCCGGTTTTTTGGATCAAGTGGCAGCACAACAAACGGACACGCCGACACAGATTGCATTTCAGATCATTCCCTCGCCACACTTTGCGTTACCCCAGGATTCAGACGTGCCAATTGTCATGTTTGCGGGCGGTACCGGCATCGCGCCATTCCTCAGTTTTGGCCAGGAGCGCGCAGGGCAGGGAAACGCTGGTGAACAGTGGCTCTACTTCGCCACGCACGATCGGACAGAAATAGATTATATTGGCGAGCTCGCCACGATTGCGGCCCAAGGTAAGCTGCACCTACATGTAGCCTTTTCACAGGATGATGTACACGCTGATTTCCAGATGTCAGAGGCAGGAGCAACTATTACCTATTCCCCTGGACAACGTGGCTACATCGACCGGCTAATGCATGCAGAAGAGCATGCTGCTCTCCTTTGGGAACTTATGCGTTCTGTGAAAGAGGGCGGGCGAGGTGCGCATTTTTACATTTGTGGACGTACCCACTTTGCGCAGACAGTAACAGCTACTCTCAAGCAAATTATTAGTCGCTTTATCACCGTTACCGATGAGGACAAAGCAGCTGCAGCTCAGCAATATCTCTATCACATGGTTGGTGAAGGGCGCCTCAGCCAGGATATTTTCACCACGTATACAGCGCCCGTCAACTCGTCTACTACCTTATACGGTGTATCTGAGCTTGCTCTACACAACGATGAAGAGCAAGGCTATTGGCTGGCAATTGATCGTGCTGTCTATGACGTCACAGAGTTTTTACACACACATCCAGGAGGCTTCAAGATCATCCGCAGCTATGCCGGCATGGATGGGAGTGAAGCCTTTCAAAAGATGGGGCACCATACAAACCCCGGCGTGATGGCGCGCTTGTCGATGCTTCAGATTGGTACCATCAGGAAGCCGAATTTCGGGGCCGTATGGGGAGTTGGTATGGCGCCCGATGGGCTGCGTCCAATTCGGCTTCAAGAGCTTTATCGAGCATGGGTCCACTTTCTCTACCACATTGTCGAGATGGAGAACGCACTACACAACAACTTTGATTTTCAACACCGGCTTCCACTTGGTGCGGAGATCGAAGTCGAGCATTCTATCTTCACTTTGAGCCAGGTAGTAGGGTTTCACAACCTCTTTCTACAACAGTATATCCCCGCTATTGTGGGTGAAGATAGCGAAATGCTCTGGACTTTAACTGTCAGCCTATGCGCGCCGGAACGGGATGTGCGCTGGATGTGTGAACAGAATTCGCAGAATTCGCAGAGCGATGCGGCGCGTGCAGTAGCTAGATTGATCGCTAGCTTTGATACAACGGTTAAGGCCGTTGGACGAGGCGAATTGACACCAAACAGTGCAGTGATCCTGGAAACAGTTCTGCAGTGCCGACAGCTAGAAGTTGAAGCCAAACGCTTCATGCGTGAGGTAAAAGAAACGATCTGCCTCGGTGTGCATCTCTTTGAGGAAGTGGGTGAAGAGAGTATCCAACAGGGAAATGAGATGTTACTAGCTGCGATTGCCGCTATTCCCTCGCTGCTTGCCCAATTCTATCAGCGTGCAGCAGCGCTTAAAGTGTAAATAATAAGCTATGCAAAATTTCCGGCTCTCTCTACAACTTCAGAAGGAGAGATGTGGTTACGAGGCATGTCAAACAAGGGGTTTACAACTTGATCGAGCAATACGATGTAGCGATTGTAGGAACAGGGATTGGCGGTGGGGTCATTGGTGCCATTTTAGCCCGCCATAATTTCCGCGTAGTGATGATAGAAAAAAGCGCTCATCCACGCTTTGCAATTGGTGAGTCTGTTCTACCGAAGACAGCTTTATTAATGCGCATCATTGGTGAGTACTATGATGTGCCGGAAATTGCAGCGTTTGGTGATGTCGAATCTATCAAAAAGTATATTACCAAATCCTGTGGTGTTAAGCGCCTCAATGGTTATCTCTATCATCACGAAGAGCAAAAACAGAATCCAGCAGAAGCACATTTATTTGTGGCGGCACGCCTCCCGCTTGGTGATCCGCCCCATCTATTCCGCCAGGATGTGGACCTCTTTATGGTACAAACAGCAACTCGGTATGGTGCGGTTTATCATGATAAGACAAGAATTGACGATATTCAGATCGATAAGGATAAAGTGACATTAACAAACACCGAGGGTGCATGTTTTCATGCCCGCTTCCTAATTGATGGTGCAGGTTTACACTCCCCCATTGCCGATAAATATCAACTACGTCGAGAGCAGTCCACAATCAGAACACACTCACGCGCCATCTTTACCCATATGGAGAATGTACCCCACTATGAGAATCTTATTCCCCCAACCGACAATCCAGGGCTCTCCTATCAGTGGAGCGATGGCACGCTCCACCATATTTTTGACGGCGGTTGGCTTTGGGTGATTCCTTTCAACAATTTGGCTGGGTCGACAAACAGGTTATGTAGCGTTGGCATTAGCGTAGACATCAACAAATTTCCCGATACCGGTATGAGCGCCGAAGAAGAGTTCCAGAGAATTATCGAGCGCTTCCCGGGGATTGCGATGCAATTTGCACAGGCCAAAGCAGTACGACCATGGATTAAAACACCGTGTCTCCAATATACATCGCGCACAGGGGTTGGTGATCGCTTCTACCTGCTGCCGAACTCCCACAGCTTCACAGATGCTCTTCACTCTCGCGGATTGATCTGTACATTCGAATCCATCCACCGTTTTGTCGGCCAACTCATGATTGCGCTTACTGATGACGATTTAACAGCAGCTCGCTTTGCCGATATAGATACACACCACACACGGATGGCTGAGTTTGTCGATCGTCAGATGGCCAATTTTTACGCGTCATTTGCCGACTTCTCTCTTTGGAATGTATGGCTGCGGATGCATGTCATCTTTGAAATCATCGGCTTCACAGGATTAGTACGGTGCTATGCCCGCTATCTGGAATCTGGCGATCGAAGCGAGTTTAAAAATATGTTAAGCGTCGTCTTTCCGGAGTTCAGTGCATTACAGACACTATTTGACCAGGCCGAACAAGAGATGCAGCGTTTTGGCAGGGGTGAGTTAACGGCAGAAGAAGTTTCTAACCGCATCTATACCATGTTACGTGAAAATGAGTATCTGCCACCAGTCTTTGATTGGACAAAGCCCGAATATCATCATATTGACTCGACGCCCAGACATGGGGAACAAGTTGCAATGTGGGCCAAAAATCAAGCACCCGTTGAGCTATGGGAACAGGTCTACAACTTTGATCGGGGTCTTCTAGGGAAACTACATACAAAACAGGAACTATCTACAGCATATGTACGGACATAGGAACAATTGGGTGGTTTGTCCGAAGCCCAATCCAACGGCGCGGCAACGATTGCTCTGTTTTCATTATGCCGGTGGGAGCGCCTCACTTTTCACAACTTGGTCCCCATTTCTCCTTGACGATGTCGAACTTTGGGCGGTTCAACTACCAGGGCGGGGGGAGCGATTTCGTGAAGAGCCCTACACACACATGGCACCGCTTATCGCGCGTTTCATTGATAGCATGGAAGGTTATTTAGATCTTCCGCTTTCGCTCTTTGGCTATAGCATGGGAGCCCTGGTCGCTTTTGAAGTTGCGCGGGAAGTATATCGTCGTGAGCTATGTGAGCTTGTCCATCTATTTGTTGCTGCTCGGCGCGCGCCGCAAGTCCCTCCGCCAGAGCATCGACTATCGACAATGTCGGACGAAAACTTGATCACCTATTTACAGAACAGCGGCAATGGTGCCATACAGAGGTTGGCATCTCAAAAGACAATTACAAAAATGTATCTATCAATCATCCGTGCAGATTGTCATGTAGCGGAGCAGTACCAATATTCTCAGTGGAAACCGTTAGATTGCCCGATCACGGCATTTGGTGGACGGGATGATCCATACGTAGGAAGGGACCACTTAGATGCCTGGCGAATTCAAACCAGTGGTCGCTTTTATCTACAGCAGTTTAACGGTGGACATTTCTTTCTTAAGGACAATCGACCCGCGCTACTAGACAAAATTAACCAGTGCTTGCAAAACGCATCAGATGTTGACCGCAATTTTAAAATAGAAGTGAATTTAGTCGCCAAGTAGAACGACACATTGGAGATCTTTCTATGGATATCAAGGAAATAAATATCAGGGAAATTGTTTTAGCAAAATTAGCAACCATTGTAGAAGAGCATTCTGAGCTTCCGTTTCCGATAAATGTCACCAATACAACAAAACTCAATGAGTTTTGGTTGGATTCCATTGCATTTGCAGCACTAATGAGTGAGTTGGAAATGGTAATCGGATATATTCCCGAAGATTTCTTTATGCGAACTTCGTTTCCGGAAACGGTGGGCGACTTGGTGCAAATGTATATAAACAATTCCGAAGCCCAGTGACTGAAAACCCTTTGTGAACAATCCGCACAAAGTCAGCTAGATACTGTTGCAAACGGAGAAGCTACACACTATAGAAATCAGAAAGATGGCATATACACGTGGATAGCGCAAAAAGTGAACAATATTATGATGTCGCAATATGTGGAGGCGGATTGGCGGGACTAACATTAGCGCGTCAGTTGAAGCGAACACATCCTGAATATTCTATCGTAGTGATTGATCGCATGTCACGACCATTGCCCAAACAGGGGTTTAAGGTAGGCGAGTCTGTCACAGAAGCGGGCGCTTTTTATTTGGGAGATGTGCTCGGGCTTAGAGATTATCTCGATAAAGAGCATTTCCCCAAGCTCGGCCTTCGTTTCTTCTTCAACGGTACCAATGGCCAGTTTCACGAACGACCAGAATTAGGCCTGACAAAATTTCCGAGCCTTGGCTCCTATAATATGGATCGGGGGCTGTTGGAAGATGACTTGCGCCATTTCATCACCAAAGATGGTGTTGCGATCGTTGAAGGATGTAGCGTAAAAGATATTATTCTGGCGGATGATGATGAGGAACACACGATTACCTTACGCACTGTTAATGGTAGGACGCATGAGAGTGAGAACCGAGATGGTGCCGCCGAAGATCATCTTACGGTACGCTCACGTTGGGTAGTGGATGCAATGGGGCGACGACGCTATTTACAAAAAAAACTGGACTTAACTCGCCCCAAATTGAAATGCCACAGTGCAGCCTGGTTTCGGCTTCCCACTCGGATTGATGTTGGTGATCTTGTACAAAAACACAATAGCGAATGGCACCAACGTGTTCCTAATAATCTGCGCTACTATTCGACAAACCACCTAATGGGCAAGGGCTATTGGGTTTGGATTATTCCACTATCAACAGGCTCTACAAGCATTGGCATCGTTGCGAACAATCATCTCCATCCAGAGACGGAATACAATACCTATACCAAGTCGTTGGCCTGGCTACAACACCATGAGCCACATTTCGCTTCGTTACTTGAGGACCATGAACCAGTTGATTTTCGTTTCATGCAACATTATACCCATACATCGCGCCAGATCTTCTCGACACAACGTTGGGCCTGTATTGGGGACGCCGGCTTCTTTGCTGATCCCCTTTATTCTCCTGCCACCGACTTTATTGCTCTGACGAACTCGATGCTTACAGAGTTAATCCAGCAGGATATGTGTGGCAATTTACAGCCAGAAACAGCGCGAAGCTATAGCCAGACCATCCTTGCCCTCAACGACACAATTACACAAAATATTCAGCTCGGCTATTCGTTCTTCCACCACCCAATCGTGATGGCGGCCAAAATACTCTGGGATACTGCGGCCGGCTGGTCGTTGTTGTCCCCGCAGATATTTAACGCCACCTTCAAAGATGCGGAAGTTAACGCGAAAGTACGTAGGGCGAAGGCTGGTTATTTTTTTCTGACCCAACGAGTGCAACAGCTCTTTATCGATTGGGCAAAAAAATCGCCAGCAGAAGCAGCCAATCACAGCGCCTATACGTTCATTGACTATCTCGAGGTACCCTTTCTATCCGAAATGCGAGCTCGCAATCTGGTCACGGGCAAAAGCGCGGCAGAGCTGATCAACGACCAGGTACTTAACATGGAAAAGTTCGAGGAACTTGCCATCGGGCTCTTCCTCATAGCGCTAGAAGATGTTTATCCTGAACAACTACATCGCGCAGAATCTTCGGATTGGCTTAACGCATGGGGTATCTGCTTAGAGCCAGAAAAATGGGATGAAAGTCAGTTGTTTCAGCCACGAACAAATCCACGCAATCGGCGTGATGTGCACAACCAGCTTCGTTCACTGTTTACACGTTCGGATCTGTCAAACGAGCATTAGCAGACTGCAATAACCGCTTTTTGAAGGTTGTCATATCCCCAAAGGATCTGCCAGGTCTGGCTGATTGGTTGTGATCTATACCATAGAGCGTGTGAGAAGCAGTAAGGGAGGAACAAAGATTGCATGAAAGCCACAGATTTGCCTATCCATTACAATGCGATTGATATCTTGGAGCGCAATCTGTTGAAACGGCGCCATAAAATTGCGCTTTATAGCCTGGAACGAACGTTGAGCTTTCAGCAAATCGCTGCGGAGGTCAATCAGATTGGAAATGCGCTTAAAGAGATTGGTGTACGCTATGGAGAATTTGTGGCCATCCTTGCGCCTGATTGTGCAGAATGGATCACAACTTTTTTTGGTGCGCTTAAGATTGGTGCGGTCGGGGTCTGTTTAAACACTATGCTTGAAGCCCATGAATATGAGCATATCTTTTGCGATTGTCGCGCCCGAGTCCTCATTGTACATGAAACTTTATTGCCAATAATAGAGCCAATCCGTGCAAATCTTCACTTTTTGCAACAGGTGATTGTGATTGGTACGCCACAACGTTGCTCAGACCTTGCTTTTTTAACCTGGATTGCAGAGCAACCAACGACACTGGCCGCTGAATCAACCCATCGTGACGATTATTGTGCACTGTTTTATTCAAGTGGCACCACCGGTCTCCCCAAAGGGATCTGTCATGCCCACAAAGATCTTGCGTTAACAGCTCAATTGACTGGTGTGGATCTCTTTGGGCTGAAAGAATCTGATCGCACATTTTCGGTGGCAAAACTCTTTTTTGTATACGGGATGGGTGGGAATCTAATCTTTCCCTGGTTTGTCGGTGCCAGCATCGTCCTCTATGCCGGTTCCTCGCGAATGTCATCGAATATACGCAAATTGATTTCCGACTTCCAACCGACAGTGCTCTATGCTGTTCCAGCAGCCTACGGCGCATTGCTGGCAAGCACAAATATCCATAACCCGTGTAACGTTTCATCATTACACACGTGTATTTCTGCCGGCGAAGCCCTTCCCCTCTCGATCTGGGAACGCTGGAAAGAGCAGACCGGATTGGAAATTCTAGACACCGTGGGCTGCACCGAAAGTTTCCATACATTTCTAGCCAACCGGCCGAATGATCTTCGGCCGGGTAGTAGTGGAAAACCTTCACCGGGATATGAAGTGAAGCTCGTCGACGATGAGGGGAATGAAGTACCCGCCGGAATGATCGGTGATTTGCTACTCAAAGGGGAGTCGATTGCTCTCTCTTATCGGCACGAATACACCAAAAGCCGTCATACATTCCGTGGAGAATGGTTCTTTACGGGGGATAAGTTTTATGTCGATGAAGATGGCTTTTACTGGCACGTTGGTCGCGTCGACGACATGTTGAAGGTAGGTGGGTTGTGGGTCTCTCCCATTGAGGTGGAGAATACGCTGCGCACTCATCCGGCAGTATTGGAATGTGCGGTGGTAGGTGAAAGTGATGCTTCTACGTTGATAAAACCGAAAGCGTACGTCTGTCTTCATCCGGAGCACTCACCTGGTATTGAACTAAAGCAGCAGCTACTACTGTATTGCGTTGAAGAGTTGGCTGATTACAAACGCCCGCGTTGGATCGAGTTTGTCGATACATTACCCAGGACAGCAACAGGGAAAATTCAACGGTACAGACTGCGCAGATAGCTGATGAGCAAACCTAATCACTTGAGAAAATAAAGAAAAACAGGTCGCAATGATAGCCAAGAATGGGGATATTGCCTATCCCAAAACCGACTTTGTAAATCTGGATAGTTGCCTTCTTGCGCGCCCCAAAATAGCAAGTTCGCAAGCAGTCAGTCGAAACCATGTCACTGACCTTGACTTACGTACGCTAGAGCCTCTACAGCGTGCGTTGCTTGTCTTAGATGGGACTGTTACGAAATTTCTAGAAGCATACTTTCTAGAACCCGTTGAAGTTTTGCTCATCAACCAAGAGCAACAGGTGTTCACGAATGACCACGTAGAGCTAGAGGTACCGTCCGGTACCGACGTAATGATTCGCGAAGTCATTTTGCGTGGACGCTACAGTGCGATCGCTTATGCCTACGCCACATCGTTACTGGTGCTGAGTCGATTGCCGGAAGCCATGTTAGAGCAATTGGAAGTAGAACCTAGCGGCATCGGTCGCGTGCTTATGAACAGCCGGATTGAATCACGTAGAGAGATTCTTTGGTACCGACATGAAGAGGTTGAAAGCTTGCCTGAAGAGATTGAGTGTCTGGTGGGAAGCAAATTCCTCAGCCGTGCGTATCGAATTGTCGCCAACAGTCGGCCAATTATGCTAATTAATGAAAAATTTCCTATCTATCTCAAGTGAGCTTTGGTTGTGCTTCGGACTGTGAACAAAACGAGAAAATGAACTGCCAGTTGACACCAATACCGAACCACGATTAACAGCGTACCAAAATGGTAGGGAAACAAAATGGTAGGAACATCATCATGATTAATGATCACGCTGCATCAACCAAGGAGAATCCTTTGCGGCGACGGGAAGATGCACGTTTGCTCCAAGGTCGAGGCCGATTTATAGCGAATTTGCATTTCGATAAGATGTTGCATCTTGCTCTGCTTCGAAGCCCACACGCTCACGCTCGTATCAGCAATATACATAGTGACCAAGCCAGAGCCCTGACTGGTGTGGTGGCAGTTTTCACCGGTGAGGAGATCAATCCGTTCTTAAAGGCGCCACTGCCTGTGCTCCTGCCGCCGACGACCGGGGAAGATGAGATACAACGCTCTCCCCATCAATATCCATTGGCGACCAAAAAGGTTCGCTATTTGGGTGAGCCTGTTGTTGCCGTCATTGCAGAGACACCATATGTGGCGCATGATGCTCTTGAGCTGATTACGGTAAAGTACGACCCATTGCCGGCTGTCATGGATCCGGAACAAGCATTGGCTACTGATACACAGCTTATTTATGAGGAATGGGATTCCAATGTAGCTTTGCATTGGAGCAAGTGCGGTGGCGATGTCGAGGCCGCATTTGCACAGGCAGACAAGATTATCGAGCTCCATTTGGTGAATCAGCGTCTCGTCCCCAACGCCATGGAGCCCCGCGCAGTCGTAGCTTGCCATGATGCAGCTGCCGACCGCATTACCCTATGGAGCACAACACAGGTACCCCACGCGGTGAAGATGAGTGTTGCGGCTGCGCTGGGAATGTTGCCACAACAGTTGCGCGTAATTGCTCCTGATGTGGGAGGAGGATTTGGCGCCAAAGCGAATGTTTATGGCGAAGAAGTACTGGTACCTTTCTTGGCAAAAACAGTAGGCCGGCCCATCCGCTGGGTAGCTTCGCGAACAGAAGATTATGTGGCAACAAGCCATGGACGAGACCAGATCCATCAGATTCGTATGGCCGCCAATCGGGATGGCAAAGTAAGTGGGATTGATGCCAAGATTGTTGTTGACTGTGGCGCTTATCATTCACGGGTCTTGCCGGTCATCTTGCACTTCACCGGTCAACTGATGACGGGCGTTTATGATATCCCCAATGTCCGTGTGACGATGGACGCGGCAATGACCAACAAAGTAAGCAATATGGCTTACCGCGGAGCAGGGCGACCGGAGGCAATCTACACCATTGAGCGAGCAATGGATCGACTGGCAGTTGAGCTCGATATGGATGCGGTAGAGCTACGGCGTCGCAATTTGATCCCAGCCTGTAAATTCCCCTATACCACTGCCGTCGGCACCCAATATGACAGTGGTGACTATGCGCTAACATTGGAACGAGCGTTAGCACTGGTTCATTATGGTGCACTACGCGAGCAACAGCTTGAACGGCGTCGCAAGGGGGATAAGCTACTAGGAATTGGTGTGTGTTGTCATGTCGAAAGTAGTGCTCCCGGCCCTTGGGAAACGGGTGCAGTTGCGGTCGCGGCCGACGGCACGGTAACGGTGTCAACGGGAACGGTGTCGCAAGGGCAAGGGCATGAGACCGTGTGGGCGCAACTGGTTGCCGATATTTTGCAGATCAATGGGGAGCGGGTAGTCATCATTCAAGGTGACACCGATCAGGTTGAGCGTGGTTTCGGCACCTATGGCAGCCGTAGTGCTGCTCTTGGCGGAAGCGCCATTGCCCTCAACGCGCAACGCGTCTGTACACAAGCCAAAAAAGTGGCAGCTCATCTATTAGAAGTACCAGTACAAGATGTCGTACTGACACAGGGGCGCTTCCATGTTACAGGCTCAAATGACCGCTTCGTTGACTGGTCAGAGGTAGCAGAAGCTTCACACAGCACACACGTACCGATTGAACTCCAAGGATCATTAGCGGCAGATAGTGAATTTGCACCGGTGGGAGAAACTTTCCCCTTTGGCACGCAGATCTGTGTGGTAGAAGTCGAGCCGGATACCGGCAATGTTGCCGTGCTCGAGCATGTTGCTGTGGAAGATTGTGGAGTTTTGCTAAATTCTACCATTGTTGCGGGCCAGGTTCATGGTGGTATTGCACAGGGAATCAGCCAGGCCCTCTTTGAACAAGCTGTTTATGACAATATCGGAAACTTACTGAGTGGTTCACTCATGGATTACACCTTACCACGCGCTGATACTTTGCCTAATTTTATCACAGAACACACCATCACCCCTTCACCAGTAAATCCGCTTGGTGTTAAGGGAATTGGAGAAGCGCCAACAGTAGGCGCAACGCCAGCAGTTGTCAATGCAGTCATAGACGCCCTCTCCCATCTAGGTGTGCGGCATCTGGATATGCCCTTAACAGCAGAGAAGATCTGGCGTGCTATTCATTGCCAACAGACTGACTCAACAGTAGATTGAGTTGCAGCAGATCCATGGCAAAAGAGGTGTATGCACCGCGGTAAAATGAGTACATGACAAGGTAATATGGAGATCAAGAATGGCTGAAAATCAGTTCGATGTCATTATTATTGGTACAGGAATCGGTGGGACAATGGTAGGCGCGATTTTAGCAAGGCACAACTACCGCGTCTTAATGATTGAAAAGGGCGCACATCCGCGCTTCACGATCGGTGAGGCAGTTGTTCCCACCTCGTCGTTGCTAATGCGCATCATTGGTGAGCGGTATGATGTACCCGAAATTGCCCTCTTAAGCAACGCGAAATCCATTCAACAACAGATCACTACTTCTTGTGGTGTCAAGACCACCAACGGATTCTTGTATCATCGCGCCGGCGAACGTCAGAACCCCAAAGAATGTAATCTACTCATTCCGCATCCACCACTCATCGATCCACCACACTTATATCGTCAAGAGATCGATCACTATATGCTGAAGGTAGCGATGAACTATGGTGCAATCTATCGTGAACGCACAACCGTCTGCAACATCAGCTTTCACAACGAATCTGTTACGGTAGAGACAGAAGCTGGCGATCAATTTAAGTGCCGATATCTTATTGATGCAGCCGGTACTCATTCGCCATTAGCACATAAATTCAACCTCCGCGTCGATCCAGCGGAAATTAGAACTCATTCGCGCGTCCTATTTACCCATATGAAGAATGTACCCCATTACGATGATGTAGCCGACCCGCCCAATGATCCTGGACTCTCGCTACAGTGGCGTGATGGCACCCTTCATCATATATTTGATGGCGGGTGGTTCTGGACCATTCCATTTGACAATGTAGCTGGATCCACGAATCAGCTCTGTAGCGTTGGACTTTGTTTGGATCCACGGAAGTATCCAGATACAGGTCTTGCCTCAGAAGAGGAATTTCAGCAATTCTTACGGCGTTTTCCAAGCATAGCCGCCCAATTGGGACAGGCAGAAGCTGTGCGCCCTTGGGTAAAAACAGGACGCATACAATACCTATCGCGCAGTTGTGTGGGTGATCGGTACTTCTTGCTACCTCACTCCTACGGTTTTTTCGATGCATTACAGTCAAAGGGTCTCGTCTGCACATGCGAAGTTATCAATCTATTTGCCGACCGCTTGCTTTCTGCATTGGCGGACAATGACCTGTCAGCTGCTCGATTCGCCGATCTCGACCAGGTTCAAGCGCGGTTGGCCGATTTTGTCGATCGCCATATCGCTAATTTTTATCGTTCATTTGCTGATTTTTCACTCTGGAATGCATGGTTACGCATTCATGTTGTGATGGTTACACTTTGCTTCTCGGCAGTTGTCTGCCGGTACGCGAAATACGCTGCATCGGGCAATAAAGCACTCTTTGGTGAATGGGAGGGTGAACCATTCCCGAGTTCATTGTATCCCAATCTCGAGGGCATACAGGCGATCTTTAATGATGCCGAAGCGTTTGTTCTGTGCTTTGAGCGGGGGGAATTAACGGCGCAAGAAGCGGCGGCGCAGATCAACAGCCTCTTGAGCCATAACGAATATGTGCCGCCATTGCTGGACTGGGCAGATTCACAATGTATCCACATGGATAATGTTGCAGAGAAAGCACAGGAAGTGTCCATGTGGGCCAAGACCAAAGCGCCGGCAGCACTGTATCATCAAGTCTTTGACTTTGATCGAGCTGCACTAGTATTCCCTGCTCTGACGGAGAACCAGAGCGTTTCTGGACTAGAAACTTCGGTTCTCCATTCAACCGCAGTATAGCAGTTGAAGATCCAACGCTTCTTGCACCGAACTTTGAATAACTCATGTTACGCAGTAAACATGCCGGTCTCGAGTATGCCGCATCCCCAGATGCGGATTGACCCGCATCTGGGGATGCGGCGTACTCGAGTGTCGTGGTGCCTTTATGGGAAGATGCGTACCATGAGTGAATAAAACCATTCACGACTGTGCTTTGAGTCATTACGATTTTGTTTATAGAAAAACAGCATCATAGTTCCTTTTTGATCATGAATCAGGAGTAAACCATGAGTTCAAAAATTTGTACCGTGATCCATCTAAATGACACCTTTCAGGGTAAACAGAATCTCTCTTATTTTGAAGGCATCTGTTGCGAAAATGTTGGTTCAAAACGAATTTGCATGCATGTGCTCAGAATGCCGCCGGGCGCACGCGGCACAGCACACCGGCATGAAGAGCACGAAACGGCCATTTATATCCTTCAAGGAACCGTTGCCTCCTGGCATGGTGAAAATCTCCAAGAACATTTAACGGCTGCGGCAGGTGAAATGATCTACGTCCCAGCGGGAACACCTCATCTGCCTTACAATCCAAGCTCTGATGAGGAGATAATCGCCATCATTGCTCGCACCGACGCCAGTGAGCAGGAAAGCGTCGTTCTGATGCCTGAATTAGAGCAGTTAGATCTGGTATTGGCGTAGCGACTACGCCGATACCACTTACATACACCGATTGGATATGGGCTGGTTAACATCTTTTGCAGATATACCCGTTCAGTGTTTCGCACTAGAACAGCGTACTGCTCGGTTACGAATTAGCTATAAATAATGTTGACCAGCCCAAGTAAAGAACAAACGCCAATGAAGAAATGCTTGTTGTGAGAGCTACATAGATCCAAGTACTCAAAAGAAGGAATATGGTTAATGACAGTCATAGATGTAAAAGATCTGGTTCTTCAAGAAAAAACCCATGTGAGTAATGGTTCTCAGGGTGAACCCTTTTCTGATCAGCTAGGTGACCTAGCTGAACTATTGACAATTCAGGGGTTATTCCAAGAACAAGTGTACAAGACACCAGATGCAATAGCTGTTGTCTTTGGTGAGCAACGCCTAACGTATGCTGAATTGAATCAGCAAGCCAACCGTCTTGCCCATCATTTACGCCAACAGTACGATGTAAAACGTGGTGAGTTCGTTGCATTACTGATGAATCGCTCAAGTGATATGATCGTCTGTCTCTTGGCGATACTTAAAGCGGGTGCCGCTTATATACCAATCGACCCACGACATCCCTCTGCGATCATCCGCGATATATTGCAAGAGACAAAGGCGAAGGTCCTTCTGCTGGATTCAGCTTACTATTTTATGGTTAGCGATATTCCGATAGAACTCTTCTTGGTCGATGATGAGTTAGAGGGCTTGACAACACCAACAACGAATCCGGCTGTTGTTAGCAATTCACACGATTTGGCCTATATCATATATACCTCGGGTTCGACAGGATACCGCAAAGGGGTCGCCATCGAGCAGAGATCGATTGTGAATACACTGCAATGGCGCGTCAAATACTATGCATTTGACAAAACCGACGCGACATTACAACTACCCTCTTACGCATTTGATAGCTCAGTTGTTGACATCTTTGCAATGCTTCTGGCAGGTGGGTCCATTGTGATTCCGTGCGAAGAGTTGCGCACCGATCCTTTCTACCTCAAGCGCCTCATCGTTGAGCATGGCGTAAGCCACTTTGTGATCACACCAACATTTTACAATCTCCTCATCGACTATATCGCTGACTCAGCGTCCACACTGCGCTCGATTACGGTCGCAGGTGAGCCCATAACCAAGAAGCTCGTGCAGAAACACTATCACCATTTTCCGCATGTGCAGCTGGTGAATGAATATGGACCGACAGAAAATGCAGTCTGTTCAACAGCTCATCGTCTGCGTGGACAGGATGAGTGGATCTCCATCGGCAAACCGATTCCCAATGTACAAGTTTACATTCTTGATCACAACCAGAACCCTGTTTCCAGCGGTGAAAAAGGCGAAATTTATCTAGCCGGTATTGGGTTGGCCCGTGGGTATTTCAACCAACCGACACAGACACTAGAACGATTTCTGTTTGATCCCTTTGTTGACCAACCTGGGCAACGTATGTATCGAACGGGCGATATTGGATGCATGCGCGAGGATGGGCTCATTGAATTCTTTGGTCGTACCGATGACCAAGTCAAGATTCGCGGGTTTCGAATCGAGTTGGGTGAGGTCGAACATGCCATACTATCCCATCCAGCGATCCAAGAGGTCGTGGTGCTGTGTACAGAAGCGACAGACCAAGAAAAGCACCTTTGCGCCTATGTCGTGGGCGGAGCGGCATCCGATATGGATCGGCTGCGTGATCATGTACGGCAACGGTTGCCGCGCTACATGGTGCCAGATTTCTTCATGCAGCTTCAGCATCTGCCGATGACGATCAATGGGAAAGTGGATCGGCGCGCTTTGCTCGCATTACAAGTAAAGAGTGACCAAACCATCGAGACCTTGCAACCCAGGAACACCGCCGAAGCAAAATTGCTTCAGATCTGGTCAGAAGAATTGAAACATCAGAACTTTAACGTCTTTGATGATTTTTTTACAGTAGGCGGCAACTCGTTGCGTGCCGTCAAAGTAATCACGCGAATCCATGAAGAGTTTCACGTTGATCTGGCCGTTCCTGAACTATATCTCTATACCACAGTCTAGTTACCGTAGGGTTTGCGTCGCCACAGGCCGAAGCCCTGTGTCTGATAAAGAAAGCTGCGCTGAAGCGCACTTTGCTGGCAGCCCGCTTGAGCGGGACTTCCTTTCTCAGCCTGAGGGCTTCAGCCTCAGGTAGGTACGCGCCATTGCCTGTGGGATCCCTCATTTGTACAAGGGCCTTCCCCCTTTCAAACCCTACGGTAGCTAAATAGTCACTTAGCGTTTCTTTAACTCTCGGTGTAAAATTAAATTCTTATCCCTTTACTACCATAGTGCTGCAAACATTTAAGTTTTAGAAATCACCACACGAGCACAAGCCGTCAAGGATTTCTAAAACTTAAACAGCCAGATAAATAGGAGAGATTGAGTCATGAGTCACACCTATCCCGAAATTACGGCAGAGCACGCTGCCTTTTACGCCGAAAATGGCTATTTAATTGTCGAGAATGCCTTGAGCCCCACTGAGTTGGCAGAATTGCGGGCGGAGACCACCACCATTTGTCGGGGTGATCGTGGTACCGATATCCGCAACTATGAACCACCGCCCGCCGGTGCCACCGAAGACGAAGTTCTGCGCAACTATCTGTGTATCCATTTCCCCCACAAAATTTCCGATATTATGGAGCGCCACTTGGCTCATCCGACGATTGTCGATGTGGCCACCAAAGTGATTGGTCCCGACGTGAAATGTATGCAGTCGATGCTCTTTATCAAAGCGTCGGGCAAACCGGGGCAGGCGTGGCACCAGGACGAATGGGCGATTCCCACGCGCGACCGCAGCCTCACTGGCGGTTGGATTGCACTCGACGATGCCACGGTCGAAAATGGCTGCCTCTGGGTGATCCCCGGCTCACACAAACCGGGCGTCATCTATCCCTTTGGCCAACAAAACGACCCGCGCTTTGATTGTGGCACCGAGAGTTATAACTTCCCCTATCAGGATGAAGATGCCATCCCTGTGGAAGTCAAGGCCGGCGCGATTGTCTTTTTCAATGGCTACTTGCTCCACCGTTCGTTGCCCAATTATGCAAAAGGCGGCTACCGACGGGTGCTCGTCAACCACTACATGAGTGCCCAGTCGCTGCTGCCCTGGCGGCGGCCCAAAGAAGGCGAAGGGATGGCCGTGACCGATTACCGCGACATTGTGATGATCGCCGGCAAGGATCCATACGCCTGGAAGGGGATCGAAGATTTAGCCACGCCCTCCCTGCGTCCGAGCGGGGAGGGGGGCTGCGACAATGGCACGCGCCCCAAGGATGAAGAACCACGCAGTAAGGTTATCGGGGGCGTGCACTAGGTGTTCAGGCATGTTGCTTGACAAGTTGTCAAGCAACATGTTAAAGTAGTTGTATGAAAATATATCCGGTTGGAGAATTTAAAGCTCACTTTTCAGAAATCATCGAACAGGTACGCGCCGGTGAAGAAATCATTATTAGCTATGGCAAGAAACACGAGAAAGTTGCTGCCCTGATTCCCTAGGCCGCTTATAAAACTAAAAAGATTCGACTGGGGCTGCTACAGGATAAAACACTCAAAATTCACGATGACTTCCTCTATTATCCGCAATCACCATCCCGTCTCCGCCCCAGCCGAAGCCAGCCTGATTTCGCTTGTTTGACAACGGATCTTGTCAGGTGTACGATTCCTTTTCTCTCTCAAAAACTGACTTGCCGCGCTCGATATCAGGGTATGTCGCGCATGCCGGCCTTCAACCCGTATCATTCTACCGGCAGTCGATCTCACTGGCCGCGAAGCGCCCAAAGCGCCTCCGGACGATAGCGAAAGGATCTCGGATATGGCAAGAATCAACAAGTGTATCGAATTGCTGGCGGCGGGACAGCCGATCTACGCAACGCATCCGCACGAACTGAGCTATAAAGCCGGATTGGAAGATGCCAAGACGTGGGCGGATATGCTGCTCATCGACTTTGAGCACCACCCCTTTGACACCGTCGGGTTGACGGCCTATATGCGCGGGTTGAAAGATGGCGGCCCAACCGCCAGCGGCCATCTCACCCCCACCGTCGTCTGCACCTTACCCGCCAATGCCATTACGCCCGAGGAGGTGCTCTACAACGCCTGGCAGGCGCGCCACGTCTTGACCGCCGGCGTCCACGGCATTCTGCACACCCATGCGCGCACGGCTGAGTCGGTGGCGGCGTTTGTACAGACCACCCGCTACCCCTTCCAAACGCTAGAACGGGAGACGATTGGCGAAGGGCTGCGCGGCGCTGGTGGACAGCGACCGGCCAATGACATTTGGGGCGTGTCGACGGCGGAGTACGCACGCATCGCCGACCCGTGGCCGTTAAATCCGCAGGGCGAACTGTTGCTGGGTCTTAAAATTGAGGACCGCTATTGTTTGCAGAATGTCGACGCCATCGCGGCCGTGCCGGGCATTGGCTTTGCCGAGTGGGGTCCCGGCGATATGGGCATGTCCTTTGGCCACGACGATGCCCACGATCCGCCCTATCCACAGGAGATGAACGACGCGCGCGACAGCATCAAAGCCGCGCTCGACAGCCAGGGTATCGCCTTCTATTCGAGTTGGGCCGACCCCAACCTGACGATGGAGCAGCGTCTCGATTATTCGGTTGATGTCCTGGGTGTCAAAATGATGGGCGCGCCCAACAAAGCGTGGGCCGACTATGGCCGACAGAAGACTGGTCGGACCATGCCAGTGTAGTAGTCTATCGGTACCGCTATAACATCGCGAGGGCAGTAGGACGGTGGGACAGTGGGACAGTGATTGTCCCACTGTCCCACCGTCCTACTCTCTTGTTTACACCGCGCTGTACTCGCTTCGTCCACCCGGCGTAGCATGCCGCCATACCTTTGACATCCTTTTCAAAATTATGCTCCACGCGCCCAGTGGGCACCCTACACGAACTTACACGAAGGATTTTCTTTTTTCTTCGTGTAAGTTCGTGAACTTCGTGGATCGCTTTTTTTGAAAAGTTCTTGAACTTTACTTATTCATGTAGTTGCTTGAAAAATGGAAATCATGCTATAGTAACTAAATAGTCAACCAGGTTTACTAATTATCAACTACTCATGCAAATTCATAACGCCCATTTTCTGCAGATGTTCTATGCGATAAAAACAATGAAACTCTCTGGACTTATTTCAGAGGATATCTCCTTCGCGGAATATGTCATGCTGCAACTGATCGCTGAAATGGCGTATGAAGCAGGGAGCAGTGACGTATGGGTGTCGGATATCGTCAAACGCGTCGAGGTAACGCCACAGGCGGTCTCAAAATTTATCCGTCTTGCCGCCAGTAAAGGGCATATCGAGCGTTTTGACAATGAGAGCGACCGCCGCAGCACAGGGGTCCGAATTACCGACCGTGGCAACGCTGTGTTGAGTAAAACGGGAGAAGAACTGGCTGCTTTTTTCAAAAGTGTTTTGGGAGAATTCTCAGAAGAAGAATTAGCGACGATGAATGGATTGATGCGCAAACTTCAAATCACTGCACAGATAAACTATGCGAAGCACAAAAAGAAATAGCCTTATTGGTTCACTGTATGTTGGTTCACTGTATGTTGGTTCAAGGTATAGGCAAGAATAATGATGATCAATCGTTTTAATCTCACGAAAAGGGCGCTTACCAATGACCCTGGTATTTGAATATATGTCGGAATACTCCGGCATGTTATTGGCTGCCCTCGCGCTTTTGGTGGTTCAGGCGATCTGTGACCTTGCGCTGCCAGATTATATGGCAGACATTGTGAACACGGGCGTGCTCGGCGGCAATGCCAATTTTATTGTGCAAGTCGGCATCAAGATGCTACTGGTCACCCTGCTTGGTGCCGTCTGTTCCATCACTGTAGGGTACTATGCAGCCCGAACCGCGGCATTTACCGCGCGCGATATGCGCGCAGATCTCTTCAAGCGAGTGCAAACTTTTTCGAACTCGGAACTCGACAAATTTTCACCCGCTTCCCTGATCACCAGAACCACCAACGATATCACGCAGATCCAGTTGCTGATTGTCCTGCTTGTGCGCATGCTATTTTACGCGGTCATCATGGGCACCGGCGGCATTTTCAAGGCCGTCGCGGAAAGCCCCGACTTATCCTGGATCATTGTGGGCGCGGTGCTGGCACTGGTGACGGTCATCATCGTGCTCGTCATTATGGTGATGCCAAAGATGCAGAAAATGCAAACGCTTGTGGATAAATTGAACCTCATCAGCCGTGAAAACCTGGCGGGTTTGCTCGTCATCCGCGCCTTTAATTCGCAGCAGTTTGAAGAGGCTCGCTTCGACGATGCAAACCGATCGCTGACGGAAAATAATCTTTTTGTCAACCGCGCCATGACGATCATGATGCCGACCATGCTGTTTATCATGAACATCACGACCGTGCTGATCGTCTGGTTCGGCGCCCAGCAAATTGCAGCCTTGCAGCTTGATCTCGGACAGATGATGGCGTTTATGCAGTATGCCATGCAGATTATTATGGCATTTCTTATGCTTTCCGTTATGTTTATCATGATTCCACGCGCGGCCGTCAGCGCAAAGAGAATCAAAGAGGTCATTGAAACAGGAACGCTGGTTAAGGACAAGAAAAATGCGATTCAACCCAGGGAAGAGTTTGTCGCGGATATTGACTATGAAAACGTGAGTTTTTGCTATCCTGAAAGCGACCAGCCGGTGTTGAAAAATATCAATTTCAGCGCGAAACATGGGCAAACGACCGCATTTATCGGTGTAACGGGCAGTGGTAAATCGACCCTGATCAATCTGCTGCTCCGCTATTACGATGTAACAGAGGGGCGCATCCTCGTGGACGGTGTCGATATACGCGAGATGAAACGCAGCGATCTACGCGATAAAATCGGCTATGTTCCGCAAAAAATCATGCTCTTCTCCGGAACGGTCAAAAGCAACCTGCGCTATGCGGATGGCGATGCTACGCTCGACCAACTAAAGTGCGCGGCGTCTATCGCCCAGGCGGATGAATTCATTGCAACGATGACCGATGGCTACGACGCGCACATCGCACAAGGCGGATCAAATTTATCGGGTGGACAGAAACAGCGGCTGTCCATTGCGCGGGCTTTGGTTAAAAACGCCCCCATCTACATCTTCGACGATAGCTTCTCCGCCCTCGACATGAAAACCGACGCCGCCCTGCGCGAGGCACTGTACCAGGAGGCGCGCAGCAGCACCTTGTTGATTGTGGCGCAGCGTGTGGGTACGATCCTGAATGCAGACCAGATTATCGTGCTCGAAAATGGCGAAATTGTCGGTCGTGGAACACACCGTGAGCTTCTACGTACTTGCGAAGTCTACCGCGAAATTGCCCGTTCACAACTGTCGGAGGATGAGCTTGTTCAGGCCTAATTCTATGCTCGCGGAAGCGGCAAAGGCAAGGGATTCACGAAAAACGCTGAATACCCTCATCCGCTACCTAGAGCCCTATCGAGTGAAAATCATCATTGTGATGATCTTTGCCGCGTTATCATCCATTTTCTCCATTGTCGGCCCAAAGGTGCTGGGCAATGTGACCACCAAGCTCGCCGAAGGGCTGATCAGCGGCTATTTGCAAACAGGGCTGTTGATGGATTTTGCCTATATCGGCCGGCTGATTATGCTGCTGATTCTCCTGTATACCATCTCCATGGCCTTTTCTTATGCGCAGAGCTTTATGATGACTAGCGTTTCCATGGAGGTCACCTATAATCTGCGCCAGGAGATCGATCAGAAATTGAGCCGCCTGCCGCTAAAGTATTACGATACCGCCACACACGGCGAAGTCCTTTCGATCATTACGAATGATGTCGACACAATCAGCCAGACGCTGAACCAAAGTCTTTCCCAGCTGATCACCTCCGTCGCCACCGTCGTCGGCGTCCTTTTGATGATGTTGAGCATTAGCACGCTCATGACGGTGACGGCATTCCTGTCGGTGGCGATGTCATTTGGTCTGGTCGGCGCGGTGCTCAAGATATCGCAGAAATTCTTCAGATCCCAGCAGCAGTTGCTCGGCAAAATGAACGGGCATGTGGAAGAGATGTATGGCGGACACACCATTGTCCAAGCGTTCAATCAGCAAGCTGAGTCGATTGAGCGCTTCGATGAGATTAACGAAGCGCTCAGCGAAAGCGCCTGGAAGTCGCAGTTTTTCACAAGCATCATGCAGCCGATGATGCAGTTTGTTGGCAACATCGGCTACGTCATCGTGTGCATTCTGGGCGGCTATCTGGCGGTGAAAAAGACGATTGAAATCGGCGATATCCAATCGTTTATCCAATATATGAGAAATTTTACGCAACCGATCACGCAGCTTGCCTCCATCTCCAATACGCTACAGCAGACCATCGCCGCTTCGGAGCGGGTCTTCGAATTTCTCGATGAACGGGAAGAGAGCCCCGATCCCGGTCTTGCGTCTGCCAGCCAGGTTACGGGCCGTGTCGCTTTTGAACATGTCGCGTTCGGTTATGATGCCGATAAGCTCATTATCCATGACTTTTCAGCCGCCATCCATCCAGGGGAAAAAACGGCAATTGTCGGCCCCACAGGCGCGGGAAAATCGACGATTGTGAAACTTTTAATGCGTTTTTACGATATCAATCACGGCGATATCAAGATCGATGGATACAGCATACACGACTATTCAAGAAACGAGTTGCGCTCCCTATTCGGCATGGTCTTGCAGGATACATGGCTTTATAACGCTACTATTTTTGAAAATATCCGCTACGGGACTTTTGCAGCGACACGGGAGCAGGTGATTGCCGCCGCGACGGCTGCCCATTGCGACGAATTCATCCGCACGCTGCCAAACGGCTACGATACCATCTTGAACGAAGAGTCGGACAATATCTCACAAGGGCAAAAGCAATTATTGACCATTGCACGCGTCATTCTTGCGGATCCGAAAATCTTGATTCTCGACGAGGCGACCAGTTCGATTGATACCCGCACGGAACTATTGATCCAGAAAGCAATGGATGCGCTGATGCAGGACAGGACGAGTTTTATTATTGCGCACCGGCTTTCGACGATCAAAAATGCCGATCTCATTCTGGTCATGAATCAGGGGGACATTATCGAACAGGGAAAACATATGGATCTGCTTGCGGCAGATGGAGTTTACGCCGGAATGTACAACAGTCAATTCGAACAAAAGGTGATCCCAAATGGCATCCAGCATGGCAACTAATAAAAAAACAGACGAATACGAAAAAGATTTTACGCCCAAAACGGCAAACCGAAAGATCAGTAGACCGATGGTCATCACAGCTGCGATTGTGATCTTGCTTGCTGGCGCCGGGTTTGCAGGATACCTTATTTACCAGGGGTCTTTCTACTATCAGACAGATAACGCCAAGGTGGACACGGTGATTCACCAGCTTACCGCAAACGCAACTGGTCAACTACTCAGAATGTACGTCGCTCAAGGCGAGGAGGTAACAGCGGGACAGGTGCTCGCGCAGGTGCAAAAGGGACCCCTCATCCGCTCACCCATCGACGGCACGGTGGCCAACATCGTGATCCACGATGGCGACTATGTTACGGCATCGGATGTCCTACTGGTTGTCGTCGATACGTCGGATATGTATATCACGGCGAATGTGGAAGAGACGAATATTCTAAAAATACAAGTAGGGCAGCGCGTATCGGTCTTTTTGGATGCCTATGGCAGAAGTTTTGATGGGTATGTAGCGGAGGTCGCCACGGTAACCTCGACAAGGCTTAGCGGTGCAGCCTCTAGCTTTACAACCTCCGGTACGTATACCAAGGTAACCCAGTTGATCCCTGTCAAGATCAAGCTGGCCGACAATGTAGAGCTGGCAAATATCATTGGCACGAACGCAACCGTAAAAATTAGGATCAAGTAAACGCTAATCGATTCCAGTCCATCTCCGTTCAAAAGTAAGACAAAAAGCCCTTTGCACCTTGTCTGAAGATTGAGGACTGCTATTGCCTGAGAATTAATGATCCACGAAGCAGCTAAAGGGCTGTGCCCTTTAGTTGCTTCGTGGATAGTTTAAATTTTGGATTGGCCTAAAGTGAAATCACTAAAAGTATGGTTTCACTTTAGCCAAGTAGTTTGCGGCAACTAGCGCGCTCGATCAGGGTGGGTTCCAGTACAACAGACTCTGGGGGGCTGTCGGGGACTTCGATCTTATTGAGCAGTAAACGGCAGGCGGTCTCGCCCAGTTGGTGGATCGGCTGGGCAACGGTAGTCAGTTCTGGGCTGAGGGCAGTGGCATAAACAATGTTATCGAAACCTACGACAGAGATATCTTCAGGAATGCGCCGCTTCAAACGGCGCAACCCTTTGTAGGCACCCAGCGCCATGTTGTCATTCACAGCGAAAATCGCCGTCAAAGCGGGCTGCTGCCGCAACAGCTCGTAAACACCGGCTTCGCCGCTGGCATAGGAAAAGTCTCCCTCGGCGGTGGGCAGCGCCGTAGCATCCAGCCCAGCTTCAGTAAAAGCATGGAGAAACCCGCTGACGCGCGTTTCCACGCTATATTCTTGGCGTGTGTTCAGATAACCCACGCAGCGGTGACCAAGTTGGAGCAGATGCGCGCCCGCCAGATAGCCGCCATAAAATTCATTAACTCTGACAGAGCTCACCTTGGGCTCCACGGGTGTCTTATTGACAACGACGATGGGTAACCGGGCCGCTGCCACCTTGTCCAACACGCTCTGGCTATTATGTGTAGCGGCCAGAATGATGCCATCGATTTGGCGCTCCAACAGTGTCTCCACATATTGATGCTCACGCTCCATCGACCATTCAGAATTGCAAAGAAAGACAGTATACCCCGCCGTAAAACCGGCTTTTTCTACGATCCGAGCAAATTCTGCCCAATAGACATTGGCGTTGTCAGGCGTGATTAGGGCAATGGTCTGCGTTTCCTGGCGGCGCAAGCTACGCGCCAGCCGGTTGGGACGATAGCCCAGTTCATCCATGGCACCTTGTACCCGTTTGACGGTTTCTGCTTCGACAAAGCGCGTCTGATTCAGAACATGGGAGACTGTCGTTTTTGAGACGCCTGCTCGGTTGGCCACCTCACGCATGGTTACAGCTGACACAAATACAGAACTCCATTTTCTGGCTAACCCATCAAAGCGATCATGGTGCGAAATAGCGCCAGATCTTGCCGATAATCGGCGGGCGAGCTTTTTGCGGGGCGCTGCTCGGTAATGTTGGTATACAGCGCCTGCCACTCGGCTACAAACGCATCACCCCAGTTGGGATGAATCGCACGCTCGATTACACCGCCCTGACCGTTGCTTTCCGTCACAAAGAGACGAATCGGTAGATTGCGCACATACGGCGTATCATACTGCACGCGCACCGTCTGATTTTCACCCAGCACTGTCAATCCTACATCGAATTGCGCAATGTTGTTGAAGACAGTTTCAAAGTGGCACACATAATCGCCGTAATCAAACGCCGCGGTGAGCACGCGTCCACCGTGACGTTTGGCGGCATAGATCACGCGCTGCGGCAACCCCAGTAGTTCACGCATCGCCGAAAGATCGTGCGTGCTTAACCCGAGGAACAAATTATACACCATGCGCAGCTCTGGCCCCACTTCCCCAATGGCTTCGGTGATCAAAGAATGTTGACGCTGCTGGCCGGCCGTGACCAGATCCGCGGCCACATCGCTGCCGCGGATAACGCGCGTGGTGTTGCCAGAAAAGAGCGCATTGGGCCCCAGCACAGCCTGTACCCGCGCCTGGCGAATTGTTCCCATTTGGGCCACCAATTCACACGCTTGTACAAAAGCCGGTGCATAGCGCCGCATGTACCCCACTTGTACGGTAACACCGGCCCTGGCCTGCGCCGCAATAATTTCATCCGCTTCGCGCAGATTGACGCACATGGGCTTTTCCACCAGCACATGCTTGCCCGCGGCAATCGCTGCCAGCGTCACCTCTGTGTGATACGCGGCAGGATTCGTGACCAAGACCACGTCCACATCCTCCTGCGCTACCAGCTCGCGATAATCGAGATAGCGATTGGCTACCTGCCAGCGGTCGCCAATGCACTGGACCACTTCATTGCTCACATCACAGATCGCGGTAATGCGAAATTGTGCTGGCAGTTGAAAGAGGCTGGGCAGATGCAGTGTCTGCACCACCTCGCCACAGCCCACAATGCCGACCCGAAATTGTTGCATAGGAGTTTATCCTTGTGGAGTTAGAACGACTCACGCCACCCCCTGCCCCTCCCGACATCAAGGAGAGGAGCGATAACCCTTCCCAGATCGCTGGGGAATGGTCAAGTGGGTAAGCCGTTACGCAAAGTTTATCAATTGGGATCGCATGCCCATTAGCGTTTGATACCAGACATGGTGATGCCTTCGACAAAATAGCGTTGTAACGAGAAAAAGAGCAAGAGCACTGGCAGCGTCATCATGACTGAGGCGGCCATGAGCAGATGTTCTTTGGGCTCGCCACCCGTTTCTGCCGTTTGGCGAAAGAAGCGCAAGCCCAGCGCAAGCGTAAAATTATCCACCGTATTCAAATAGATCAACGGGCGAAAGAAATCATTCCAGTGGAAGAGAAAGGAGAAAATCGCCACGGTGGCAATCGCTGGTTTGGCCAACGGGATCAGCACTTGCCAGAGGATGCGCAGCGTGCCGGCACCGTCGATCATGGCGGCCTCATCGAGATCGCGGGGGAGGGTCAGAAAAAATTGGCGCAGCAGAAAGATGTTAAAGGCTCCGCCGCCCAAAAAGGCGGGCAAAATGAGCGGCCTGAGCGTATCGAGCCAGCCGATATCGCGAAAGATAATGAATTGCGGAATGATGGTCACTTCTTCCGGCAAAATGAGCACGCTAATTACCATCATAAAGAGCACTTCGCGCCCCGGAAAGCGGAAGCGGGCAAAGCCATACGCGACCAGCGAACCCGTAATTACATCACCCAAAATGCTGATAATGGCCACGGTCAGCGTGTTGATCAAAAAGGTGAGAAAGGGTACTTGTCGCCACACTTCCAAAAAATTTTGCCACAAAAATTGCTTCGGCAAAAGCGGCGGTGGAAAGATGAAGATCTCCTGCGGCGACTTAAACGCGGTCAACACGGTCCAGATAAAGGGGAAGGTAAACAGAGCGCTCAGCAGCAATAGCAGCAGATAGGCCCACGGCTGTGTAGCGCCAGAAACGACTCTGCGGGCGGAAGTCCAGGAACTTTTGTGGGCAACAGCCATTTATTCCTCCCCTTCGTAATAGACCCAGCGCCGGGAGAGGCGAAACTGGATTAAGGTTAACAACAGCACTACGACCAGCAACACCCAAGCCATGGCCGAGGCGTAGCCCATGTTCATAAACTTGAAGGCGTTGAAAAAGAGATAGAGCACAAAGAAGAGGCTGGCATAGGCCGGCCCCCCTTCGGTGGCAATATAGGCAGCGGTAAAGGTACGAAAGCCAGCGATGATGCTCAAAATCAAATTGAAGAAGATCGACGGCGTCAACATTGGCAACGTGATATACCGAAAACGTGTCCATTTGGACGCGCCATCAATCGCCGCCGCCTCGTAAAGATCGTTGGGAATGCTCTGCAATCCAGCCAGAAAGACGATCATTTGGCTGCCGCCTACACTGCCCCACAAGCCAATGATGATCAACGTCGGCTTGACCCACGTGGGGCTGGCCAGCCATTGTGGACCAGGAATGCCCACCAGGGAAAGCGCATAATTGACAATGCCAAAATCCGGCTGAAAGATCCAACGCCACAGCAGCACAGACGCCACCACCGGCGTAATCGACGGCAAAAAGAAGAGCGTACGGAAGATCCGCGTTGCGCGCAACCCTTGATCCAGAAAGAGCGCCAAAAGGAGGGAGGTCACAATTGAAAGTGGCACATGAAACACCACGTAATAAAAGGTATTGCCCAACGATTTGACAAACAGCGGATCGTCAGTAAAGGCTTTGATATAGTTGGCCAGGCCGATAAAGGTAGGCCGCGAAATAATGCTGTATTGCGTCAGGCTGAGATAGAGCGAGGCCAACACCGGCCCCAAAATCAAGAGCAGATAGCCCACAGCCCACGGTGAAATATAGAGATAGCCCAATAACGCTTCCCGCTGCCGCGCGCGCGACCAGCGCCGCGCGCGCGGCCGCTCGATGCGCTGGCCGCGGTTAGCAGAAGTGGAAATGGTTGACACGTAGTGACTCCAATCATTCAACGGCTGTACGTCGTCTTGCGTATGTAAGAACGTAAATCGGCGTTGCCTGTGGATTACCAACAGGCAACGCCGATTTAACAGCATTTATCTTCTACAGCGCCGGCTGATCCAATACCCCCTGCATACTTTCACGCAAGGTGGGGGCCACCTCATCAATCGTGGAATCACCTAACCAGACTGGGGCCAACACGTTTTGCACCACTTGGAGGATCTCTTCTGAGCGGAAGTTGGCTGGCAGCACCAGCGGATCGATGCTCTTCATGATCTCGGCAAACACCGCATGGGGCGGATAGTCGGCCAGCGCGGGATCTTCCCAGACATCGGGGCGTCCGCCAGGTACCGAGCCCATCTGGGCGATCTTAATCCCAGCGTCTTTCGTGGAGACATACTTCAAAAATTCCCAAACCGCTTCGGGTGCCTTGCTGCTTTGGAGGATAACGTTCGGGTCAAACTCAAACATGGAGCGGCTGCCGGCCGGTCCTTGTGGCATGGGGGCAACCATCCACTCAAAATCTTTGACAAAATTCTTGCCCCAGGACTGACCCCAATAGCCACTCTGCGTCATGATAATGCGGCCAGAGGCCCACATCTGGCCCTGATCATCCACCTGAGCTGGGGTCGGTGCAACCCCCTCCGTATAGAACTTTTCCCACATATGCAGCCCCGCCAACCCCGCCTCGTCGTCAAAGGTTAATTCCGTGCCTTCCGCGTTGAGCCAATCGCTGCCAAATGAACGCAGCGCAATCACCAAACCGAAATAGTCTGTGGTAGGCAGGAATCCCCATTGCGTTGTCTGATCGCCTTCTTTCTTGGTCATCGCCGTCGCCGCATTCATCAGATCATCGTAGGTCCAGTCGGCATTGGGTACAGCCATACCGGCTTCTTCAAAGGCTGTCTGATTGTAGAAGAGGCCAATTCGGCCAGGGTGCACAATCCACGGAATGCCATACATCTTGCCCTCATAGCGACACGAGTCGACGGCAACGGGGTAATAGACCGACAGATCATAATTATCCGCGGTCACAAAATCATCCACCGCGGCATATTGACCGGCCGCGGCGTAGTTGTAGAAGCCGTTAATGGAGGCCGTCCACATGCCATCGCCAATTGTGCCACCAGCCATCATGGTGGCAATCTTCTGCGCGTAATCCGAACCGCCGGGGAAATTTTCGGCAATCACCTCGATTTGATCTTGTGATTGGTTAAACGCGTCGGCCATCTCGGTGTAATAATCGCCCTGCACACCGATGCGCGCGTGAAAACGGATTTGCGTCTTGCCTTCTGCACTACCACCAGACGCCGCACCTTCTTGGGTTGGGCCGGACTGAGCCGCGGGCACACAGGCTGCCAGCGCCGCGCCCGCCGTTGTCAGGGCCGTCATCTTCAAAAAGAGGCGCCGAGAAACTTGATTCACCATGGTTATTTCCTCCTATAACATTGTAATGTGGCTGAAAAAAGAACCGAAAGCAACAGGATTTACTGATGCTGCGGTTCATAAAACCTAAATTGGCAAAACTAAATTGGGGAATGATGGGTAGTGCACATTGTTTGGGAAGCCATACAATCGATTACGCAATCGATTGCGCCAATCCTAGCACAGGTAAATCAGGGCTGTCAAGCTGCTTTTGCAGCAAAAGTTCGAGGTGCCTACGCAGCCAATCACCGCTTAACCGTTCGCACACCAAAAGAGCTCCAAGACAGAAGCAGCCTGTGGCGCGATGTTGATTTATGCTCTGACATTGCTGCCATTTCTCATAGATCGCCGATGGAGCACACTGTTGATTGATGCACATTGCAGAGACTATTGACATAGTTGAAAATATGATATACTATATCGCCCAACGATATAGCGCATGACGATACAATAGGATAGGATAGAGGAACTGACCATGAGCAACCAACCCAAACCACCCGGCGATCAATTACCACTCTCGCCCGCAGTCTTTCACATCCTCCTCGCCCTCGCCGATGAGGAACGGCACGGCTATGGCATTATGCAGGAGGTGGAGCGGCGGACCAATGGCGCGGTGCAGTTGGGGCCAGGGACACTCTACGGGGCGATCAAACGTTTGTTGGCCAACGGGCTACTTGAGGAGGTGGACGAACGGCCCGATCCAGAACTCGATAATGAGCGACGGCGCTACTATCGACTGACCGACTTTGGCGTTGGCGTGTTGAGCGCAGAGGCGGCGCGCCTCGATGAGATGGTGCGCCAGGCGCGCGCTAAGCAACTGCTGCCCCGTCCCGCCACCAATCTGATCGGGCAGGGCGCTTGATGCAACAGCATTACCAACAGCAGCGGCGCAACACGGGCACAGTGGTAAGGGCCGCCTGCCGGATTTACGGCCTGTTGCTCTACCTCTATCCCCGCTCGTTCCGTCAGGAGTATGGTATGCCAATGGCGCAGCTCTTCCGTGACAAGCATCGTGAGAGCCTGCACACCGGTCGACTGCCGGTTCTCATCAACCTTTGGCTTTTTACTTTATTTGATCTGCTCAAAACCGCATTGGTTGAGCACTTATCAGACCTATTCAATATTTCGCCCGATTGGGGAGGCACAATGATGAGTTATCTGGAAAAAATTCGTGAATTTGCACTCGATCCGGAACAGCTTGAGTTAGCGTATCAGACCGCGGTCAAAGCAGGGGAGCGCAATGCGTTTACCGAAGCCGTGCAGGTGGCGCACGCGGAGGAGAGCGATAATTTGCTCTACAGTGCCTGGTACTACCGGCTGCTCCACACCGCACGACGGGCGATTGCCTGGTCGTGGGCTGTGCCGTTGGCGATCCTCAACGGATTGCTGCTCTGGTGGCTCTCGGATGAACAACGCTTCGTACTCCAGGTCGTGAATCCATTTTCGGGTACGCAGGAGCGGTCGGATATGCCGGTTGTTTTGCTGGTAGGAACAGGGTTCGCCGCAATTATCATTATTGCGTTTCTGGCCGGCGCGGGCGAACGGCATTGGCGGCGTCTGGTTGGGATCGCGCTGGGGTTGATCGGGGTGACGGCCTACGTCCTCTTCCTCTATGGCCGCACAGGGACAATCGTCTATCAAAAGCAGTACCTGGAACTGATGCCAATGAACCTGGGACTGTTGGCCTGGGCTGGGATTGGGATCTACGCGCTCGCCGGCCATTGGGATGCCGACAATCGCTTTGCTTTTCTGGTCAAGTCACTGGAGTTTTTAATTGTCGGCGGCCTCTTTGGCGCCATCCTGCTACTCTTTACCGGTCTCTCCTATGGTCTTTTCAATGCGCTCGGCATCGAGCTACCAGACGAGATTATGCGCCTCTTTATTGCCGGCGGTGTGGGGATGGTTGGTGTGCTGGCCGTGGCGTTAGCGGTCGAGCCAGGAGTAGCACCGCGCCAACAGCCCTTTGACGAAGGGCTGAGCCGTCTGATTACGCTATTGCTGCGTCTGCTCTTGCCGCTGGCGGTGGTTGTACTGACCGTCTTTATCTGCTTTATCCCAGCCAACTTTTGGGCCCCCTTTGAAAACCGTGAGGTGTTGATTGCCTTCAACGCCATGCTCTTTGCCGTGATTGCGCTGCTGGTGGGAGTGGTGCCGCTGGCAAGTGGCGATCTCAGTGTGCGGCTGTGGCGCTGGCTCTGGCGCGGGATCCTGGCATTGACCGTCTTATCGCTGATTGTGGGCCTCTATGCGCTGGCGGCGATTCTCTACCGCACGCTGGCAGATCGCCTGACCCCGAATCGCCTCGCCTTTATTGGCTGGAATGTGATCAACATCGGCGTGCTGCTCTGGCTACTGGTGCTGCAGTGGCGGTCGGATGAGACGGTGCGGTTGCACGCCTTACACCGCACCCTTGCCGGCGCGATGCTCCCTTATGCGGCGTGGGCGCTCTTGACGCTGCTGGCACTGCCGTGGCTCTTCTCGGTCAATCAAGGGGATGTCGCTGCTTTACCCAAAGATATCCAACATTTAGTCGGCGAACAGCCTTACCCGATTTTGTTGAAGTGTGAGAATAGCCCCAACATCTATGCCTTGAATGGGGGCGAGAAGCATTGGATCAAAGACATTCCAACCTTCGAGGCCCAAGGCTTCACCTGGGGCGATGTTCACTTCACACGTTGTGATACCATTGATGCCATCCCCAGCGGCCCATCGATCCCGCCCGATGCCGGGTCGCCACCAGAGGCGAGTGTTCATCCCCAGACGGGGTTGAGTGGGTCGCACATTGCTGGTCGGCGCGTTCAGTCTGATGCGCCAATGGTCGCAGAACTGACGATGGGATCGTGAAGAGCTAATTCAACTTGGGTGATGAACCGGCGTTAATCGATAGACCGGCGTCGATAGCCCTTCCAGGCGCGCCTTGATCTGAAGCCCCACATAGTGCGAGTAAAAACGCGACCAGGCCAGATTGCCACCGTGAATCCAAAGCCCGGGCTGCTGGGTCGGCTTCCACATATTGCGCAGTTCGCCTTCCCAAGGACCGGGGTCGCCATAGGTATCGGAGCCCAGCCCCCAAACCTTACCCACCTTCTCGGCAACTTCCGGGGAGATGAGCTTTGCGATTCCCTCGTTGGCTGCCCCGTAGCCGGTGGCATAGATAATGAGATCGGCGGGCAACTCGCTGCCGTCGGTCAGGAGGACGCTCTCTTCTTGGATGCGCGCAATGCTGACCCCGCTGCGCAAGTTGATGGCACCGGAGATAATCAGTTCCGACGCGCCGACATCGATGTAAAAGCCGCCGCCGTTGCGCACCGCCTTCATGCCTTGCCCGGACTCGTCCCCGCCGAAGTCAAGCTGAAAGCCCGCCGCGGCCAAACGCGCATAAAAATCCCTATCGCGCTCCTTGAGTTGGCGGGTAAGTGCCTGCCCGCCGATGTGTTTCAACGCAAAGGGCGTCGCTGCATCAATCAGATCCGCACGCTCGGTGGTGATCCCCGCCGCCAGCGCTTCTTCCGAATAGAGCCGCCCGATGGCAAGCTCCATCAACGTTTCCGACCGGACCACAGTCGTTGAGGCGCGCTGGATCATGGTCACCTCGGCGCCATGCGCCCACAGATCGGCGCAGATATCGTGGGCAGAAGTGCCGGTGCCCAGCACAATACACTGTTTGCCCGCCCAATCTGCGCCGCTGCTAAAGCGGCTGGAATGGAATTGAACGCCGGCGAAATTCTCCGTACCGGGGATAGTCGGCACGCGTGGGGTACTCAATACGCCGCCGGTCGCCAGCACGAGTTGCTTGGGGTGCAGAATCACCGGCTTCCCGTCACGCGCGACCGTCAAGGTCCATTCTCCAGAGGCTTCATCGTATTCGGCATGGTGGCAAACCGTCGACGACCAGTAGTTCAGCGCCATGACCTTGGTGTACATCTCCAGCCAATCGCCCATCTGGTCCTTGGACGCGAAGACCGGCCAATGGTCTGGAAAGGGGAGATAGGGCAGATGGTCAAACCAGACCGGGTCGTGCAAATAGAGCGAGTTGTAGCGTTTGCGCCACGCGTCGCCGGCGCGCTCGTGCTGGTCGAGGATCAGCGTCGGCACGCCAAGCCGTTTCAAGCGCGCGCCCAACGCAATCCCACCCTGCCCACCGCCGATGATCACGCAGTAGGGTTGTTCGGTAGTACCAAGGCGCGCTTCCTCATCTTGACGTTTCTCTAGCCAGTTTTTGAGACCTTTGGCCACCCCATAGTCCCCGCCCATTACGCGCCGCGGGCCGGCCTTTTCCTCAAAGCCCTTCAACTCTTGCAACGTCGTCAACAACGTCCAACAGCGCCCATCGCGCAGGCGAAAGATGCCCCGCCCCCGCCCGACCGCGGTCTCGAAGGAAAACCAGCCTTCCACGACGCCATCCTTCTCGGTCGTTGATTCGGTCAGTGTCCAACTCGTGGGCTGGGTTGTCGCCAGGGTGGCAGCCAACATATCGTTGATCTCATCCCGACTCTCCATGGTGACAATGTTCCAGGTAAAAGCGAGCAGGTCGCGCCAGTAGCATTCGTTGGCGAAGAGGTCGAGGGCCGCGGGGAGATTGGAGTGGGTGAGGGCGTGGTCCAAGGTGGCGAGCCACTGGGTGGCCTGGGTGGTGGCTGGATCGTTGGTGTGGTTCATGTGGGTTCTCCTTCTAAAAGTCTCTGATTGGTGGTTGGCAAGCACCAAATAGCGTAGAGATCGTTGATGTTCGCCCAACTTTTTGGTGAGTATAAAAGAGATCGACCGTTCTGCCAACTGCTCAATTGTCCCCGTTGATCTGCGCGATGGGACAGGCCTGTGTCGGCAGACAGATGGAGTAGAATTTATCTTTCAAAGTGGATTGACAAGCGATGCGCTGCTGTGTATACTGGCGATATGGCGGTCCGCTAAAATCATTGTAAAGCATCCTGGCTATCTGTATTACGCGGCTGCGGGGTAGCAGACTCGTTGCCAGCGAGAGAATGATTGTCGCGATTGTAGCCGCAGAATCATAATTCGGCCACTCGCCGTGAATCACAATGCACACACTGCATGGGTTATGGTTGGCAACAAAGGAATCGACGATGAAGATCGTTGAACGTGGCGTTGGATGCAATGCGGAGGCTGAGGTAATCGAGGGAGGGGGAAACATAATGTCGATGCGTTAACGACCTACCTTCCGGGCAAGCCTGTGCCTAGGTTCTGAGAAGACATTGATCTATATGCCTGTGTTGGCTTTGCTCTGGATGATGAGACTGCAATCACTGGTGTCAAGATTGAGCATTTCAGTAAGCGGCTGTTAATCTAAATCCACCAACCTCATCTGCACCGCCAGGACCGCAGCCTGAGTCCGATCCGAGACTCCCACCTTCCCCAAAATCTCGCTGACGTGATTGCGGACGGTTCCCGTTGCCAAATAGAGCTGCTCGCCGATCTCACGATTGTTCATTCCTCTGACAACCAGCGCTAGTACACCAAGCTCGCGTGGGGTCAATTCTTCGATCAATTTTGTCGGCTGAGGGTTGTTATTCTGGGCGTAACCTGCCTGCCTTAGCACTTTGCCCGCAATGGCCGGGTCGAGGAAGGTCTCGCCTGCAACGGTGCCTTTGATGGCTGCGATCAATTGGGCTGGGCGCGTATCTTTGAGCAGATAGCCTGCCGCGCCCGCGTGGATTGCATCAAAGACCCACTCATCCGCGGCGTAGGTTGTCAAGACCAGGATGGGCAGCGTTGGGTGCTCCCGTTTAAGGATTCTGCCGCCTAATTCAATAGGAGGGGTGAAATTCCCCCAGCCGCTGAAGCGGCTTCTCGTTGTTATACTCAGCTCTGAATGGGAACCGAAGTTTCTACCCCAGCAAAACTTCGGTTCCCATTTCAACCGCAGTATAGCAGACGATTAAAATCGTCTGAGAGAATAAGACGGCAGTATCATGACCTGGGTCAGTCCAAGGTTCTGGGCGAGAAAACCACTGAGGCGTATGCGAACAACGCGGTCGTGGGATCGGTTTGCCACGGCGCACTCGGCTTCCTGCATGTGAAAGATGAAAATGGTAATCCGCTGTTGCAGGGGTGCAACGCCACCGGCGTGACCGACAAGCAGATTCGTGAATTGGGGATTAGCATCACGCCGTTGCACCCGGAAACAGAACTTCGCAAAGCCGGGGCAAAGTTCAACAGCAACACAGCATTTATCGACTTCTTTGCGGATATTACCGTCGTCGATGGGCGACTGGTCACCGGGCAGAACCAGAACTCAGGCGCAGAAACCGCACAGAAGATAATGATTAAAAGGGCAATACCACAAGTCGCTAATCGTCTATTGCAACCCATGCCGGACCGCAATCACAGCCGCTTGGGTGCGATCGCGCGCATCTAATCGATTTAGGATATTGGAGATATGCGACTTGACCGTTCCTTCGGTAATCACCAGCTTGTCGGCAATTTCCTGGTTACTGGAACCCTGCACCACCAGACGCAGCACCTCAACCTCTCGCTCTGTCAGGCGGGTCAGTGGATTTTCACTATCAGCTGTACCCGCAGTGGGCAACGGGGAGCCTGTTTTCCGATGAATGATCTTGGCGGCGGCGGAAGGCGCCAGTTGCATCATGCCCCGTTGTACCATCTGTATCGCCTGTGCCAAATCAGATGCCGGTGTGTTCTTCAGGACGTAGCCAAACGCGCCGGCGCGCAAAGCTTCGGTTACATACGCTTCATCGTCGAACGTCGTTAGCATCAACACTTTGGCGTCGGGAAAGCGGCGCTGAATTTCGGCAGTCGCGGCGATGCCGTCCATCACCGGCATGCGCACGTCCATCAACACCACATCAGGCAGCAAGTCGGCAACCGCCGTAAGTGCCTCCTCGCCATTTTCGGCCGTGCCTACCACGTCAATGCCCGGTTGCACATTGAGCAAAGAGGCCAATCCGTCCCGCATCAACAGTTGGTCATCGACAACCAATACACGAATCACAATGTTGTTCATGCATATCCTGCTTTTGGTAACCTCACAACAAGTTGCGCACCACCGCTTGGCGAACACCCCAGCGTCAACGTGCCCCGCGCCAGTTCGACCCGCTCGCGCAGCCCTTGCAGTCCATATCCACCGGCCTGTGCTCCTTGTGCATTGAAGCCAATCCCGTCATCCGTGAGTCGGAGCGTAGCGGCTTCCGCGTCCAACGCAACCTCGATCTGAACCCGTCGGGCCTTGGCATGTTTTTGGACGTTGGTTAATCCTTCTTGTGCAGCGCGAAATAAGGTTAACAAGTGCTCTCCAGAGAGGCCATCCTCCTCACCACGCCAATGCAATGTAACAGAGAGGCCGCTCTGCTGCACGGTTTGCACCAATGTTTGCAGCGTGGAATGAAGGGTGAACGGTTCCTCCGGCTCGCGCAGCGCACCGACTGAATTGCGTACCTCAGCTAATGCCTGATCGGTCAACTGTTTGGCCGCGCTGACGGCTTGCCCCGCTTCTTCCCGATTTACGACATCAAAGGTGATTGCCTTTTCCAACTGCACACCAATGACCGTCAAGTAGTGCCCCAAACTGTCATGAATTTCACGGGCAATGCGATTGCGTTCACGCATGGTGGCTAAGTGTGCCACCTCTGCCGCGTAACGCATCAACTGCTCGTTCGCTTCAGCCAGTTCGCGCAGCAACCGTTGTGTCTCCTGGCGGGCGCGGCGCTCTTGCCGCAGGGCATAGCCAAGACCATACCCGCCCAGATAAATCATCAAGAGAAACATGAGGGTTTGGACCGGATAACGAAATTGTGTGTGCGGAAAGAACAGATAGCTAATCGCAACCCAACAGACTGTACCGATCGTTATCGTCAGGGACCAACTCCACGGCAGATAAAAAACCGCGATGACGGGTAGGAACACATACAAGATGCGGGGGAATTCCCCACCCGAAGCGATGGTGATCGCTTCGGCGAGGAGCGCGGTTGCGCCAATCCAAAGAAGTGTCATTTTGCTGCCGGGTGATTCACCATAGCGATGAGCCATCGCGCGTGCTAGCACCCAAATTGCACCTAGCAGCAAGATTGTGATCCAAAATCGCCATGGCGTTTCTTGGATCGACCGGGTGTACTGGATGGAGAGCAAAACCACCATGCTACCGCCGGCAATCAATTGAATGAGATTGACGAGCGGATTGACGTTCAGCCACCGCCAGAAAGACGCCAATATGCCTGAGTTCTTGTGGATGGGAAGATTCGCATTCATAGTCTTTGCAGCGTAGCACAACGACCATTGCCCTGCAACCTCCCGGCGATAGAAATTCCCTAAACCTTTGGCCTATGTCTTCCGGGGGATGCTCCCGCCGTCATCTTCAATCAACTCTCTGTCCTGCGCCGGATGTGGTTGACTTGCATTTCCTCTATACTAAATTCGGGTTGAATTAACCTACTGTATTACGTTGCGATGGAGACCAAATCAGCTTGTACCAAAGGAAATATTGCAATGAGCAAAGAACAAGTTGACGAGGCCGGTGCCAACCTGGTTGAACCCGGCTGCGATTTGTTGGACGATAGGGATGGCGGATTTGACGAAAGCATTGCTTGTGACCTCAATGATTCAGTTGTGAGAGCGAATGCGATTCAACTTTTAGAGGCACTCAAAAGCGGCAACCGTATGCACATCTTGGAAGCCGCAATGAACATGGCACCAGCAGATGCAACGCACTTGCGCCATCTAATTTGCAAACACCGAGCGCAATCGACGCCGATCGACGAGACGATTGTCGAAGCGGCAGAATTTGCTGCGGCAATCATTGAGAAGAACGCCATAGCCCACGCATGAACCAAGGAGCAAAGATGAAACGCATTCCATTTACAATGTTGATCACAGCCTTGCTGTTGTTTGGCGTATTTACTGCGCCTGCACTGGCACACGACGGCGATATCCGTACGCCCGACGGCCTTACGGCACCACCGCCGCCCGTACTGCCGCAACCGGCTGAACAACAAACTCTGTTTCACATCGATCCAACGCAGTCGCTCGCGCGCTATAGCGTGCAGGAAGTCTACGTCGGTGGCATTGACGGCAAGCTGGTTGTCGGGCAGACGAATGCGATCACGGGCACTCTGTTGATCGACTGGGCGAAGCCTGGGCAATCGCAGTTGGGCATGGTGACCGTTAATGTCGAGCAATTGACCTCGGATAGCCGCCAACGGGATCGCCAATTGCGCAAGAGCTATCTTGAATCAACCCGCTATCCCACAGCAACATTTATTCCCGAAGCAGGACAGACATTTCCAGCGCCGGAGCGCGTCGAAGTTGGGGAAACGGTCACCTTTGTGTTGCATGGCTATCTGACCGTGCGCGATGTCACCATCCTCTCCGATTGGACCGTCGATTTGACCCTCGACGCAGATCAGCGGTTGGTGGGGCGGGCGACGACCGATATTTTGATTTCCGACTTTGGCGTGGGGCCGATCAGCATTATCGGCTTGCTCTCGACCGCTGATGCGATGCAGTTGACACTCGATTTTGTGGCACTGCCCGATGGGGAGGTGTCACCGACCGTTGCGCAATCATCGGCCATTACGCAATCCTTGGCTATTACGCAATCAGCACCGAGCGAACACGAGTTGTTGTTTAGCGAGATTCGACCAATTCTTGAAACAAAATGCGTCGCCTGTCATGTTGCGGGTGAGATTGGCCACGGCATCTACCCAATGGAGATGGTTGGCGATGTAGTCAACTATGCGGACGATTTGGCGCTGGTGGTCCAAACCGGTTTCATGCCACCTTGGTCGCCGAGTGGCGAAGCGCCTGCGTTCAAGAAGGACCGCAGTCTGAGCGAGACCGAAAAGGCGCAAATACTCGAGTGGATTGCCGCAGGCGCGCCGAGTGATCTGCCGCTGGATGAGCCACTGGAAGATCGTTCTCCGGCAGGTGCCACGCTGCGGGAAGATATTGTCCTAACGATGGCTGAACCGTATGTGCCGGCAGGTGACATTAGCGATGATTATCGCTGTTTTATGCTGGACCCACAGCTTCCGAATGGTGGGTTTGTCACCGGTAGTCAAGTCATGCCGGGCGACAAGCGCGTCGTGCATCATGTGATTCTGTTTCAGGGTGAGCCCGGTTCGGAGGCAGAAGCGGCGGAACTGGCCGCCGCAGATGAGCGGCTCGGCTGGGAGTGCTTTGGTGGTCCTGGGTTATCGACCAGCAGCCCAGGCGCGATCGGTAATTCTGTCGGTTCGTGGGTGCCAGGCAGTGGCGCGACGACCAAGACACCCGGTACAGGTGTCTATGTCCCCCCGGGCGGCCAGGTTGTGATGCAGGTACACTACAATTACGAAGCGGGCTTCTATCCAGACCAAACGAGCGCCATTTTGCAGATCGAATCGGCCGATTCTGGTCTCACGCCGCTGCGTGGCATCCCGCTGCTTGCGCCGGTCGAAATCCCCTGTCCAGCAGACATTGACAATCCAGCCTGCGATCGGGCGGTTTCCCTATCGCAAAGGCCAGCGGCGGATCAAGAACTGGCTGAGATGCTCTTTCTGATCTGCGATAAAGATGAGCGTGACTATGCAGATTCAATCGCGGAAAACGCGGTTAGCAGTTGCGATTGGCGGGTGCCCTTGGATGGCGAGCTGGTTTCCACTGCACCACACATGCACACACGCGGGGTCTCTATCAACGTTACGCTCAATCCGGATGGGGCAAGCCCGACCATCGTGCAAGATATTCCGATTTGGGATTTCAACTGGCAAGGAAGCTATGAATACGTGGAGCCTGTGCCGGTCAAGGAAGGAGACATTTTGCGGGTGACTTGCACCTGGGACAACACAAACGAATCCGACCCCAACGATTATCGCTACATAACGTGGGGCGAAGGCACCAACGACGAGATGTGTCTCCATGTCGCAACGTTCAAGCCGGCGCCCGGCTTCGAGGAGTTGGCCGGCAGTGCGCTCTTTGCCAACTCGCTCGCCATCTATCCCGGCTGGCTGCCAAGTTGGGGGCGTATGGGCATGTTGCTGTTATCGACGCTATCGACTGCTGTACAGCTCTTGCTGTGGGCTGTGGCGCTTGGGTCGGTAGCCGCGGCGTTTCTCTTCATCACGCGGGTCGATGTGCGGCAGCTCTTCCGCCAATTGGCGACCCTGAGCCGGCACATACGGATGAGCTTACGCATATGAGTACAAGCGTTGCCCATCAAACCCGACAGGACTAGTAGATCTCGGCATCAATCGTTACAGAGATGAGTTGCTGTAACGATTGATCGCCGTAAGTATAGATGAAAGGTGAATCATGAAAAGAAAAATCCTTATTGGAGGAATCGTCGTGGTCGGCGCCTTCGCGCTTATCGCGGCGCTCTTACCCCAGATTCTGCATTGGATTGGATTCCATCCTGCCTATGCGCGAACAGAATACAATCTCGATGGGCGGCGGGCACTTATCATCGCCACCAATCACGATACATTGGGTGATCCGGAAGACCGAGTAGCCACTGGTGTCTATGGTTCAGAATTGACCATTGCCTACTACGAGTTCCTTGATGCCGGCATGACCATCGATATCGCCAGCATCGAAGGGGGCGTCATCCCGTTTGAACCGGTAAGTTTGCGTTGGCCACTGGCCACACATGACGACCGGCGCTACCTGAATGATGAGGATGCGCAGAGCAAAACCCAAAACTCACGCAGCATCGAAGACGTGGATTTCACTGAGTACGACATCATCTGGATCTCAGGTGGCTGGGGGGCGGCTTACGACCTTGGATTCAGCCGGGAACTTGGCGACAAAGTTTCAGAGGCTTATGAAGCGGATGTGCTGCTAGGGTCAGTCTGCCACGGGGCGTTGGGGTTTCTGATGGCCACAAAAGCAGACGGCAGCCCACTGGTTGAAGGCATGACCATAACGGCCGTTACCGACAAGCAAGTTGAAGAACTCCGCATCGATATCACGCCGCAGCATCCCGAAACAGAGCTACGTGCGCTGGGTGCCAACTTCGTTGCCGAAACCGCCTTCCTCGATTTCTTCGCCACCTACGTGGCGGTTGATGGCAACGTCGTCACTGGGCAGAACCAAAATTCATCCGGGAAAACGGCGCAGACATTGCTGCGCATGCTAAATGAGCAGAGCTAACCAGATTGATTTCATACAGGACTTACGCAGACCTCGGTTTCGATACGCTGAAAAGCTAGCTACTCAACCAGCGGTCTGCGTAAGTCCTATCATACAGAATAATCAGCGCTTGAGGAAATAATAATGGCAAATGTAAAACCAAAGAATGAAGCGCCAGAACCCAAAAAGGATTCTGGTGAAGAAACCACTAAGCAGGGGATATCTCGCAAGAATTTCCTGATTGCTGGCGGCGTGGGGGCAGCCGGTCTGCTTGTGGGCGGTGGTTTGTGGTACAGGAACAACATGCCGGATTCGGCCATCGAAGGGATTTTCAACAGAGCATTGACTGCCGACCGCAATGGGAAATATTTCGAAGACGATGCCCTGCACGTCATCACAACCGGAACAGGTGCCCCGCTGCCGGATCCGAACCGTGTTGGCCCCCAGGCCGTCGTGGTAGCCGGTGATCAGATGCTGGTCTTTGATACAGGCCCCGGCAGTACGCGCCAACTCGCACTCACCGGGCTGAGCATCAGTTCAGTCAATGCCCTGTTTCTGACCCACTACCATTCAGACCATATCAGTGATCTGGGTGAGTTTATGTTACAGCACTGGACCGGCACCGGTATGGTTGAGCCTCTGCACATTTACGGGCCACCAGGCGTGGAAGAGGTGGTGGCCGGATATTTGGCTGCCTATCAACTGGATCGAGGCTATCGGATTGCCCATCATGGTGCGGACGTGATGCCCCCTTCAGGATTCGGAGGCGTGGCGCATACGTTCGACCTCGGCAGCGATCTCATGTCCAGCAAGGTGGTCTATGAAGCGGGCGATGTACAGGTGATAGCCTTCAATGTGGACCATCCCCCCGTGGTTCCGGCGGTTGGCTTCCGCGTGAATTACAAAGACAGAAGCGCTGTCATTACGGGTGATACGATCTACTCGGATAGCCTCATTCACCACTCGATGGGTGCTGATCTGCTGGTCAGTGACTCTTTGAATCATAAGATGTCACAAATGGTCGCTGATGCCGGAGAAGGCATGGACAACAATCTCACATCCGTTGCTGAGGATATCCAAGAATCTCACATCCGGCCGGAAGAAGCTGCGGTCGTTGCCAAAGAAGCTGGGATTCCCGTGCTAATCATCACACATGTGCTGCCCCCGGTACCAGATTTCCTGATCAGGCCGTTCCTGCGCGATGCCAAAGCAGTCTATGATGGCCATCTTCAAATGGCAAATGATGGCACACTGATCAGCCTGCCTGTCAATTCTGACCAGTACGCCATCCACGAACTGCTGGGATAGGGGCTACGATGAAGAACAAGGAGACCTACATCAAGGCTGTGCTCGTTGTCTTTGGGCTGCTGTTGCTGAGCAGGATACCGGCCTTCATCAATGGGCGCCTGGATGCCATCACGGTGATTTCATCGATCGTGGAGCTGGGCTTCTTCATCTGGGGTATCCTGATTCTGCGGAAATGAATGACTTGCTAGATTGATTCTTTCGGCTTGTATGGGGTTTGACAATATCATCGGTCTGCCTGGTCACGGAAGAAACCGTGTTGGTCTGTCTGAACTAGGACAACGAGAGAATTCTGGTATCGCATCGCTGCACATTCATGACCATGCGCCTAAATTCGACAATATGCCGGTGCATATTGAGGCCGGTTCAGTTGCCCAGAGTCTTGAACCTGCCGAGCGATTCTTTAAATTGCTGAATGGGCCGGCTGAGAAAACAATGAACAAAATCGAGGGTTCAGACCATTTCGACCTTTACTGGAAGCCCGAATACGTCGATGAGGCTGTTGACCGTCTGGATAGCTTCTACAAGAAATATATCTAGAAGTGTTCTCAAAAATAGCGTCTGCTGTAGCCAGAAAAATGCCTGAATGCGTTTCCGTGGATCCTGTGTGCGTCGCAGAACAGCCAAACGACCTGTGATCTGTTCTTCGCGCGTTGGTGCCGCCACTACACACGCTGGCCAAGCCAAGGATGTGGCTATATAGCCATTGGTTGGGTTGTCGCGTAGTAATACGCGGTAAGTCATGGTCATGGTCATGCTCCTTGTATAAGACAGAATTGCACAGACAGCGCAGGTCTGACTATGAACCGGAGACTGCGCTGCATCTCGATGAACCGTTTCATACCCTCAAAGTCGTTGAGCACTTTGTCGACGCCTCGATAGCCGGGGAGCGTCGCTGGGTCTTCTTGGGAATTAGCCATGCGCACCCCACATTCTTCTGCCGGTGGATCAGATCTGTTCATGGGTATCCTTTTCTTAGTTTACGGGTGCGCCCCATTTGGTTTGCCACAATGTTAGCTCGCCCAGCCATTTGGTGAGTATAAAAGAGACCGCCCGATCTGCCAACCAGTCGATTTTTGCCGTGGATCTGTGTGCTGGGGCGCAAACGACGTGGGATTGACAGCGGTCGCGGTGCTGGGTATACTGGCGATACCTCGGTGAGCGGATATAATCGTAAAGCATCCTCGCTATCTGTGATCAATGACTGCGGGGTAACATACGTGATTATAGTGAGAGGTTGATCGTCGCGTTTTTAACCGCGGAATCAAAGTTCGGCGGCTTCATCTCTGGGTTAGGTGTGCAGTAAACAGCGAAACAATTAAAAATGCATATAGAATCACTCATATCATACTTTGATAATTACCTCACTCTATCTGCTGAAGAAAAGCAAGCAGTGCGAAAGAGCTTTTCCGAAAAACGAGTAAAACGTGGGCGATTTATTTTGCAAGAGGGAGATGTATGCAAACTAAACACATTTGTGGTTGAAGGATGTTTTAGAATGTATATGTTAGATTATTATGGAAAAGAACATAACCTTCAGTTTGCTATTGAGAACTGGTGGACTGGAGATATTGCCAGTTTTCATCGTGAAGAACCTAGCAGATTCTATATTGAAGCGATTGAAAACTCAGTCATACTTCAAATCAAAAAAGAAGACCAATTACGTTTGTTTGTTGACTACCCTAAGTTCAACAGGATATTCAGAGTCTTTACAGAGAATGAATTAGTTAGCTATCAAAGAAGAGTAATTCAGAATATCAGTTCAACTGCAGAAGAAAGGTATATTGACTTCACAAATCGTTATCCCGATTTTTTAAATCGTATATCAAACGTACAAATAGCCTCATTCCTTGGCATAACCCCCGAATACCTCAGCACCATTCGTAAGAAATTGTCCAAGTCTTGAGATAGATTAAGGCAATGTCTTAATCTATCTTATTGGCTGCTCACCCGCTTTTGTTCTATATTCTCCTCGTCACTAATAGTAATACCTTCACCAAACCTTGTTTTGGCGGAAATTTCCAGATGTCATTCCTGCGCAGGCAGGAATTTACTCGTGTAACATGAAGATGGATTCCTGCCTGCGCAGGAATGACGGCTCTAATTTCTGAAATTGGCGAAGGTATTGTAATAGACAACGCAAATAAATTCCGCACGAACGTGTGGTGCGTATCCCCTAATGCGCCTGGTCGCTCACGAGCGCATCAGAGGATACGCACTACGCAATTGTACGATTTTTAGTTGCTTTCTCTATAAGACGACTTAATTCGTTTTCATCAGAACAGAAGAACGGACCAATCGAATGAATGAAGAAATCCAACTCCTATTACAGACCTATCAGCGCAGTCTGAACGAAGCCAATGTGGATCTGGTCAAAAGCGTATATGCGGATGATGCGATCTTCATCGGTCAATCGTTTCCCATTGCGACCGGTAGAGACGAAATTGTGTCACTCTATGCGGACTTCCTGTCCAAGCTCGATTTCGATGTTGAATTCGAGATTATCGAGGTTGAGCTGGGCGACAACCTTGGCTTCGTTCGCACTCGGTCTACTGGTACCATTGTACCGAAGGGCCAGACGCCCACAGGTCCTGAAGGTAACCGGGAGGTATTCGTGGTGAAGAAGATCGATGGTGCATGGAAGTTCTACCGCTACATCTTCAATGCTGCGGTTTGATTTGGACTGAGGTCTCCTGACCAGGCAGCATGGCAACAGAGGCGTCCCGCCTGACGTATGCCTTGAGGCGCGCTGTAAAGCGTCGCCTCAAGGCATACGTCAGGCGGCAATCACCAAGCCAAGCACTGACGTAGTGTACAATCTTCACCGAGTATTCCATTGGGAAGCTGCGTGAGCGAGGATCGGAGTCCATTCATGTTTATCTGTGTTGCCGCGCTCCTGGATGATCCTTCTCAAAACCACATTCGCGCCAAGACGATGCGGCTGATGGAACAGTACCGCCTCCCAGCGACAGCGGTGCTCCTGCCGCAGCACGTATCGCTCAAGATGACCTTTCCGTGTCGCAACCCAGAGAAGCTTGTTGCGTACTTCGACGCGCTTGCCGATGCCGCGTCTGCGGCCGAAATAGCGCTCGACACAATTGAGGCAATTCTGATCGAAGAGCACGGTAAGCCATCGGGATTGATTTGGTACAATGTCGTTGACGATGGTCGCTGGCGCGCACTGCACAAGCGGCTGAACGACGACCTGCCCGCGCTCCTGGGAATCCAGAATTCGCCGATTGATGGCGATGGGTTTCGTTTTCATACAACCGTGACATACGGCTCATTGCGTTTTGAAGAGTACCAGAAGATCGTTGCAGAAGAAGAGCGACAGTTTGCGCCGATGGAAGTGAGGTTGGATCGACTAGCGCTATTTTACAGCCATGAAGAGCAACTAACGCCAGGCACATTCTACGCATCCAGGATTCGGCAATTACAAGCGCGTTTGTGCTAGTACTACACCACGGCCAACGTTCGCTTGCGGAGCGGCTGCAAACGGCCATACGTTAGTGAACGCCACAGCCATTCCAATCGGCCGTAGCGAAAGCGCGTCATCCACCATGACGAGAAAATAATCTGAAATCCCCAAATCGCGACCACAAACAACAATTGCGCCGCTCGATTTACGCTCCCAAAGAGACCCAAGCCCCACCCATAGAAGATAAACGTGGCAAGCAAGGATTGTCCGATGTAGTTTGTGAGCGCCATTTTGCCGACGTTCGCGAGGCCATCTTGTACGTTGCGCCCCAGGTCAGTACGGCTCCAGAGCATGATCAGCGCCACATAGCCGAAGGCCGTGAAGGGCGTCGCCACATGGTTGAACACTTGGCCGGCAAACGGTGAGTACAGCGCATTCCAATCATTTTGCTCGTGCAAGACCAACCCAATGATCGAAAGCACTGGGCCAACGCTCAAGCCGATCAACATCATGTGGCGATAGAATGCTCTGCTTCTGCCGGCGGTCACAACTCCCCACGAAAATAGCGCCATGCCGATCAACATCATGCCCAGCGCCCGTGTGAAAAAGTTGTAGAGCAAGGCAATGTAATAGATCCCCGCAGCCAAGCTCTGGCTATCGGTGGATTCATAGGTGGTGGCAAGCCGATACGCGCCAAGATACCTGTCAATGTTCGCCTGGATCATTGCTGCGGAGGGCTGCCATACGTCGACAAGTCCTGCAATCGACGCATCATCCAACTGCGCTGCCGCAGCGCCTGCTGCCCAATAAACCAGCACAGGCGATAGAAAGATCACCAGACCCAGCACAAATTGCCGGCGCGTCGCCAGTTTGCGGAGCGGATACAACACAAATGCCGACACCGCGTAGAGCGCGAGGACATCGCCTGACCAGATCAGATTCATGTGAATAAGGCCAATCACCAGCAGCCAGAAATTGCGTGTGTAGTGATAGCGTGCTGGATTGCTGCCCTTGCTTTCCGTTTTGTTTGTAATGAGCACCACGCTGGCACCAAACAACAGCGAAAATAGAGCCATGAACTTATTTTCAGCGACCACATGCACCAACGCATACGACAGGCGATCATACCATGCCGTGCCGAAATGCGTTGTCGGGTTGAAATAAGCAATCTGGGGCATCGCGTAGAACATGATATTCATCAGCAAAATACCAAGCAAAGCGAAGCCGCGCAGCGTGTCTATGGCGATAATGCGTTTCGAAATTGCGCTATCGGTCTGTTGTGGCATCATGGCTCCCGTTGGTTGATTTGGGTTTGATTATAGATGATTTTGCGTGTGCGACCATTGACCGCGCCCGTTGCGGTAATTCGGAAGGTACGCTTCAGTGCGACACACTGACCGGGAGAAGAGTCGAAACTCGCATCCGGGTATGGCCGGTGCGTCGCATCTGAAGCTGAATCGTTATTCAAACCCGAACATACCGTTGTCGTTGGCCAAACCCTCTGTCGGAATCGCCTGAATCACATCCCAATGTTCGGCAACCTTGCCATCTTCAAAGCGCAGCAAATCATAGAAGACAGAATGAACACCCTTCGCTGTGCCTTCGGAAATGGCAAGCACAAAGTTGCCTTCGCCTAGAATTTTATGGTTTTTCGTGTATACCCATTCCTCTACACCAAAAGCTTCAAAAACGGCTGGAATGCCATCCGCCACCGTGGGGCTATGTTGTTGGTAATCGCGAAGAAAGTTTTCTGTGACAACTGCACCGACTTCTTCTGGTGTGCCATTGATGATTATATCAAAAATCTGCGCGACAATGGCCTTGTTCGCTTCGGTTTTGTCCAAATCAGTAATCTCAGTTGCGCCATCGGTTAACGTTCTGCCGGACGGATTTGGTGGCGTGTTGGGCATCAACGCATCCCAATGTTCGGCGAGCAATCCATCCTCGTCAAACCGAAAGAGATCAAACGTAACCACTTCTTCGGCACCAAAGGGGGCGGCATTCTCCCAGAAGTTATGGGCAACCACATAATTCCCATCTTGAATCATTCTAATGGCGTTGACTTGCGTTTGATTCTCTTTCAGCACGGGGAGCAAGCTCAAAAACGCCTCTCTTCCCGTCGGGATATAGGGGTTGTGCTGGATGTAATCCGGATGCAACAGTGCGCCGGCTTGACTCGCATCATACGCGTTTACGGCACTCAGAAATGACCGAACTTTTTCTTTGTGCATCTGCATCTCCTCTTGTTCGTCTACAGCCTGCCCGACTGCCTGTGAAGCCTGATCCGGCTTCGTCACGTTCACCACGCCCGTACAGCCGATAAGGGTGGTTGCAAAGGCAAGGAAAAAAACGAAGAACTTGCTGATATTCATGTCAGTACTCCGGTTGGTTGATTTGGATTTGGATGGTTTTACGTGTGCGATTATAGACCGCACACGTTGCGATAACTCGAATGGTAATGATTCTGGTGCGACGCACCTGCCGTCCGTCGCGAGGGGAGTCTTTGCCATTCAATCGATGGCAAAGACTCAGCGGTCTCCATCAGTGACACTGTCGGAATGCTCAAAAAATAGCCGGTATATAAGGTGATTCATAAAGCGTTCAGTCACAGACATGGTCGGAACGCTCATAATTACCTTGTTGATAGAAAAAACCGAGCCGGCTTGTGTACACCAAGCTGTGGTTGAGATGGGAATTCCTGCAACCGTGTAGACAGGACCGGATGCTGAAGTCCGGACACGCTGATCGGAACCAGTGAGAATGCCGGTGCGTGTCTGATGTATGACTTCGACTTTCTCGGCCAGAAATTGTGGCGTTATGATTGGATAAGAGCCTTCAGATGCTCTCCGCGGTGGAGTGATATGAAAACCGAGAATAGCCTTGATCTCTTCATCGGAAAGGGATGTCAAAGAGTCTCTCATTGAACGAGGTTTGTCGGCGCGCCGACGTCTCCAAACCAGGTCTGTACCGAGAATTTGGGAATGAAGATGGGTTGATGAAAGCGGTCCTTGTGGCGTATCAGCAACAGGTGCTTGCACCGGTATACCAGATGATCGCTGCGGATGCGCCCTTTCGCGCGACACTCGATAGCCTCGTATCCATCGTGACAAGGAGCGGTGATGCGCAATTTTTCAGTGAAGATCAAACGGTGCTGAGTGGATGCCTTCTCGTAAAAATGCGCGAAGCCTACAGTCATTTGGGGGAAGAAACCCGCGCAGAAATTGATCAGGCTAAGGGAGAGGCACTGACCGTGTATGAGGCGTGGGTGGACCGTGCGAAGAGAAACGGGGAGTTTACCGGAGCGATGTCTTCCCAGTTTGCGGCTATCTACATCGATGCTCAGCTCAATAATGCGCTCTCACTCCTGGCGCGCGGGGAACCAAATGATGAGGTAAAGCAGATCCTGACCGTCGCTTTTTCTATGCTGGGATGAGTACTGCGTAAATTAAGTCTTTTGGTATTGTCACCCCTGCGCAGGCAGGGGTCAACTCGCCTGGATTCCTGCCTGCGCAGGAATGACAAATGCAAAACAGTTTATTTTATGAGGTAGTAAATGAAGTACAGAAAGTTTTTAGAAATAATTCTTCGTGTGACTTCGTGTGACTTCGTGGATCGGTTGTCTAAATACTTCTTGAGTTTTGCCTAATGAGTATGCGTGCGTAGATGTGATCTGCGCCACACCCGCCGGGCGATAAACCGTTGCAGCACTTTGAATGAGAATCCACTCCGAAGTTAATCCCCACCATAAACCGCCTGGATCATGGCATTGATATAGCCAAAACTGTACGCATAGGATTGATAATAGCCCTTGGGATCGTCGGCGGTGCGCGGAACGTGATCGGGGTCAATGCCGTAACTGTATCCGGTTTCCTTGAGAGCTTTTAGGACCCGATAGAGGTCCAGATCCCCTTCCTCGGGCAGGGCCTCGCGGAAGCTGTAGCGTTTGCCGATGATGTTGCGGTAGTGCACCAGGAAAATCGTGTTGCGGCTGCCAAAGTACTCAATAAACGGATAGATCTCCTCGGCCGGGTTTTCGAGCATCTCCGCGATGGAACCGATGCAGAAATTCCAGCCGTGGTAGGGACTGCGCTGGATCTCGATGAACCGTTTCATGCCTTCAAAGTCATTGAGCACTTTGTCAACACCCCGATAGCCGGGGGGTGTCGCCGGGTCTTCCTGCGAATTGCCCATGCGCACCCCATATTCTTCGGCGACTGGAATCATCCGTTCGAGCAGATATTCAATGCGTTCCCAGTGCATCTCCGCGGTGACACGGCCTGCGTCGGTTAGTGCCTGCTGTTTCTCGGCAGGGATCTGCTCCAGACGAAAGGCGGTGTGAAAGTAGCCGCCGGGCCCTTCTTCCGGTGCGGTGCGGTCGATGGGCAGGACGCAGGTGTTGTAGCGCAGCGAATCGATGCCGGCGCGCGCGGCGGTGCGGATCATTTCACAGACTAGGTCGATTTCGCGGTCCCGCTCTGGACTGTTGCCAAAGTGGATGATGTTGGGGAATTGCTCATAGATAGGCAGAGCGCTCATGTCCAGCGTCATGCCAAAGGCTTCGTGGTGCTCGCGTTCTTGAATCAACTCGTCGAGCTTCCAACCAACACCGGGGTGGAAGGGAAAGGTGGCGGCTTTGTGGTGCACACCGCAGCGCTGCAAAAAGCGCAACTCTGCATCGGTGGAGCCAAAGCCCTGTGTCCGCACAACCATGCGCCCGCCGTTTTTTGCAGTGGATGCGGTGCCCCCGGCAGCAGAAGCAGCCGCCTCGCCGGCGACAAGACCTTGTTCAAATGGATCAGATGGTTTCATGTGTCACCTTTCCTTAGTTTTCGAGTGCTTTCCATTTTGGATTTGTTACATTGCTAGCTCGCTCAAGCTTTTGGTGAGTATAAAAGAGATCGACCGATCTGCCAACCGGGCGATTTTTGCCCGTGGATCTGCGCGCTGGGATGGATCTGCGCCGGTAGGTAAACGATATTGGATTGACAACGGTTGCGGTGGTGGATATACTGGCGGTAGTTTAATCAACTACTATAATCGTAAAACATCCTGGCTATCTGTGAGCAGCGGCTGCGAGATAATCTATGCGATACCAGTGAGCGGCTGATGGTCGCGTTTGTAACCGCAGAATCATCATTGGCAAGCTAAAGATTCGTGCGAGGTGTAGATGTGTGAGGTTGCAAACATGGAAAAAGTTGCTTGTACGGTTATAATGTGCTTATCGACATCGCAAGTGTAGGTTGTATAGATGAACATCATTTGGACAGGTTAGTTGAAATACCGAGCATCAACTAGAGGATTTGATCTTGATGAGCTTGAGAAAATTCTGAGAAACTCAGCAGAACGATATCAGGATACGGAGACAGGAAGCCTAATTGTGATCGGGCAACATAAGAGTCAGATCGTGATGATTGCTTATGAAACAGAGGCAGACGAAGTCACCCCGATCACTGTTCATGCAACAAGCCCCAAATATCACAGCAGAACTCAACGACAAGCATGAACTGATCGGCGTTGAGATTCTAAATACCAGTTTATTTATGCGAGATGCTGTTTTGGAGTCAGTCCAAGCAAAAATGACACAGCTAGTGGGTATGCAACCGGCATAAGCGTATTTTAAGGGTTGGCATCCACTTCAATGTGCGCAACATTGTCGCGCTGCTAGCCAACATTCATTCCATATCGACTCGGCTACCGCACGCTGCGTGAAAGTTGGTCGCCCGCACAAAGTAACTTCGTCAAGGACATGATCTGCGCCGCACCAGCCGGGCAAGTGCATGTTGTGTTCGGCGGTAGAGGGAACACCTGATTGGGAGAGCTGAAGAAGAATCGTTGGAACCACAATCTCCATTACCACCCTTTAATCCTCGCTGCGGCACCTGCCCACTGTGCGCTCGATGTCGGCTGCGGCGATGGGTGCTTGTACGGGAGCTGCGCTCCGTTTCGGCGCGCGTCGTCGGCATCGATGTTGACTCGGACTCCATGAGTCCGCACGCGCACAAGGCGGCGAAGGCGTCGAGTATCTCCTCGGTAACTTCCTCGGGCATCGGTTCGAGCCTGCAAGTTTTGACTTAATTACAATAGGAGTACACCCATGTTTATCTGTGTTGCAGCGCTGCTTGATGATGCTGCGCAAAACCACATTCGCGCCAAGACGATGCGGCTGATGGAACAGTACCGCCTCCCAGCGACAGCGGCGCTCCTGCCGCAGCACGTATCACTCAAGATGACCTTTGCGTGTCGCAATCCAGAACCGCTCGTTGCTTACTTCGACGCGCTTGCCGATGCCGCGTCTGCTGCCGAAATAGCGCTCGACAAAATTGAGGCAATTCCGATCGAAGACCAGGGCAAGCCATCGGGATTGATTTGGTACAGTGTCGTTGACGACGGACGCTTGCGCGCACTGCACAAGCGGCTGAACGACGACCTCCCCACTCTCCTTGGAATCCAGAATTCGCCAATTGATGGCGATGCGTTTCGTTTTCATACGACTATGATATACGGCTCACTACGTTTTGAAGAGTACCATAAGATCGCTGCAGAAGAACAGCGACAGTTCGCGCAGATGAATGTGATGTTGGATCGACTAGCGCTATTTTACAGCCATGAAGACCAACTAACGCCAGGAACATTCTATACATACAGGATTCGGCAATTACAAACGCGTTCGTGCTAGTAAATCCCAGCGTAAATAGGCCCATCTCGATTTTACCTTATCCACTCAAGGTACTTGGACTTATTTACTGTCGCGCCGAAAGGCTACCGCGGCACACGGATGAAGATATCTTTCCACGACAAGTAGGCCAGCTAGCGATTAAAGTGTTTTCGCTTTGGTCGCGGAAGATCAACGTTTACCCATCCCCACCAATAGGAGACACATATGCAAAGAGTCACTGGCATCGGCGGCATCTTTTTTAATTCACCTGATCCCGTTGCACTGCGAACCTGGTACAAAGCGCATCTCGGCATCGACGTGCAGGAATGGGGCGGAACCGCATTCCCATGGACCGATTCGGAAGGCAAGCCCATCGTCGGTAGTACCGTTTGGACGGTCAATGACGCAGCAAGCAACGCCTTTGCACCCAGTACTGCACCGTTTATGATCAACTATCGCGTGGCCGATCTGCACGCGCTGGTCACGGTGTTGCAGGAAGAAGGCTGTACGCTGCTCGATGGGATTGATGAGTCAGAATATGGGAAGTTTGCTTGGGTCATCGACCTCGATGGCAACAAGGTCGAACTCTGGGAACCACTGGCGGGGCAATAATGATCCTACCAAAGCAGCGCGACCCCAGGTTTATTACGGTGCGGCGTGGCGGCACCCGCCAAGACGCCGACCATCACCTGCTTGCGCTCTGGGCAGCCGCTTGCGCAGCGCATGTGCTGCCCTTATTCGAGGAGATCCAACCGTATGACGACCGGCCGCGGCGTGCCATCGAACTGGCGCGGGCTTGGACGCGCGGTGAAATCACAATGTCACAGTCGCGTGCGGCGGGTGGCCGCAGTGACTTCATCCGGCGGTGACATCCCTCCTCCTGTTAATAAGACCACGTGGCCTTGCCCCACTGTTGTACCGCCCCACAGATTATCGTCAGCCGTCTGTGTGTAGCGGTCGGCTGTGCTGAGTCACCATTAAGCTGGCGAACAAAGGTTTCCCTGTCAACATCAGATAGCATCAGTAAATTTTTGGTTTTTCGCGCGTTAGTGTGGAGCAGTGCCGGTTGAGTAGCCCACGGTTGTTTGTGGGCGGGAGCCCTCTGGGCGCAACCAAACGGCTCCAACCCGCAGACTTGGTTGCGATACGGCAAACTATCGATAAACCCCTTAAAAGTGGCACAATTACTCTCGTGTAAAACCAGTCGCCTGAGTGCCACTTTTAAATGGGTTGTCTATAGTGGCCCCTCGCCAACACTCGTTCGACGAGGGACTGAGTCGCCTGATCACACTGTTGCTGCGCTTGCTGCTACCGTTGGCCGTTTTTGTGTTGACCATCTTTGTCTTCTTCATCCCCGCCAACTTTTGGGAACTGTTTGAAAATCGTGACGTGTTGATTGCCTTCAATGCCCTGCTCTTTGCTGTGATTGCGTTGCTGGTCGGCGTGGTCCGCTGGCGCGTGGGGATCTCAATGAGCGGCTGTGGACTTGGCTCTGGCGCGGGATTCTGGCGTTATGGGAAATTCTGATCTTAAGCCATAACTTGGCCATTTGCCCCTGCTTCCCCACTACGCCGCGAAGGGATTCTCCACCCACGGGAACTTATGCAAGTCCACCCGTGTGTAGGGGATCTCGGTGAAGCGCGGCGCGACTGAACCGGGGGAGGCCATGTAGAGGATCTCCGACGCCACCGGTTCAAAGCCGGCGTAAAAGTGCTGATTCGATTTGACGACGAGCAGCTGCTTTTTGCTGATGTCGATGCCAAAATTGGTAAAGACCATCGGCCCAAAGACCTGGACGCGCTTGGTGTTGACGATGATATCAATGCCGTTGCAGTGCAGACAGACCGCGGTGCCGCAGGGGATGCGCAGCGGTTCGCCCTGCTGCGGCCACTCCTGAATCATATTTTCGATAATGCCGGTCACGGTGACGCGTAGGTCGAGCGGATCGCCGGAGACCGGCCCCATCTTGCCCCCCAGCCGCAGGTCGAGCGTCGCGCCCACGCCACCGGCGATGGCGACATTGACCGCAATCGGATCCCACATCAGCGCCAAAGCTGCGTTGTCAATGCCCCTCTCCAACAGCCGCCGCAGCACAAAGGTCGAGTCGCTGGGTGCACCGCCACCGGGGTTATCCGCTCGGTCCGCGGCGACAACCGGCCACGCCTTGATCGCCAGCGCCTGATCGAGCACCTCGTCGATGGTGAGGTTGTTGGGTGCGAGCTCGTGGCGCAGGCTGAAGAACTTCTGCCCCAGGTCAGCGGCAACGGCTTCGGCCTTGGCTTTGTCGCCATCGGTAATCGCCAGCGCCACCGCACCACAGGTGGGCACGTTAGACCAGGGGAAGCAGTGGGCCAGCGAGACCGAGAGGATGCCATCGTGCCCCTCCATCGCCAGCATCTCATCGACCAGACCGCGCATTGGTTGAAAGGGGGTGGCAAAGAGCCCGATCATCTTGCAATCATAGAGCGCCATCGTTGGCTGCGTCTTGCCCTCGGCGGCATCGGCGATCAGCGTAAAAAGGTCGTCGGCCCGATTGACCACATCGATGTGCGGATACTCCTTGTAGATGACAATGGCGTCGGCGTCGGTAATCATCGCCTCCGTCACATCGCAATGTAGATCCAACTCCACGCCAATCTTCGTCGCCGGCCCCACCAGCGCCCGTACCCGACTGATGATGTCGGTTTCACAGTCATCATAGCCATCGGCAACCATCGCGCCGTGAAGGTCCAGCAGCACAATATCGACGGGCAGTGCCGCTTGCAGGCGACCAAGCAGTTCGTCGCGCAGGCTCTCATAGGTCGCACGCGTCGTATTCCCCGCGGGCTGTGCCCCGGCATCAAGGCCGAAGACGAACTCCCAGCCGCGCGCCAGCGTGCGCTTTTGGAAATGGTCCATTACTGGGGAGATGCCCCCTTTGGAGATTGTCTCGTCAGGAATACTCTCGGGGCGGACAATCGTGAAATCGGCCATACCGGTGGGCATGGGCGAGAAGGTGTTGGTTTCGGTGGATATGCCGCCGGCAAAAACTTTCATTGTGGGTTCCTTTCCTGTACTTTGGGTGCATTTTCCCAAGTTGCAAAATGCACATTGCCAATAGCGCTGAGTATAAAAGAGAGTAACCGTTCTGCCAATCGTGCGATTTCTGTTGGCCTTTGTGGGGTGCGTCCCCAATTTGGGGTAAACATCCCCGGACTTGCTTACTTTCTAAGCAAGTCCGGGGACGTAGGACGACTTACCCCTTTCCTGAGATACTCCCCTTTTTGTGGGCATGATTGACAACGCCCGCGGCGCTGGGTATACTGGCACTACCTCAACGAGCATGCCCAACCGTAAAGTGTCCCGGCTACTTGTGATCCATGGCGATGGGGTAATCAGCTTGATTACAGTGAGAGACCGAGTGTCGCGCTTGTAACCGAAGAATCATCATTGGGCGTGCTATTGTAGTCAGGACAATCGTTTTTTAAGGAAGAGAGCACATGCTTAGTCAACGGCAGCTTCGCGAGACACTCGTGATCGTATTTGATCATAGCACACCTGCTTACGCGCAGATAGAATACCGTTTGGTAGGCACTGGAGCTGCATTGCTACAAGATGTACTACTACCAACAGGTGATATCGATATCCTGGTGAAAGAGCGGCATAGCGTCGATGCCTTTGGCTCAGCTTTGGCGTCTTTCAAGTCTCTTTTTTCGCCCGCTTGGATGCCAGAAACCAGACAATACTATGCACAGTACGAGGTCAACGGAGTTGGAGTAGGCATCAGCACAGTAGAGGCAGAGACAGAATCAGATGGCCTTGAATGCGTGGGGCGCGGCCCCTGGGAACATTACCGCCTCGTTTTGTGTGGGCCATATACCATACCAGCAGTAGCACTTGAACTTCGCTTGGTTTCTGAGTTAACGCGTAACCGCCCTGATCGATATACGCCTTTGATACAACATTTGCAGATAAATGGCTGTGATACTGAACTTGTGCGTCGGGGAATGGCGGCCCGCAGGCTATCACAGGCTTTACAGGAAGAAGTGCTCACTCAACTCAGAGAGGCACCTACTGGTTGATTTGGTTGGCCAAAACTGGGAAGTGCGGCTAACAAGTTGTTGCAGCTGCTGTCGGGGATGAGGTTATTGTTCAATGTAAGCACGGGGTAAAATCCGGACTATCGGCACTAATGAGGTCTATTGAAAACACAGAGTGTTGTCGGACTGGTTTTCTGCTGCGTTCTAAACCAGCCGCAAGTGCGTGCGTTCGCTTCACGCAGAGTGCTCGTTATTTTGCCTAAACAAACAGAAATCCTAAACCATGGACCCGACAAAAAGACAGCGCCTATTTGAAAAGAATCAAAAAATTATCGATATGGTCATAGCAAGAGCTGTGCGGGATTTCGCGGACGATTTTCAAGCGCGGTATCAAACGCTATCTGGAGGAAATAAGCAATTACACATACAAACCGGTAGATTTTGAGCAGAAATACATGGCTGTCATAGAATCGGAAACGATCCACAATACGCGTCAGGCAGCATTCGCAATGCTGGAAAGCATCGTCGAGTTCTATGACGAAATGCGTGAAAAATTCACTGAAAAGCCCACACCGACCTACGATAACCTGGCCGGTACGTATGAGGAATTATGGTGTAACTATCGCAACAAAGTCAGCGTCAGCATTGAGCAAAATGATCACTCCTATGCCTTCCACGTCGCGATGGGTGCGCAGGAATTTCTGGATGAAATGGCAGAAACCAAGGGAACGAAAAAATTGGAGTTGATGAAACATTACGACGCCACTCATCTCCCCTTATTCAAGGATGCTTTTCTCTGTCTGATGGACGAGTACTTGGAAGAATATACCCAGGTTGGACGCACAGTGAATCGATATGATTCGTTTGAAGCGCTATACGCGCAATTTATGCAATCCCACCCCACCGCGATATTATGATGACAATGCTTTACTCCCCTGGCGATTTACCAGCGCTGCGTATACTCTCAACTGCTATAGATGGGAATAAAAATGCATCCCTGTAGTTGGTACATTATTCTCGTCAATGAGCACGTTGCGTATACATTGTGATTGCCACAATCCATGAGCGTCTGAACCAATGAAAGCTGATACCATGCACGAACGGCAACAATATTGCGGTTACTACTACTTTATGGGCATCCTGCTCGATATAAAAGAAGCGCAGGATCAACTCGTGGCTACCATGCCGGGCATACCAGAGGGCTTCGAGGTTGTTCTCACCAATATCGGGGAGAATATTGAGGACAATATCGAGGGGGATAGCTTCAGGATGCAGGGTGGCCCTCTCGATGGCTCAACCGTAACCTTCACGCGCAACGCCGATGGCGCGGTGGTCGGGCTGAACGCAGGACCCTTTCAATTGGCAAAAATAGAGCAGGCCACGTTGGACGCTTTGCCCATTACGCCTTATTGGCCTGCCCCCGACCTGGAACTTACCCCTGCCAAACGCGCAAGCTTCGATGCACTTTTGCAATCCTGCTTGGCACGGGCCGATGGCGATTGGATCGCGTACGATTTGCCCTATCCCAAACACGAGTTTGTCCAATATGTTAGCCAACAAAATATTGTCATCTTTCATGGCTCCAACAATCACGAGATAACCACATTTAAGCCAGTGCGCACGTCGATGGAACTCCATGATGAGAGCGGGCGCGGCAATCTGCAAGCGATCTATGGCACACACGAAGGGCTCTGGTCCATGTTCTTTGGCGTCGTCGATCGCCCCCGGCTACGGGGCAGCATTCGCAATGGTGTCCAGTATTTCCAAAATCGCCAAGGCCAAAAGCTTAATGTCTATACCTTTTCGATCAACCAGGAACAACTGGCGGAGCGGCCCTTTACAACAGGAGCGCTTTACTTCTTGCCACGGGAAACTTTTGTCCGCTTAAAGCTAACAGAAGAGTCCTATGCCAATGAGTGGGCCAGCGAAAAGCCCGTCCAGCCCTATGCCAAATTGCTGATTGAACCGGAGGATTTCCCCTTCCTGGAGCAGATTGGCGGTCACGATGATGGCGAGCTGCTGCGGTTGCAGCACCTTTCAGAGGCAATTCAGGCAGCGGCAACCGCGGCAACCATGCAGGGCGACCGCGTGGAAATCAGATTGCCCGCTACAGTTGCCATGCTGGATCAACTGCGCGAGTATGTGGCATTGCAAGAGCGCATCATGCCAGCCGCCAAGTTCGAGATTCAAGAAGGCGGCGATGTGCTCACCCTGCTGATCACGACATTACCGCCAGCAGTACAACAGCTTTTTCAGAAAAGCTATGCAGACTTGTTGGGCGTGTAAAGCAGAAGGAACTTAAAAATGCTTGATAGCGAAAATCAGATACTGAAATTAAACGATGGACGCGCCCTCGGCTTTGCACAATATGGCCCAGCGGATGGGCGACCAATCTTCTACTTCACCGGTGGCAATAGTTCGCGATTGGAAGGGCGTTGGTTTGCCCAAGCGGTTACAGAAGCCAACGTCAATCTGATCGTCCCCGACCGCCCTGGCTTTGGCCTTTCGGATTTCCAGCCAAACCGGAAATTTCTTGACTGGCCAGCGGATGTCGCCCAGTTGGCAGACACGTTGCAGATCGAGCGTTTTGGGATCTTTGGGCTTTCCGGCGGCGCACCCCATGTGGCCGCAGTGGCCTATCAGATGCCTGAGCGTATCACCCGCGCCGCGCTTGTCAGCGGCGTGGCGCCGCCAGAGATGCCGAGGCGCTTTGCGGGGATCTGGCCGCCGATCCGGCTGATCTTTTTCACGGCGCGCCATATGCCCTGGCTGAACCGCTTTTTGCTCAAGCAGATGAGCGCCTTCTATGCCGACTCAGAACAGATGATGCAGCGCATGAAGCAAGCATTGCCAACGCCGGATGTGCACCTGTTGGATACGCGGCCGGAGATTATCGAGATCTTCTCGGCCGCGGCACAAGAAGCACACCGTGTTGGCCTGGATGGTGATACGTGGGAGTGGCGGCTCTATAACCAGCCATGGGGCTTCGATCTCAACGAAATTCATACTGAGACTGGGCTGTGGTATGGCGAGGTTGATCGCAATGTTCCGTTGGGGATGGGCCGCTATTGGGCGCAACAACTACCTAACAGCAAGCTCCATATGGTCGAGGATGGGGGTCACTTCTCAACGATCAATAATCATATTGGGGATATTTTGGCCTATTTGACGAAGGGGTGATGTAACCCACACCCATGTCATTGCCCAAGCAATTTGATCATATTGTACCCCGTGACCACAAACCCCAGTTTTTTATAGAGATTGAAGGCCCGCTCATTATCAAAAGCGACGCGTAACTTGATCTCGGCCACACCAGATTGTGCGAGTTGCTCCTCCAAAGCGGCCAAGGCGGCCTTGCCTTGGCCAATCCCGCGAAACGCATCGAATATCACAAAATCCAAGATAAAGACCGACTCGCTATGCGCAACGCGTTTATACCAGAGATAGCCAATAGTGTCTTCGTTCTCTTCAATACACAAAAGCGTATGATCAGGGGTTGCTACCGTTTGCGGTAGATCCTCCGCTAACTCTTGCAATGCAATGGCGCGACTTTTGTCTGGCGAATAGCCATAATTGGTCGCAAGTTCAGCGGCATAATCAGCGACAAAATAGGTGCGGTAATTGGGGAATTCTGCTGGTTTCATTGCTCTAAAGGTGATCACAGGGCATCTCCACAAGGATTGTTACGATAAGCGTTATAGCACCCCGACGCGCGCAACCACGTCTACCCGATTCTGCATCAATTGTAGCACAGATCCCAATGGCCTGCTATTGACCCAAAGTTCCCGAAAGTTCCCCTATGGCTCAGCGCGTGATTGAGACAGCCTTCATTTACATAGGAAAGCCACCCGCGCGACGGTATGCAATCCAGATCTCCAAAATCACCATTGGCAAAATCAGATCGCTCAGGTAGAGGATTTCAAAGCCAGCGTTGGACGGTGCCGAGTTCCCAAACAGAATGATAACAAATCTGGGTAAATCGCTTGACAAATCGAACAAGCCATTATATTATACCATTAGGTTAATTAACTAAATGGTATAATAAAGGAATTCAGCACCATGCGAGGTGACAATGACCGACTGAGCCAGACCTTTGCCGCCCTGGCCAACTCGACGCGGCGGGCAATTTTAGCGCGGTTGGCCGAGGGCGAAGCAACCGTCAACGAATTGGCCGAACCCTTTCAGATGACGTTGCCGGCGATCTCGAAACATATCAAAGTGTTGGAGCGGGCGGGGCTGATTACGCAGGGGCAGAAAGCACAATATCGTCCCTGCACCCTCGACACAAAGCCCCTGCAAGAGATTGCCGCGTGGACAGAGCAATATCACCACATCTGGGAGACTAGCTTTGACCGTATGGATGCGTACATCAATCAGGTAAACAACCAAGAAAAAACACAAAACAAGGAGCAAGCGCATGAGTAATGATATGATGAGTAATGATACGATGAGTAATGATACGATGACGAAGGACGCGGTGGTGATTGAGCGGACTTTCAATGCCCCCATTGAGTTTGTCTGGCAACTGTGGACAGAGGCGGAGCAATTTCAACAGTGGTATGGCCCCCAAGGCGCGACCATCCCCGTGGCCCAGATGGATGTGCGCGTCGGTGGCAAACGGCTGATCTGCATGGAGATGCGCTGGCCCGACCGCACGATGCAGATGTGGTTTGCTGGTGAATACAAAGAAGTTGTCCCGACCACGCGCCTCGTCTATACGGATAGCATGGCCGACGAACATGGCAATGTGCTATCGCCCCAAGCAATGGGTATGCCGGCAGGCCATCCCGAGACCACTGAGGTAATCGTAGAGTTGGCCGATCTCGGTGGCCGCACCAAAATGGTGATGACGCATGTCGGTGTGCCGGCCGATTCGGGTGGTGCTGGGGGCTGGAACATGGCCTTTGATAAGCTAGCCGCGCATATTGATGCGGTGCTTAACGACAAATAGGCAGGCCTGTTGGCAGTCGCTATAGACACATAGATGACAGTCATTAGAGCAGAAGTGGTCAAAGATATGGGGCAGGGCACATGGTTCTTGACAAGTTGTCAAGAACCATGCTATATTGCTTGTATGAAAACATATGCGGTTGGAGAATTCAAAGCTCATTTTTCAGAAATCATCGAGCAGGTACGCGCTGGTGAAGAGATCATCATTAGCTATGGCAAGAAAAAAGAGAATGTTGCTGCCCTGATTCCCTATGCGGCTTACAAGAGCAAAAAGATTCGACTCGGGCTGTTCCAGGACAAAACACTTAAAATTCATGATGACTTCAACATGAGTGAAGAAGAGCTGTTGGGCTTATGATCTATTTGCTCGACACCCATTACGTATTGTGGTCGATGTTCGATCCAAAGCGAATTGGCGAGTCTGTGTACCCCATTTTGGTAAATGAGCGTGATTCAAAATATATCTCTGGTGTCAATTTATGGGAAATTTCGCTAAAATATTCACTTGGTAAATTGGATCTTGGTGGCTCAAATCCGAGCGAACTCTTTGATACATTGCTCAACGCTGGGTTTGAAGTTGCCGAGATGGAAAAGCGGCTGTTTGCTACCTATTATCAACTGCCCAAGAAAGATGATCACAAAGATCCGTTTGACCGTTTGCTAATTTGGCAAGCGATTTCAAACGGCTATACGCTGATCACGCAGGATAAGAAAATTGAGCAATATCGCGCCGATGGTTTGCAACTGCTACTCGGTTAACGACTAGCTGCCGTGTTCAAGATAATGGCACTCCAAAACGTACGACTGGTCCCCTCTCCACACCCACACTCCTCGCTGTGCTTCTCACCCATGCGCGCCCATAACCCTTGTGAAAGCGCCTTTCTAGGAAGCCGTATTTTAGAATGAAAAGTAATTTGAAGAATCCAAAATAGTTTCAAGCATGAGAATCCTTCCTGTAGTTGCCGATGGCCTCTGAGACCCGTAGGGCACGGTCATAGATGCGCAGGCCGACCACACTTTCACCCACGTGGAGTAGCTTGTCGCCGTTGAGATGGCGGAGATGGGGATTGAAGCGCCCCCAACCAAATTGACGATCGTTGCCGCCGTCACAGAGCACGCCGTCGATGATGAAGGCAACAAGCTTGGGGCCGCCATCGAGCACGACCACCAGGTGCTGACGCCTGCCGGTCTGGAGCGCGCCTGGGTCAGAATTCCAGCGGCTCTCTGTGCGCCCATCGTTGAGCAGAATCTCCACCGTGCCACGCGCGGTTGTTTGTAGGCAGAAGCCCTGCCCCTGCGCAGTGCGGTTATCCAGCAGAAGTTGTCCCGCGTCCAGCGTATCGAGCTGGAGCCAGAGGTCAATCGTCACCCCGGCGCGCGTATCTTCCGTGCCATAATCGGCACGGGTGCGGCTGCGTTTGGTAAAGTGGGGCAATGGGGGCATTTCGACTTGCTGTGGCATGGCGCTGTCCGGCTTAGGCATGGCCAGGAGCAGCGCATCCGTTGCTACCTGTTGGGTGAGCGCAAACTGCCCCCATAATCCGGCTAGTAACGTTGAGTCGATTTCATGAACCCGCGCCCGATCCTTTTGCGTTTCGCTGATAAAGTAGCGCCACCCCGCATCTGGATTGCCCGCATCTACGTTCCCCTCACCGGTCATCGCTTCTTCGATCAGATCCGGGTAGCTCATGCGAATCCACGGGTCGTCATCATAGAGCAGTATTTCCGGTTGCGACCATTGAATCACCTTGCCCTCCGGTGAATCAACCTCAACACCGCCGCTGATCCAGACGGGGTTACGGTCCTGATAGGCATTGGTCGGGCGATCCGGATGTTCGACAATAAAACGCCCGCCATGATTGTGAAACCAATAAAGATAGTTGCCATTCTGGCAGCGCCAGGCAAAATTGGCGGCGCGTGGATGCTTCATCAATTGCCCGTTGGCATAACGCTTGTATTGGGGCGTCGACCATGTGTGGCCGCCATCGCGGCTGTAGGTATCGACGGGGTGCCCATCGATCGTGCGATAGACGCAGTAAAACGAGCCATCACTTAACACCGAATAGCTCTGCTCATCGGAGACGGGGCCGCCACCGGGTGGGGTACGCAGGCCGATGTCGCCATCCGGCAGCGTTTCCCAACGGATCTTGACAGGATCGGACTCTGTGAGCAGGTTGTCACTTTTTACCAATACGCCCTGGGAAGAGGCCATAAAACCAGCTCCAAAGTTGCCCACTTTGTGGATGGATATATAAACCGCGCCCGCGTGGATAAAGGGCTTGCCCACGTTCCAGAAGAACTGGATTGTACCGCCGTAGACATTCTCGCGATCGATGGCAAATGTGCGGATGGGCAGGGCAGTTCGCGCCGCCGACCAGCTTTGGCCATGATCGTCACTGCTTTTGAAGACGTGGTAGCCCAACGTGTCGACCCGGTAACACCAGCCATCGGTGGACCAGTCGCTTTCGGGTGCGGCCTTTACCCGGCGCAGATTGTCACTATTGTGGTTATAGAAACAGTAGATCCGGCCACTTGGTATTTTGAGCAGAACTGCGTAGGAAGATTCTGGCCCGTTGGCCGGTTCCACGTCGACAGGTGTGGTCCAACTTCGGCCCTGATCGTGGCTGCGGGTCGTCACAATATGTTGGCCATTTTCACCTTCATGGCCTGGGGCCGTGGTCATGACACAGAGCCAGGCCCCGTCATCTGTCTTGACAATGTAGGGTTGGTCGCTATAACTCTCAGAAGGGATTTCATAGCCGTTGGCAATGTGGCGATTATCAGGAATGAGCGGTGTGGGTTGAACCATGATGCGATCCCTTTCAGGCTGCGTTCTTTTGCAAATTGAGTTGCACCCTTTGGATAGGTCAGCTCGCCCACCTCTTCGGTGGGCTCTTCCTCTTGCGCTTTTCTTTAGGGTTTACGCTGTTCTGCCATTGCACCAGCGCATCCAATGCTGGGCAGAGAGCCTGCCTCCACTCAGTTAACCGATATTCCACTTTGGGCCACACCTGTGGGTAGACCTTGCGGGCGACTTTACAGTGGATTGACTTACTTTTTGGTGCTTACCCGACTTTTCGTGCGTTCTTGACGAATGACAAGCACCTAATAAACTCTTATGTAGTAGAGCAAATCTTATCACAAGGAGCAGTAAAAGATGAAGCAGCAGTTACCCGCAGCCATCATGACCTTTTTCAGCGTGGGAAATGGCAGCACAACGGACGCGCCAAACACCTATTTCACCGACAATGCCAAGGTCTATGATGAGGAACACCACTATCAAGGGCACGCCGCGATTCAGGAATGGCGAGCTGAGGCGCGGCGCAAATATTCCTATCGCGCCGAACCCAGTGCAGTGACAGAGGAAGCGGACGGCATTCATGTGCGCGCCACGGTCACCGGCAACTTCCCCGGTAGCCCAGCCCAGATTGACTATCGTTTTCAATTGGCGGGTGAGAAGATCAAAACAGTGGAGATTCGCTAATGAGTGTGGATCTCGCATTAGGCGGCTTACGTATACTCGTTACCGCCGGCACCAAAGGGGTGGGGCGGGGGTCGAGCTATTCCGTGAACTTGGGGCCACTGTATTCACTAAACCGCGCGAAGTGGCCAATCTCATTGCCTTCCTCGCTTCGCCGCACGCTGCCACAATCACAGGCACAGACGTTGTGATCGACGGCGGTACGATTCCCACAATATAAGTTGGCAATGGCGCTGCTTATGCTAAAATAGCGTGTTCGTGAACTGCTGTTCGGCAGGAGTCTTCATGCCCTCTTCCACCCAACGGCGCAATACATGTAAACCCACCCGTTAGGAAAGCTTTTCGTTGCAGAGGAACGCTTGAGTTTAGCAGTGAATTTCATAAATTTCTTGGTCCTAAACTGAGCCGTCCCTCCGCGACGAAACTGTGTACCGCTACTTTACGCCGGGATGAGCACAAAGCGACCATAGACCACAAAAGCTGCTAGCAACAGCAGGACGATGTTGGTCACCAGCGCCTGTGCGCCATCTTTTCGCTGCAGATGCAAGATGGCGGCACCGATCATGGTGCAGACAAAGCCAACTGCGGCCAACGGGGTCAACCACGGTAGAATGCCGGTCAATTGGGGCAATACCAATCCCAGGGCAATCAGCACCTCCAGGATGCCAATCAACCGCAAATTGCCCGCTGACACAGAATCGACCCAGGCCATGCGCTCACCGCCACTCTCCTTGATCTCCGCTTTTGATTTCGTTGCCTTCATAAACCCGGCCATCAAAAACAGGGCAGCCAGCAATCCCTGCAAAACCCAAAGTGCAATATTCATGTTATTTCCCTTTCCCTTGTTGAAACAATACTTTCTATAAGTATTTGCTTTTCTTCGTGTGCCTTTGTGTGACTTCGTGGATAATTATTTTCTTGGAATGGTTTTAGTTCAACGTGGCAAGCGCCGATTCGAGTTGCGTCTGAAGTTCGGCGTTACTGACACGACCCTGCGCCATATCGAATTTGTCATGAAAGTGCGGAATCGAAAGGTCTGCTTTCACGTCCATTGCAAAAGTGGGGGCGGATGTTTTGGCCACGGCCAAGACACGGCTGCCACCACCAGGACCAGGCGATGTGGCCAACAGGACGGTCGGCTTGCCTTGATAGATTTTCCGATCAATGCGCGAGGTCCAATCAAAGAGATTTTTATACGCTGCGGTGTAGTAACCGTTGTGCTCGGCGAACGCAATCAACAGCGCGTCGGCCTCGCCAATCTTTTGGTAAAATTGCTGAGCGGAGTCGGGAATCCCCGTTTCCTGTTCGCGGTCGATACTAAAGAGCGGCATTTCGTAGGCATTGAGATCGATGATTTCGACTTTGGCATTGTCAACAACACCGTCTGCCAACAAATCGGCGGCGTAAGCGACCAATGCCTTGTTGATCGATTTACGGCTATTACTGGCCGCAAAAGCTAATACTTTCATTTTGGGTTCTTTGCCTTTTCTTCGTGTGTTTTCGTGACTAATGATTCTTTGAAGTAACTACCTCGACAACGTTACATTAGACAAGATTGGCAGAATTAACAGGATTGACAGAGCAGAACAAAAATCTTGTGAATCGTGTGAATCCTGTCTACGGAATGTAATTTACCGTTGTCGTACTACTAATCTCACCTCAACCCTCACTACCATTAAGTTAGTGCGGAGGGAGCATTCTCTAATGCGGCTCTACTCGACTAGAACCGGCATTAGAGAATGCCTACTCCACCTCTTTTGTGCCTACCTTAATGGTAGTGACCCCAACCCTCCTTGCTACAGGAGGGAGAAAGCTGCTTCTCCCTTGCGCGCAGGGAGGTTGGGAGGGGGTGATTTAGTAGTTACCTTGAATTTGCTTATCGATTGACCAATGGCGCAACTTGTTTGCCAATGAGCTCAATCGCGTGCAACAGTTGTTCGTGGGACAATCCAGCATTATCCATCTGAAACGTGATCCGTGAAATGCCCCCCAGCGCTTCGCTATGGCGCCGGATCTTCTGTGCGACCTCTTCCGGCCCGCCAACCAGCAACGCGCCGGTTGGTCCATTTTGCGCATCGAAACGCGCGCGGCTCACCGGCGGCCAACCGCGCTCTTGGCCAATCCGCGTAAAGGTTTCGGCGTAGCCGGGATAATACGCAGCAACGGCTTCCGCGGTGCTGTTGGCCACATAGCCCAACGAATGCAAGCCCACTTTCAACTGTTCCGGTGGATGCCCAGCTTCTTCACCCGCTTGGCGATAGAGGTCGACCAATGGCCGAAAACGATGGGTTTCCCCGCCAATGACCGCCACCATCAACGGCAGCCCCAGCAGACCGGCCCGCACAAACGAAGCCGGTGTACCGCCCACGCCCAGCCAAATGGGCAGCCGATCTTGCAGCGGCCTGGGGTAGATGGCCTGGTTGTGCAGCGCCGGACGAAATTGTCCCGACCAATTGACGGTTTCATGCTCGCGAATAGCTAGCAGCAGATCGAGCTTCTCGGCAAAGAGCGCATCATAATCGTGCAGGTTCAAGCCAAAGAGCGGGAATGATTCGGTAAAGGAACCACGCCCAACCACCATCTCGGCCCGTCCGCGCGAGAGTAGATCCAGCGTGGCAAAGTTCTGAAAGACCCGCACCGGATCGGCCGCGCTGAGCACCGTCACGGCGCTGCTCAGACGAATCCGCTTGGTGCGCGCCGCTGCCGCCGCCAGGATCATCGTCGGTGCCGAATCCAGAAACTCTTTGCGGTGATGCTCGCCAATGCCAAAGGAATCGAGGCCAGCCGCGTCTGCAGCTTCCATTCGTTCGAGCAACTCGGCCAGGGCGTTCGCGCTGTTGCGCGCCGCGTCCGCGCCATTGCCCGATTCGTTGGCGGCAAAACTGTCAATGCCAATTTCCACGATAGTTACCTCATATTCGATCTTTATCAAAACCACTAATTTGTGAATAAACTATGACAGGTTAATCGCTTCCTGTGAATCTAGTACAATCTGGCGTAAATACTCAGCGAAGCGATGCTTAAGCCCAAAAACTTTTGTGGACACGGATTGTTGGCAACACAGATTTTTCAGAACAATTCATCCCTGTTTCTATCAATCCGTGTCCACAAAGAAAAACGGGCTCTGTTTGTAAAGATTTTCCGTTACTAACTGGTCCATCTACCTAGCGGCCAATAGTTTAGAACTAAACCGTTTGGCAAAAAATATATGATTGGTGACTAAACACCAAACCATTCTTGAAACAGTGTAACGATTCAGCCATCCAAGTTTAGGTAACCTGTCACGCTGAAAGAGTCTCCACGTGCCCCACCCTTGAAGATTTTTACAGACTTGTCCTCGTAAGGAATGACAGGCGGCCCACAAGAAGATGACTGAATCGTTACGAAACAGTTTAATCAAGACTGCGGTCTAACTTGCGCAAAATTGCCGCAAATTGGCGCAGCTCTTCCTCCGTAAGCGGGGCCAGGATTTCCTTTACATGCGCATCGTGCGCCGGCATGAGCGTTGAAAAAAGCGCAATTCCTTCATCCGTGAGCGAAACAACATTGTCACGCCCAAGCTTCTCCCGTTCGACGTAGCCCCGTTGTTCGAGATTGCTCAAATGTTGGGTGATGTTCCCTTTGGTCACATTCAACCGGTTGGCGCACGTCTGTTGGTTAAGGCCCTCATCCGCCGCGATTTCGGCAAGCAGATCAAATTGACCCTGGCTAAGATGCCATTGGCGCAAATGCCCTTCCATTTGGGGCAATATTTTCTTCAAGAGACGAACAAAGCGAAACCACGTTAGTAGCGTTGCATTGCGTCGTCGTGTTTGTACAAAGGTTGCCAGTTCTTCTTTAGACATGATAATAGTTTAGCACTAAACTGTTTCTGTGTCAAGAAGATCTTTTTTTGTTTTTTGTTGACCAATAGGGTGCTTGCACCATATGGTCCGAACGCTTATCCTAACAGGGACGAAGCCGATTACCGTTCACCGTTTACCATTCACCATGGCGGTTTATCCGCGTGAGGAGACCGTCATGAAGAAGCCGTATGACCTATTTGTGGAAAAACCCCAAATCGCCAGCCGGCACCCCGTTGTCATCAATGACATTCGCTATATCGGCTTTAAACCAACCGACAGCGCGTCCGCGCCAATTAACTTTCGCGGCATCCCTTATGCCAACAGCACAGCGGGCAACCAACGGCTCACCGCGCCGACACCGTTTGTTGCCGCGCAGGATGAAATCGATTGTACCGCGTTTGGGCCCGCCTGCTGGCAAGATCCGGTTGGCATGAGAATGATCTTTGAAGGGCTGCTGACCCTGATCCGAGAGATGATTTTCCCTTCAACAAAAGCGGGCTTTTCCAAGGCGTATGGCCACTGCGGTGAAGATTGCCTCAACCTGAACCTATGGACACCGGCGTTGGATGACCAGCAAAGGGCGGTGATGGTCTGGATCCACGGCGGTGCGTTTAAGAGCGGTAGCAATAGTGAACTTGGCTTGTACAACGGGACCCATCTCAGCCAAAAAGGCGATATTGTGGTGGTCTCCATCAATTATCGCTTTGGCCTATTTGCGTTGCACTTGCCGGACGAGGGCATTAGTAATATTGCCTTGCAAGACCAGATCTTTGCCTTACAATGGATCCAGCAGCACATCGCGAAGTTTGGCGGCGACCCCAACAATGTCACGATCTTTGGGGAAAGTGCCGGCGGTATTTCGGTTGCCAATCTGCTGGCGAGCCCAAAGGCCAAGGGACTCTTTCACAAAGCAATTTGCCAGAGCGGCGGTGGGCTCTCTTTAACACAGGAGGAGTATCAACGCGTATTTAACACAGCCGCCGAACAGCTAAAAAAGGTCACCAAGGGCGAACCATTGACGGCCGACCTTATCCGCGCCGTCACATCACCAACCGATCTCGTCAAGGTCTCGGGGAAAGTAGACGAAGCATTAGAAGCATTCGGCACAGCCAAGATCGGCTATCTGCCCTTGCGCGATGGGATCTACGTTGATGCAGAAGGAGTACTTAGCGCCCTGAAAAAGGGCACTGGATCACAAGTTTCGCTGCTGGTAGGGTCGAACGCCGAGGAGATGCAGCTATTTATTGCCGCTTTTGGCCCCTTATTTCCAACCAACCAAGAGATGGTCAGCCACGGGATCCGGCAACTGTTTGATCAGCTGGCAGAGGGGGAATCAACGGAAGAGGCCCACGCGGTGGAAGTCACCGCCAAGAGCGTGTGGGCGGCCTTCAGCGAAGCGTTAGCGACGAAAAGCGGCAAAGCGCCCAACAAGCGTGCGCTGCTCGAAGCGTGTATCACCTTTTTGACCTTTACCCTGCCTGCGTATCAGTTGGCAGAAGCACATGCGCAGGGAAGTGGCGAGCAGAGAAGTGGCGGGCAAGTCTACAGTTATCTGCTCCACTACGGTTCAGAGAAATTTGGTGCCTGTCATGGGGTCGACTTGCACCTGCTCTGGAACTTTGGCGCGCCTTACGAAGAATACTTCTGCAAAGGCAAGGTGAAGTTTCTGCCCGACTACCAAAACGCACAAGTCGCGGGGCTGGCCGATGAGATGCAAAGGGCGTGGATCCACTTTGCTAAAACAGGCACCCCGGCGGCGGTTCACCAAACGGTATGGGAGCCATTCCCACGCCGCATGAATCTAGATGTAACCTCATTTGTCGATAGCTGGGACGACGATGGTGCGTTGCAACGCTGGTTTGCGATTGAAAAGGTTTTGCAGGGTTAAAACCCTGCGCTAACAGCGAGAAGCCGCCTCGGCCGCTAGGAATTTAGCCGCTGAGGCGGCTTCTCGCTGTTAGACGGCCAATTCTATTGGCTGTTTTTAGCAAATGTCAACATGCTCTAGTCAACCCCGCCAGCGCGGGAAAACAATGCTTAGAGCTGGGCAGATCGCTTTTCGTACATAATGACCAACTACTGCTGACCAAAAGTTCTCCATCAGATAAATCAAACAACCTCTTCTCGTCGATTCTTGTGCAATCTGCCTATCCCCTGTTGAATATTTTTGATATATCATAGAATATATCAACGACGGGAGTTGCTCGCCACAGTTGGTGAGTGAGCAACTCGTGGCTAGGTAATTGGTAAAGAAGGTAACGGACATGTTCCCAATTGAGCTACAGTTGGATTGGCAGCCGAATGCCCAGTTTGCCGGTATTCTGTACGCACAAAATGAAGGTTGGTATCGCAAGGCTGGCATTGAACTGACGATTCTCAATTGGGAGCCACACACCAACCAGGTCGATGCCCTGGCAGGTGACAGGCATATCGTTGTCAGCACCGAGGACAATTTGCTGATCCGGGCACGGGGCGATGGCGCACCGGTGAAAGCCATCGGCGTGATGATGCAATTTTCGGGGATTGGCTGGATGGCGCTGGCCGAATCCGGCATTCATGGGATCCCCGACTTACGCGGCAAACGGCTGGGCATTCATGGCGATGGTCAAGCCGCGATTCAATTGGCGCTTAGTCACTATGGCATGGCATGGTCGGATGTGGATATCCAAGAAGTTGGCTATGAGTATGCTGACTTACTGCGCAGCGGTCAACTTGATGCCATGCAATGTCTGCTGATGGTTGAACCCTTAGAGCTCGAAGAGCTTGGTCTCAAAGTCAACACAATCCGTGGTTTGGATGTGGGCTACAAAGTATATGCCCAAGTGCTTGCCACCACCGAACAGCTGATCCAGCAGCATGAGGATGAGCTTGTCCGCTTCTTACGGGTCACCTTTGATGGTTGGCGCGCGGCCTTTGCAAACCCCATACGTTGCGCCGAAATCATTGCCGCGGACTATTTACCGGATAGCAACCCGCTGCTTCAAGCGCAAATGTTGCTTGCAATGCAACCAATCTTTGAGGGCACGGTTGGCCTGTCGCGCCTTGGCTGGATGGAGAAGGAGCGCTGGCACGGCAGTATTGGCTATTTGCACGACGCTCATCTGCTTAACCGGGCACTCTTGCCCGAAGAGGTCATGACAAACCATCTGATTGCTCGGGCATACAACACCACCGAGAAAGAGCAAGCCACGTAAAGCGTACCCAAAACCGATTCCCCCTTTCTTTTCCCCCTGCTATTCCTCTTGGCAGGGGCAGTTATATCTTTTCAGCAACAACGCCGAACCATCATCCTATTCAACAAAGTACAGTTCTCAACCTACAACCCAGCAGGAGACAATTTATGCACACCATACGAGTAAAGCTATACCCGCTGCTTGCATTGTTTGTCGCAGGCGCTTTACTGGCCGCCTGTGTTATGCCCGCGCCTGTGACGTCGGAACCCGCCGCACAAGTCCCCACCAACGCAGCCTTGGCAAAGATCTATGCACAAGGCTACTTCACCTATGGCCTCGAAGCGCAATACCGTCCCTTTGAGTTCCGCGACGAAAACGATGAGATTATTGGCTATGATATTGATATTGCCAACGAAGTTGGCAAGCGGATGGGCGTAGAGGCACGTGCGGTCGACACAAGTTGGGGGGCCGTCATTCAGAGCCTGTACGACGGCAAGTTTGACTTTATCCTGGGTGGCATGACGGCCAACGCGGATCGCTATCAGCGGGTGGACTTCTCGGTACCTTATATGGACGGTAGTTCTGGGCTGCTCGTGCGCGCTGGCGAGGGAATTCTTGCGCGTGAGGATCTGGCCGGAAAGATCGTCGCTGCCGGTGAGGGCACCCCCTCCGTTCAGCAGCTCGAAGATACGGCGGCTGAACTCGCGATCAGCTACAGTGAAGAGATCAAGACCTTCGATGACGACGCCGCGGCCTATGAGGCGCTGAAGACAAACCGCGTTGACGCCTATGCCAGCAGCATTGTGAGCCTGCTCGACTGGGCAAGTCAGAACCCTGGCTTTGAGGTCATTCCCTTTAAATCTGAAAATTGGACCGCAGAATATACAGCCGCCGCCTTTCGCAAGGAAGATCAGACCTTCCGCGCCGTCTTCAATGGTTTACTCATTGCCATGAAAGAGGATGGCACCCTGGCGGAACTCCAACTGAAGTGGTTCGGTCAATCCTTTGATCTGCCCAATAATCCGCCAACCTGGGAATAGCATCAGTCAAGTAGCTTAAGCAAGAAGCGATGCCACCGCCCCCCGGTAGGGCAACAAGGCGGAAGAACTATACAGTGGGTTAGTAGAACAGTGGGTTAGTAGAACAGTGGGCCAGTAGAACAGTGGGTCAGTAGAACAGTGGGCCAGTAGAACAGTAAAAACTGTTCTACTGATTTACAGTCTAACTATTTCCGTTAGACTGTCCTAGGGATAGCCCCTCTGAATTTCCCAGTTCGCGATCGAGGAGATAGCTGTGGATATTGGTTTTATGATCGAAATATTGCCCAGACTGCTGCGCGTCTTACTGACCACGATTGAGATCAGTATCATTGCCCTCTTACTGGGCACAGTTTTTGGCCTGCTCTTTGGCGTACTGCGCGTCATTGGTCCCCGTTTTTTTCATCCACTGATTGACGCATATGTCTTCCTGGTACGCAGCACTCCCTTTGCCCTGCAAGTCTATGCAGCCTTCTTTCTGCTGCCACGCGTGGGGCTGGATCTGCCGCTCTTTGCCGTCGGTGTCATTGCGCTCCTCTTCAATTCTACCGGCTACCAGGTTGAGATTGTGCGACCAGCCATTGAGTCGGTTGACAGGGAACAGTGGGAGGCCGCCGACGCCTTGGGCATGACCCGCGGGCTGGCCATGTGGCTCATCATCCTGCCTCAAGCGGCCCGGCGGATGATCCCGCCCTTAACCAATGAATTGGCCAATCTCGTCAAGGCATCATCCGTCCTCTCCCTGATTGCCGTCTATGAGCTAACCAGGGCCGGGCAGGCGATCATTGCGTCATCGTATAAATTTGCCGAAGTGCTGATTCTGGTGGCGGCACTCTACTTTTTTACCATTCAATTGCTCAGTTGGGGGGCGACTTATCTGGAACGTGAAATTTTTTCCTACCGCGGTGGCCAGCCAACATAAAGATACAGCCGGTAAAGATATAGCCGACGTAGCCAGCCAGAGTGCCTGCCAGAGTGCCTGCCAGAGTGCCTGCTCCTTTCGGCTATTTTGCTGGTATGGTAAAGGGGGTACAGGGTGAACGGTGAAGAGAATAAAGCACAGCCACTCCTCCGTATTGAGCATTTGTCGAAACGCTTTGGCAAAACTGATGCGCTAATTGACGCGTCCTTCGAGATCAACCGTGGCGAGCGCGTCGTACTGATCGGCGCCTCGGGCTCGGGCAAGAGTACCCTGCTGCGCTGTATCAATTATTTGGAAGTGCCAGACAAGGGCACCATCTGGCTAGATGGTGCGTTGATTGGTGGTCGCTACGCCGCGGATGGCAAATGGGTGAAGGCCACCCATCGTGAACTCGCTTACCAACGGCGGAAGATTGGTATGGTCTTTCAATCCTTTAATCTCTTTGCCCATTTGAGCGCGCTCGATAACATCGCCATTGGTCCCCATTGGCTTTTACAGCAATCCAAGCAAGAGGCCAGAGAACGCGCCCAGCAGTTGCTACAAAAGGTGCATCTGGCCGACCATGGCTATAAGCTACCGGGGCAGCTGTCGGGCGGACAACAGCAGCGAGTGGCCATTGCCCGTGCTTTGGCCATGGAACCGCAACTCATGCTCTTTGATGAACCGACATCGGCGCTCGATCCGCGCCTGACGCGCGAAGTGTTGGAGGTAATGATCGAACTAGCGCGTGAGCAGATGACGATGGTGATCGTCACCCATGAGCTTGGCTTTGCCAGAGAAGTGGCGGACACGGTCGGCTTTCTGGACGAAGGCAGGGTGATCGAACGTGGCACGCCAGCGCAGATCTTTACCAATCCGCGCGACTCGCGCACGCAGTCATTCCTGGCCTGCTTTGAAAGTGGTTTTCAAGCTGGCTTTCAAGGTGGAGGCGCATGATGGACGGCCAATCGACGATCATTGCTGGCCTTAATATCAGCTTTATGATCAGGATTTTCCCCCAAATGGTGCAGGCCCTCGTGGTCACCATCCAAATTAGCGCGCTGGCCCTTGTTTTGGCCATCTTGGTCGGGATTCCCCTAGGCTTGCTGCGCGTGATTGCGCCGCGCCCACTCCAATTGCTGATCCAATGGTTGGTGAATTACATCCGTGGGACACCCCAGATCATTCACTTTCTGGTTATCTATTTTGCCCTGCCGCGGATTGGCATTGTGCTCAACGAATTTTGGACTGGCGTTGTGGCCTTAACCTTTATTGCCGTGGGGTATGAAGTGGAGATTGTGCGCGCGGCGATTGAGTCTATTCACAAAGGGCAACGCGAGGCGGCGCTGGCAATCGGCATGAGTGAACCGCTGGCGTTGTGGGTAATTTTGCTGCCGCAGGCTACCCGGCGTATGATACCCGCGCTGACCAATGAGTTGATCAATGTGATCAAAGCTTCTGCCCTTTTGTCGGTGATTGCCGTCAACGAATTGACCAAGGTGGGGAACGCCCTGATCTACAAAACCTTCTACTTTGTGGAAGTGCTCATCGAAGTCGCCCTCCTGTACATGATCGTGATCGGGCTGATTTCGTGGCTCTCCACCTATCTGGAAAAGAGGGTCTTTGCCTTCGGGTCGACCATCTCCACGACCCAAAACCGCTAAGTTTTCCCTAATTTCACGCAAAACCTAGGATCAGTATGGCTACAAACAGCGAATTCATTCAAACGCGGCCGCTCCCCAACTTTGTCTGGCCGGAGGGGAAGCGATGTGCCGTTGCCATCGGGTGGCATGTCGATGGCGAGTCCGGCCCGATTGCCGGTGACCCGCGCAACGCTCATCACCTGGCGGCCCTCGCCGAGGGAGCCTATGGCGTATCCACGGGCATGCCGCGCATTCTTGACTTGCACAAGGAATTAGCGATACCCGCCTCGTTCTTTGTACCTGGCTATGTGGCCGAACTTCACCCCGAGATGGTGCTAGCGATTGTTGAGGCCGGTCATGAAGTTGCACATCATGGCTATATGCATGAAAATGTTTTTACCCTGGACGAAGAGGCGGAGCGCAGCGTTTTTCTGCGCGGCATCGCAATTTTAGAAGGCATTACTGGGCAGCGTCCAGTCGGCTGGAGCGCGCCGGGTTGGGGGGTGCGTGCTTCCACGTTGCAGCTGATGGTTGAAATGGGCATGCGTTACGACTGTAGCTTGATGGAGTATGACCGCCCCTACCTGATCGAAACTGCAACCGGCTCTTTGGTGGAACTGCCGATTAGCCTCATCCTGGATGATTGGGAGATCTTTGGCGGTTCGCTCTTCCCCAATGGCGGTGGGGTAAATGCCCCGGCTGAAGATGCCTATCAGATCTGGCGTGAAGAATTTGATGGGCTCCGCCATTATGGCGGATTGTTTAGCACAACCTTTCATCCGAATCTGTTGGGCCGACCATCACGCATGCGGATGTTGCACCGCCTGTTCACCTATATGAGCTCATTCGACGATGTCTGGTGGGCCACCTACGCCGATATCGCCACCTATGTCAACGCCCACGTTGCATCTTCGTCATCACAGTAGAGGCAAAGTCAAGGGGCGAATCGGCACAAAAGCGCGAAAGGGAACGCCATTGTGATCAACCTCGCCGACTTGCCGGAGGAAGAAGGGGCAAGCCTCGCGGACAAGGTCTTTGCAGAGCTGAAGCAGAGCATCCTGACCCTTGCGATCAAGCCGCGTGAATACTTGGTGATTCGGGAAATTGCCGCCCGCTATGGGATCAGCCCAACCCCCGTGCGTGAGGCGTTTATTCAATTGGAACGAGAAGGCTGGCTGCGGATTGATGGCCGGCGCGGTGCCCAGGTGATCCTACCATCATCCAAAACGCTCCTTGAAATTGTGGAAACCGAAGCTGCGCTCGAAGCGCATATTGCCAGCCGGGCCGCGGCAATTGTCACAGACGAACAACTTCATGCACTTGCACAACTTTTGGCCGCGGCCGACAACGCGCTCGCTGCCGGCGAATTTGTGCGCTGTCGTGAATTGGGCGAAGCGTTTCATGCGCTGCTGTACGATATTGTCGGCAACGATTACCTGCGGCAGACAATCCAAACGCTGGAAGAGCAGATGATCCGCATACGGACGCTCTTATGGAACGTTGACAAGGCCCCGGTTGTCGATTCGGCGCGCCAGCACCACGCGATTCTGGCCGCGCTCCAGCAGCATGATCCAGACGCTGCGTACCGGGCCATGTACCATCATACCGTCTGGTACGAAGAAAAATTGGTCACCACGCTAGAATTCATGTAAAGAGTAGATGGCTACGGCTATACGCTCAACTGCCATAGATGAGAATAGTACTGCACTAGTCACAGGAGTGCATCATCCTCATCTATGAGCGAGTTGAGTATAAATTAAGGAGTAGGATGACTACGGCTAAATTTCGGATCGCACGCACCCTTTGGGCGGGGCTCTTTCCCCTCTATTGGATGGAGGCGTTACAACTCTTACCGGCTGATTTTGAAATCGTCGATGTGGAAGAATATGACCAGACGCTCGAACTCCTGGCGGCGGGCGAGATTGACGGCAACTTTCAATCGCTAGCCGATCTCCTACTGATGGTTGGACGCGGCGTTGATCTGCGACTGCTCATGGCGAGCGATCTCAGCGTCGGGGTCGATGGCGTTGTTTGCCGGCCCGAGATCGAGCATGTATCGGACCTGGCGGGTAAGCGGTTGGCCCTTTCGCTCCACTCCTATCCCCATGTGTTGATTCAGCAGGTTCTGGCCATCCACGGGATGGCGGAAACAGACGTTACCCTGGTTGACCTGCGCGGTGAGCGTGTGCCAGAGGCGCTCCAACACGGGAAGATCGATGCGGGGCATACGTGGGGCACCCATATCAATGAGGCCTGCGCCCAAGGCGCGCGCCTGCTCTTTTCCAGCGCAGCGTTTCCCGGTCTGCTGGTCGATAGCCTGGTCGCTCGGCCCGAGACCGTGGCTCGTGCACCAGCTAGTTGGGTGGAATTTATTCATGCCCATGAGCGCGCGCTCGCCTGGTGGGAGACAGATCAAGAAGCGGGCTTCACCATCGTCGCCGAACGTTGTGGTCTCTCGGTCGCCGCCGTGCGGGCGATGATGACCGGCTTCACCCTCTATTCGACCGAGTCCGCCAGACCGTTGTTTGCCCGCGACGCTACGCAACCGCCGGCGCTCTATGCCAGCGGGCGGCTGTTGACCCGCTTTTACCTGGAGAAAGGTCTGTTACCAGCTGCGCCGGATCTTGACACGATCATCACGCCCCTGGTTGTATAGCGCTTCGTTCCATTGATCCTCGACGGTAGCTCCCCACTGTAGCTGCCCACAGTAGCTCCCCACAGTAGCTCCCCACAGTAGCTCCCACGGTAGCTCGCGCCACTAAATCCTAAAAATCGTGCACCGTCATTTATCAGGTCAAAAGGACGGATGTTCAATCATTTACGTAAGCCGTGCCACAGGCATGGATGTTAGGACTGGTGTAAACTATATTATCGGCTAGAGCGTATTATCGGCTAGAGCGTGGCGCAGTAGAAGCAGACAAACTGCATACAAGGGTGAAACGGAAATCAAACAGGGAAGTGGTATACTGACACTGTTTGCAAGCGAGTGAATGGCAACAACAGGAGAACCCATGACAGAATACAAGAAAACAGCGGAATCAGTTGCGCAGCTAACGCCTGAGCAATATCGGGTTACCCAGCAAAGTGCGACGGAACGGCCAGGCACCGGTGAATATCTATACAACAAAGAGCCCGGCATCTATGTCGATATTGTGTCGGGGGAGCCGCTCTTTGCTTCCTCGGACAAATATGAGAGCGGCTGCGGTTGGCCCAGCTTTACCAAGCCGATTGTGCCCGCCTATATTTCTGAATTGCGCGATACATCACATGGCATGACGCGGGTCGAGGTGCGCTCGGCCCACGGTGATAGCCATTTGGGTCATGTCTTTACTGATGGGCCGCGCGACCGCGGTGGGTTGCGCTATTGCATCAATTCCGCGTCGTTGCGCTTTATCCATCGGGATGAGATGGAGGCAGCGGGTTATGGTGATTATGTGAATCAAATAGAGCTCATTTCAAGTGGAGCTTAATCAAATCGAGGAGATTTAACTCATGGCAAGAGAACGAGCAGTCTTAGCCGGCGGTTGTTTTTGGGGCATGCAGGATCTGATCCGCAAGATGCCCGGTGTACTGGAGACACGGGTGGGTTACACCGGTGGTGATGTAAAAAATGCCACCTATCGCAACCACGGCACCCACGCCGAAGGGATTGAGATCTGGTTTAACAACGATGAGATCAGCTATCGCGATCTGTTGGCCTTTTTCTTCCAGATCCACGACCCAACCACGCTCAACCGGCAAGGCAACGACCGTGGGATGTCCTATCGTTCGGGGATCTACTATGTCGACGAGGCGCAGCACCAAGAGGCACTGAACACAATTGCGGACGTCAACGCCTCTGGCTTGTGGCCCGGCAAGGTCGTCACCGAGGTCAAGCCGGTCGGCGATTTCTGGGAAGCCGAGCCAGAGCACCAGGATTATCTGGAGCGTTATCCCCACGGCTACACCTGTCACTTCCCGCGTAAGGGGTGGGTCTTGCCCAAGCGCGAATTGGCGGGAGCTGATTAGATTTAGCAGAGAGTGAATTTTTTTGCGCAAAGGCGCAAAGCCGCAGAGAATTTGCATCGACTTCTTTGCGAGCTTTGCGCCTTTGCGCGATGTTGGTACCCATTCGTAACAAGACGAACAACGGAGAAGAGCGTTGATGATCCAGTTCAATTTTGACAACAGCTACGCGCGCGAACTTGATGGCTTTTACATTCCTTGGGAAGGTGCGAAAGTTCCCGCGCCAGTCATCGTCAAGATAAACGATGCGCTGGCCGCTGAGCTAAAGCTCGACGCCGCAGCCTTGAACAGTCGTGAGGGTGCGGCCATTCTGGCGGGTGCCGTGGCACCTTCGGGTGCCACCCCATTGGCACAAGCCTATGCCGGCCATCAATTTGGCGGCTTCTCCCCCAAATTGGGGGATGGCCGCGCGCTCCTACTCGGCGAACTCATCAACCGCCACGGCCAGCGGCGCGATATCCACCTCAAAGGCTCCGGGCGTACCCCTTTCTCCCGCGGTGGTGACGGTAAGGCCGTCTTGGGGCCGGTGCTACGTGAATATTTGATGGGTGAAGCGATGCACGCCTTGGGTATTCCCACCACCCGTGCCCTGGCCGCCACGACCACCGGTGAAATGATATATCGAGACGGTGGGCCAAAACCCGGCGCGGTGTTGGCGCGGGTCGCGGCCAGCCACCTACGCGTCGGCACCTTCCAATATGTTGCCGCCCACGAGGGTCCAGAGAAAGTGCAACAACTGGCTGATTACGCGATTGCCCGTCACTACCCCGAGCTTGCGACGGCGACAAATCCTTATCTGGAACTGCTGCGCGCCGTACGTGACCGACAGGCGCAACTGATCGCCCAATGGATGAGCATCGGCTTTATCCACGGCGTTATGAACACCGATAACATGGCGATCTCCGGCGAGACGATCGATTACGGCCCCTGTGCCTTTATGGACGCCTATGATCCCAAGACGGTTTTTAGCTCGATCGATAGCGGTGGGCGCTATGCCTATGGTAATCAGCCGGCCATTGCCCAGTGGAACCTGGCGCGCCTGGCCGAGACATTGCTGCCCTTGATCGATCCAGACACAGAGGCAGCTGTACAAATTGCCACCGATGAGCTCCACCACTTTGCCAATCAGTATACAGCAGATTGGCTCGAGATAATGCGTCAAAAGTTAGGGCTGACTACCGAAGCCGCAGGCGATCTTGCGTTGGTCAACGACCTCCTAGCCACAATGGCCGAGGAGCAGGTCGATTTTACAAAACTGTTCCGCCGTCTCGCCAAGGCGATGGTGGGAGATAGGGCACCGGTGCGTGCGCTCTTTGGCGATGGGACGCCGATCGAGGCTTGGCTGGAACGCTGGCAACAGCGCGTGCGCGACGAGGCAACCGATCCGGCGGCGCAGGCAGCGGTGATGGATCGGGTCAATCCGGTCTACATTCCGCGCAACCACCAGGTGGAAGCGGCGTTGCAAGCGGCTGTTGCCGGGGATATGACGAAGTTTGAGAGCTTGCTCGCTGTGCTCGAAGCACCCTACAGCGAACGGGCTGAGTTTGGTGAGTTTGCCGAACCGGCCCCCGCCAGCTTTGGCGCGTATACGACCTATTGCGGTACATAATTGACTGAGGGATCGTAATGTTCCGACCACGGGGAGTACCGAAGACACAGAGAAAATCAGTGGCCAAGGTAGATGTCCCATATCGTAACTACTCAGCCTCGGAATAAATTCGAGGCTAACAACCGAAGTCGGCTTAAGCCGACTTCGGTTGTTAGCCTGAACTTTAGTTCAAGGCGGGCGGTGCCTGAGTAGTTACCCCATATCTATAGCCAGGGATAGTGGTGTATATGCTATAATTGATCTATGCCTACACCACTCTTAGCCACGAAACTGTATATCCCCCCCGCTCGCCCAAGCTTGGTACACCGCGCCCGCCTGATCGAGCGCTTGAACACGGGTCTACATGGCAAATTGACCCTCATCTCTGCGCCTGCGGGCTTTGGCAAAACCACGTTGATCAGCGAATGGCTCGAGGGCATTGCGCGACCGGCCGCCTGGTTGTCGCTCGACGAAAGTGACAATGATCCCACCCAATTTCTGACCTATCTTGTCGCCGCCTTGCAGCGCATCAACCGCGATTGGGAGGCCGCCATGCTGAGCCTCCTACAATCGCCCCAACTGTTGCGCGAGCCGGCCGGGCGCGAATTATTGCTGACATCGCTCATCAATCAAGTTTTGGAAACGCCGCAAGGATTTATCCTCGTTCTCGACGACTATCACCTGATTGAAGCGCAGCCAATCCATGACGCCCTCACCTTTCTACTCGATCATCTGCCGCCGCCAATGCATCTGGTCATCACGACTCGTGAAGATCCACAGCTCCCCCTCGCGCGCTTGCGCGCCCGTGGACAAATGACGGAACTGCGCGCCGCCGATCTACGCTTCACCCCCGACGAAGCGGCCATTTTCCTCAACCAGGTGATGCGCTTGGGGCTCTCAACCGTTGATCTGGCGGCCTTGGAACCCCGTACGGAAGGCTGGATTGCTGGTCTACAAATGATGGCCCTCTCGCTGCAAGGACGCACAGACACCACTGATTTTATTCGCGCCTTCACCGGCAGCCACCACTTTATCATCGACTATCTAGTCGAGGAGGTGCTGCAACGCCAGCCCGAACGGGTCCGCAACTTCTTGCTGCAAAGCTCGATTCTCGACCGCTTATCGGGGCCACTCTGCGTCGCCGTCACCGGCCAGATCGATGGGCGAGGGATGTTGGAGACCCTGGAGCGCAGCAACCTCTTCCTCATTCCGCTCGATGACCAACGCCAGTGGTATCGCTATCACCATCTCTTTGCGGATGTCCTGCAGGCGCGCTTACGGCAGGAGCAACCCGCAGCCGAAGGTGACTTACACCAACGGGCAAGCCAGTGGTACGCACAGCACAATTTGCCGGTCGATGCGCTCCGCCACACCCTGGCCGCCAAGGATTTTGCGCGTGCAGCTGAATTGGTCGAGCTGGCCGTGCCGGCCATGAGCCGGAGTCGGCAGGAGGCCACGTTGCTGGGCTGGCTCCAGGCGATCCCCGATGAAATGGTCCGCGCCAGGCCACTGCTCAGCGCTTACTATGCGGGGATGCTATTGCAAAACGGCCAGACCAAGGGCGTTGAGTCGCGCTTACAGAATGCCGAACGGTGGCTGGATGCTTCGTCAACGCCCACCGCTAGTGAGCCAGCAATGATAGATCAGGCTGAAATGATCGATCAAGGTAAAATGATCGTCGTGGACCAAGCAGAATTTGCTCAGCTACCCGCTTGGATCGCCATTTATCGTGCTGGATATGCCCTGGTGCGGGGCAATGTACACGATACCCTGCACTATGCCCAACGGGCGATTGACCTCGTCGCAGAAGAAAACTCCATCCAGCGCGGCGCGGCAACGGCACTCTTGGGGCTGGCCTATTGGACGAACGGGAATCTCGACGCCGCGTATCGCATCTATGCCGACGGCATGGCGAGTGTGCAGCGGGCCGGATATATTTCTGATGCCATTGGGGGTGTAATCGCCCTGGCTGATATCCGAATTGCACAAGGTCATCTCCACGAGGCCATGCGCATCTATGAACGGGGATTGCAACTGGCAACGGCGCAGCACGGAGAGGGAACCCGGCCTGTTTTGCGGGGCACGGCAGACATGTACGTGGGCATGAGTGAACTTCACCGTGAGCATGACGATCTGCCTGCCGCCACGCACCATCTGCTACAGAGTCAGGAGTTGGGTCAGTTCGCTGGATTCCCACAAAACCCGTATCGTTGGCGCGTCGCGATGGCTCGCATCCGGCAGGCCCAAGGTGATCTAGAGGGTGCGCTCGATTTACTCCACGAGGCCGAGCGCCTCTATGTGAGCGACTTTTTCCCCAATGTACATCCGGTCACCGCGCTGACGACCCGAGTGTGGCTTGCCCAGGGACGGTTAGGCGAAGCGCTCAACTGGGTGCGCGAGCAAGGCCTGTCCGCGCAGGACGACCTTAGTTACCTGCACGAATGCGCGCATATCACCCTGGCTAGAGTGCTCCTGGCTCGCTACAAGAGCGAGCATACCGACCGCGCCCGATTGGAGGCAAGCGAACTCCTAGCGCGCCTTTTGCAAGCCGCAGAAGAAGGGGGACGGATGGGAAGCGTCATCGAAATCCTGCTGTTGCAGGCGCTCGCTCATCAAGCACAAGGCGACATCCACGCGGCACTTATGCCGCTGCAACGGGCGCTAACGCTAGCGGAACCCGAGGGGTATGTCCGCCTCTTTGTCGACGAAGGCCCACCGATGGCGCAACTGCTGCGCAATGCGGCTGTGCGCGAGACCAGGCCTGCCTATGTAGGCAACCTATTGACCGCGTTGGGCGCCGAACAACCAGCAAGCGCAGGTCAAGTTTTGCTTTCCCCCTCGCCCATTGCACACCCCCTGATCGAGCCGCTCAGCGAGCGCGAGCTTGCCGTGCTGCGCTTGTTCAAAACTGAGCTGTCTGGGCCAGAGATCGCCCAGGAACTTGTGATCGCGCTGAGCACCGTCCGCACCCACACCAAGAGCATCTACAGTAAACTCAACGTCAATAGTCGTCGCGCAGCCGTCAAACGGGCAGCCGAGCTGGATTTGATTTAGCTCGCTAAAGGGTAACTCTTTGGACTACATCTTGCACACTTCACCAACCCGCACGATAGCAGCCGGAACAGATCCCCAACAATCACCAACAAATGGAGGCTTACGAGCATGGCGCGCACGACGGCACGAGTGGATGGTAGCACGTTGGTGATCGCGGCAAACGACACCAACCCAATCACGGTGGGCACCGACGCCTGGTTTGCCTGGCTGGAGACCGCAACGGCTTTCATGTTTACCAGCTCGGCTGGAAGTTTCACCGCGCGCAAGGAGCGGCGGGACCGGGGCACCTGGTATTGGAAAGCCTATCGCACCGATCACGGCGTCCTGCGCCGAGCCTATCTCGGCAAATCGCCGGATCTCACGCTCGACCACCTCACCCGTGCGGCGGCGACGCTAACGAAGGTTGCGACACCTGTAACCTCCCTGCCTGCTCCGGCGGTTGTGCTACCACCAGACCGGCCGACTGACGCTGCCCACCCAGCCGATTTTTCGCGCACAAATCTGCTCGCCACCAAATTGTTTGTCCCGCCTGCCCGCGCCAATCTAGTAGTCCGACCGCGCCTATTTGCACTCGTCCAAGCTGGCCTGCTCGACAAATTGACCTTGATTGCTGCGCCGGCCGGTTTCGGCAAGACAACGTTGCTGAGCGCGTGGCACGCAACAATTGCAGGTGACGCATGGCCGTTGGCCTGGGTGGCGCTCGATAGTGCGGATAATGATCCATTCCGTTTTTGGAGCTATATGATCGCCGCCCTCGACACCCTTGCCTCAGGGGTTGGTGCGCCGGCACTGACGCTGCTCCAAGCCCCACAGCCGCCGCCGATTGAACGCATCCTGACTAGCGTACTGAATGCCTTCAGCGCTTCCGCTGCCAACGCACCGGAGCGCAACGTAGTTCTCGCCCTGGATGACTATCACGTGATCACGACACCCACGATTCATGCTACGCTGGCGTGGCTGCTTGACTATCTACCCCCCACTTTGCACCTGGTCATTTTGACGCGCGCCGATCCGCCACTACCCTTGGCACGCCTGCGCGCCCGCAGGGCCATGACCGAAATCCATGCGACCGATCTGCGCTTCACGGCCGCTGAAGTCGCAACCTTTCTCAATCAAGTGATGAACTTGTCGCTCACCGCCGCCGATGTAGCGGCATTGGAGGCGCGCACCGAAGGCTGGATCGCCGGGCTGCAACTGGCGGCATTGGCGATGCGCGACCACCGCGACCGCAGCAGCTTCATTCACACCTTTAGTGGCAGCAACCGCTATATTGTAGATTATCTGGCGGCCGAGGTCTTTATGGCGCAGCCGGCCCATATCCAGACCTTCTTGCTCCATACGGCTATCCTCGACCGTATGTGCGGCTCGTTATGTGGTGCAGTGTGGGGGCTAGTCGCAGACAACTCGGGCGCAAGCCACACGACCTCCAGCCAGCTTCTACTAGAAGAGTTAGAACGCGTAAATTTGTTTGTCGTGCCGCTGGACGATGAGCGCCAATGGTATCGCTACCATCATCTGTTTGTAGAGGTGCTGCGGCAGCGGCTGACGAATGGCATGGCTACGGCTGCGGTCGCTCGCTTGCACAGCCGTGCCAGCCTGTGGTACGAGCGGCAGGGGCTAGTGGCCGAAGCGGTGCAGCACGCGTTGACTGCGGCGGATGGCGAGCGAGTGGCCCACCTGGTTGAGCAGCACGGTCTGCGTATCATCGTCGGCGGGCAGGTATATACCGTGTTGCGCTGGCTGAGCACGCTCGCGGATCCGCTGATTCGCGTCCATCCCATGCTCTGCATCATCCATGCTCTTGCGCTGCTCTTCACGAATCAGATGGCGGCTGCCGAAGCCCGCGTCCAGGATGCCGAACACTGTATCCGGAACGACACGCCGACCGATCAAGTTCACCTCATCCAGGGTCGTGCTGCTGCGATCCGGGCCAATATTGCCCGTTACACCGGCGACCTTGCGGGCTGTGTCGCCTATGGACAGCAAGTGCTGCGCCTCCTGCCAGAGACGGAGGCAATCGCCCGGACGATTGCTCAATTGCATGAGGTGCGCGCCTTCCGCGTGAGCGGCGATGTCACGGAAGAGGTGGAACAGCACGCCCGCGCGTTGCTCGCACCGTTTCGGGCCGCGGATAATTTGTTGGGGACGTTGGCGGCGATCACCAACCTGGCCCGCTTGCAGGTGCTGCAAGGCCGGCTCCACGCTGCAGCGGCTACCTATGGCGAGATGACCCAGATTGCCGCCAGTCCCGACCAGCCCCTGCTGCTCGAAGGCCCAGCCTATTACGTGGGCCTGGCTGAACTGCTGTACGAGTGGAATGATCTAGATGCAGCCGAACGGCACTCGGCCCAAGCCATGGAACAATTGGATGGCCGGCTAGTGGTGGACGCCGAGGATGTGACGCTCTTCTATCTAACCCTGGCGCGTCTCCAGCGCGCGCGCGGGGAGCACACCACCGCCGATTTGACGCTGCAAACCTATATCGATCTAGCGCGGCGGCGCGGCTTTGTCGCGCACTTGGTGGCGCGTGGGACCGCTGTGCAGGCGCAGTACGCGCTGGCGCTGGGCGACCTTGCTACCGTTATAGCCTGGGCGGAAGCAAGCGATTTGAACGTTGCCGCTGATCTGCACTTCGCGCACGAGACGGAGTATCTGATCCTGGCACGGGTCTGGATTACCCAGGCGAGCAACGAGTCTAATCACGCCTTGTACCAGCAAGCACTCAATCTGCTGGCGCGGCTGCTGGCGGCCGCCACGGCGAAGGGGCGCATGGGGAGCGTGCTGGACATTTTGCTGGTGCGCTCCTTGGGACAGTGGGCGCACGAGAGCCATCGTGACGCGCTGGCAACACTCACCCATGCGCTGGTGCTCGCTGCGCCCGAGGGCTATATTCGCCGTTTTGTGGACGAGGGAACGCAGATGTTGGCGATGCTACACGCTGTTGCCGCAGGCGGGATCGCACCGCAGTACCTCTCCCAACTCTTGGCTGCCTTCCCGACAACGCTGGTGGCAGAACGTGGAACGCGACACGTTGTATCGGTCAATCTTCCTTCTGCGGGCGATGTTCCGCCGTTGGTGGAGCCACTCAGCCCGCGCGAGCTGGAGGTGCTACGCCTGATCGCCGACGGCAAATCCAACGCCGAGATCGCGCAGACTCTGGTGATCGCCCTCAGCACGGTTAAGAGCCACACCAACACTATTTTCGGCAAATTACAAGTCACCAGCCGCACCCAAGCCCTCGCCCTTGCACGCTCCCTGCAATTGATTTAGCCCCAACACTTCTCCAACAGAAAAATCCACCACCATACAACCTTTGGTTGGATGCAGCTCTACCCTCGCGTCCGCTATGTCGAAGCGCTATTCCGACAACTATCGGGCACCAAGGATTGGAATCGCTTTCTCGAAGCAAATCACACACAAGCATTGATTGTGATCAAAGATGGGACTGTCGTCTATGAAAATTACTTCAACCATACGCAGCGTGATTCAATCGTCACCTCCTTCTCAGCCGCTAAATCCTTTACCTCTGCTTTGATCGGGATCGCTATTCAAGAAGGCTATCTCAAAAGTGTTGATGACTCAATCACAACTTACCTACCTGAACTTGCCAAACGTGATCCACGCTTCAAGGAAATAACCATCCGTGATTTGCTATTAATGTCATCTGGGTTGGCGTATCAGGAGTTTCGCCCGCTCCTCTTCAATAGTGATGATAACCTGACATCCTATTACCCGGATCAACGCAAAATCGCGCTAGTGAATACGCAGATTATTGAGCAACCAGGACAGCATTTCCGCTATAACAAATATCACCCGCAGCTACTTGGCCTGAACAGAAAAATCCACCCTCTATCCCACCTTTGGTTGGATGCGGCTCCAACCCTGACTCCAGTATGCTGTGCCCATCGTTGAATTCAGATGTAGGTTATTCGCCGGCGGACAACGACAGAGGGCAGCATGGCACGGCACTATCAAATTACAGTTAAGGGTTATCTCGATGCCAGTTGGTCGGCTTGGTTCGATGGCTTGACGATCACGCACGACGCCGATGGCAATACCAGGCTGGTGGGAGCGGTTCGTGATCAGACCGCACTCTACGGCTTGATCGACAAAGCATCTGACCTGGCGTTGACCCTGGTCGCGGTTGAAGAGCTTACGCAACGTACCTGCAACGGGCTCGATCCACCGTCAGGCTGCGACTCAACCCGTGACGGTAATCACCCATCGACGAGTCCATTGACCGACCCCTGATCTGAGAAGTAGACGCGCTGTTTTGCAAATTATACCCGTAGATCACAGATTGTCCGTGGTGGCACCCAGAGGGTGCCCACAAATCAACAGCAACCGATGATCCACTGATTATGATTTTGTTCACACCAAGTGAAAGCACTTGGAAAGGAGACCTATGAAAGCGATTGTATACACCCATTATGGATCACCCGATGAACTTCAGTTCAAGGAGGTCGCCCAACCTACCCCCAAAGACAAAGAGGTATTGATCAAAGTCCATGCGGCTGCTGTCAATGCCGGTGACTGGCATCTCCTGCGTGGGAAACCGTTCCTGATGCGCCTTGGTACGGGGCTGCGCAAACCCAAACATCCGATCCTCGGCGCTGACGTGGCTGGGAAGGTCGTGGCGGTTGGCCGCGACGTCACCCGTTTCCAACCGGGGGATGGGCTCTTTGGCGATTTATCCGCCGCCGGCTATGGCGCCTTCGCCGAGTATGTCTCTGCTGACGAAAGCGCTTTCGTGCCGAAACCAGCAAACATAACCTTTGAGCAAGCCGCGGCGGTGCTTTCGGCGGCAGTCACCGCCCTGCAAGGGCTGCGCGATGAAGGCCAGATCCAACCAGGCCAGCAGGTGCTAGTCAATGGCGCGTCCGGAGGTGTGGGAAGCTTTGCCGTGCAGATTGCCAAGGTGCTTGGCGCCGATGTGACCGGCGTGTGCAGTACAGGTAACGTCGAGATGGTGCGCGGCCTTGGCACCGATCATGTGATTGATTACACCAAGCAAGATTTTACGCAAAATGGCCGCCAGTACAACCTGATTCTCGATGCTGCTGCCTACCGTCCACTGACGGACTACAAGCGTGTCATGACGGCTCGTGGTCGCTACGTCATGGTTGGTGGCTCCACGCAACGATATTTTCAGACGATGGTGATGGGGCCGTGGTTCTCGCGGAAAGGGGGTCAACACTTTGGCACCTTCGTCAAAGCGCCAAAGCCCAAGGATCTGGCGCTTTTGAAAGAGCTGGTGGATGGCGGCAAAGTCGCCCCAGTCATCGACCGATGTTATCCATTGCGTGAAGTTGCGGAAGCGATCCGCTATGTGGAAGCAGGACATGCTCGCGGCAAAGTCGTCATCACCGTGACATAACCAATACTCAGTGGATCCTAAAGCTGCCAGGAAACAGGCTAAGCAGCCTTTCTCCTCAATTCTGGGATCTACTGAATCGAAACTAAACCAAGGGGATATCCAATGAATCAGAAACTTTCTTCTCGTGATTTACAAAAGCGAAGTCTCTGGCAAAAGATGCGCAGAGTGATGAAAACGATCGGCATTGTTTTCCTGGGCGTTCTGCTGGTTGGATTTGTGTATGAGCAGATGGCCGAACAATCTTATGTGAAGACACACAATGCACCGGGCCAACGATTCCAAGTGGGTGACCATCAATTGCATATCCACTGCACAGGATCGGGGCAACCAACAGTCGTGCTGGAAGCGGGCCTTGGCGAAACTTCCTATAGCATGACTGGGTGGATAGCGCCAGCCGCCGCCCAAGTAACCCGCGTTTGCGCCTACGACCGGGCAGGCTATGGCTGGAGCGAGGCCGCAGTCGGCCCACGTGATGGCATAGCCGTCGCCACTGATCTTCATGCCTTGCTGGCCCAAGCCCAAGAAAAAGGGCCATATATCTTAGCGGGACACTCGACCGGTGGCGCGTATGTGCGAGTCTTCGCCGCTCGTTACCCGGAGGAGGTGGCGGGGATGGTCTTGCTCGACGCCCAACCGAATGAAGCTTTTACCCACTTACCAGACTATCCCGCTTTCTATGCCGTTTTCAGCCCCGTCACAAAACTATTGCCCTACGTAGCGCGCGTCGGGATCGCACGACTGTTCGCTTTCGTTTCACAAACTCCTCTCCCTGCAGCCGAGAATGAAGGCGCAATCGCCGCCGGGACGACGGTACATCAGTACCGCGCACAGCGCGACGAATTTGCAGGGATACCGGCGACGCTGACGCAAGCGCAGGCGCTGCAAAGCCTGGGCAACAAGCCGTTGATTGTGGTCACCGCGCCGCTAGATGCGCAAAAGGGGTGGCTCGTCCTCCAGGCTGAGATGACTAAATTATCGACCAATAGCGTGCAACGTATCATTCCCAATGCGACCCACACTTCCCTGATTGAGAACAAAGCCGATGCGGCCGCCTCCAGTCAAGCGATCCTGGATGTAGTTACAGCGGTGCGCACTGCGCAGCCGCTTGGCAACGAATAAACTCGATGGAAGGCGCCTATGACGCACGCTTGCATAGGCGCCTTCTGGGTACCCAACTGACAATCAATTACGTCGATTTGCATCAAGGATAAGGTGAATAAATGGCACTAGCAACATGGTGGGCTTCGGATCGATTGATGGATTTGACCCCTTTATCAAACTTTCAGGTGCGGCAGGCAACAGATGACGCACAACTGGCAACCATCAATCAGATCCCTGTGGCGGAAGTAGCGCAACGGCGACGTGACGGCCATCTTCCCTACATCGGCTATATGGACGAAACGGCCGTGACCTATGGTTGGGTGGCGACACGCCAAGCCTCGATCGGCGAGCTAAACCTGGTTTTTCCTATCGCCGCTGACAGTCGCTACCTGTGGGATTTCGCCACCTTACCAGAGTGGCAAGGCAGAGGGCTGTATCCGCGTCTATTACAAGCGATTGTGCAAATAGAAAGAGCGGAGCGATTCTGGATACTCCATGCCCCAGAGAATCTGCCATCGGGCGCAGGGATGCAAAAGGCGGGCTTTCAAGCAGTCGGGCAACTTTCGTTCCAGCGGGATAACAGCCTCGGACTGCTTCCGTTTGGCCATCCAGAACGGGCGCGTATCGGCGCAGCCTTGCTGGGTGTCGAGCTGATTGCAGAGGGACTCAGCCCGTGCTGGCGCTGTGTTGATCAAGTCGTCTGCACTTGTCAGCTCGATCCCGAAAACTGTTCGTGTGCGGTTAAAATTCGCGCCTAGACCTGTCAGGTGCGCCAGATGCGAATCGTGACAGACCGAAAAATCGCGCTGGCGTGCCTGACAGGTCTGGATACCTTGAAAGGCAAAAAACCTATGAAAAGAAGCTTCGCACTTCTACCCATGCTGCTCCTGCTCTACGTCTTGTTCGCTGCGCTGCCTGTTACTTCGGTGTCTGCCCAAGGCTTTGCGCTCGATCAGCTTGATAAAGATCAAATCGATGCCTATATTCAGGCCAGAATGCAGACGGCCAATATGCCTGGTCTAGCTTTAGGCGTGGTCTATGGCGACCAAGTGGTCTATCTCAAGGGTTATGGCATCGCCGGGCCGGATGGGCGGGCAGTGACCGCGCAGACTCCCTTCATTCTCGGTTCAACCTCTAAATCCTTCACCGCACTGGCCATTATGCAACTGGTTGAGGCTGGCAAAATCGACCTGGATGCACCGGTCACAACCTATCTACCCTGGTTCCACACCGGCGACGCCGCGGCCTCCGCTCAAATCACCGTGCGCCACTTGTTACATCAAAACAGTGGACTACCGACCTACGCAGGCCGCCAGGGTATCGCCGATAACGACCAGGGTAGCATGGCGCTCGAAAACGGCGTTCGCGAGCTCGCCAGCGTGCAACTCAGCCGGCCGGCCGGCCAAGGCTATGAATACGCCAACGAAAATTACGACATCCTGGGGCTAATCATCCAGACCGTATCCGGGCACTCCTACGAGGACTACATCCGTTCGGCAATCTTTGCCCCGCTCCAGATGAGCCACAGTGCCGCTACCCTTTCCGATCCAGCGGCAGCAGACCTCGCCACGGGCTATCGTCACTGGTTCTTTTGGCCGGTCGCCTTCAATGCGCCCTACCCACGGCGAACGACCCCATCGGGTTTTCTGATTTCATCAGCAGAAGACATGACCCACTATTTAAGTGCCCAGTTAAACGGCGGCAGGTATGGCAATCAGCAACTCTTATCCGCGCAGGGCATTGCTACCCTCCACACGCCTGGCGCCAAGATGAGTCCGTTGAGTTCGTATGGCATGGGCTGGGTGATCCAGGGTCAACCAGGCGCAACCGAAATTTGGCACAATGGCGACGTCAGCAATTTCCACGCCAATCTCTTGCTGTTGCCTGACCAGCGCATCGGGATTGTCATCTTGGTCAACGTCAGTAGAGCCTATAACAACGCCGCGATCAATATTCCCATTGAAGGGGTCGCCGCCATCCTGCTCGGCAAGGATCTAACGGCAAGGACCAATCCACCCTCAACCGTCAGCACACAGATGGTCATGCTGGCCATGCTGCTCCTTTCCCTCCTTTGGATCGTAGGGTCTTATCTGGCCATCCAGCGTTGGCAACAGCGCGGTGCGCTTCCGCCGCAGGGCAGCGAGCGTTTCTGGCGACTCTACCTGCCGCTCGCCATCGATATTTTCCCGGTGGGCCTGGCCTGGATCCTATTGCCAGCCCAGTTCCATACACCCATGGCAACGATTGCCCTGTTTGCGCCCGATCTGTTTAGCGTGATCGTCATGCTCACTGTCCTTACCCTTGGCTGGGCAATCGCGCGCCTCTTCTTTACCTTTCGCCCTCGTCGTTTGCTGAACAAAGTCATGTCGAATCCATGAAATTCATCAGGTTCGTTCAGAAAAAGGGAGTACAAAAATGAATTCAATCCAAATCCATTTGCCTCGGTTGGTTTGCTTTCAACGCTCGAAATCGCCTTGCCTTTGTGGCTGTTGATGAAAGGGGTCAACGTTGAACAGTGGGAAAAACGGGCGCTTGCATCTGCCTACTCGTAGCCAGTCCGAATGATCGTAAACCACCCAAAACATTGCCAAACAGTCATCCCTCCACGAATCCCCACATCCATCCCCAGCACAATCCCCACATGAACCCCCACGTGAACCCCACATAAACCCCCACATGTGGGGAAGACGCCTCCCCACATTCCTTTGTATATTGATATCGAAGCAGAGCACGAAGACGAGACAAAAAATTTCATCCATAGAAAGGAAAATGTCCGAGGCATAGCATGAGTGAAACAGAGTCAGCAACGGCGAAACAATACGAGCCCGGACTTATCGAAATTCGCCTCAAGGGGCATCTAGATGACCGGTGGACAGCCTGGTTTGACGGTCTAACTATTACGCTAGAAGCGAACGGCGATACCCGGTTAACTGGCCCCGTGGCCGATCAGGCGGCGTTACATGGCTTGCTGCGGAAAGTGCGTGATTTGGGCCTGCCCTTGCTCTCGGTCATACACATTGACCCCAAGCCGGCGAACGGGCCGCCTACCAACACGGAGACGGATCACTAAAGATTTTCCACCTTTCCCTTCGACAAGCTCAGGGGACGGTGGAAAATCTTTATCGTAAAACAATACCTTCGCCAATTTCAGAAATTAGAGCCGTCATTCCTGCGCAGGCAGGAATCCATCTTCATGTTACACGAGTAGATTCCTGCCTGCGCAGGAATGACATCTGGAAATTTCCGCCAAAACAAGGTTTGGCG
>DAOUCA010000165.1:0-30910 GCA_034432375.1 Caldilineaceae bacterium
TGAAAGCCCTAGTTTCGGCCAGCGTGCGTCGCACTGACGGAAGCATCTAGCGGACTGGAAGCAGTTGGCGGTCAGTGCGACGCACGCGATCCCGTTGGTCCGCAAAACTCCGGTTCTCATTCTGAACGCAGTATAACGGCTCTAGGTGACTGTCACTGTCCGCAATCAAATTCATACAGCCGGTCACACAGTGAACAGTGACAGTCACTTCAGCCTCAGCATTTAATTAGGAACAACTCTATTATACAAAGTGCGCTTCAATTAAACTGCACAGAAATACTTTCTGAGGTTTTGAATACCGGTCAAAGTTATGCTGGCATTCCTGTTGTCAACCCATTTTTAGATCTTTGATTCTTATGCCTACCATCCTCGCCCAAATCGCACCGCAACGCAGTACCCAATATGCCGACCTAGCCCATACGCTTGCCATTCCTGAATTGCAATTGAGCCCGATTGGGGTAATCGCCACTGACTTTACCCATGTCACATTGGGCGGCCAACCCTATGTGCGCTTTACGCTGCCCCAAGAACCGAATGCCGACCAGCGCCGGGAATTGGGGATGCTGGCCATGACTAGTGCGTTTTTCGTCAACTATGACCGCATCGGTGACATTGACGGCCCACTCTTACGCCCACTCGAACCTGGTTGGCAGCCGGTGCTTTCGCCTGATATTGTGGCCACACGCCGCTATCGGGGCAAGACCAACGAACTCTTTACCCATTTTCTTTGTAATATCGCGCGCTTTAGCAGTGCCTTTGCCGATCAGCCGTGGCACAATCTCTCGATTATGGATCCGCTGATGGGGGGTGGCACGACGCTCTTTGTCGGCTTGATGCTCGGTGCGCAAAAGGTGGGTGGGGTCGATCGCGAGACCGAGGATGTCCGTTCAACGGCAACCTTTCTGGAGCAATATCTGCAAAACGAGCGTATCTCGCACAAGATGCAGCCGGAACGGCTCAAAGGGTTGGGTCTACGTTGGCAGTGTACCATCGGCAAAAAGAATGAGGGTCGCCCGCTGCAAGAGTGTATCCTGGCAAATGGCGATACAAACCAAACGCAGACCTTGCTCCCCGGTTTCAAACCGCACTTACTTGTGGCCGATCTGCCCTATGGGGTGCAACACCATGGCTTGCTTACCGATTTGTTGCTGGAAGCATTGCCGGGCTGGCGCGCAATGGTGCGCCGTGGCGGCTCGATTGTTCTGGCCTGGGATGCCACGCGCTTTCCGCGTGCCAACATGATCGCTTTTCTAGAAACTCTCCCCAATCTACAACTCCTAAACCGTCCACCCTACGACGCACTTACCCATGCCGTCGACCGTGTGATCAAAGCGCGCGATATTGTTGTATTGACCACAAGCTGAGTGGACTATACTCGTGTCAAGTTGAGAAGCGGAGTGTCTATTGTCAACAAATTAGCCTCGAATGTCATTCCGGCGAAGGCTGGAATCCATCTTCTGTCGAATGGACCCCTGCCAGAGTTTACCCTCACGGAGGTGGGGGCAGGGGTGACCCATTCGCCGCCTTGTTCCTTTGCGAAAAGTCCGCTTCTCAAACTGATTTCAGTAATCACACAAATGCTGTTCGTATATAGCAACCGGAGCGATTCACTTTGGAGCAGATCGTGTGCGACGCGCACTCGCGCTAGAATAATCTCGCCTCGAAACTGAATCGCACCCCATAGCAACCGATACTTTGACGAAATTGCCAGAGTGCTCTACAATAGGGTAGCATTCCCATAATACCTGACCCATTTTGCTATTTACACAACTCTCATTCACTTTTTCAGTGATACTCATCGGCTGTTTGAGCGAATATGACATCCTGTGTGGTACCAGGTCGTTTATTACCAGGTCGTTTATTACCAGGTCGTTTATCCTGTGTAGCTTGAGCAGCACCATACAATAGTTCCCCAGTCTCTTTGTGTAAATAGCGCTTAGCCGCGGTTAGATAATCCAATTGGATTGACGTTACCTACAATTTCATAGGAGGACAGTATGTCAGAGCAGTACACGAATGTACGCGCAACGCTTTCGCGTCGCCAAGCCCTGAAACTTATGGGCGTAAGTGCCAGCATGGCCGCCTTGGCTGCCTGTGTTGCGCCGACTGCACCGAGTGGTGGGGCCGCGAGTGAGGGTGCGGCCGCCCCGGCTCAAGCACCAACCTCGATGGTCGTTGCCCACCGTGCCGAATATTTCCAGGAGATGGAGACGATCTTCTCCGACGCTGTAAAGGCGTGGGGAGCCGAGAACAACGTCGAAGTCGAGACAACCGTTGTTGCTGCTGAAGCGACCCAGGATTTTGTCCCTAAGACTATCGCTGCGGTCGAAGCGGGCGATCCACCCGATTTCATCTACCATGTTCGCCTCACGCAGCAACTGTACTTCTATGAAGCACTGCAATCGGTCAGTGATACGGTTGACCAAGCGATCGCTGACTATGGCCAGCCCTCTTCGGGCCACACCCGCAACAACAAGATTGACGGCGAATGGTGGGCTGTCCCTTATATCAACAACGGCGGTGGTGCCTTTGCCCGCCGCAGTCTCTTTGAAGGCATCGGCGTGGATCCGTTAACCGATCTCGCAACCTTTGACGCAATTCGCGATGCTTGTCTGGAACTATCCAAGCCTGAAGAAGAGCTCTATGGCTGGGGTCGTACTGTGAACAAGGGTGGTGATGGTCAGGGTACAGTGACCGATATCCTGCAGAACTGGGGCGTGCAAATCACCAATGCGGATATGAGCGCGCTGACCTTCAACTCCCCGGAAACGGTCGCCGCTGTCGAATGGCTGGCTGAACTCTACACCTCGGAGAAGTACGCGCCAATGTTGCCGCCAGGCATCTTGGCCTGGACCGATTCGAGCAACAACGAAGCCTACTTGGCGGGCAACATTGCCTATACTTCCAATGCCGCCAGTGTCTATGCCAAAGCCAAAGCCGATGGTAACCCACTCTTTGAGGACACGGTTGTCCTCAATATCGCAACTGGGCCACGCGGTGAGCAGTTGATTGGCGGTGGTGGTGACGGTCAGATGTATGTGCCGACCGGTGCCAAGGCTGGCGATTTAGCTCGACAGTTGGCGCTGCACATGCTCAACCCGGATATCTTCTTGCCGATCTCGTTGGTCTCTGCCGGTCTCTTCTTGCCCTGTTATGAAGCTTACTTGAGCATGGACAAAGTGGTCGCAGCCTTTGAAGCAGATGAGAATATCAAGCGTATGGCCGAGCAACGCCAGGGTGACTTTGTCGGTCTCTCCGATCCGGCCGACCCCAATCCGTACTTCGATGCCCTCCAGGCGCAGGCCGTCTTTAATGACATGATTCTCGAAGTGATCACAAATGGTGTATCACCGGCGGATGCCGTTGCCAATGCCGAAGGGCGCATGCGCTCGATCGGCGAGGAAATGGGCGCGACGTTTGGGTAATTAATTGGTAAATCAGTAAATCGGTAGATCAGTAAACAGGGAAAATTGCTACTGATCTACCGATTTACCGATTTACCGCTCTACTGATCTACCTGTTTCCTGATTTACGAAATACCTCCCTTCTCACTTGGAAAGAAACAAACATGCATATTGAAGCGCAGCGCGAGTTGATCATGGAGCTAACTCGCAACTATGAAGGGGACCGGTTCCCCAATGGACGCCCCCGTGTTGCCGATGATCTGTTGGAACGGCTCAAGCCGATCTCGACCGAGGAAGCGTGGGGTGTCTTGCGCAGGAATGGCTATAATTTACAATTTGAAGGCAACTGGATGGAAATTCATCCGGGGCGTGTCCTGATTGGGCGCGCTGTGACGGCCATGATGTTGCCCCATCGCCCCGATCTCCATGATCTCATCGAAGAGCAGGGCAAGGCTGATGGCCGGATTGGCGGCCAAAATTCGTGGGTGATCGATACGTTGGAAGAAGGCGACGTAATGGTCGTAGATATGTTTGGCAAGGTCAAGGATGGCACCTTTATCGGTGATAATCTAGGTACCTCGGTCAAGACCCGTACCCACGCCGGGGCCGTCCTTGATTGTGGCATTCGCGATCAGCGCGGCCTCAGCCAATTGGATGATGTGGCATTTTTCTGCCGTGGCTTTCATCCCTCCGCCATCAAAGATGTGACCCTGGCCGGAATCAATATCCCAATTCGGATTGGCGAGGCCACCGTGTTGCCGGGTGATGTAATCTTAGGCACCCCCACCGGTGTCACCTTTATTCCTGCCCATCTCGTGCAAAATGTGGTGGAGCGGGGCGAAGATATTATGCGGCGTGATGAGTTTGGTCACCTGCGTCTGCGCCAGAATCGTTATACCCCTGGTGAAATTGACCGGGCGTGGCCTGCAGAAATCGAAGAGGATTTCCAGGCTTGGCTGGCAGCGGGCAAGCCGGAAGAGTAAAGGCAATAATCAATAATCAATTAATAATTTTTAATTAGCAATTGATTATTGATTATTAGAAAGTTGTGATACCAGACAAGGCCATCATGCGCACTTGTGGTATGTGAGAGATAGAGGAGTAGCCTGATGGCACAACGCGTAGAATCGTTACCAACCACCACCACGTTTCGTTCAGCACCTCGCCGCCCCGCGATGCAGCGCCTCTTTGGGCGTGATTGGCAGATTGCCTTTCTCTTTATGGCGCCAATTGTCATTCTGATGACCCTTTTTATTGGGTGGCCCTTCTTCAAGGCGCTCTACACCAGTATGACGATTCGCACCCTCGCCCGCGAAACCAAGTTTGTCTGGTTTGATAATTACATCCGTCTCTATCAAGATAGCTACTATCTCCAGGCTGTGCGCAATACTATCGTCTTTACTGCAGGGTCGATCCTAAGCAAGCTGGCACTGGGCATGTGCGCTGCGCTCTTGCTCCATTCGCAAAAATGGGGGCGCAATCTGCTAACTGGGCTGATTTTGCTGCCCTGGATCATTCCGTCGGTTGTCCAAGCGCTCGCCTGGCGCTCGATCCTCGATCCGCTCTTTGGGGGGCTAAATCCGATCCTGCAAGGCTTGGGGTTGATCAACCAGCCATTGGCCTGGCTAGCTGACCCCAAATTGGCGATGCTCAGTGTGATCGTTGTCAACGTCTGGGCTGGGATTCCCTTCTTTACGGTGAACATGTTGGCTGGCCTGCAATCGATTGATGCTGAACTTTACGAAGCGTCACAGATCGATGGGGCCAACGGCTGGCAACGCTTTACAAATATTACGTTGCCTGGTCTGCGCTATGTAATTGCGGTAGCGACCCTACTCTCCACGATTTGGACCTTTAACGGCTTTGAAACGATCTTTTTACTCACTGGCGGTGGCCCCGGTAACGTAACCAAAGTCTATGCGATTTTGGCCTATGAAAAGGCACGTAGTCTGCAATATGGTCCTGGTACCGCGGTTGCCTTTAGCTTGACACCGGTGCTGGCTGTCTTTATTCTGATCCTTTCACGCTATATGCGCCGTGATGCGCTACGCGAGGATGAAGGCGTTGCTTGGCAAGACCGAGTGATTGATGGGGTGGGCTGGATATTGGGAGCCATTGGAACCGTCGTCGCCTACCCGATTATGGTTGTGGCACAACTCGTGGGGGGGCTACTGCCGGCGCAACGCAGTAAAAGTTACAAACGCGACCAGCGAATTGCCGAGATATTCCGTGGCATTGCATTGGCCATTATGCTAGTAGTTGTGCTCTTCCCCTTCTATTGGATCTTGATCACAGCCTTTAAGGGGAATCTACAAATTGGGCAGCGGACGGGCATCTTCTGGCCGGAGCCGTGGACCCTAGAGCAGTTCACCCGCCTCTTTATCGAGCAACCTTTCTTCCTCTGGTTTCAAAACTCGGCGATTGTCAGTGTGACAACGACCGCGGTCTCGGTCTTTATTGCGGCGCTCGGTGGCTATGCGCTGGCAAGGCTACGCTTTTGGGGTGCACAAAGCATGACCACCGTCCTGTTGATTACCTATCTATTGCCGGGCGCGCTCATGTTTATTCCACTCTATGTGATTTTGGCGGATCTTGGTGTGATCAACACCCGTTGGGCGCTGATTTTGACCTATCCCACCGGGATGATTCCCTTTGCGACTTGGCTGCTCATGGGCTACTATCGCGCAATTCCCGAAGAGTTGGAACATGCAGCGATGGTTGACGGTGCCAACCGGATGCAAGCCTTCCTGCGCATTACCTTGCCGTTGGCCGCGCCGGCACTCTTGGCTGTCACCCTCTTTGCCTTTACCAACGCCTGGAAGGAGTTTCTCTTTGCCTTCGTCTTTATCAGCAGCGAGCGCTTAATGACCTTGCCCGTTGGTCTGGCGCAGACGATTTTTGGCGATGTCTATCCGTGGGGGATGCTGATGGCGGCGTCGATGATCATCTCGGTGCCGGTTGTCATCTTCTACATGTATGGTCAAAAGTTTATGGTCGCCGGGTTGACGGCCGGTAGCGTCAAGGGATAAAAGTGAAGTTACTGTAAACGAAAAAGAGCGACCCTACGGTCGCTCTTTTTCGTTTACAGTAACACTATCGGTTGCGGTAGCGTGCATTCGGTGCTTCGAGGATTGCCACTTGGCGTTCTGTTAACCCTTCATAGTTGGCGGCCTCATAGTAACGCGCCGACCAGGAGATGGGGTGCGGACTGAATTTGAAGAAGAGGGTGCGCCGCTCACCGTTGCCATGCCAAGGCAAGGTGCCGTGGGTTAGCGCTTCGGTAAAGATGACGGCAGTGCCTGCCGGCCCTGTGACGGCGCGCATAAAGGGCTGGAAGTGCTCCAATTCCTTCCATTCATCTGGGAAGGGGAAATTGCTCTTGTGGCTACCCGGCACACAGCCAAAGCCCCCATCGCCCTCGTTAACATCGCGTAGATTATAAGCGACAACGGTCAGGCCATTGGCCATTTTGCCATCCTGAAAGCGGTAATATTGCGAGGGGTCAAAGGGTGACGCCCCCCCATGTAAACGGGTACCGATCGGCCCCTTGCCACTGCGGATCAGATCGGCATAATCATGGTCCAACCGAAAGCGGTTGCCCAATAATTCTTCTAAGTAGGGGGTAATCGTCGGGTTGTCGATTAAGTCTAAATACGGCTGTCCCCAGGTTAGGATATCACCCCAGCGTTGTGTTGTCATCTCCGCGGCAGTTTCCTGCGCGATTCGCTCATCCCAAAGTCTGTTGAGCTCTTCTAACTGCGCACCGTCAAGCGCATTGGGCACGGCAAGAAAGCCTTGCAGATCAAAGAGATAGCGTTCGTGGTCATTCATTGATTTTTCACTTTCCTTTGTAGATGAATTCAGTAACGATCTAATCGTAGCATACTTCGCTACTCTCGCAAACTCATCTTTGGCATCTAGCAAACCATTGTTGACGCTCAATCCTGTTTCGATTACACTTACCCATATACTTGGCTCTGGTATAGATGAGCGTTGATAATCCGGCTAAGAAGCAGCCAGATCTGCCTAACTATATCCAACTGCCGTATCCCATCTCCCTAAACAAAATAAGGCTCATCTGTGAAAAGTTGAAAACCAGGGATTTTGCGACTAAAAATATTGCATTCTCAAGCTTTCGGCTGATGAGCGAATAAAACATGGTCAATTTTGCATCATTAAATGACCAATGCTTTGAAATGAGGAACCAGTGAAAATTACCGATATGCATGTCACCCCCATTGCGATTACCGATCCGCCATTGCTCAATGCGGCCGGTTTGCATGCGCCTTATGCCCTGCGCGCCATTGTTGAAATTGTAACGGATGACAACATCTATGGCTTAGGCGAAGTGCCAGGAAACCTTGATACAATTCAGGCATTGGAAGCGGCGCGTGAAGTTGTGATTGGCCGAGACCCTTTTCAACTCAAAGCCATCGAATTGGCGCTCTTCGACCGCTTTGGCAACGAGGGTGCCAGTGAACGGGGTGCGATGCCGTGGGATCACCGTCGCATCGTTCACGTCAACAGCGGCATTGAAGTCGCGCTGCTCGACATTATGGGCAAAGCGACGGGTCGGCCAGTCTGTGATCTGCTCGGCGGTCGTGTGCGCGAGCGTGCCGAGTTTTCCGCCTATCTCTTCTACAAATACGAAGGAGCCGGCGGTGCGCTTGACTTTGGCACAGACCCGAATGCGACCGGCTGGGCCGCGGCACGCCAAAAGGCTGCCCTCGATCCAGCCGGGGTCGTTGCCGAAGCGCAGGCAATGTGCACCTATTTTGGCTTTAAGTCGATCAAACTCAAGGGTGGAGTCTTTCCCCCTGATGAGGAAGCCGATGCGATTCTCGCCATGTACGAAGCCTTTGGCCCAGGCACGCCACTGCGCCTCGATCCCAACGCTATCTGGTCCGTCGAAACGGCAATCCGCGTCGGTAAGCGGCTTGAAGGGGTGCTCGAATATTACGAAGATCCGGTGCGCGGCCAGGAGAGTATGGCTAAGGCGCGGGCTGCCCTCGATATTCCCTTTGCCACTAACATGTGTACCACTTCGTTTGAGGATATTCCCGGCAGCGTGCGCCTTGGCTCGGAAGATATTATTCTGAGCGATCACCATTTCTGGGGTGGGCTACGGGCGTCGATTGAACTGGCCCGCATCTGCAAGACCTTTGGCCGGGGCTTGTCGATGCACTCCAACAGCCACTTGGGCATTTCGCTGATGGCGATGGCCCATCTCGCCGTGGCTACCCCCAACCTTACCTACGCCTGTGACACCCACTACCCCTGGCAATCCGAGGAAGTAGTCAAGGGGGGTACGATTAAGATTGAGGATGGCTGTGTCAACGTGACGAATGAGCCGGGATTGGGCATCGAGTTGGATCGGGAAGCGCTGGCCAAATTGCATGAAACATATAAGGCCTGTGGTATCACTGCTCGCAATGATGAAATTGAGATGCAGAAAGTCCATCCAGATTGGAAGTTTGAAGCAACCCGTTGGTAAGGCTGCCCTGTGGGAATGAGATAATACAATGACCACGAATCCCGCTGAACAAATAGCCCTTTGGGCCGACCAACTGCGTGCGATGTCCGCCCACGCGTTACAGTACGTCAATGATGCCTATGATGAAGAACGGTACCGTCAGATCCTGGAGATCGCGTTGGCCATGTCGGCGCTCGCCACCGGCGAAACGTTGGCGGATCTTGAGCCGTTGCGCGGTACCGTGCTCAGCCATCCCACGCCCTTCGCCGTCGGCGACGCCGCGATCATTGATGGTCAGGAACGGATTCTGTTAATTCGTCGGGCAGATAATGGATTATGGGCAATGCCGGGCGGAGCGTTTGAAGTGGGCGAAACCGCGGCAGAGGGCGTTGTGCGCGAAGCGCTGGAAGAAGCGGGGGTCTACAGCGAAGCCGTTGGCTTGGTCGGGATCTTCGATTCGCGTTTCTGTGGGACCAAGAGTCGTCACCATCTCTACCAGATCACCTTTTTGTGCCGTCCGCTCGATAAAGCACCGGTTGCCCAGTCTAGCCATGCTCACGAAGTGATGGAAACGGCCTGGTTTGCCGAAGCGGAACTGCCCGACGCCATCGATCCGGGTCACGTCACGCGTATTCCGTTGGCCTTTCAACTCTTTCGCGGGGAGCGACAACCATTTTTTGATCAGGCGTCGTGATTGTCGCTATCCCTAGCCTCATTACTATACTCATGAGCAGCACAGATAGTAACGCATTACTCCTCTAAAAGTGTTACTTTCTGGCGCTCGTTGGTCCATCAAGGAAGTAAAAACTCATTCCACGCTCCAGCGTGGAATGGAAGCTGGGACGCTCCAGCGTCCAGCACGACCACTGCACGCTGGAGTGTCCGCATGGGTGTCCACGCCGGAGCATGGGCAGCCCAGCTATACTGATCGTGAAACAAAAGGATTATCTATGAGTCAACGACAGCGCCCTGTTACCTTAACCCCCGAAGCCTTAGAGAAACTCAAACAGGTCTCAACCGCAACCCTTACCTCGCAACTGGACAAACATGGCTTTCGCAGTACCTTTCTGCAAGGGCTCTACCCGTTGCGGCCGGATCTGCGTATGGTCGGTTATGCGTTTACGCTGCGCTATGTGCCAACGCGTGAAGATATGATTGACGAACTTTATGACAACACGCGCAATGTGCAGCGGCTGGCGGTTGAAGCAGTGGAAAAGGATGATATCCTAGTGATGGATGCGCGCGGGGAGACCGGCGCGGCGACATTGGGGAACATTCTGGCGACACGCTTACGCGCACGTGGGGCTGGTGGTCTTGTCACCGATGGGGCTTTGCGCGATACGCCTGGCTATCGCGAATTGGACTTCCCCGCCTACGTCAAGGGCGCACACGCCGCTACCTCCTTCAAGGTCCACCATCCACTAGAGATGAATGTACCGATTGGCTGTGCGGGCGTCCTGATTGTGCCTGGCGATCTGATTGTGGGCGATGGTGAAGGTGTGGTGGCGATTCCCGCCAAAGTGGCCGAGAGCGTCGCCCATGCTGCCTTTGAACAAGAACAGTTAGAAGAGTTTATTCAACAGAAAATTATCGCCGGAGCCAGTATCCTGGGCGTCTATCCGCCCAACGAGGCCACAAAGGCCGAGTATGAAATGTGGAAAAAAGCGAAAGGCCAGTAAAGCGACAAGCTGTTCGCTGGCTTGGATCGACTTTTCTCCTCCATTCGGAGGGCAAAGACGGCGTACGGGCGTTGGTAGGTAGGGGAACATACCAACTGACCGTACACGAGCAACAAAAGAAGAGCCACTGCGTTGAAAAGCCCCTTCGTCAATTGCCTGAAGGTATAGTTTTCTGCGGATCCGTTAGATAAGCTGTACCAGCAAGACAAGGGTTAGGACTGCCACGGCGATCAGACAGACGGTAAATTCTTCCCGGGAAATTTGTTGAATATTCATAGTAGGCTCCTTAAACCAGTAGTTATTCTTTCCTTTGTTAATTAGTCGCAATTTTGATACATTTCCTGCGTTCGTTCTCAAAACTTAGAGCAAATGTCCTGTCTACTAAACAAATGACTCAGCAATTCATGTTAATTGTAAGGAAAAACTAACGATGAAACTAACCTGTCACCAAACAACTAGTGGCCCACGCTGGGCAATCGATGGAAAAGCATTGCCAGCTGGTCTTACGCTGGCCGCATTGCTTGCCTTGCCACGGCAAGCCCTGTTGGCGCTATTGAATTCCTTATCGGATGGTGTTGCGATTGAGGGCGCACCAATTGCACCCATCGAAGCAACGCAGGAGCTCTGGGGTAGCGGCGTCACCTACTTGCGCAGCCGGGACGCCCGCAAAGCCGAATCAACCACCGCGGATGTCTACCAGAAGGTTTATGATGCCGAGCGCCCTGAAATCTTCTTCAAGCAACTGGGTTGGCGTACGGTCGGCAGTGGTGAAGAGGTGCGCATTCGTGCTGATTCGCACTGGAATGTGCCGGAGCCGGAGCTGACCTTGGTCATCAACGCCCACAGTGAAATCGTCGGCTATACGGTCGGCAACGATATGTCTTCGCGCGACATTGAGGGAGCAAATCCACTTTACTTGCCGCAGGCCAAGACCTATACTGGATCCGCTGCAGTCGGTCCGGCCATTCAGTTGGCAGAGGCAAGTACGTTGACTGATTTAACCATCAAGCTCGAAATCCTGCGCAATGGCAGCAGCGCTTTCAGTGGCGAAACCGCAACGAGTAACATGAAACGGAGCTTTCCAGACCTGGCGGGTTATCTCTGTCGCGAGATTGAATTCCCCCACGGCGTCTTTCTGATGACCGGCACGGGCATTGTGCCTGGCGATGACTTTACCCTGGCGGCGGGCGATGTGATTCGGATTACGATTGGCGAGATGACGTTGGAGAATACGGTTGCCTAACCATGGCCGCTAACGCGGATGCTTTACAGCAATTTATTGCGCCACTGCAAAGTCAATTGACCGAATCGGTTGCGTGGACGCTAGCCCGGTTCACGGTCAATACTTATCTTCATGGTCAGATGCCGCCGCTCGACTTTATTACCTCGGTTCGTGCCGTCGTTCTGCGCACTCAGGGGGAGAAAGCTCGTGAAGTTTTGGTTGTCCAAGACCCGGATGGCCATCACATCTTGCCCGGTGGACGGCGTGAGGAGGGCGAAACCTTGACTGAGACGATTGGTCGCGAACTCTTGGAAGAGACCGGTTGGCAGGTGACCCTTAGAAAGCTACTGGGCTTTAAACATTTCTACCGTCTCACGCCGCCACGGCCTGAGTTTCACTATACAAACCCGCACTTTGTCCAGCTCGTTTATGGGGCAGTGGCGGCGGCGTATCAACCCGAAGCCATTGAAGATGATGGCTATGAAATCGGTGCACAATTTGTAGAAATCGATCAGCTAACTCAGTACAAGATCACAGATGGAGAGCGCCTCTTCTTAGAGGCTGCGCTCAAACAATAGAGAATGAGGAGTAACCAATGCAAGTATTTAAAAATCTAATTGATGGCCAATGGGTCGACGCCACGGATGGCGAAACCTTCGAAAACCGCAACCCGGCCAAAACCGATGAAGTGATCGGCACCTTTCCGTCGGCGACAGCAGACGATGTGAAACGGGCAATTATCGCGGCCAAAGCGGCGGCCGCCGGTTGGGCCAACACGCCTGCGCCCGCACGCGGCGCAATCCTGGACAAAGCAGCGCAGATTATCGACGCCCGGCAGAAAGAGTTGGCCGAAGTACTGACCCGCGAAGAGGGCAAGACGCGCGCCGAGGCGACTGGCGAAGTGCTGCGTACGCGCGACATCTTCAAATATTACGCCGGTGAAGGCTGGCGCGCCGGTGGCGATGTCATTCCCAGCAACACCGGAGGCGAATTGCTCTACACTCGCCGCGAGCCACTGGGCGTAATCGCACTGGTGACACCGTGGAACTTCCCGATTGCAATCCCCGCCTGGAAGATGGCCCCGGCGCTCATCTATGGCAATGCCGTCGTCTTCAAGCCAGCCTCCTTCACGCCGGAGATTGGCTACCGTCTGGTCGAAGTGCTAGTGGAGGCCGGTCTGCCCAAGGGGGTGGTCAACTTGATCACCGGCTCTGGCCGCTTGGTCGGTGATGTGTTGGTCGGTGACAAGGATATCAACGGCATCAGCTTCACCGGTTCGTACTATGTGGGTATGAAGATCTATGAAAAAGCGATGCCCAACCTGACCCGTGTGCAGCTTGAGATGGGTGGCAAAAACCCCATGATCGTGCTCAACGATGCCGATGTTGACAAGGCGGTTGGGCTGGCCTCGATGAGTGGCTTTGGCGTCACCGGCCAAGCCTGCACTGCCGCCAGTCGTGTGATTGTCGAAGAGGGGATCGCCGATGCCTTTGTGGCGGCCCTGACGACCAAGGCGCGCAGCATGGTCATTGGCAATGGTCTGGATGAAGGCGTCCACATGGGCCCTGCCGTCAGCGCCGATCAACTCAAGACCGATCTCGACTACATCAAAGTTGGCCAGGATGAAGGGGCCAAACTGCTCACCGGTGGTGACCGGGCCAAGGATGGCGGCTACTATGTGCAGCCGACGATCTTTGACGATGTCGATGTTAACATGCGCATCGCCCAGGAAGAGATCTTTGGGCCGGTGATCAGCGTGATCCGGGTCAAGAACCTCGATGACGCCATTGAGAAGGCCAATGGCATTCAATTTGGCCTCTCGGCTGGTATCGTCACCAATGACATGCAAAAGGCCTTTGCCTTTGCCAACCGCATCGAAGCCGGTGTCGTCAAGATCAACGAGCCGACGACGGGGCTTGCGCTACAGGCACCCTTTGGTGGCTTCAAGAACTCCAGCGCCAACACCTTTAAAGAGCAAGGGCAAGCGGCGATTGAATTCTACACCCGCACCAAAACGATCTACGTCGGTCACGGCTAATTTAGCGTTAGAGTAGGCCCCGTGTCCCATAGGGGCGGGTAACTTACTCATAAACTAATCATTTAAAAGCCATACATAACAAGGGTACTTTTACACGAGAGAAGCTGTATGGCTTTTAAGGATTTTATCTATCAGCTATTTCAGGTGACTGTCACGGGCCAAACATCAATTCAATCAACAAACTCGTTGCGGCCCGCGACAATCACCTGAAGCCGATTTACCACCAGAGTAGTTACAGGGGCGGTGAGTTTAGGCAAGCAATTTCATGATAGTCTCGTTCCCAAACTCAGCCATCCGTATCGGGCAAAAAACCGGTCCCCATCAGCAAACTTCTCCTGACAGCACACGAGAAGTTTGCTTGTTTTTCTCACCCCATGATGAGTGAACTTCCCCATGAATAACCCCACCCCAAAGTGACCATTTACGATGTCGCACGCCAGGCAGGGGTATCGATCTCTGCGGTTTCACGTGCGCTCAGTGATCACCCCCGCGGTGACGATTGGGCTGAATGACGCGTTGAACCCGCGACAGAACGGATAAATCCTATGACACGTGCCGGAGCCATTTTAATTCAGAAAAATCTAGTTGCCCTGATTGAACGTCAGCGTGACGATGAGCGCTATTTGGTCTTTCCCGGTGGCCAAGTTGAGGAAGGTGAAACTCTACAGGGTGCCGTTTGTCGCGAACTGATGGAAGAATTGGGCATAACTGTGGCCGTTGGTCCACAGGTGGTAGAACTTCATTTTCGGGGCAATACGCAGCATTATTTCTTGGCCACTATCACCGGCGGCACCTTTGGGACAGGCACTGGTCCAGAGATGGCTGGCGACTATCCACCAGAGCGCGGTACCTATAGGCCACGGTGGCTACCCATCGCTGAGTTACAGACAGAACCAGTGCGACCACAGATACTGGCCGCTTTCGTCAAGGAGTGCCTAGAGACAGCATGGCCCGACGAGCCACGTCGCCTGATCGATGCCGGCCCTATGAGCCATCCGGCGACGGCACGATCCCTTGACGTTTCCGGACTATTGCCCGAGGCCCAACCGATTGCAGCCCAAGCCGCAGCCATCTATTTGAAACATACCGCACCTTGGTTTGTTGGTCTCATCGCTCATGGCTCGGCAGTCAAGGGTGGCTTCATTCCCAACTGCAGCGACATCGATTTTCAACTCTATTTGCAAGAAGATGCGTTTGCCGCGGACGGTGAGTTGCCATTGGCGCTTGGTATTGCCATCCACCGTGAACTGGCAGCCATCGACCACAGACCGTTTCGCTATATCCAGTGCTATGCCATGGGCACACAACTGCGCCATGGTTGGATTGGGCCGATTCCAGGAACCTATCATCTGATCGCGGGTAAGCTTGCGGTGCCGCCGGCAACCGCCGAAGCGTTGCGAACCAATGCAAGGCATGATCTTGCCGCGCTAAAGCTCGATTCCATCAACTTATTAAGCAGTGGCGGCGGACGATTGGAACGTCACGTGCGGCTGCTTTGCACAAAAGTCTGGCCCGTGCTCTATCAACTAGTGGCGCTCCAAGAGGATGATCCGATTGGCGTTTGGAATTTGCCCAAACCGGCGGTCATTGCACTGCTAGCGCCTACGAGTGAAGGCGGATTGACCATTCGTGCCTACGACCGAGCGCTTCGGCGTTACTACCCAGATGAAACAAGCACGTCAGATGGCTTACACGTATTGGAGACAGGAATGGCGTTCTTACGTGTGGTGACACAAGCTTTCACGGCCCTATAGCGATCCTGGTGGCCAAGCTGTAAGGTAGACCAACAGGATCACCATATGCTGCTCTTTGGGAATTCAGGGAGTTGACCCGCTCTGGCTTCGACAAGCTCAGCCGCCGACAAGCTCTGGCTTCGACAGGCTCTGGCTTCGACAAGCTCTGGCTTCGACAGGCTCAGCCGCCGCCTAGTGAATTCGCCAGCGGTATCCTAAAAGGGGACGCCTCCAAATCTCTTAGCAATTTCGGGACTGTTTTTACGTCGGTATATTTTAGTCTGTCGAATGCGGCCAAAGCCCTAAAGCTGCGGCCCGCCGGCGATTACTTCGGGATCAACCCGGTCGGTATACTTGGCAAAATTATTAACAAACATGCGGGCCAATTTAGAAGCTTGCCTATCGTACGCTTGCGGATCTTGCCAACTGTTGCGTGGGTTTAGCACCTCCGCTGGTACACTGGGACAGCTCAGCAGCACCTGGAGATTGAAGATCGGATCGACGCGCTTTTCACTTTCCGCCAGCGTGCCATCGAGCGCGGCCTGTACCATTGAACGGGTATAGCGGATGTTGATCCGGGTGCCAATTCCACTGGGGCCGCCAACCCAGCCGGTGTTGATCAGCCAGACCGTGACGCCATGATCCACAATCTTCTGGCGCAGTAGCTCGGCATAGACCAGATGATCATGCACCATGAAGACATCGCCAAAGCAAGCGCTAAAGGTGGCCACCGGTTCGGTGATCCCGCGCTCAGTGCCGGCGACTTTGGCGGTGTAGCCGGAGAGAAAGTGATAGACCGCCTGGGCTGGGGTAAGTTGAGCCACCGGTGGCAAGACGCCAAAGGCATCGGCGGTCAACATCACGATGTTGGTCGGGTGGCTACCAAGGCCGCTACGGGTGGCGTTGGCAATGTGCGTAATCGGATAGGCTGCCCGTGTGTTTTCGGTGCGGCTCTCATCGTCCAAATCGACCCGGCGTGACTTGTGTTGAATGCCCACATTCTCCAGCAAGGTGCCAAAGCGGCGTGTCGCCCGGTAGATCTCCGGTTCGGCGGTGGCGGAGAGACGGATCGTTTTGGCGTAGCAGCCCCCTTCAAAGTTAAAGACCCCGCGGTCGCTCCAGCCATGCTCATCATCACCGATCAATGTGCGCTCCGGGTCATTCGAGAGAGTGGTTTTGCCGGTGCCAGAGAGGCCAAAGAAGAGCGCCACGCTATCATCGGCCCCTCGATTGGCGGAACAGTGCATCGGTAAGATCCCCTGCAAGGGCAGCAGATAATTCATCACGGTGAAGATCGATTTCTTGATCTCGCCGGCATATTGTGACCCGCCAATCAGGACCAACCGTTTATCAAAGTGTAGACAGACAAAGACCTCCGAATTGGTGCCGTCAAACTCAGGGACGGCCCGGCAGTTAGGCGCGTGGATCACCGTGAATTCGGGTACGAACTCTTCCAACTCTTTGGGCTTGGCCTGGATAAACATGGTACGCGCAAAGAGACTGTGCCATGCTTGCTCCGTAATGATCCGAATGGGCAGCCGGTAGCGACTATCCGCCCCCACAAAACAATCCTGCACAAAGAGTTCCCGTCCCTGCAAGTAAGAGCGTACTCGTTGATTAATCATCTCAAATTTGGCTTCGCTCATTGGTCGGTTGACACCGCCCCAGTCAATCTGTTCGCGCGTCGCCGCTTCTTCGACAATAAATTTATCCTTTGGCGAACGCCCCGTGTATTTCCCGGTTTCCACGACCAATGGTCCCAAGTGGGCGATGTAGCCTTCATTGCGGCGAACCGCATGTTCATAGAGCGATGGCGTCGTCAGGTTCCAATATGATTTTTCAATGTCATGCAACCCATGTGCCTGTAGATCTTGTGTTTCCATCTGCGTTTCCTTCCAATTCCCGTTTTACAGATTCCGTAGATCGCGATTCTCTGTTTATTGTCATTCCTGCGGAGGCAGGAATCCATGCGTGCCGGAGTAGATTCCTGCGGAGGCAGGGATGACAACCGCATCTTGGCTTGAAATCGTGAACTACTGAGAGTACTTATGTATGGATTACAAGCGTATGTACATCCGTGCAGTTCGGCAAATTTGTCCACAGTAGATCGCGCTTGCGTATCTGTCGGATGATGCATTCATTGATCATCTGCTGGCAAAAATTGACTAACGAAATAGGTTAACTGTTCCTTAGTCAAGAGGTGCGCGCCAGATCGGCGGGATTACACCGGACGCTCAACGTAGCCCTTCTCTGTAATTCCCCCAAAATGGGACGCACCGTAGTCAAGGGGTGCATTTTACTTTGGGGGCAGCCCGTGTGCGACGCACTGGTCAAGCGATATTTCGTCGACCGGATTGCATACGACCAGTGCGTCGCACACTTGTGGTAGAAGAAACTTGCCCCCAAAATGGGATGCACCCTAGTCAAGAGGGTGCGTACCACATTTGGGGGATTACGCCGGACGATCAATTTTGTCCTTCTGTGTAATCCCCCAAAATGGGACGCACCCTAGTCAAGAGGGTGCGTACCACATTTGGGGGATTACGCCGGACGATCAATTTTGTCCTTCTGTGTAATCCCCCAAAATGGGACGCACCCTAGTCAAGATAGCTGATTGACAACCGCAGAAGGAATCGTTATACTGTTACAGTTAGCTTAAGCATTTGTTAACCGTATTCTTTAACTTGAACTTCTCTCTGTTGCGCTCGCCTGCCGGCGCACTATTTGGGCGTCCACCGACTTTCGGGATGAAGCCCAAAGGCACTTTGCCTCCTCTGTACAAATTGCTGATGACCACTATGAAGCGAATCGTAGAGCCTAACTTGTTACGCAGACTTGGTTCCCTGAAAGCCACGCTTCTAATTGCGTTTCTCTCTACCCTGCTCTCCGTTGTAATCACAGTAACATCCATTTTAATTGTCTATGATGCGAGTGTGCTTCCCTTTGGCATTGTGCTTTCCGTGCTGTTACCGGGCACAATTTCGCCTTTGATCGCCAATGCCTTCTTCCGGCTGTTGGCGCAAGTGGATCAAGCACAACGTGAAAAAGAAGCGGTGATTCTGGAATTGGAGAAAGCACTGGCGAATGTCAAACGCTTAAGCGGACTGCTACCGATTTGCGCATCCTGCAAAAAGATCCGCGATGATGATGGCTATTGGCACCAAGTCGAGGTATATATTCGCAGCCACACCGAAGCCGATTTTAGCCACAGTATCTGCCCTGATTGTACACAGAAGCTATATCCCACGCTGCGTCGCAACCGTATGACAGAAGAGACAGCTAGTCAGCCGCTGCCGTTGATACGATAGACAAAGTGACTCTGGATCAACCATCGGCAAGGTGCTTTAGGATTTCAGGGAGTTGACAAGAAGCGAGCGCCGATTGAGCGCGAAGTCCAAACAGGTCAACCCCTGAAATCTGTTGAACCACAGACAATCCCACTATCATGCTGATTTGGTGATCGCTAGAGAGTACCTTATCATGGTCGGCAGTAGCAAAAGTTACGCTGGGGGGGATTTCAAGTAGACGCTCTTGCAACAATTGTTTTGTCCCGTGGCGTGAATAGAATCAGCATGGCAATGAGGAACCCGTGCCTAACGCTTTCGTGGTTGAGGGAAAGTTTAGGGACGGGTTTATTGTTGTCCAATTATGATAGGATCGTGCATGTCTTTTTCTCGTCTTCAGAGTGAATGGTTTGGTAACATCCGTGGCGATCTGCTCGCGGGTACGGTGGTCGCATTGGCACTGATTCCAGAAGCCATTGCCTTTTCGATTATTGCCGGGGTTGATCCGAAAGTGGGTCTCTATGCCTCCTTTTGTATTGCCGTGGTTATCGCCTTTGTGGGCGGGCGACCGGGGATGATCTCCGCTGCCACAGGGGCAATGGCGCTGGTGATGGTCTCGCTTGTGCGTGAGTATGGGCTGGAGTATCTGCTGGCGGCGACCATCTTAACAGGAGTTTTGCAGATCATTGCCGGCCTCTTGGGGTTGGGAACACTGCTACGCTTTGTCTCCCGTTCGGTGATGACTGGCTTTGTCAACGCGTTAGCGATCCTGATCTTCATGGCCCAACTGCCGGAATTTGACGGGGCCAGTTGGGTCGTCTACGCGATGGTGGCGGCGGGGTTGGCGATTATCTATCTCTTCCCTTATGTGACCAAAGCGATTCCCTCCCCGCTGGTCTGCATTATTGTCTTGACCACCTTTAGCATCTTTATGGGGTTGGATATTCGCACCGTGGGCGATATGGGAGAGTTGCCCAGCAGCTTTCCGGCCTTCCTATTGCCCAATATCCCGCTGACGTGGGAGACGCTGGCGATCATCTTTCCCTACTCGGCGACATTAGCTGTGGTCGGGCTGCTCGAATCGTTAATGACCTCGGTCATTGTCGATGACTTGACTGACACAACCAGCCTCAAAAATCGCGAGTGTCGCGGGCAGGGGATCGCCAACATTGTGGCGGCCTGTTTTGGCGGCATGGCCGGCTGTGCCATGATCGGCCAATCGGTGATCAACGTCAAATCGGGCGGGCGTGGGCGGTTGTCCACCTTCTTTGCGGGCTGTTTTCTGCTCTTTCTGATCTTGGTATTGGGTGATCTCGTGCGCCAAATCCCCATGGCTGCCCTCGTTGCGGTGATGATTATGGTCTCGATTGGCACCTTTAGTTGGTCCTCGGTCAAAAATTTGGCGACCTATCCCAAAACGTCGAGCTTGGTCATGCTGACAACGGTCGTTGTCGTCGTGCTGACCCATAACTTGGCTCAGGGGGTGGCGGTTGGTGTGTTGATGAGCGCGATCTTCTTTGCCCGCAAGGTCTCGCGGCTGCTGGCGGTGGAATCAGCCTTGGGCGCGGATGGCAGCCAACGCATCTACAAGGTCTATGGCCAGGTCTTCTTTGCTTCTGCCGACCAATTCAGCGCCGGCTTTGACTTCAAGGAGGTAATCGAGCGAGTGGTCATCGATGTCAGTGAGGCCCATTTCTGGGATTTGACCGCGGTTGGTGCGCTCGATAAGGTAGTATTGAAATTTCGGCGCGAAGGCACCGCCGTTGACTTGGTGGGGATGAATGACGCCAGTGCCACGATTGTGGATCAGCTTGCGGTCTATGATAAAGCCGACGCCCTCGAACTCATGATGAAACATTAAGGTTTATGACAATGAACAGTGACAGTGAGAAAGGTATTTTGGCCTGTGTCGATGGCTCGGTCTATGCCGATAGTGTCTGCGCAATGGCGGGTTGGGCAAGCCGGCAACTGGATGCCCCCGTGCACCTACTGCACGTTCAGCCACCTGGCTCGGACTATGCCGCGCCCACGGATCTGAGTGGTGCGATCGGCTTGGGGGCCAAGAGCGCTTTGCTTGAAAAGCTGACGCAAGTGGATGAAGCCCGTGGTAAGCTGGATCAGCAAAAGGGCAAAGTTATCTTGGACCATGCCCGTGAGCAACTTGAAGTGCACCTTGCGCAGTTGAGTAGTGATCGCGTCGAGCTATTGCATCGCCGTGGCTCGCTCGTGGAAACGATTGCCGAGTTAGAACGCTCAACGCAACTGATCATCCTGGGCAAGCGGGGCGAACACGCCGATTTTGCCACGTTGCACCTCGGGTCGAATCTGGAGCGGGTTGTGCGCGCGGCCCATACGCCAATTCTGGTTGCGGCCCGTACCTTCAACCCGATCAAGCGCTTTGTGGTCGCCTATGATGGTGGCCCCAGCGCGCGCAAAGCCCTGGACTATTTAGCCCGCCATCCATTATTGCAAGGGCTGGAGTGCCATCTGCTCAAAGTGGGTGCAGAGACGCAAGAGAACCAACAGAGTTTACAAGAGGCTGCGACGAAATTGCGTCAAGGCGGCTTGGCGGTCCAGACACTGCTGCAACAAGGGCACGCCGATGATGTGATTGCTACGTATGTCAAAGCCCATGAAATGGATCTGGTGGTGATGGGAGCCTATGGCCATTCACATATTCGTACGCTAATCATTGGTAGCACCACAAGCAATATGCTGCGCTCTTGCCCCGTGCCCGTGTTGATGTTTCGATAAGTGTGTGGGTTCAATAGTCTCCCTGAATGGAGTTGTTCAAGTGGAGTTCTCGTGGTAGCACTGTTTACTGGCACATGAGAACAACTCCACAGTGGTAGACTATCGTGGGTTCTGTGCGGAAGAAAGTACTATTATGTCAACAACGTTGCGGAAAACGGGAATCGATAGGATTGAAAATGTACCTTGGGGTACACATTTTTGTCACTTTTATGAGACAAAGGCAGATCTGCTCGATATTTTGATCCCTTATTTCAAGATGGGCTTGGAAAACCACGAATTTTGTCTGTGGGTGGTCTGCGATCCGCTTAGCATAGAAGAAGCAACCGTTGCGCTACGCAGGGTGATTCCAACCATTGATCAGCACCTAGCCACAGGCGATATTGAACTGATGACGCATGCCCAATGGTATCTTGAAAATGGCGCTTTTGATCTCCATAGGATCATCGCCGCTTGGCGATCAAAGTTAACCCAAGCATTAGAGAATGGCTATGCTGGTGTACGTGCCAATGGGAACGAAGCTTGGTCAACCACACAGAATTGGCACGATTTTGCGGCATACGAGGAAAGGTTGAACGCGTTGGTTGCTGCACAGCCAATGCTTGTCTTGTGTACCTACCCGTTGACCACAACCAGCGCATCTGAACTGTTTGATGTGGCACGGACACACCACTTTGTCGTCACCAAACGACATGGCCGGTGGGAGATGTTGGAGACGCCGGAGTTAACGCAGGCCACGCTCAACTCTTTGAGCGCACACATCTGTGTAATCGATGAGAGTGGGCTCATTATCGCCGTTAATAATCTATGGGAAACGTTTGCCCACACCAATGGTGCGCGAATCGACAGCGTGGGCGTAGGCAGTAACTATTTGCAGGTCTGCGAGGGTACCCAAGGCGAAGACCGGCCCGTTGCGTTGGCGTTTGCCGCGGGAATTCGAGCCGTGGTGCAAGGGCAGTGTAACTACTTTGAGCTTGAATATCCCTGTCACTCCCCGCAGGAGAAACGCTGGTTCATCGGACGAGTGACCCCGTTGGACGGTTCGGCGACGAACTGCCGTCGTGCGGTTTTAGCCCATGAAAATATCAGTGCGCTTAAGCAATTGGAAATCGAAAATAAAGAACTGTTGGCGCAATTCTATCAAGCACAAAAGTTGGAATCGATCGGTCAACTTGCCGGTGGGATTGCCCATGATTTTAATAACATGCTGGTGCCAATCATCGGCTATGCTGAATCAGGGCTGCGGAAGGTCGCTACCGATAGCCAACTGTACCGTGACCTGGAGCGCATCAAAGAGGCCGGCGAGCGTGCCGCCGCGTTGACACGTCAAATATTGGCCTTTAGCCGGCAACAAGTGTTAGAGATGCAACTCCTTGATCTCAATGAGGTGATCGGCGAATTTGACCCAATGTTGCGCCGCTTGATCGGCGAAGATATTGCTGTGGATACTCATCTGGCAGCACCCCTGCCGCCTATCAAAGGCGACAGAGGGCAACTTGCGCAGATCCTGCTGAATCTGGTTATCAATGCGCGGGACGCGATGCCTGATGGTGGTCTGTTGACCATTACCACGGATTCTGTATGGCTTGATCAGTGTTACGCTGCCAAACACCCTGGTTCACAGCAGGGGCACTATCTGCTGTTGACCGTGAGCGATACTGGCCAGGGAATGGATGTCGCTACCCAAGAGCGCATCTTTGAACCCTTCTTTACTACAAAACCCCAAGGGCAAGGCACTGGGCTGGGATTGGCTACGGTCTTTGGCATTGTCAAACAGCACGAGGGTAACATCTTGGTCTATAGCGAAATAGGGTATGGCACGACCTTTAAGCTCTATCTGCCTGTGGAGTCTGGGGCACTTGCGCCGGTGGCATTGGTAGAGCCGGTCGCCACGTCCGTCAATGGCAGCGAAACAGTGCTCCTGGTGGAAGATGATGCCAATGTGCGCCAACTGGTCGCCGACGTTCTGCAAGAGTATGGCTATCAGGTGTTAGAAGCCGATGCACCCGCCCGAGCCATTGCGGTGGCTACCGCGTACGAAGGCGCAATCGATCTGTTGCTGACCGATGTCATCATGCCTCAAATGAATGGTCGCAAATTATACGAACGGCTGACCGCCACCTGGGCTGGGCTCAAAGTTTTATATATGTCCGGATACACAGACGATATTATTGCGCATCATCAGATTTTAGAGATAGATGCTGCGGTTTTGCAGAAACCCTTTGCGATTCCTGATCTCTTACAAAAGCTGCGTCTATTGTTGAATTGATGCAAAAATAAGCCACGGATAAACACAGATGGACACAGATGAAGAACAAATATCTGTCTTCATCTGCATCCATCTGTGGCAAAAATTTTCATCGTTATTGGTGCCGCAGGCATGAGGCCTAATGAGGTCGAGATGGTTGAGACGCAATTTCATTGACTAGAATGCGACCACCCCGTTCAATGAATGAAAAGATCAACGCCTGCCCATCAGTCGCAACGGTGATAGGGCCAGACGCGACGCCCGCCTCCCCTTCAGGCAAGATCGGCACCAATGTCGGTGGTAGTTCGGCTACCCCCATCTCTCTAGCCTGAGCAATGAGCCACGGTGAACTCACCCAGGCAACTGTATCGCCACCAGCCTGTAGCGCATAGATAAATTCAACCAGTGTGTTGTATGCGCTTGGCTCTGTGAAGCGGGCAATGGGGGCGTACCCATCGCCATGCCGCTGCCACACGGTACTAAACCAACGGTGTGGGCCGGCGTTGGCTTCATGGAAGATCTGCTGCTTTGCCAGCTCCACCTCGTCGGCCTCTGCTGTATACCAGGAGGAGCTGCGTACGAGGATCGTGGCTATCCCATCGTGGGGGAAGTGTACCGAACCGTGCGCAGTCTGCCATGCAGTGATGTCAATGCTGCGCCATGTTTCGACCCACAGCGCATCAACATACTGATACAGGAGTAGCTGCGGACAGGCGCTCGTTGTCCCCACACAGCGATCGACAACCACGACAAGCTCAACGCCATTTTCCCCTGATGATAACTGGGCATCAAGGAGCGTTTGTTCTGTGTCGCAGAATGTCTGCTGTTGCCACGTCGCCCCCGCACGCCAGAGAAGACTCAGGGCGGATGGCGCTTGGCTTGCTTCCGTCAGGAGTGGGCCCGTCCACTGTACGAGCAATACCGATTGCCCACGCAGGGTACTATCCGGTACTGGCACAATCTCCACCCGATGAATCGTCGATAGTACTGCCCATCCCGTGTGGACAGCCGCGGCCATTTCGTCGAGCGTCGCCGTTGGGTTGCGCTCGATGACCAGTTGCACCGGTAGCGGCAGTGGGCAATCGGTGGTTGGGATTGCCTCCGCAGTGGGAAGCATGGTTGTTGCCATACCTTGGCCCGTACAACCGGTGATAAAGAAGAGGACAATGGTGAGCAAGATTCGATCGTACAATACGAAATTCCTTTTGGTCTACTCAAACGTATGCCACGCTAGCGTCGCGGTCAGCGGCTCATCGGTCATGTCGATAAAGTGTAGATAGCCAAAACGCCCTTCGCCGGTCTGGTAACAGATGTACATCGTCGCCAGCGGCGCGATTACTTCGCTGTTGCTGCGCAGATGCTGCGAACCGGTGCACATGGTCGCCGACGGGGCTTCGGGGAAGACGCCGCTAAAACCAAAGCGGGCCGGCAGAATTGGCTCGAAGACCAGCGTCCCCGCTGATTCATGCGGGTGTAGGTTGAAGTCGCAGTTTGGATTCGACTGCCCACCGACAACGCCTGTATCCAGATTGAAACAACTGGGCAGTTCGGTGATTGTCACGGTGCCGCTACGTTGCGGCGTCTCCACTGGTGGCGGCGCTGACGACTGGGGCCCATACGAAATGCCTTCGTCCAACGCCTCGGTGATAGTTGGATCGGCGCTGATCCAGCACTCGTCTAGCACGTCGTTGAGTGGGCTGCTGCACGCTGCTAGCCGCCACCAGTTACCGTCTTCGCTCTGGCCGAGAATTGGAAAGCTCATGCCGCCGGCCAGTTGGGATATCTGCGGATAAGTGCGATCCGGGCCACTGTAAACTGGTGCCATATTGTTGGCCACAATCATGACCGCGGTTTTCTCGGCCGGCACCACCGGCTGTTGTGACGGGGTGATGGCCCGGATCGGTGTGGTCTGGGATTGATCCGCGCTGACCCAGCAGGCCGGCGCAGGGCGATTGGGATTCTGGTCACCACAGCCGGCAAGTTCATACCACAAGGCGTCAGGGGTAATGCCGCTGACCACCAAGGCAAAGCCGACCGGCAGATTGGCAACGAGCGGAAAGGTTTCGCTTGGTCCGCTATAAACGGGCACCATATCGCCGACAACCCGAACCGCCTGTACATTGGTCATACGGGCCGTGACGACGTTGGGGTTCGTGTTTCCCTCTGCCGTCAGTGGACGGAGCGTCTGCGCGATTTGCTCGATCAGCACCTGATCACCAATACCGCCGATGATCACTTGATGGCCATTGATCACAGTCAGAATAGATGACGATTCCCCAAACACAGAGTTGGCGTGTATCCGCACCGCCGGCAGACCATTGGCCAGCGTCATCGGCTCGGTGCCCAGCAGTTCACTGTCCGATTCCGGCTGCGCATAAAGCTCGCGTAAGGCTGCCAGCGCACTGTCGAGTGATAAAGTCCCATCTGATGTCACGCCGAGATCGATCTTCGTTCCACCTTCGGGAATCCCATCACCACCCGTTGGCCCAGAGACCCAGGAATGAAAGGAGGTGGAATAGGTCTGCGACTGTGCCTTCTGTTCTGCCGACAGTTCCGTGATGGTCCAATCGCTGGGATAGTCGAGTGCCAAACCGCCATACTCATCGCGATAGGTGGCATCGAGGGGCAGCGCCGCGTTCGTCTCCGCTAATGGTGTCGCCGTTGCCATTACTATAGGATCCGATGTTACATCTGCGGCCGGTGTTGGCGTTGGCGTCACTGGGATTGCGGTTGTCGTTGGTGGCTCCACGCGTTCGACAGTTGTACTTACCGAAAACTGTCCACAGCCCGTCAATAGCATCCATAGAACAGGGGCTATCCAAGCTCGCTGTCGTAACCGAGAAATTGTGATTTGATGGTGGAACATGCTACATCCTTTCGATTCATCATTCGCCAATAAGTTTAGCCAGAGCCCTGGTCAAGCCAGTTGCCGTCGTGGCTACAACCACTTTACAACAAGCACAATTTCTGCGAATGACACGATTGTAGCGGCCCGTAACCGCGATGTAACAGATTTGATACAGCGTGAGGCGTGATACATGTTACGTGAAATAGAACGTTGCAGCAATGGGCACCCAGAGAGGGTTCCCGAACCCCTTGCTAACAACGAGAAGCACCCTCAGGTGCTAAGAAAAGTCTCTCAGCCGCTGAGGCGGCTTCTCGCTGTTAGGGCAGGATTTTAATCCTGTTGTAAGGCGGTGCAATTGTATCATCTTGTTTCCCTATCTCCCTGTCTCCCTGTTTCCCTATCTCCCTATCTCCCTATCTCCCTATCTCCCTATCTACCTTTCCCTGTCCCTCTGTTGCGAAATCTTAACAATTGGGCAAACAATTCGCAACGCGCATCCCTTATTCTAAGAATGAAGTTGCCTTCTTTCCAAGTAAATTTTTTACACGCTGAACAAAGGACAAATGACAAGTGACCAAAAACAAAGTGAGGTTCTCATGAAGCGCGCGATCGTTGCCCAGACATTTGCAATTTGCCTGTTGACTGCACTTTCACTCTTTCTCTTTAGCGCCGTGGCGCTGGCACAGGACGAGCCGAAGGCCGCAGAGAATGCCGAGTCCGGTGTCCTATTGGTGACCATTGGCCCAGATAGCCCGGCTGCCACCGCGGGCTTGCAACGTGGGGACATTGTGCTGCGCGTTGGCGATGTCGAGGTAAACGATGCCATGGCTTTGCAGCGCGCCATCGGTGATCTTGCCCCCGGTGACGAAGTTGTCTTGACAGTACTGCACGGCGATGATGAGCACGAAGTAACCGTCACATTGGGGGATCGCAATGGGCGCGCATTTCTTGGCGTGGCCCCGTTCGCCGCGCCGATGATGGCCCGCGACGTCATGGGCGGGCGAACAACCGTGGCACCGGCCAGGCCAGGTCCGATGCCCGGCATGCCGCCGATGCCGGCGATGATGGCGATCACCGACACCGCCAATTTGAGCGTCACGCTCATGATTGCTGAGGTGGCTGATGGCAGCCCCGCCGCGGAAGCCGGTCTGCAACCCAAGGAAGCGATCACCGCGATTAATGGGGTGGCCATCACCAAACCCGATGCACTGATGGCGGCCGTGCAAGCGTTGGCACCCGGTGACCAGATTACTTTGACCGTCGGCGGTGGTATGCTGCCACCGAATGGTACCATACCGAGCGTGACTGCTGCCGCCGATTCGCACATCGTTGTCGTGACACTGGGCGAACATCCAGATCAGGCGAAAACCGCCTATTTGGGTGTACGCATAGCGCCGCGCATGCTGGTGACTCGGCGAGAGATGCGTATGCCCCCCACCGATGCGCAAGGCATTGCCCCACGTGACCGTCTGTTCCGCCGTTTTCCATCCTGGATGCCCCGCTTTTTGTCGCGGTTGTGGGAGTGGTGGGAAGGTGGACCGCGTGAACCATGGGATGGGCAAGGTCCCCGCTTCTATCAACATCGTGACGTAGCCCCAAATGGCGACATGCCAAAATTTCGCCAAGATGGCAGCGACGAAGAGTTTACCATGCCCTTCGTTGGCGATTATCTCTGGTTTGAAGCGCCCGCAGCGGAAGATGTCTTTTACTTTTACGGTGCGCCCGGCAGCATAGAGGAGATGGGACCACCTGCTCTGCCCGCACAACTCGAAGGACCGCTGGCACCCAACGCCCCGCTTCCCGCCCTGCCAACCCTCGAAAGTGTTGACGGGCTGATCTGAGGAGGTCAGTGAGACAGGGGGACAGTGAGACAGGGAGACAGTCGGGCAGTAAGTCAGTCACTGTCCCACCGTCCCACCGTTCCACCGTTCCACCGTTCCACCGTTCCACCGTCCCCCTGTATGCTGAGCATTGCAATAGGGTACCCATGCCAATCTTCCATTCGATTCGCGGCCGGCTAATTGCCGGTTTTACTCTTTTAACCTTGCTGACCGTGACGCTGCTCGGCCTATTGGTGCTCAGCCTCATGCAACAATATGTTGCTCACCAGGAGGTCGATTACCTGGAGCAAAATGCCGTGGCGTTGGCGCGTCAATCGAAGCATTATCTTACGGCATCGGTGCCGCCACCGGCACTCGCCTCACTGGCGCATACCGCTTCGCTGTTGGGCAACTTCCAGGTACGGATCCTCGATGCGAATGCCGAGGCACTCGTGGACTCGATGCAGGCCCCACCGCCTGGGCAACTGACCTGGCTCGTTGCTACGGCCAGCGAACCAGCAAGGAGTAGCGCCCCCCGTTCTCCTGAATTTGCTAGCGATCAAGAGGCGCTGGATCTCTTCTTTGTTACCGGGGATCGTGTGGTCCCGGAACATCTAGCGAAGGAGCTAACAGCCAGCGTCGTGCCCGACCCCGCCGCGCCCCTGCCCGCCGCGCCCCTGCCCCCCGCGCTGCATCCACTTGACGGCGCTTTACCGGTGCAGCGAATGTTGCGCATTATTCGCCAAAATCGGGGGGAGTGGGGACCGCGTCTCCATTTTGAGCCGGCAACCGGCAGTGCGATTGGCTTGACAACGGAAGAAACGGTTTTCTGGGCAGGTGATGTTGTGACGCACACAACGGCTGCCGGCGCTCGTGCCCTCACGCGTGACGGTGGTAGCCCGACGGTACGCACGCTGCCCGCCGTGGCCGGCGAGGGCGCGTTCCCAGCCGTTGGACGCCCACTGCGCAACCTTCTGCTCCGTTGGTGGTCGCCGTTGCCCCGCCAACAGGTGACAATGCCCATTCAGGCCACGCAAGGGGTTGTTGGCTATGTGGAGCTGAGCAGTACACCCGGGATCGCCGCCGAAGCACTTGCGGCCCTGCGCCGGCTCTTTATGTGGGCAGCGGCTGCTGTCTCGGTGTTGGCGGTTGGTGTGGGATGGGTGATGAGTCGTAGCCTGACGGCACCGCTGCAAACGTTGACCGAAGCGACTGGCACGATGAACCGCGGCGATCTCTCGGCGCGCGCCACCGTCCACGGCAACGACGAAATTGGACAATTGGCGCAGTCGTTTAATCGCATGGCCGCGGCGCTCGAACAGAGCTTTGCCGACTTGGCCGCCGAACGCGATGCGCTGCGCACCTTTGTCGCCGATGCTTCGCACGAGCTGCGCACGCCGATCACCGCGCTGCGCACCTTCAATGAATTGTTACAAGAGGCCGCGGCCGGCGACCCCGCCGCCCAAGCTGAGTTTCTCGCCGAAAGTGGCCAACAGGTACAGCGGCTCGAACGCATCACCGACAGCCTACTCAATCTCTCGCGCTTTGATGGTGGACTGGTTGAGCTGGAGCTGACGGAAGTCCCTGTCACCGAGTTACTCGAATCTGTGATCGCGCTGTTGCGTCCATTGGCGGTGGAGCGGTCGGTGGCGCTGGTGGTGGCCTCCATCGATGGTAGCCTCACGGTCCGCTGCGATCAACAGCAGATCGAGCGCGCGCTGACCAATCTGGTGGAAAATGCGCTCAAATTTACACCGGAAGGGGGCCAGGTTTGCGTTGGCGCAACGGCCGGCCCCGCGAGCGTTGACATCTGGGTCGAAGACACCGGCATCGGGATCGCACCGGCGGAACAAACAGCCATTTTTAGACGTTTTTACCGAGGACAGAATGCGACGAATGGTGGCAGCGGCCTCGGTCTAGCGATTGTGCAGAGCATTGTGCAGGCACACGGTGGTCATGTGCTAGTGACAAGCGAGGCAGGCCAAGGCAGCCGCTTTGTGCTGACGCTATAACATCATCGGTTGCCTGCCAAGTCAAGTCAAGTAATAGCACCAATCAATTGGGCTACTAACCGTGAAAATCGGTCTCAACCGCTAGAAAATTTAGCCGCTGCGGCGGCTTTTCAGTGTCAGAAGCGGGTTTTAACCCTGCTTCTTTACGGTACGCGACTGCCCTAGCGGCAGCCCATTGGCACGATATGAAACGGTGCACCTGCTCACTTTAGTTTCGATACGCTTCGCTATTCAACCGCCGTTCGCTTCTCTTTGCCGCTACTATACTGCGTTTAGAATGAGAACCGGAGTTTTGCGGACCAACGGGATCGCGTGCGTCGCACTGACCGCCAACTGCTTCCAGTCCGCTAGATGCTTCCGTCAGTGCGACGCACGCTGGCCGAAACTAGGGGTTGCAT
>DAOUCA010000166.1:0-98016 GCA_034432375.1 Caldilineaceae bacterium
GAGAACCGGAGTTTTGCGGACCAACGGGATCGCGTGCGTCGCACTGACCGCCAATTGCTTCCAGTCCGCTAGATGCTTCCGTCAGTGCGACGCACGCTGGCCGAAACTAGGGGTTTCATTCTGATTTGAGTATAGCAGCGGATTTCAACCCTGCAAAATTGAAATGTCAACAGAACCTAGGCTCATCGCTGAAAAGTGTGAGTTGCCGGAGGCAACGGTGTACCGCTTTGGTGCTCAACTCACACTTTCGGCTGATGAGCGAATGATCTATTGACGCCGCTTGCCCTCTTGTGTTAAACTTATATGTTACTATCGTAGTTATGAAGCGTGTGTAGACGCCTAGCAGCCACTGTTCATGAGCGGGCAATAGAGGAGAAAATTCTGTGGCAATTACGCGGACTCGAGTTGCCGACGATACCTGGGTCTTTACCAGTGAATTATATGTCGAAGTCAATGCCGGCTTGGTGGTGACGCCAGAGGGTGGCATTCTGATCGATACCTTACCGTATCCATCGGAGACGAGACAAATTATTGAATTTATTGAGCGCGTCTGCCCACAGGGGATCCGCTATTTGGTGAACACCATCAGCCATGCGGACCACGTCTATGGCTCTTGCCTCTTTCCAGAGGCGGAGTTAGTGGCCCACGAGCTTTGTCGCGACATGTTGCGCGATCATGGCGAACAGGCACTGAATGAGGCCAAAGAGCATGTGCCGGAGTTGCGCGAGGTTGAGATTCGCCTGCCAAAGCTCGTCTTTAATGAAGGGTTATTGTTGCGCCTCGGTGACAAAACCGTGCACCTGATTCATTCGCCGGGACCAAGCCCGGAACTTTGCGCGGTCCATGTGCGCGAAGATAAAGTGCTCTTTGCCAGCGACCTAATGATGCCGGTCCCGCTGATCGCCACCCCCTTTAGCGATATTGAAGATTTCAAACGCTCGCTGCTCAATCTGCACGATTACAATCTGGAGTGCATTGTCCAGGGTCATGGTGATATTCTGTTGCGCGGCGAAGTAACCACCAGCATTGATGTCAGCGTCCAATATCTCGACGCCATCCAAGTGCTGGTCGAACGGTTGATGACCGAGGGTGCCACCAAGCACGACCTGTTGCAACATGATATTGAGCAATTTGATCGTAGCCGCATTCCATTGGGCGGCATGGTCCAACAGTTCCATGCCAACAATCTGCTCTTCCTTTGGGAGAAGGCCCGCGCCGAACAGCGCAAGCAACGGCGGCAGTCCACGATGTTAGAGCCGGCGTAAAGGGACGACGATGGCTGATTTACCCTCATCCCTCTTCGCCATCATTGATGCCATCGAGCAGTTGACACCGGCACAACGGCGTCAACTGCAACGACGGCTCTATGCCAGTGGGCTTTTTGTGCCAGAAACATTACTCACCGATCAGGATCGCCTGGCCGCAGCGCCAGCGTTGGGCAAAAACTTTCTGCGTCACCAATCGCGCTTTGTCCACGCCGAGAAACAGAAAGGGCTTGCTCAACCACCGCTTACCCCACCACCCCCTGCCTCACCAGCAAAGCCTACGTCTACACCGGGATCTACAGCAGGATCCAAATCGCTGACGAGACAAGGCAAGGCCACGCCAGCCTATCGTTCCCCCGTCAGTGGCACAATTGTGATGGGTGCGCCAGAAAATCGCCACCAAGAGGTCGATCCCCATCTGATGCCACCGCTGCCAGGCCAGGCGCCCGAACGGCCGATTGGCGTAATCGTGGAACAGGGCACCTATATTTTGCGCTGGCCAGGCGAAGCCCCCCACCGCGTGCGCTTAAATTTCAAGACGCAGGTCACCGCCCAAGAGGCGCTCTATGATACGCTCATTCATGTGGTCGAGGTCGTCGAGCGACGGCTGCGCGATACCCAAGCCGATCCGCAAAGTGCGCGCCTCGATATTCGCAGTGAAGATAGCCTCTTTGTACGCCAAGCGCGTGGCGAAATTCCGTGTGAGGATGCCAGCCTACAAGCGCGCCGCCACAAACTGAGCGAGCTGCTACAACCCTTTGGTGGCTGGCGCTTGAGTCAACAATAAGCCTTCCCCTAGGCGCTGACTTGGTCAGCCTATACGTCACGGTAGCAACCCCACCTCTTCAATCCAAACAGCCGCAGCGCTTCTCGGTTGCAGCATAATCCCCATTGTCACATCGACCGGTTGCCCACCAGCAGCTTGGGCGCTTTCCCCCAATTCATCTAAGTCAACAGTCACCCTCGTTCCTGATGGAGCCGGTGGCAGCGTCATCAACAGGTGCGTTCCATCGCTGCTGCACAGGTCAAGTTCGACATTGGGCAGCGTGCGATAACGCAGCGTGAGCTGTGCGGCGGGCGCGACGTGCATAAATTGGAGCGCCGCGCTGCCGAGCAATTGGCGCACGTGGGTACCCGCGGCATCAACCGTCAACGGTCCCCAATCGAGCGCCCCTAACATAAGGTATGGCTGCGCAACCGCGAGCGGCTGCACCTGATGAACCGTAATGCGATCGTCGGCGTAGAGCGGCGGCTCCTCCGCAAAGATCGCATTGGCCAGCGTCTCGGTATAGCTACGCTCCAGACCGCCCGGCATCTTATAGCGATCCTGAATCACCAACCCAATGCCCAGATCGTGCAGCACCGTGGGCGCGAGTTGTACAGGGTCAGCGGCAATAATATCCGGCCCCAGGTGGCGAAAGTGTTGGAGAAGCGGCACACGCTCGGTGAGGGTGCGGGGATCCTCGCGGCTAATATAAGCAACCGTCAATGGTTTCTGATGCACCGTCTGATAGAGCAGATAGCCGGGGCGATCATAGTTCATCGGCAAGTTGAGGATCGCCCCAACATTGTTCATCTGAGCGATCTCTTGATAAAAAGCCGGTGTGTCAGGCGGACTCATGGGGAAGGGGGCGACCCAGCTTTCAAAGAGCACCGCTGCCAGGAGGCCGCTACTGAGCAAGAGCGTGGTGACCGTACCCTGCCGTTGCAAAAGCCAGGCAATCCCCAGACCAGCCAACACGCCCACGCTTAACTGCACCATCAGCGCATAACGGCTGACGCTGCGGCTGATGCGCATAAAAGGAATCGTGGCATTGAGCAGGGCAAAGGGCGTCCAACTGACCGCTGTCACCCCGGCCTCGGGAATGGCGGCTTGCGTAATCGTCGCCCAGTGCCAGGCAGGGCCAAGCGCCAGCAGCAGAAAGAGCAGCGCGCAGACAAGCCAAAAGCGACTTGCACGCCAGCTACGCCAGAGCGCCAGCAGGGCCAACAGCAACGCGGTATAGCCAATGGCCAACGTGCGTTCGCTTACCGGCGCAAGCTGGTTACCAGGCCAAGTGAAGCTCTCTGGTCGGGAAAGCGTGTGCAGGCGATTGGGTATCAGAAAATCTGCCATCGTGGCACTGAGCGTATAGAGATCGCTCGTCGGGCGCACCATAAAGCTAAATTGGGTGGCTTCACGCACCATTGGCACCAGCAGTGGGCTCAATATTACCAGCATGACAATACCCGCCAGCAGCGGCGGTAGTGGCAGTGCTAACCAGCGCTTTCCTATGCCATAACGCCGAGCACTCACCCCCAACTCCCAGAGCAGGAGCAACCCCGTAAAAAAGAAGAGGTAGAGTACAAAGTACCAATCGCAGAGCCCCGTCAAGGTCAGAAAGCCACCCGCCAATAGTGCTGAGCGCCACCAGGATTTTCCCGTGCGCTGCTGCGCCATGGCGCGCAACAGGTAGAGCAGATAGAAGGGGATCCATTGCAGGCTCATCACCTGCATGTGGCCGAGCAGATGGGCCATATGAAAGGGAGAAAAGGTGAAGATGGCACCAGCGATGAAGGCGGCAAGGGAGTGAGAAATGGCGAACGGTGCATTGGGTATTACTCGATCTGGCGCAGTGCGCAGCAGCCAGCGCACCAGCAGATAGACGCCATAGCCGGCTAAGCTCCAACTGAGGAAGACGACCGCGTTGTACGCAGGAATGAGACCGAGGCTGAGTTGGACAGGCAGTGTGGTGACGCCATTAAAGGGGTTGAGCGTATGGAAATAAAGGCCAACACCGGTCGGATAGTAGAGCAGATCGGTCTGAAAAGGATTCTGCAGGCGATCAACCAACGCCACCTTGATCCACCACTGGTTCCAATAATTCTGCCAGCCGTCAAAGCCGTCACCGGGGATCGCCGTGGTAAGCTGTGTCACCAGCGGCCACGTCATCACCGCGGTGAGCAGCAGATAAGCGGATAACACAGCGAGATGAAGTGTGTGTTGCGTGTTACGTGTTACGTGTTGCGTTTGCTCTCTACCGGTCACCAATCACCTTCTACCGATTTGTCAAAGACGGGCATGGGGTTGGCGGCGACAACCTGCACTCCATAACTATATTTGACTGCGTCACCAACGCCACGCCCCATGTGTATCAAGCGAAGAAATAAGGGCCGTAACCAACAGTACAACGGCACCCAAAGGATTCCCGGGAAGCAACTGATTTTCCGCAGCGTACCCTGAATTCTAGGAAAAAATGACGATTGAATCGACAAATTTGTACAGAAGAGACGGGTTGACTTACGAAATTGCAAATCCGTTGCTTCCAAAATCCGCGGTAGTGTTCCTGAAATGCTTACCTGGATACCCATGGCGCCGCCAACCCCATGCCCCGACAACTAATTCTACAATTTTCCGATGTACCTACCCCGCCACCGCCATCTGCGCGGCCTGCAATAGATTCTCCATCAACAGCACATTCGTCATTGGGCCGACACCACCAGGGACGGGGGTCAGCATTCCAGCAACGGCGGCAACGGTTTCCTGCTGGCAATCGCCTTTGAGCCCATCGTCGGTGTAGGTGGTACCAAAGTCGACCACGATCGCCCCCGGCTTGATCCAATCCCCCTGCACCAGTTCGGCCCGCCCCACGGCAACACAGAGGATATCGGCGCTGCGGCAGACCGCCGGCAGATCCTGCGTGCGGCTGTGGGCAATGGTGACCGTACAATGGCGATGGAGCAGGAGCAACGCCATGGGCTTGCCCACGATATCGCTGCGGCCAACAACAACAGCCTGTTTGCCCTGAAAGTTGACGCCAGCTCCCTCCAGTAGGGCGATACCAGCGGCTGGCGTGGCCGGCGTGAAGTAGGGGCTGCGTTGCGCCGATAGGCGACCGGCATTGAGCGGATGAACCCCATCAATATCCTTGGCGGGATCGAGCTCCAAGAGCAGCGCGCCGCCATCGATCGAGGGAGGGAGTGGTTCCAGAATCATAATGCCATGAATTGCTGGATCGCCGTTGAGTTGACACAATGCAGCGGTCACGGCGGCTTGGTCGGCGGTGGCGGGCAGTTCGGTCGCTTGAAAGCCGACATCGACACTCTTGCAATTACGCGCAATGGCCCGAGCATAGCCGGCGGCAGCCTCATCATCGCCCACCCGCAAAATGGCCAATGTGGGCGTCACCCCCTGTTGCTGCTGAAAGGCAATGACTTTCTCTTTCAACCTGGCCTTGCGACGTTTGGCTAGATCAGTGCCGCTCAATAACGTGGCGCTCATAAATGCACCTCCAAGGTAGCTTCACAGGCTGCTTTGGCATCGACATAGGCCTGTTGTGCCTTTGCCAAGAGTACATCGCGTTTGGCTGCCCAGGCCGCAACATACGCTTCATCTTTGATAAACTTGAGGTTGATATTTACATTGACCATCGCGCTCTCGAGCGCGGCGTGGGCCAAGTAGAGCGCGGTTGCGACATCGCTGACGACATTGGCATTGCCATCCCGTCCGATGGGTGCTGCGAGATCGAGAATTGCCAGCGCCTTTTCGGCGGTGGTAAAGGGCACTTCGGCGGCCCCTTTGAGCGCCTGTTGCAGCGCAGCGGTGCGCGCGGCTTTCTCGGCATCGGTCGAGCGGGCCATGCCATAGCAGGCAGAGACGGCGCTAAAGGCAGCTACATCACGGTCAGCTAGGGCCAAGAGATCATGGCGCAACCCTTCACTTTGTACCAAATAGTTACTCATCGCCTCGGCAACAGTGGTATATTTTTTGTTGCCCAACGTAAAGTTGATGACCATACTCAGGAGGGCTGCGGCTTGCGCTCCGGTTAGCGCCGCTGCGCCACCGCCGCCTGGCGTTGATTCGCGGGCGGCCAGCGCATCAAGAAAGATATGGATTGGATAGTCACCAGTTTGCATTTCATACTCCTCATTTACATGCAATACACGGTAAATTAAGTAAATCGGTATATGGCTATATCGGTAGGGGCGTCCCCTGCGGTCGCCCCCAAGGCACCGGCGACCACAAGGATGCGCCCCTACCGGCGGTCGAAAATTTAATTTACGCTGTATGCAATCGATCTTATTCATTTTTCGTCGCCCAGCATATCGCATAGAGTATATCATAAGGCATATAAACCGCAGGATTGTGATTTTTGCTGCTGACATTTGCAGATATTTGTGTTTGCCTTTTGTTTGAAGTTAGCTTCACTGGTAAGATTAGGGTGCAATCCTGCAACCAAATCGGCAAAAAAGCGTTATAGTAATGATCTAGCCCCTAACCGACATTTGTCTGTAAAGGAGTTGTGGTACAATAAATGATGATGAACTTACAAAATTGACATGATAGCATGAATAATAATCTCTTGTTTTCCGATATTGATGAATGGGGCGATGCCGACGATGATGAAGTGCTCTTTGAGTCCGACGAATTGAGCAGACAATACATCATTGAAGACAAAGATCCCGAAGTAACCATTGTAGACGACGATTTACCGGTCTTGCCGCTGCGTGGTCTGGTGGTCTATCCCATGAGTTGGTTTCCCCTGCCCGTGGGTCAGCGTCGCAGCATTCGATTGGTGGAAGAATCGCTCCCCGCAAACCGCATGATTGTGCTTGTCGCTAGCAAAGATGAGCACATCGAGGAACCCAATCCCGATCAAATCCACGCGATTGGCACGGCTGCGCAGATCCATCGCGTGCTCAGAACGCCCGATGGGACCATGCGCCTGGTGATCCAGGGGCTGGAGCGTGTGCGCGTCATCGAATATATCCAAGAAGAGCCCTATCTCCGTGCGCGCATTGAGGTCATTCCCGAAGCGATGGAAGAAGGACTGGAGTTGGAGGGTGTTGTCCGTGCCGTCCAGGAGCTCTTCCGCCATCTCATCGACCTAGAGCCGCATATGCCCGAAGAGCTGGCGATTATGGCGCTCAATGTCGATGATGCGCGCCAATTGGCGTACTTAGTTGCCAGCAGTATGCGGTTGGGCTTTGAGGATATGCAAGCGCTGCTGGAGATGGACAACGTCTACGATAAGCTCATCCGGTTGACGCAATTGATGAAAAAAGAGATTGAGGTGCTGGAGCTAGGGCGCAAAATCCAGACCGAAGCCGCTGGCGAAATGGAACGGATGCAGCGCGAGTTCTATCTGCGCGAGCAGATCAAGGCGATCCAAAAAGAGCTGGGCGACGAGGATGAGCAGGCGACGGACATCCGTGAATTGGAGGAGCGTATTGTTGCGGCGGGCATGAGCGACGAGGCCGAAAAAGAGGCGATGCGCGAGCTGCTACGGATGCGCCGCATGCCGATCCAGGCTGCGGAATATAGCGTTATTAAGAGCTATTTGGATATGCTCGTCAGCTTGCCGTGGGAAAAGCAGACATCCGACAACCTCGATATTAAACATGCGCGTATTGTACTGGATGAAGACCACTTTGGGCTGCAAGAGATTAAAGAGCGTATTCTCGAATTTTTGGCGGTACGCAAATTACGTGCAGAACGGCGTCGGGAAGAAGAGCCAGAAGATCTGCGCGACAAAATCCGGCGTGAGCGTGAAGGGGTCGTGCTCTGTTTTGTTGGCCCGCCAGGCGTCGGCAAGACGAGCCTCGGCGTCAGTATCGCCAGGGCAATGGAGCGAAAATTCGTGCGGCTGGCGTTGGGCGGTATACGCGATGAGGCCGATATTCGGGGCTTCCGCCGTACGTACATTGGTTCAATGCCGGGACGCATTATTCAAAGCTTGCGCCGCGTCGAGAGCAAAAATCCGGTCTTCATGCTCGATGAAGTGGATAAACTTGGCCGCGATTTCCGGGGCGATCCGAGTAATGCGTTACTTGAGGTGCTGGATCCAGAACAGAATCGCGAATTTCGCGATCACTATCTGGATGTTGCCTTTGATCTCAGCCAAGTTATGTTCATCACCACCGCCAACATGCTCGATACGATTCCTGGGCCCTTGCGCGACCGCATGGAGATCATCGAACTGAGCAGCTACACCGAAGATGAAAAGGTGGAAATTGCCCAACAATACTTGATTCCACGCCAGATCAAGGAAAATGGGCTCCTGGATGTAGAAGCGTGCTTTACCGAAGCGGCGATTCGTGAGGTCATTCAGGGCTATACGCGCGAAGCTGGTGTACGCAACTTGGAACGCCAATTGGGCAAGGTCTGTCGAAAGATCGCGGCCCGTGTTGCCACAGAGGTTGACGAGCATGCAGTTGACGCTCCTACAGGCCACCAGGTCAATGGTAGGGGCAACGACTCAGCACGCGAGAAGAGGGTGCCAGAGAATGGGGCCCCAGAGAATGGGGCTGTCGAGAAGATTGATAAGGCCGAAGTTGTGCGCTTTCTTGGTAAGCGCGAGATTCACGAAGAAGAGATTATCGAACGTGTAGAAATGCCTGGGGTAGCGATTGGTTTGGCGTGGACCGCTACCGGTGGCGATATTATGTTTTTTGAAGCAACCAAATCCCCGGGGGATAAGGGCTTCACCCTCACAGGACAGTTGGGTGATGTGATGAAAGAGAGTGCACAGGCCGCGTTAAGTTATGTACGTAGCCGTGCCACAGCTTTGGGCATTGACCCCGAAGTCTTTCGCAAATCAGATATTCATTTGCATATTCCGGCCGGTGCCATCCCCAAAGATGGTCCTAGCGCTGGTATTACAATGGCGACCGCATTGGCTAGTCTGTTGACCGGCAAATCATTGCGCCCTAAAACCGGCATGACCGGTGAGATCACCTTGCGTGGCAAAGTGCTGCCGATTGGTGGGGTCAAAGAGAAGGTGTTGGCAGCGGCGCGCTTTGGATTGGAAACCATCATTCTGCCCAAGCGTAACGAAGCTGATTTGAGCGACCTGCCAGACGCCCTGCGCGAAAAGATGAACTTCGTATTGGTCGATACCGTTGACGAGGTCTGGCAAGTTGCAATGGAATAATGGGTAAACTATTTCTGTTTCTGTGAGGAAAAGAGAGGATGAAATAATGAGTATATGAGTTACAGGAGGCAAGTGTTAACGTTGTGACAAGAAAACGAAAACCTAATACAAGTAGTAATGGTGCCCCATCCAAACCGGCACCAACGAGCGGCGCATCAACAAGCGGAGGGGGGACGCCCACAGCGGCCACTACCCCACAAGCTGCCCAACCCAATCGCCCCGGACAGCGCAAGTGGTACAGAGTTGATCTGCATCTGCATACACCCGGCTCAAATGACTATGAAGAGCGCTCCGTCTCCTATTATGATTGGATGCGCCAGGTTGTCGAAAAAGAGCTTGATATTGTTGCCGTTACCGACCATAACACGGTTGCCGGCATTGGGGCGATTCAACGGGAGATCGAATGGCTAACCCGGCTGGAAAAAGATGGTCGTCTCACCGAGGAGGAAAAGAGCCGTTTGCAGGAGTGGCGTAACTTTTCTGACAAAGTCCTAATATTACCAGGCTTTGAGTTTACCGCCACCTTTGGGTTCCACATCTTGGGCATCTTCCCACCAGAAACCCCAATCCGCCAGTTAGAGCATATTTTATTGATGTTAAAAGTGCCGGCTGACAAGTTGGACATTGGCTCAACCGAAACGGGTGCCAGTACCGATGTGCTAACCGCCTATAAGGTGATTCAAGACGCCGGGGGGATGGTTATCGCCGCCCATGCCAATAGCACCCATGGCGTTGCCATGCGTGATTTCCCCTTTGGCGGGCAGACCAAGATCGCCTATACCCAGGATGTCAATTTGGATGCACTGGAAGTGACCGATCTGGATCGACGGCGCGGCTATTCAACAGCACGCTTTTTTAATGGCAGCAAAACGGAATATCCACGTCGAATGCATTGTATTCAAGGCAGCGATGCCCATCGCCTTGTGGTCGATGCCAAGAATATCAAACGCTTGGGCATTGGGGAACGCGCCACAGAATTACTGCTTGACGCCCCGACCTTTGATGCTGTCAAAGCGCTCTTCCGCAGCAATAATTTTGACCGTACCCGACCAGCGCGCGCCAAGGACAAACCCTTTGATGCATTGGCGGTTGCGCTGGAAGAAGGGGCCACCATTGTACAGAGCTTTCACGAAACGGCCAGCCAGCGGGGCGGCAAGCTCACGGCAATTTTGGGGGACCTTTGTGCGTTTGCCAACACAGCGGGTGGCACCGTCTTTGTTGGAGCAAACCCACGGAAGGATCAGCCCAAAGGGCTAGAGAATGCGAAAGAGGTGGAAGAAGAGATCCGCGCGGCGTTGGATGAACGCTTGACGCCACCATTGCCGATCAAGTTCGATCTGTTGCAGAGCAATGGGGTAAATGTGTTGCGGCTACGCGCCCCCAAAGGCGATAGCCGGCCGTATTGTCTGGACGATAACAAATTTTACGTCCGTGATGAGACAGAGACAAGTTTAGCGGTGCGCGATGAGATTGTAGCGCTCATTCAAGAGGTGTTGGCGGAAACAGCAAACGAAAAGCCCGCCAGTAATGGGAACAATAACGCTCGTAGCAGCGGTAACAACAATAATAACCGTCGCAACAGCCGTGATCGCCGGCCACCGCAAAATCAGAGCAATGGCAACACAAGCAGTACAGTCAACGATGTGGCGGTTATCAGCAGTACTGAAGCCAAAGCCGAACAAGCGACCGATCCGACCGATGCCTTCTACCTGCCACAGGTTGGCGTCGAGATTGTCGAATCTGAAGACCGCAATGGGCGAAAGTATCATTCGATCCGCGATTTGCGCAACGGCCACATTATTACCAATGTGACCCGCAAAGGAGCGCGCAAACTCTGGAACTATGCGATCCAGCAGCATGAAGATAAACCGGTCCGCGCCGATAAGATCGAGTGGAAAGGAGACATTGGGGTCGTACGTTCAGAGAATCGCGCCGGAAAAATGCGCTTTGACCTCGCTCTCCGCGAAGGAGATCAGATTCGCGTCTTTTATGGCGTGACGGATGAGGGCATGGAAGGGGCGTGGGAGATCTTCGTTCCTGATGAATAGCCTTTAAGAAAATGATTGCGGCCATTGCATGGCCGCAATCACTTTCTTTTGTTTATACTCCGCTGCAGCACATAATATCATTTTGCACACAAGTAAAAATGATCCTTTATGACGCAGCTCAGTTTACCGCCAACGAAATCACCAGAGATAGATTAGCAGCACCACCGTTACCATCCACAGCAGACCATCAATCAGTAGAGGTCGATCCTCAAAGATCAGTTCATCTGGTGCGCCCCCTTTTTTCTTAACATGAATCAGATAAAGGTAGCGAACCAGGAAAAAGAAGACGTAAGGTGTGGTGAGCAACATGCGTCCATCACGTACCAGCGCGGTTTGCGCTTCAAAGCTGTAGAAGGTATAGGAGACAAAGGTGCTCGTCATGACCAGGCTCATGATCTGGTCGAGCAGGGGTAAGTTATACTCTTGCAAACTCGAACGGTGGGCAGCGGCACCATCCTGCAGCAATACAATCTCATGACGCCGTTTGCCAAAGCCCAGAAAAAGCGAGAGCAACGCCATGCAGACATAGAGCCACGGGCTAAAGTTGCTCACTTGGGCGATCAGTACGCCGGCGAGCACCCGCAGCAGAAAGCCCAATGACAAGATCATGACATCGATCAACACAACATTCTTTAGGTATAAGCTGTACGCCACATTTTGCAGCAGATAAACGCCGGTGACCAAACCCACCCAAGGATTGAGCCAACTTGCAGCCCCAATACCAATCCCCGCCAGCAGAAAAGCAGCGACAGCGGCAACCCGACTATTTAGCTGACCAGACGGCAGCGCCCGTAAACGTTTGCGTGGATGGATCCGGTCTTTTTCAATATCAAAAAGATCATTGATGATGTAAACGCTACTAGAGATCAGGCAAAAGCAAAGGATGATGAATGTGGTGTTGACAAAATGGTCCCACTGGAAAAGGCGCCCATCAAAGACAAGGCCGGCATAGATCACTACATTTTTGGTCCACTGATGCGGACGCATCGTTCGAATCAGGCCGACGGAATTGCGCCAAACTACCGACGTTGAGTCGTTTTGTACAGTCATGAAATACCCTTTGTTACAAGTGTTTGCTCACATTACAAGTGCTTGCTCACGCTCTTTTATACAGCATACCCCAACGATGAACTTACGACCAAAACGCTGCGTAAAGATCCTGGGAATAGTGAAATCATAGCACGACTTATAACTAGTCGAATAAAACAATTTTATGACAATTCTCTCAAACAATTGTAGCGACAACGATAGTGCTGACGGTGCTGATAGTTGTGACAATCCCGACAGCGTGCAAGCCAACGCCAGGCACAGCGCAACAGTACCACTTGGCAGACCTCTACATAAAAACCCCAATCAAACGGCACAGCGCTCCTCGGGCGCGCAATTGACGCGCAGAGCCAAAAAAGTACGGCTGGATTTACTGTTGGTGGAACAGGGTCTGGCACCGAATCAGGATCAGGCAAAGCGTTTGATTATGGCCGGTGAGGTGTTGATCAACGAAGAGGTGCGTGACAAACCGGGTTACCTCGTCCCACCCGATGGAACAATCCGCTTGCGAACGACGATCCCGTATGTTAGTCGTGGTGGCGTCAAGTTAGCAGGCGCGCTCGATGCCTTTCAGCTTGATGTAACCAATCTAACGGCAATCGATGTGGGCGCCAGTACTGGTGGCTTTACTGATTGTCTGTTGCAACGAGGTGTGGCACGCGTATTTGCCATTGATGTCGGCTATGGTCAACTTGCCTGGAAAGTGCGCAACGATCCCCGAGTGATTGCAATGGAGCGGACCAATATTCGCACGGTTACAGCGCTTCCACAAGATGTTCAGGCAGATTTAGCGGTCATTGATGCCAGTTTTATCAGCCTTGCCCTTGTCCTGCCAGCAACCCTCCCACTTTTACGACCAGGCGGCGCAGTTATTGCCTTGGTCAAGCCCCAATTTGAAGCGGATAAGAGTGACGTTGGCAGAGGGGGAGTTGTACGCGACGAAAGGGTACATCGTGCTGTTCTAGAAGAAAATTATCAACTCGCTAATCAACTGGGTTTAACGATCCAAGGCATGACGCTATCTCCATTGCTTGGACCAGCCGGCAATGTTGAATTTCTCGTGTGGTATCGTACCGTTGCCTCTTCACTCGTTGCTGCGCTTGCCCCTCAGCAAGGGCAGCCAGTTGATACGCAAGGGGGTGGAGACCCCAATCATGCGATAGATATATCCGCAACAATTGAAAGACTCCTCGCACAAGCCTTAGCCTTACGAACGACGAATTCATAAATGGAGTACCGTGGTACTAAACAAATACATACTTTGTAAGTATTTCGTAATGTAAATAGTCGGTTATAATAGCCCCATGCCATGTGACATTCGTCGCAACCACATAGAGCATTTGTCTTACTGGCGTATGACAAATTGTGTAAATTTGCCCTTCCTACTCCAACGAGGTAAGGGAATGCCCCAAATTTCACGATTCATCTAGTAGAGTCCTCGACATCCAAGCGCTGCCAATCGATTCGTCATGTTGACCGTCTCACATTGTCTCACATTGTCTCACATCGTCTCACATCGTCTCACTTAGAGCATCGATCAATTGCGGTTGATATTTCTAATCGATTTGCACCCTATACTAGGAAACAATCATGCCAGTTTTAGACAGATTTACCAGCACCGATTTTTCTGCACATCTCAACCAACCCTTTACCCTTGAGTTGGAAACGTTGCCACCCATTTTGCTCCAATTGCGCGCCGTTCAAAAGCTTGACAACGACGGAGGGGTCTCATCGCTCTATCACAGCACACGATTTGCAGTTGTTTTTCATGGTCCCCTGCGTCCCATTCTGCCGCAACAGGTCTACAGTGTGCAACACCCAACGATGGGCCAGCTAAATCTGCTCTTTACCGCGATTGGCCCCAATGGGACATCCATGCAGTATAAAGCGATATTGGCTTAATCGGCTTTTGTAGCAGAAGTATGCTCACTCTTACAACATCCACCAAACGGATCACCAGCAAAAACAGCTGGCTACACAACGATTTACACCGAGATCTACTAGATAACCGCTCCTGAACTAAATTTATTATTATCCCTTATCTTGTTCAAGGCCCTACCAATGGGAGGGTGATTACCACATTGGGGGATTACATCGGACAATCAAGTAGTCCTTCTCTGTAATCCCCCAAAATGGGACGCACCTCCAATTGGGCAGGGCCTTTTCTATTGGACAGGAGTTACACAGTTCTTGACCTCGATACGACGAAAATTCTCTACTCTGCCAGCAGGTGGTGTATTCCAGTGGAAGAACTTGGTGAAAGCGGAAGAACAGTGCGCAACTTACACAAATACTCTCTTGACGATTGTGCAAACCGATTGAATTGAGATACAATCACTCTACCATCAGCAATTGTCACTATCTGCTTAGCGATAGTGAGACAGATAGAAACCACCTCGCAAGTGCAAGCATTTCACAGAGGAGAACTCAATGCATAAACGTCAGCTGCTCTATCCCACAGTCATCGCATTTTTGATCTTAATGACCATCCTGCCTGTGAAAGCGGCGCAGTTTGCACCAGCGGTCTTTGTGATTGATCAAGATGTTGTAGATGGAACGGTGCTCGTTACCCGAGTTACCAGCAATGTTCCAGGTTGGATTGTGATCCATGCCGATGATAATGGCAAGCCGGGCCCCGTTTTGGGCGAGTCCGCGGTCCCCAGTGGTATCACCGCCGATATCCTGGTGGAGATCAGCCCCGAAGGGCTCACCGATACATTGTGGGCCATGCTTCACGTCGATGAAGGCGTTGTGGGGGAATATGAATTCCCTGGAGCCGACATTCCTGTCAAGGTGAACGAAAAGATCGTCATGGATCCCTTTGCCATCGGCGAAGTTGCGCAGTCAATTGCCGGTGTTGCCATGGCAACGGAAGGCTTTAGCACATTGGTAGAAGCCGTTCAGGCCGCCAGCTTGGTAAAGACGCTGCAAACCGATGGTCCGTTTACCCTGTTTGCTCCTACCGATGAGGCATTCGCCGCCCTCCCCACCGATACATTAGACGCTTTACTCGCCGATCCAGAAGAGCTAGCACAAGTATTGCTCTATCACGTCATTCCTGGCACTGTGATGGCCGCGGATATCACCGACGGTATGGAGGCCGAAACCGCGCAGGGAGACACGGTAACCTTTACCGTTGGCGATGATGGTGTCGTTTTGATTAATGACGCAACGGTCACCGCGACAGATATTCCAGCCTATAATGGCGTGATCCATGTGATCGACCAAGTCCTCATGCCGCCAGCCGCCACAACGGACGAGGCAGCAGCGGAAGAAGCAGCAAGCGCGGAAGAAGCGATGGCCACGCCAGCTGTTACGGCGGCGGATCAAGAGAGCGACGGCACCACCGTTACGGTGGCGACTGTGACCGCGGCACAGGATGGCTGGATGGTGATTCATGCCGATGATAATGGCGCACCAGGGCCGGTTCTTGGGGAAACAGCAGTCGCAGCTGGGGAATCAACCGATGTCGTTGTCCCCTTGGATGAAGCCCTCACTGGTGATTCGCCGCTATGGGCCATGCTCCATGTTGATGAAGGCGCGATCGGTGTTTATGAATTCCCTGGCCCCGATAACCCAGTGTTAGTCGACGATGTGATCGTCATGGCCCCCTTTACCGCAATGGTTGCGGAGATGGCGGATGAAGTAGTGGCGGCATCAGCCCTAATGACCGATACCGAAGTCATGACCGATACCGCCATGACGGAAACCGAGATGATGACCGACACGGCATCTATGACGGACACCGATGTCATGTCCGATACCGCCATGACGGAAACCGAGATGATGACCGACACGGCATCTATGACGGACACCGATGTCATGACCGATACCGCCATGACGGAAACCGAAATGATGACCGACACGGCATCTATGACCGATACCGCCATGACGGAAACCGAAATGATGACACATACGGAAGCCATGACCGATACCATGATGGCTGGGGATCTACCCAGCGTCACGGTGATTGATCAAGGTTCCACTGGTACAAATGTGGCAGTGATTCAAGCGGTGGCCACGCAAGCTGGCTGGATGGTGATCCATGCGGACAACAATGGTGCACCTGGCGCAGTGCTTGGCCACGCCAATCTACCTGCCGGCACGACAGACAATATCATTGTCACCTTGGATGAACCGATTAGCGGTGAAATGAAACTTTGGGCGATGTTGCATATCGATGAAGGCGCAATGGGCGTCTACGAATTCCCTGGCCCCGATGCCCCCGTCAAAGTTGATGGTGCCGTTGTCATGTCTCCCTTTACCGCCATTGTAACCGGTGATGAAACGATGGCTACGGCTACCGAAGAGATGCCGGCAGAGACAGCTGTAGAAACGCCAACCGCAGAAGCCCCTGCCGCAGAAGCCCCTGCCGCAGAAGCCATGGCCACCCCGGCAGCGACAGAAGCACCGATGGCAGCGGCTCCGGAGATGTTGCCACAAACTGGCTTTGCCACCGGTGCAGCAACGGGTCAGTTGCCCGTGGTCTTCCTGGTAATCGTTGCCCTCTTCACAACGGCGATCATCACGCGGCGGCGCACACGCTAAAGCTCATTGAAAAATTGAATGAGTATACGCTAAGGCCATTCCAAGAAAATAATTATCCACGAAGCGGGAGCCTTTGGGCGCGAAGACACACAAAACTGAAGCAGTTCTTCGTGGATGATTTAAATTTTGGATTAGCCTAAAGGCCAGAGTATAGTATATGGTTGCAAAAACCGGTATGGATTCCCAGTTCCATACCGGTTTTTTATAGGATAGAATCGATCTGGACAAGTGACACTCGAACGAGCGCGTAGTATAGCGAGTTGAACAATAATTCTAGTCACTCTCTTGTGCGCATAGTGTCTAGACATCCGACCTTCATTCGTGTATATTTCACTTTTTATTGACCGGTACATTCCCACGCCAAGCGCAAAACAATCACCAAATAATCAACAAATAATCACCAGATGAAAAGAATCAATAGCGATCAACCGATGTGCCATCACCCGATAGACGAATCGATTTAACCACAAAGGAGAAGATTCTCATGATACGCCAACGCTTCATGACATTTTTATCGCTGCTTACCCTGTTTGCAATTGTGCTCAGCGCCTGTGCCGCCCCAACAGCCCCCGCCACATCTGGTGACGCCGCGGTCAGCGAAGCAGGCAGTGACAGTGGCAGCAGCGAAGAAGCTGCCCCAGCCACCGATCCTGAAAACACTGTTGAAGAACCAGCCACTGATGCCGTACAGATTCCTGAAATTGAGGAAGGCAAGTTCAACGTAGCCTTTGTGTTTGTTGGCCCCATCGGTGATGGTGGTTGGACCTATTCCCACAATGAAGGGCGTGAATATCTAGAAGCCGAGATGAGTGATAGCGTCCACACGGCCTATCTCGAAAGCGTACCCGAAGGAGCCGATGCCGAACGGGTGATCCGCAACCTGGCACGTAAGGGCTTCAACGCAATTATCACCACTTCCTTTGGTTTTATGGACCCGACCGAAGTGGTCGCCGAAGAGTTTCCCGACACCTATTTTATCCACGTTTCGGGCTTTAAGAAGAATGAGAGCAACTTTGCCAACCTCTTTGGCGGCATGGAGAGCATGAAATATCTCGTCGGCATGATCGCAGGCGCGCGAGCAGCCGCCGATGGCAGCAACCGCATCGGCTATGTAGCTCCTTTCCCAATCGCAGAAGTGATCCGCCACGCCAACGCCGCGGCGTTGGGCATGCGCAAGACTTGCCCGGAATGTCAGATGGATATTCGCTGGATCTACACCTGGTTTGATCCCAGCATTGAGCGCGAAGCGGCCGATTCGCTGATGCAGGCAGGCGCGACGGTTGTGATCACGGGTGCCGATACGCCAGGCCCAGTCCAGGTGGCAGGCGAAGCCGGTAATTGGGGTGTTGGCTATGACAGTAGCAACGCCTGTGAGATCGACCCCCAACATTGTCTGACGACCCCCTACTGGAATTGGGGCCCGCAATATGTCAAGCTCGTTACGTCGATGATCGATGGCTCCTTTGTTGGCGACGATATCTACTTTGATGTCGACAGTGGCAGCCTCGGCTTGCTCGGCTTTATGGAAGGCCAAGAGCCGGCAGCCGGTGTTCCCGAAGAGGTCATCCCCCAAGTGCGCGACTTGCTGGCGCAGATGCTCGCCGGCGAGTTCGGGCGCTTTGATGTCTTTAGCGGCCCGATCAACGATAACAAAGGCGAGTTGGTTGTCCCTGAAGGCACCAGCCTCACCCAATCCGACCTTGAAGGGATTGACGCCGACCTCGGTGCGGCACTTGGCCGGGAAGGGTGCACCTTCTGTATGAACTGGCTGGCCGAAGGCATTGTCGCCGACGCCGAAATTCCGCAATAGACCGTATTGCGTGTTGCGTATTGCGTGTACTGTGACCGGAGCTCTACCAATGGCTTGAAACAAATCGCTATACTCAAATTACAATGAGAAGCGGAGTTTTAGAAGAGCTCTGATTTTTGCCGGCGCACAGCGTAAGCGCCGACTGTCATTCCTGCGTAGGCAAGAATCCATTGGTTGTCAGCTTGGATTCCTCGGGTGCCCGCTGGGCGCGCAGGGATGACCGTGTACACCTTCACTCCTGTGGAAACGCCGGTTTTGAAGTGGACTTGCGTATAGTGTACCGAATGTGCGATACGTTCGGTCGGACGCGAATCATTCCTGACAGTACACGCAAGACGGTACACGCACTACGCACTACGCAACACGCAACATTTACCAGCCTTATGACACTTCCAACACCGTCCGTCGAACTTACCAATATTACGAAGCGCTTCCCTGGCGTGGTCGCCAATGATCGGGTAACTTTTTCCGCGCAACCAGGCGAGATCCACGCGCTCTTGGGGGAAAATGGGGCTGGCAAATCGACGCTGATGAATATTCTGTGCGGACTCTACCGGCCCGATGAAGGCTCGATCGGGATCAAGGGGCGGACAGTCGATTTTCGCTCCCCACGTGACGCAATCCAAGCGGGCGTTGGCATGGTTCATCAACACTTTATGTTGGTGCCCTCACAAAGCGTGGCAGAGAATGTGGTCTTGGGCCATCGCGATTTGGGCTTTCTCGTCAACACCCAGCAAATTGAGCAGGATGTACGCCGCTTGGGCGAACAGTATGGACTGCCGGTCGATCCACGCGCTGGGGTATGGCAACTTTCGGTTGGAGAACAGCAGCGGGTCGAGATCATCAAAGTGCTCTATCGCGGTGCCGATCTGCTGATTCTGGACGAGCCAACCGCCGTGCTGACGCCACAGGAGACGGAGGGGCTCTTCCAAACGTTACAGCAGATGATGGCGGCCGGCAAAACAGTGATCTTTATCAGCCACAAGCTCGATGAAGTATTGGCCATCGCCAATCGCGTCACCGTGTTGCGCAGCGGGAAGTCAGTCGCCACTGTGCCAACCGCCGGTATGAACAAAGCGGAATTGGCCAGCCTGATGGTTGGCCGCACGGTGCTCTTCCATGTGGACAAAGAGCCAGCACAACCGACCACGCCGCGCCTGATCCTACAAGGCGTCATCGCCAACGACGAAAAGCAGTTGCCCGCGCTACGCGGGCTCGATCTCACGGTTTATGGTGGGGAGATCGTTGGAATCGCCGGTGTGGCAGGCAATGGCCAGCGCGAATTGGCAGAGGTCATCTGTGGTCTGCGCCCAAGCCAAGGGGGGCGTGTTCAGATTGATCAACAGGATCTCACCCACGCCACACCAGTAGCCCATATTGAGGCCGGCGTGGCCTATGTGCCTGAAGATCGTAGCGCAACGGGCAGTGCCCCGAATCTCTCGGTGGCCGAAAATCTAGCCTTAAAAGCGTATCGGACGGTTCGCTTTGGGCGCGGACCATTCCTCAACCGTCGGGCGATCCGTCGCCAAGCAACGACGCTAGTTGCCGATTATGCCATTTCGACACCGACGATTGACAATCCGGTCCGTAAACTCAGCGGCGGCAATCTGCAAAAGGTGATTCTGGCTCGCGAAATCGGTGCCAGCCCAACGGTTCTGGTGGCCGCCTATCCGACCCGTGGCCTGGACGTTGGTGCCACAGAAAATGTGCGCAAGCTGCTCTTGGCTAGCCGTGATCGTGGGGTTGCCATTCTCTTGCTTTCGGAGGATCTTGACGAACTCTTCGCCCTCGCCGACCGCATCGCTGTCCTCTATGAAGGGCGTATTGTGGGCGATCTAGAGGCAGCGACGGCTGACCGCGAGACGATTGGGCTCATGATGGCCGGGGTAGAAGTAGCGGAGAGTCCCCCCAGTAGAGCAGAGAACAATAGCGCACACAAAGGTTTTGGCCTGTGAACCAAACAGAGATCATTCAGCAATCATCCCAAAGGCGGCTTCGGCTCGAACGGCGCTTGGAACAGCCCCGTTGGTTGGTGCTAATCTCGCCACTGATCTTAATCACGCTTGCCCTGCTCGTAGGTGCGCTTTTGCTGGCATGGATCGGGACCAATCCTTGGACTGTCTATCGGCGAATGGCCATCACAGCCTTTGGCGATGCCTATGGTTGGTCCGACACGACGATCAAAGCGGCACCACTCATTTTGGCGGGGCTGGGTGTTTCGCTTGCCTTTCGGATGCGCCTCTGGAATATTGGTGCAGAAGGGCAACTCTTTCTCGGTGCCTTTATGGCTACTGGCGTGGCGCTCCATTGGTTGCCGGCAGAAACGCCCAAAGTATGGATGTTGACAGTAATGGCCCTAGCCGGTTTTTGCGGTGGTGCGCTTTGGGGGATTATCCCTGGGCTGCTCAAAGCCAAGCTCAATGTCAACGAGATTATTACGAGCTTGATGCTAAACTATGTTGCGATCTTTTGGAACAATTACTTTGTCTATGGACCGTGGGGCGAACGGGGCTTTGGCCTGACGCCCCAATTTCCTCGCTCAGCCTGGCTGCCCCGCCTGACCGACTTTAGTGAGACGATTCCCTTCTTCCGTGGCCTAACAGCCCATGTGGGGATCTTGATTGGCCTGTTGCTGGCGTTGATCTTGTGGTTTGTGCTGCGCCAGACCAAATGGGGCTTTGCCTTGCGGGTGATTGGCGACAATCCCAACGCTGCGCGCTACGCTGGGATTCCACTGGCACGCAATATTGTGTTGGTAATGGCACTCAGTGGTGGGTTAGCTGGGTTGGCAGGGATGAGCGAAGTGGCCGGTGTCGTGCACAGGCTGCAAGAGCGCTTTTCCCCTGGCTATGGCTTTACGGCGATCATCATTGCGTGGCTGGCCAAGCTGAATCCGTTGGCAATTGTCTTGGTGGCTTACCTCTTTGGTGGGCTGCTCGTTGGTGGCGATGAGATCCAACCAGCCGGCATTGCCCAGATGTTACAGGGGGTAATCCTCTTTGTGATGGTGGGCGGTGAGATGTTGCTGCGCTATCGGCTACGCTGGACATCATAAATCATAAACGTGCGCGATCAGGTAAGAAAAAGTGCACCAGCTGCACTTGGATCTAATGCGGCCGGCCACTGTGTCAACGCATCGTACGTTGCCCCCAAAAGATTGACGCGCGACACTTCCTTCAAGAGCGCGGCTTGATCACGTCGGTAGCGATTGAGGATGAGCATTTCGTCATCGCTTAGGGAGTCGCCGGCTTTATGGCGCTCGACTAAATCAGCAGCGAGTTTGACCGCACTTTCATCGACCATACGCCAGTGTGCCGTCGCAAGGTTGGCCCCTGTCAGCTTTGCCTTGGCGAGATTGGCCGCTTCCATACTGCACTCCGCCAAGTTTGCGCTGCGTAGATCAGCGCCAAAGAGATTGGCCGCCCATAGGTCGGCGCGGATGAGCCGTGCGTAGCGCAAATCTACCGCAGATAAGTTCGCACGCGACAGATCGACATCCTCCAAATTTGCCCCGATCAGAATACTCCCAGCCAAATTGGCATTTGTCAAGCTCAGGCCACGCAGGTCACAGCCAGCAAGGTCGAGACCACAAAGCCGCGTTTTGCCATCCCAATGCCGTACGAGATCCTGCTCGATGGTCGCTTTCGTCCACCCTTCCAGAAACTCGCCACAATAACGACATTTTCGGGCTGCGAGTTGGATCGTCTCTGCGCAAAAGGGGCAGCGTTTTGTCTGATCGCGACTCGTGGCGTTCCACCGTTCCGGCATAGTCCTCTATCCTTTGTCATGCCGACTCTTGCTCTTGCCGAGGTGTGTCGGGGAGCACGAGCATCGGCGATTATCGAAACCGTTCACAATAGATGACGCCGACGCGATAGTTATGAACCTTAAAATTTCTTGTCAATGTCCAATCAAATCCAATAGGACTTACGCACCTCTCGGCTTCCGATACGACAAAAACAGTCTACTCAACTGGCGAACTGCGTAAGTCCTATCCAATGGAACCAACATAGTTGGCGGATTGGCGGCAAAGTGATAAAGTTAGGGCTTGCATCCTTCGTTGGTTGAGTAGGCAACGTTTGCCGTATCAAAACCGAGGAAGTGCGCAAATCCTAACAAACGAATCATGGAAACGGTATGCCGTTCAGGATTGATTTTGCACAAGAAAAGCTAGATGACTTTTAATGATTTTATCTATCAATTGATGGATTTTGTTCTGTGTGACTTTCTATTCCCCCAAGGAGTCTACTGATGTTTGGTAACAATTTTCAGCGCAGCCGCCAATTGTGGCAAGCGCGCAGCAAAAAGGAGCTCTTCGCGGTTTGGGCACTCCTGCTTTTTCTTTTGCAGGCGTTCGTTCTGTTGACGATCTTACCAGCTACTGCCGAAGAGCAGAGCGATCTGCTGGATACGCGTTCTAATGCCGTTGCTCTTCTACCCACACTGGCCCTCGATCCCTTTACAACTGGCTTGACCTTACCGGTGGGGATTATCAGCGCCGGCGACGACCGGCTCTTTGTGGTGCAAAAACAGGGCCAAATTCGCATTCTACAACCAGACGGGATGCTCCTCGAACCGCCATTTCTCGATATCACCGATCAGGTCCGTTCTGAAGATCAGGAGCAGGGCTTGCTGGGATTAGTCTTTACGCCCGCCGATCCCAGCATCTTCTATATCTATTACATCAACAAGGCCGAAGAGATCACGATTGCCCGTTACCGGACGGAGCCGAACAATGACAATTTGGCCGATCCAACCAGTGCGCAACTGCTGTTTTCGCTCAAGAAGCCCTTTACCAATCACAATGCCGGTGATATGGCCTTTGGCCCCGATGGCAATCTTTATGTGGCGGTGGGTGATGGTGGGGGTGGTGGGGATCCCAATGAGTTAGCCCAAGATTTGAGTAAATATTTTGGTAAAATTCTGCGCATCAACGTAACGGGCGTGCCAACCTACACGATTCCCGGCAACAATCCCTTTGCGCTTGACAACGATCCCAATACGCTACCCGAAATTTGGGCGTATGGCGTGCGCAACCCGTGGCGCATGAACTTCGATCGCGTGACAAATGATATCTTTTTTGGCGAGGTAGGGGAAGCCAACTGGGAAGAGGTCAATCGAATCCCGATTAGCAGTAGTGGCGGGTTAAACTTTGGCTGGGACTGCTATGAAGGCAATGAGGTCTACGAACCCGAGGGTTGCGGCCCGATTGGTGACTTTGTGCCCCCAATCTATACCTATCCTCATGAAGGGTTCTGCACCTCGGTGACGGGTGGCTACGTCTACCGCGGCACTAAATATCCGAATATGAATGGTCACTATCTTTTTGGCGATTTTTGCCATAATCGACTCAACAGCTTGATCCCCGATGGACAAGGAGGGTGGACGCCAATTACGCACACGGTGGCGATAAATCAGCCGGCGGCCTTTGGGCAGGACACGGCTGGCGAGCTTTATGTAGCTGCTGTTTTTGATGGGATCATCTACAAGATTCGCGATACCTCTGTGCAGCCAACGCCCGATCCCAATGCGACGGCTACACCAACCAACACGCCGTGGCCGTCACCCACGCCAACCTTTACGCCGACGGCAACCTCGGATCAGCCGGCCACGGTCACGCCGACCGCTCCGACGGGTACGCCTACGCCCACAGGAACAGTGCTTGCCACGCTCACAGCAACCACCACGCCGATAATCGGCACACCGGCCACACCAACGCCCACAGAGACGCCAGCGTCGACGGGGGTGAAATATTCAACTTACTTGCCGTTGATTGGGAAGTAGGGAGCAAGGTTATAGATTGGCTGTCGTTAGTATAGAGGGCTGGCTCGTTACGCCTATTTTATGAGATGGCAAGCTGTGTCGACAGGCAACACGCCCCACCTACAGCGGCCAGAAATAAGGGACTAGCAGAATTGCAATCGCATAGACCACGACGGTCAAGAGGGAGCCGACTTTGAGAAAATCGGCAAAGCGGTAATTGCCAGGTCCATAGACCATCAGGCAGGAGGGTTCCAGCGGGGTAAGATACGAGGTGCTGGCAGCGATGGCGATCATCATCGCAAAGGTGCGCGGGTTGAGGCCAAGTTGCAGCGCCGTCTGCAGGGCAATCGGCACCACGACAATCGCTGAGGCTTGGTTAGACATTGGCTGAGTCAGCAGAACGGCCAACGCAAAAAAGGCGGTGAGCAGCCAGCGCGGATCGGCGTGGCCGGCCCACACAACAATCTGCCCAGCCAAATAGTTGGCCGTTCCGGTCGTTTCCATCGCCGTGCCCAATGCCAGCATGCTGCCGATGAGCACAAGCGCCCGCCATTCCACGCGGCGGTAGGCCTCTTCGACAGAAATACAGCGGGTTAGAAAGACAACCAGCGCTCCTAACAACACCGCTACTGGTAGCGCTACGATGTTGAAGGCGACCAGAGAAAGCGCGCCGACAAAAGCGGCAATGGCAATCGGCGCGCGCTGCCACTGATAGGCCTCGTCGGTTACAGCATTCAGCACATGAAAGATCTCTTGTTCTTCGAGTGAAGTCAATGTGCGAAATTGCTCGCGCTCCCCTTGCAAGAGCAACACATCCCCCACGCGCAGCGGAACCTGACTCAGCTTGCGTTGGATCGCTTCACCATGACGATAGATCGCCAACACTTGCAGGCCATAGCGCTCGCGAAAGCGATAGCGCGCTAACGTTTCACCCAGCAAGGGGGAGCGCTGCAGGAGCAATACCTCGACCAATTGCAGCGTCTCGGATTGAATCGTCGGATCTGCACTCTGCAAATCTTCGCGCATCTCCAATCCGACAGTCGCTTTGGCATTGAGCAGGGCATCCCGTTCGCCTTCAACCACCAAAATATCACCGGCACGCAAGGCTCGCCCCTGGCGTGGCGTTAACCGACGGCTGGTCGGCGTTGCCGACGGACCATCCCGCAGCATGCGGTCTCGATACATGATACGCAACACGTTGATATCGAGGTCATGGCCCAAGCCAGCTTCGACCAGGGTCTTACCGATGAGTGGTGAATTGGGTAAGACGACCACTTCGGTTAAATAGAGCCGGCTGCCCAGCTGACTCAAATCCTCAGTCGGTGTGCGATCCGGTAATAGACGACGGCCAATGAAGAGCATATAGAGCAGACCAGCCACAGCAATGGGAATGCCAACCGGGGTTAATTCAAACATACCCAACGGAGCCATGTTGTAACGGGTCAAGAGGCCACTAATCACAATGTTGGTGGAGGTGCTGACCAATGTAATCGAACTGGCCAGGATCGAGGCAAAGGCCAATGGCATCAACAGCTTACCGGCGCTGACCCGCAGCCGATTGGCCAGCCCCAGCACAATGGGCACAAAAAACGCGGTACTGGCGGTGTTACTCATCACAGCGCTTAAGCTGGCCACGGCGCTCATAACGATCAGCAGCAGGCGGTTGGGGTTGTCACCGGTGTAGCGCAGGATGATGCGCCCGGTCCGTTCCACCACGCCGGTGCGCAGGAGGGCTGCGGTGAGGATAAAAAGTCCCATGAGGGTAAAGACAGTATCACTGCCAAAGCCGGCAAAGCCTTGCTCCGCAGAGACAAGCCCTGTGAGGATCAAGGTTAGCAGCAACCCCAAGGCAACCACATCCGCCGCCACCCACTCAAAGGCAAAGAGCACCAATGCCACCCCGATTAAGGATAGTAGCAAGATCATCTGGGCGGTGAGCGGTACTAAAGTTGTTGTCTCCATAGGAGATCTTATACCGTACCGCAGCCGATTTCGCCAACTCCCGATTGCCATTACGCAGATTACAACACGCTTGCGGCTTCACCGTCCAGTTCCCTTTTGGTTTCAATACGGTTGAATAGAGCCTCAGCCTACTCAACCAGCGAGCGGCTGAACGGTTGAGCACTATTACACCGAAGCCAGCCACGCATCGAGCTGTTGCCTTAAAGTTTGTACCCGCGCCTGTTGGCCTGCTTCCTGTGACAGGTCAAACAATTCGGCTGGATCCGCAGCAACGTGAAATAACTGGATACGATCCTGCCCGACAGCGCGCGCAGCGGAATGATGGTAACGGATCAGCTTCCACTCACCCATCCGAATGGAGGCCATGAGATCTTTATAGACAGTGCAGACAAAAGGGTGACCGGCCGCGCCTCGGCTCAAGGGCAAGAGACTCTGCCCTTCCACCTGATCGGGTGGCGCAATGCCGGCTAGTTCACAAAGGGTGGGGTAGAGATCATAGCTGTAGGTTAGTTCGGTGACTGTCACAGAATGGGGCAGCCCTGGACCACAGAGAATCAACGGCACACGAATGCTGTGGTCGTAGAGATTCTGCTTGCCAAAGAGCCCATGTTGCCCAAGCGCCAGCCCATGATCGGCCAGATAGACAATGAGGGTGTTTTCGAGTTGGCCGGTCTCCCGCAGCGCCGCAACGATCCGCCCGATCTGCGTATCCATATGACTGATCATGCCGTAGTAATCGGCAAGCTGTTGGCGGGTATCTTCGGGTGTGCGTGGCAAGGGCGCAAGCGCTTCATCACGGATCGCCATCTCCCCATTGTCAAAGGGATGGCAGGGCATAAAATTTGCCGGCAGCGGAATCGTCGCCGGATCGTAGATGGTGGCGTAGTCGCTGGGTGGTGTACGGGGATCGTGGGGCGCGGTAAAGGCGACGTAGCAGAAGAAGGGCTGCGCGCGCTCATGGGTTTGGTCATGATCGTGAATGAAGTCAATCGCTGCGTCAGCAAAGAGTTCACTGGAGAAACCCTCACCGGTATAGCGTGCTGTGTCAGGGTATTCACCGGTGGGGTCATAGTCGTGGAGCGGCACCGCATTGTGGTCACACATACCGCCAAAGAAGAGACGCCGTGCAGCAGCAAAGGAACGGTGGAAGCTTGCCTTGTCGTTGTGCCACTTGCCGGTGGCGAAGGTCTGGTAGCCAGCGCGGCGCAATGTTTCGCCAAGCGTCGGCAGCACGGGGTTGAGGGTCATCAAGTTTCGATAATCATCGACCTCTTGTCCGACTACGGCTCGGAAGGTATTGGCCCCGGTGTGCAGCGTGGCGCGCGTAGGAACACAGACCGCGCCACTCAAGCCGCCCATGATATGGTTGGCCCGAAAGGCGACGCCCTTGGCCGCGAGCTGATCGAGGTGGGGCGTACGGACAGTGGGGTCGCCGAAGGCGTGGATGGCGTCGTGGCGGTGGTCATCGGCGATGAGGAGGAGGATGTTGGGTTGGGTGGACATGGATATTGGGCTCCCGCTGAGTTATGATAACGATAGACCAAACTGCCAAAATCATGCAGAAAGGGTTAGACTTCGGCAAGCTCACGATCAGAACCAATATAGTAATTTAATTTCTGACCCACTTCAAACCTGAGCACGAGAGAGAGCGCTAGTGCTTACTTTGTGAAAGGAACGGAAGAGATGACACCTACAGTCACAAACCTCAACACCCCTGAACAACAATCGTTATGGCAGAAAAGATGCACTGCTGTCACATCGGCGCTTGAACAGGCTTGCCAAGCAGTCAATCAATCGAAAGTAGCTTTCCCACGTAAGGCTACTATATCAAAACTGCTTGAGGCCTTGCAGCATTTTGGGTCAACACAGTTTAACTTCTTTTTACAAGGATTCGGTGTGCCCGTACAATCGGTTGCACCCAAACCCCGGATTACGCTGACATTACACCAAAATCCAGGTAAAGGGATGGCAGCTCAATATATTTTTGGCACCATTATTGATCAAATTGCAAACGATTTCATGGTATTGGAACGAGCAGAGAAACAGCGATCACCCTCTTCTTCGCTTGCTGACACCTTGACCATTGCCGATACACTCGCACAAAATGCGTTAACTTATATTACCCATCTGCTTGAAAAAGAGTCCACTGTCCTTACCTATTTGCAAAAATCACCCAATGTACGCGTTGTGCCCTATGCACCTGTCGCCTTAATTGGTATTCCTCTAACCTGCCACCCCATAGCCGATCAGAGCAAAGGTGTGGCGCGCGATCTGCTGGCCATTCCGCATGAGCTTGGCCATCACCTTTATTGGAACGGCTATGAGACAGTGCCTCTTCGAACAGATGCCGCGCAGTTATCAAGCGGGGCACCGTCATGGATTCAACGATGGCTGCAAGAGATTTTTGCCGATGTGTTAACCTGTATCATTGGTGGACCGATCGCCGCATTAAGCATGCAGGAGCTACAGCTACAAGCACGCAATGATTGGCTGCTAGTCGACGATGGGAGTCACCCTGTGGCTGCATTCCGCACCTATATCTATATCGTGACACTGGAAGAGATGGGGCTAACAAACGCCGCACTACAGTTGACGAAGCGATGGCAAAAAAAGCTGGAAGATCGCGGTGTTATCTCGATTGGCGAAGATCCTTTACATCGTTTATGCTTTACCCCTTTTGCCGATAGAACGCCAGTAACGTTCAATAACGCGCTATATCAGCTTCGCAATTTGATTGTAAAGCTAGTGGATCTGTTTCAGACCGATAGCACACCAAGCCCATGGTCAAGTGTGGATTCTATGGCTGATCTAACCGATGAAGCGCAAGTTGAGATAATTTACAGCGATTTTGAGAAATGGGTGCTGTCAACTTTCAGTTCCGTTGAACAACAGACAGATGAGCACGGGAATAGCACGTTAGATACCTGTTGGCAGATCCCAGAGTGGTCGGCGGCTATCGAAAAGCGCGGCGTCGATTATGAGATTTTACAGAACCAAATAAGCCTCAGTCGAAGGGCTTCATCCACTGAGGTCATCATGGCCATCAAGGAGTGGGCAAATGGCACATTAGGCAAAGATGTACCAATAGACTTTGATGATTGGTGCAAAATTCTCGAATTCGCCGGCTGGTCAACCGAAGGACCAACCGACGGCAACCTTTCTGGTGGCTAATCATCATTCTGCAGTTTCAACCAAATTGCATGGGTCAACATGTGATTGTGCTTTTCTGCTAATTCCAGTGCTTCTTGCCAACAAAGCCGCGCCTGTTCCAGCGCTTGCAGGGACAGGTGCAGCTCTCCCTGGTGAAACAACGCTGTTACTAAATTAAATTCATCGCCCACTGTGCGTAGGACCGCCACACATTGTTTGGCCGATACGAGACCTTCCGAGTATCGTTCGCTGGCGGCATGGATGCGGCCCAACTCATGATAGGTAAAGGCAAGAAAGGTACGGCTCCCGATGCGCTCAAAGATGGCTTGGCTCTGTTTGATGCTCGCTTCGGCCTGGGCTAGATCGCCGAGTTGGCGGTCGATCATGCAGAGGCTAAAGAGTGCTGCCCCCATTTCGCCTTGCTCCTGCACGGTCAGGGCCTGATCATACGCTTGCTGGGCATAGTTGCGTGCGCGCGGCAGTCGGCCACGGCCAATTTCGATGTCGGTCAGCAGCCGCAGCGTGCGTACGATGCCCACGCAATCCTGGTGTTGTTCCTGGATACACAGAGTCTGTACACAACGGTCCGCCGCCGCATCGTATGCCTGTTCTCGATAGTCGATCAGCGCCTGCCAGTAGTCTACCGCGGCAAGCCCCAAGGGATCATTGAGATGGCTCCGAATCTCCCGGCAACTGCGGAGCAAGGGTCGGGCGCGGCCGTAATCACTCCGTTCCACCGCAATCCTGGCGAGATCCCACTGGATATTTGCAATCAATTCATCACTTTCCAGCTGCATCGAGAGCTGGACCGCCTGCGCTAGCTGCCGATCCGCCTCGTCGTAATCGTTTTGCTCAATACAGGCACTGGCCCATCGCTGTAGGTTTGCCGCGGCGGCATCAGGATTAGCGCTGGCTTGCGCCCCCTCAACGGCCCACCGATACCCCAAACGCGCTTGCTCAAAGCGACCATGCCGTGCCCATGGTGCAGTCAGCACTTCGGCATAGGCCAGCACGACATCCCACTGGGCTAGTCGATGCGCTGCCGCCATCCCCGCCATGAGATTGTCCCACTCCGGTTCCAAGGTTGCGTAAGCATGCTGATGGATGCGCGCAAAGGCAAGCTGGCTTTCGGCGAAACGCTGCCAGGTGGCCGGTGTCGGCCCCAACTGCTCGCCGGCAAAGTCGGCTAAGAGCGGATGCTGATAATAGCGTTCATGGGCAACTGCCTTGAGCAGCGAACGCGCCACCAGCAGATCTAGTCGATCGAGGACTATCGTTTCGGTATCGCCCAACACGGCGGCCAGGGCCGCGGCCGTAAACGAGCGGCGGTCAAAGAGCGCCAAATGAGCGAAGACCCGTTGATGCGTCCGATCCAACGCTTCCCAACTCACCAAAAACGAAGTGCGCACGGCGCGATCGCTGATCTGCAGATCGAGCCGATACTGCACCGCTTGCAACCGTTCGGCAATCTGCGCCAGCGAACGGCGGCTGCGCGCAGCGAGCAACTGGCCGACGATCTCAACGGCCAGCGGCAGATGATGGAGCAGGTCACCGATGTCGATGGCGGCTTCGGCTTCGGCGGCAATCCGTGCCGCGCCTAACAGCTGCACCAGGAGCTCCTGCGTCGCCGCGGCCGCCAGTTCAGCGAGGGGAAGGAGGTGGCTACCCAGTGCAGTCGCATCATCCTCGCTGCGCGTGGTGAGCAGCATGGCGCTCGCCGCGCCGCCCACAAAGAGCGGACGAACGCGCTGTACGCTGGTCACATCGTCGAGGACAAAGAGGATTGTCTTGTCAACGAGCGCGCTGCGCAACGCCGCGGCGCAACTTTCGGCATCGCGCAGTTCGCTGTAATCATAGCCGAGGGCGCGCGCCCAGCTTTGCAGAATGTCGAGCGGCGCACTGATCGCAGTCTGTGCCCACAACACACCATCGCCAAAGTGCCCACGCAAGGCGTGCGCGGCGTGGATCGCCAGGGTGCTCTTGCCGACGCCGCCCATGCCGACGAGCGCAACGGGGCGGCGGGAGGTGGGGGCGGTGAGCAAATCGATCAACATCGTCAGGGTAGTGGCGCGGCCGACAAAGTGTGGAATCGGAGCTGGGGCCTGAAAGGGCGCGGAGGGCGCGAGCGATCGTGTGGGCTGCGGAGGGCTGGGTTGGGGCCGCGTAACCGTAGTCAGGCGCGCCCACTCGCGGTCGACAAGCGGTTCCCAGCCCCATTCTTCGACGAGCAGCGCCCAGAGCGCTTCAAAACGGGCCGGGTCATGGCGAAGCCCCAGATCATCCCAGAGATAGCCGAGAAAGTGAACACGCCGTCGCACGGTTGGCGTCATGTTGCCCAATTCCCACGCGCCCGCGGTCTGATGGCTCTGGCGACCGCGTAGGCCACAACGTCGGGCCATGTCGCTGAGGGTCAGACGGGCAGTTTGGCGCAATTCGGTGAGGATGACAAGTCTTTGTGCATTGGGTGTAGCCATGATGGGTCCCCGATTGATCCGGTGATTGGCAGGTGATGGGTCAAGTGATGGGTTTGATGGGTGACAACCCCTCGACGGCGGCGCTATCCTGAGGGTGCTTAAGCAAATGGCTCGCTTTTACAGGCAATTGTGAATGGTAAATGGTGAATTGTCAATTGTGAATGCGTGACTCAAGCACCTTAACAACTGAATCAGTACTTGTTTTACCACCTGTGCTCATTGGGGCAACACGCGTGTGCCGGTAGCAGATCGTGCTCACACCGGCGGGATCCCCAATCCGATGGGCCTCTCTACTTTTTGTCGCACTAGCACATTATTGCGCATGGCGCACGATCAATTTGGTGCGTTTTTGATGCGCAACGATGACAGTGCCCAGAATTATCTACCTTATCAGGAGGATTTCATCATGATTACAGGTCTACAGAAGAGCCGCCGTTGGCTCGTCGCACTCACCATCGCCACCTTCGTCGCCTTGTCCGCTGCCTATGCCCCAGTTGCGTTGGAGATGGCTGGAATTGCGGCTGGGACGCCGGTCTATGCGTGCAACCAGCCAGGTGCTGGTTGCTAATATAACAGCGGTAAGTGTCACAGGTACTTTACACTGTGACACTTACTCTCAATTCTGCCTCAGAGCGATGCTCTGTCAACTTTTCTAACAAATTTTCATAATAGGAAGAATTCCGGATCTGCGGCAAGAGGACAAGCGCCTGGTCTGCCAGTTGCAGCGCATCGACATATTCACCACTGGCTATCAGCGCCATCACCGAGCCATCCAGCGCATTAATGTGCCAAGTTAAATCGCCCAGCGATAAATATAAAGCACTGGCCTTACGAAACATAGACTGTGCCACTGTTGGTTCGCCGAGTTCCAAATACGCAATTCCTAGATTTGTCAGAACATGGGCTTGGTTGAGTAAATTCCCCTGTTTCTCAAATATTTCTTGCGCAGCTACGAAAAATTCACAAGCCAATTGTGGATTCTCTTGCCTAACTAAAACATTGGCAAGATTCATCCAAACAATTGCCATATGATGATGATCCTGTAATGTTTGCAGAGTTTCAGCTGCTTGTTTCAGGTAATCGCCGGCTTCATCTAGCACGCCGAGTTCTTTTAAGGCATACCCTATGTTTTGCATGCTCCAGGCAATTTTGCGGACGTCGTTCGTCTGCTGAAAGAGGCTGAGTGCTTGACGATGACTGTGAACCGCTTCTGTCCATTGACGACGCCCCATAGCAATCATGCCTTTAACGCGCCAAATATCGGCATAGGTTATTTCATCAATTAGAGAAAGTGCGGCTATGTCTGCAATGTGCCGTTCTGCTCTCTCATAATCATGTTGCAACTGCGCGAGCCATGCTAGTTCATGTAAAGCACGTGCTTGTCCATGAGTATTGTTGTGCGCAGCAAAATGTTCGACGCTCATTGTTGTCCATGAAGAAGCTTCCTCGAATCGACTCATCAATCGATAGAGAATGCCAATCTGTATCTCACATTCAGCAATGGCCTGCACGTCATCAATTTTTTGCGCACAGTTTATTCCTTTTTCTAAATAGGCAATCCACTCCTCCCGAAACCCTGCCATCTCCATCTTTGGTGCCAGCGCCAGCAACAACTCGCGCGTCACCGACCACGCCCCTTCCACCTTCAACGCAAAGCTCAAGATCTGCCACGCCTGTTGACGGTCAGTCTGGGGTATCACGTACTCCGCCGCCCGCACGCGTGCCAGCGAGGCTTCCACGCCGGCGATGATATAGTTGGTGAATAAGAGTTGTGCTTGCATAGGTTTGGCTATCTAAAAAATAATCAATAATCAATTGCTAATTTTCAATTGCCAGGGGCGGTGTGCCCGACCGTTGGTAATTAGCCGTTAACAATTGATGATTAATGATTAAATTCCTCCCCACCCCATCTCAATACCTGCTCCTGCAAAAAGGTCCGCGTCAGCGCATGGATCGTATAACACCGCTCGTGCAATCCGCCGCGGCTATCGACCAGATTCTGCGCCACTAGCCGTTCCAGTGCATTCCCGACATCCTCCGCGCTGAGGCCACCGCCGGCAGCCATTGCCGTCAGATAGTCAATATCGCCGCCCGCTTCAGTTACCAGCGGCATGAGCAACAACGTCTGTTGTGCCCGTTCATCCAAATTGTTCCAGACCTGCCAATAGATATAGTGATAGAGCTGCTCGACACTGCGACCACGGGCCTCTTGCAGATCAGCCAAGACGCGGTTTAGCCCGTGAACCTGCGTTTGCCCCACCACCAACCGCAGCGCCAGCGGATTGCCACCGACCGTTTCATAAATGGGCCGCAGTTCTTTATCAAGCGCGGCGGCCAGGGCCTCGTTGTTACGGATCTGTGCCTCGGTCCGCACCAGAGCCAGCGCATGCTCCTCGCTCAACTCGGATACAATAAAGTGATAGATATCCGTTTCATAGTAGCGGCTGATGCGCGAAGTGAGGATAAATTTGGTGGGATTGAGCCACTTGCGCAACGTCCCCAGCAGTGCCTCAATATCTTGCAGCGTCTCCAGGTTGTCGATGACAACGAGATGGGGGTGTTCGCGGAAGCGGTGTTGCAGCATGTTACGCTTCTGCTCCATGCTCAGCGCCGATGTGCCAATCTCCTCGCGCAGTAGCTGCTCTACCAACGCATCGACCAATGCTTCACTGGTCAGAGCCGGGCGTGTGAGCGGCTTGATTGCGCCGCCGCCATTAAAGATCTGCTGGGCAGCCGTCACCCACGCCACCTCTTGCCATCGGGCGTCACTGAGTAACTGGCGTACGAGGGCACCAGCCAATGTCGTCTTGCCGATGCCGCCAATTCCTTCAATGGCGATCAGATAGGGCTCATCCGCGTGCATTGTTTCTGCGGCTAAGGCTGTCACATGGTCGTCAATCCCAAAAAGGAGCCCGCCGGTCGCAAGGGGAAGGCGACTAGCAAAGCGGTTGATACGGTCGGTGTGCGCTTGCGTCTCCTGCGTTTGAATAATCTCGGTCAGGCGACGAATTGCTTCCCGCTGTTTGCGCCAGACCGTCCCTTCCACCACATTGAGCATTGGCGCGATTCGGGTTGCCGATTCTTCGCGCAGAAAGCGTAGTTCCAGCAGTCGTTGCGCTTCGGGATCATCACTCGCCAATACGGCCAGTGCGTCGAGCAGCACTTGATTAGTGGCGCGCCGTACACTGGGAACACCATTCTGATGGACCAATTGCGAGAGGAGAAGTTCAGCAAGCGGGGATCCCTGAGCATCACTTTGATGCCAAAGGGTTAACGCCTGATGGACCTGCTCTTGACTAATCTTTGTGGTCAAATTCAGCAACTCCTTCTCTATGCACGCAATTGTTTACGTGACAACAGCATCCAGTTGTTGCAGGGGAAGATTACAGCAATCATGAAAGGTTTCCTACATTTTCCCAATTAATGTTATACAATATTCATACACTTCTGTCAATCACCTTTTGCAGGCTGGGGGTATCGAAGGGTGCGGGCCACGAAAAGAGAGCAAGTCAGCCATCGCCACGACAGCAGAGCAGCGACAGCAATATGACAGCCTAGGATCAGTCGATTGGTGCGACGATGGGTCTACCATTCCGGTGAAATTCATCAGGAAGATGGATAAAGGACTATTACCTATGGCTCCCAAGCAACGCTGCTGCTTTGTCCTATGGGGAGAACAATGTGACGAGACAGCGGCGGTTCTCTTTGTGACGACGCTGCGGGCATCTGGTCTGCGCGTTTGGGTTGTTGGCGTGAGCGGTAAGCGGATCAGCGGTGTCCATGGGCTACAGCTGGTTACCGATTTGGCATTGGATCAGGCATTACCCTTGGCTGATCAAGCAGCTTGTGTCGTTGCTCCTTGTCCAGTGGAGACGCTAGTCCACTTTCTTCGTGATCCACGGCTACGTAGCTTTCTTGAGGGGACAACAGCACGCGAAATTCCATTGTTGTTGGCACAAAGCGCCTATGGCAAGGCAAAAGCACAGGTGGCGCTAGACCTTGCGCTGCCAGCCGACAACCTCACCCACTATCCCCCCGGCACGGCCTTGCTGCCATTCATCCAGACATTGGGTACAACAATGGCATAAGCAGTGCGACTTTGGGCAACCGTCGAAACACAAGCCCAGTCATCATGGCAAATATTACGATTTGCATTGTTTAAGCGTATACAATATATTGGTCCTAATGCAACAAATCTTACAAATCTCTTTATTGGGTAATTTTCAGTTATGTGATGAGAATGAAGCCGTTGTCACCTGTGAATCTCCCCGTCTCCAGGCACTGCTGGCCTACCTGATCCTTCATACTGGTGTCCCCCAAGCGCGTCAACAGATCGCGTACCACTTCTGGCCTGTCTCCGAAGAGCGCCAAGCGCGCACGAATCTGCGCAAGCTCTTTCTCCAACTGCGTCGTGCGTTGCCGAATGCGGATACCTATCTCACCTTTGATAATCAGACGATCCAGTGGCGTGCCGATGCGCCGTTCACCTGTGATGCTATCGAAGTGCGAAAACTCCTTGCACAGCTGCGCACGAATCCACTCGATCGGGATGGCCTCACCGCCCTCCTTGATCTGTACAGCGGTGATCTGCTGCCCAACTGCTATGACGATTGGAGCGTGCCGCTGCGTGAGCGGTTACATCAAGATGTGATGGCTGCACTTGACCGGCTGGTGACCCTGCTGGAGAATCAGCGGGCGTACAGTGAAGGCATCCGCTATGCCCAACGGCTACTCAGCTTCGATCCGCTGGAGGAAAAGAGTTATCAGCGCCTCATGCGGCTGCGCGCCGCCGATGGTGATCGATCCGGTGCGCTCAAGGTCTATGCGGAGTGCACCGCGATCTTGGAACGCGAGTTGGGGGTGGAGCCATCCGCCGAAACTGATGCGCTCTATGAACAACTGCGCCAGGCAAAAAGCACCCTCGTTGCACCCCACGCGACAACACCAACCAAACCGCCGCGGCCGCCATTGATTGGTCGCCAGACGGAGTGGCAGATGCTGCGTCATCTGTGGCAAGAGGCGCTGCGGGGGCAAGCGCGTTTCGTCACCATTGCTGGCGAAGCCGGGATCGGCAAGACACGGTTGGCTGAAGAGCTACTGGTGTGGGCGGAGCAACAGGGCATCGCCGCGGTACGTACCCGTTCCTATCAAGCACAAGGCGCATTGGCATACGCACCCATTGCTGAACTGTTGCAGGCCAAAACGATTGCGCGACGTGTACAACTGCTCAATGAGAACCGCCTTACCCAAGTGGCGCGCCTCTTGCCAAAACTGCTAGAAGAGCATCCTAATCTCGCACCGCCCCAGCCAATGACCGAGAGTTGGCAGCGACAGCAGTTCTTTGATGCACTGGTCCACGCTATTCTGGCCGATGGACAACCGCTGGTGCTACTCTTTGATGATCTGCAGTGGGCCGATGGGGAAACGCTCACTTGGCTCCATTTCTTGCTGCGCGCGGCGGCAACCGCACCGCTCCTGCTGGTGGGCACGATCCGCACCGGCGAGATCGATAGCGATCACCCGTTGTTTGCGCTGCTCAACAGCCTGCGTCGCGATGACCTGCTTACGGAAATCATGCTGGCACCGCTTGATGCAGACGAAGTACAGGCACTGGCACAGTCGCTCCAAGCCGACACCCTTGTCGAGGAAGCGCTTGCGCAGCTTTACGCTGACACCGAGGGTAATCCGCTCTTTGTGGTTGAATCGGTGCGTGCCGAGCAGGGAACCGCGCAAGATCTTGCTGATGGTGCAAACGAAAGTGGCCTGCCTCCAAAGATCTACAGCGTTATCCGCGCCCGATTGACCCAACTGACACCGGAGACACAGACGTTGGTCAACCTTGCGGCGGTGATTGGCCGCTCGTTCACCTACGACGTCCTCATGCAGGCGAGCGCCATGGCGGAAGAAGAAGTCGTCGATTCACTCGATGAGTTGCTGAATCGCCAGATCATTCGTGAACAGAGTGGGGAGAGCTATGACTTTAGCCACGACCGCATTCGTGATGTAGCCTATAACGAAATCAGCCGCACGCGGCGACGGTTGCTCCATCGGCGGGTGGCGGAGGCGCTGGTCAGGCAGCACACAGCACAACTTAGCACGGTCAGCGGACAGGTGGCCCATCATTATGAGGCGGCAGGCGCGCTGGCCGAAGCGTTGATCTATCTACAACTGGCTGGAGAAGAGGCACTGAGCGCGTATGCGTTACCACAGGCCCACCGCTATTTTGCCCGTGCACAGAACTTGGCCCGCCATGGAGAGGATCAGGTTGGCGTTAGAATGGGGTTGGGACGTGTTGCGCTGTTGCAAGATGCGCTGGAAACAGCGATTGACCATTTACAGCGTGGCTTGGACGCGGAGAGCCCGACGATGCCCGCCGTGCACGGCTGCTCTACCATCTGGCCGATGCCCACTTTGCGCGCTACGCTGTGGCTGACTGTGAACAGGTTGTTCGTCAAGCGCTCGCGGTGGCCGAAGCGCATGACGATGATGAGACTTTGGCGCAGAGCCTTTCCTTGTTGGGGCAGGTGTATAGTAGTGACGGGCGGACAGATGCAGAGCGTAAACTGATTGGCGAGGCCCTGACCATTGCACGCCGGTCCAAGAATCACTGGCGTGAGGCACGAACGTTGGCCGATCTCGGTTGGGCAGAGGCGGGGCGCGGTGAATTTGCCGCGGCGATTGACCATGCCAACGGGGCACTGCATCTACTGGAACAGACGGACGATCAAGCAGGTATTGCCTTCGCATGGAATATTTTGGGGCGTGCCTACGGCGGTTGTGGTCGCTACGATGAGGCCTTTGCTGCATTTCACTACAGCCGCACATTTGCCGAAGCCATTGACCATCGCTTCTTTGTTGCGCAGGTGCCCAATATGTTGGGTTGGCTGCATCAGCAGTTGGGCGACTATGCCGGTGCGCAGCGCTACAACGAAGAAGGCGTTGCGCTGGCGCGTCGTTGGGACAAAACCCCTGCTGAGATCAGTGCTCTGCTCAATCTGCAATTGGATAAACTGCACCTGATCGATCCGATGGCCGCACTCGCCGGGTTGGACGAGGTTGCACAGCGCATTGATAAAACGGCATTCGGTTTTCACGCCTGGCGTTGGCAGCTGCGTCTCGCCCATAGCAAAGGGCTTTGTCATTTGGCGTTGGGTGAACCTGAGCCGGCACTACATCTGGCAACAGAAGGCATGAATGTGGCGCAATCCACAACCTCGCGTAAATACATTGCACTCAACCACGAACTCAAAGGTGCGGTGTTGGCGGCCACCGATCATTGGGAAGATGCCACGGCTGAATTAAGTAGCGCCATTGCCTTGGCCGACCAAATCAGCTATCAACCGCTACGGTGGCAAGGGCGCCACCGGCTCGAAACCGTTTACGCCGCGTTGGGCCATTCAGAGAAACAACAGTCCATGCGTGCGGAAGCGCAGACAATTGTTGCGTCAATCGCACAAACGCTGGGGAACGGACAACTGCGCGAGACGTTTCTGGCGGGTGACCTTGTGCGCACAATCGGAGGGGAGAACCATGGCTAAAGCAGCAACGGCAGTGAACTTGACACAAGACCTGATCGAGCGCATCAACGGGATCCATAAAGCAGTAGAACGGATTGCAAATGAGCAGAATGCGGCAGAACTCTGCCAATCCTTTGGCCCAACGGCACCACCGATTGCTTGGCACATCTGGCATCTGATCCGCTGGGCAGATCGGGTGCAGGCGACCTTGCCGAACGGTACTGACCATCCAGATCCCAATAATGGGATCTGGCAGCAACAAGGGCTAGTTGTACAGTGGGGTCTCGATCCGACAAAGCTTGGTCTCTTTGAGTCCGGTGTCGCCATGGCGTTTGGCGATGCACAGGCTCTGTGTGAGCAGATGAAGAAGGCTGCGCTCGTTGCCTATGTGGCTGCCGTGACGGAACGCACAACAGCATTGCTCAACAAGCTAACGGTAGAAGAGATGAGCAAAGTTCGGTTGAGTCCGCGCAATTTTCGGATCAGCAACGGCGAGGCTATTTTACTGCCCAACCATGAGGCTGAGGTTTTTCCCGATCTAAGTTTTCTGCTTTCCCATGGCAGCCGTCACCTGGGTATGATGGAGGCGCTACGCGGTCTTTTGCACAAAGCGGGAACCATATCGATCTGATTTGTACGAGTTGACCACCGTGTTAACCCAAAATGGTAGCCTCAAGCGGAGCAATTGTGCTTAATATTCGTCTGCTTGCACAGGGTGCGCCAGTCGATGCCATCAGTGGCAGTCCCCGTCTGCAGGCGCTGCTCGCCCATCTGGTACTCCATCACCACGCACAAAAAACTCATTCCAACCCCACTTAAAACTCCACTACCGTCAACGTTGCAACGCTAACGCCACCAAAAGAAACGCCCTGCAACGTCAAACGCAACGCTTGCGCAACGCTGTGCCCGCTATGCTGGTCTCATCAAGCGGTTACATCCAAACAAACGGAGATGTACGATGAACGCTCGCACCTACATTAGCCAGCTTTTGATGATTTTGCTACCTGCCTTTGTTGCCCTGCAACCCCATGCCGTTGTCTGTGCAACAGCGACAACACCCAGCTTACTCTACGGTAAGTACAAACCAGCGCAACTACTTGGTGTCACAGATACTACTGTCAGCGTGGTTGGCGCGGCCTGGTGGGGCGCGGTGGGCACCTGGTTGTTCACCGCCACACCAGCTTCGATGCCCATGGTTGCACTCACATCTCCCGGGAGTAAGCTTGAGGCTACATGTGCCATTGCCGCATCAACCGTTGGCGTGCAATTCCTCGGCGATCTTAATGATGGCTGGGCCAAGATTCTTGTGGATGGGGAACCGCATTGGCAGGGCAATATTCAAGGCAACACACTGGTTTATGATGATTATAGTGAAATTGCCGGTTTACCCCTGGGAACGCATCTGATTCAGGTGGAGACGATGATGACACCTGGCACCGTACAGGTTGGCCATGTTACCGTGGTGACCTTTGGCTGTGGCGCGCGCTCTACCGCGAGTGATCTGGAGCGCAACATAGAGCATAGTAGGATAGCCGCGGATGAGCAAAATGCGCCAGCACAGAAGCTCTATCTACCAGCGATTCTCTCATGAAAACGTGCCACGCTCCTTGTTGTTCGGCACAAAGTGCAATTGTCGCGGCCAACGCTGCTTTTGTTAACGCTTTTCTTGCGCACAGCGCAACCGATATTGCTCGCCACTACAGACCGCAGGGTCGGCTGTTGCTTTCACATGTGGAACTCATCACGGGGCAATTCGCTATCCGAGCCTTTTGGCAGGGCGTACTGGACATGGGCCTTTCCTGTACCGAGCGCACCACCATGGAGTGGCAGAGCACGGCCACCCTTGCCAACGAAATCGGCACGTATGTCTTACGCTATTGTGATGGCACTCTGGCCGATCGGGGCACCTATGTCGCCCTTTGGCAATGGGGCGAAGATCGTTGGCAGATCCGCTATGAGGTGTGGCGAAGTAGTTTGCTTGCTCCCCTGGGCGAGCCAAGGTTACGTCAAGCGGACGATCAGTAACCTGTTAGTTATCAAACAGATCTCGGTAAGTTGAAACGTGTTATCTATGATCTACAACTGCCGCACGCTGTTTCAAACAATCCATTTTTTGTTTTAGAAAGGAACCAATCATGCCCAAGTATGTGATCGAACGGGAAATCCCCAACATCGGCAGTGTATCGCCGCAAGAGGCGGTCGGCATCGCCCAGAAATCGTGCGGCGTGCTCCAAGAACTCGGCCCGCAGATCCAGTGGGTGGAGAGCTACGTCGCCGCCAATAAGACTTATTGTGTCTATATTGCGCCGTCGGAAGATCTGATCCGCCAACACGCTGATAAGTCCGGCTTCCCCGCCAGCACGATCAGTGAAGTCAAGGCGATCATCGACCCGACGACCGCGGAGGGGTAAATTGTTATGTGCGCACGGATGAATAGTACATTGCGGCGTAAATAAACCAACAGTATGGCGTGACGATTCCCTCCCCAAACTGGGGAGGGCTAGGGTGGGGTTGAGCTATGGGCTTACTTACGCCATTGTGTAATAGTGCATTTGTCAATCTCGGCCAGATGACGAATTCATCGCCATTTTTGAAGAGAGCCAGCAGGCGGCACACGACCACGCCGATGCTCACCAGGGTCACCAAGGCCCCTATCTGCTGGTGGGCCGCGAGCACAACAAAGTGATTTCTCTCGCGTTTTGGGAAACTAGACCCTCTCCTTACACCTGCTCAAGAGGTGTAATATCAAAGGATACGCACCAGTGTGCAAAGCAGTTGGAATCAAGAACTGACACAGCGTGCAGCCGCAACCATGGTCGAAGCACCCCAACGCGAGTTTTTTCAAATCGTAGTCAAGAGTTAAGTCAAGAATTAACAGGTCAAAGGAGCCAAACGTATGAACAACCGAATTATCAAAGCATGGGCTGTGGTACTCGCCTTCGCGATTGCCTTCGCCATGCCGGTGGCCGTCATCCAAGCAGCGCCAACCTTCCAGGATGCCACCCCCACACCGGCCCCAGAGGAGGAAGCCGAAACCGAAGAAGCGATGGAAGAGAGTGAGGCTGAGGAGGCTAAACCCGAAGCTGAAGAAGAACTCCAACTCGCCACGGCCAAAGTCGCCGTCGATCTCGTGCAGCCGGGCCGGGTGCTCATGTCCGCCCGCGGCAACCACTGGATCTACGACTCTGTGCCACCGATCAATGGCCCCAATGAAGAAGTGAACCCGCTCGACGGCATGTTGACGGCGTTGATCGCCTGTGGCATGTACATCTACGAAGCCGTCGGCATTGAAGAGGGCATCACCACCGACAATCTCTCCGCCACCGTGCAGGGGCAACTTGATGCTCGGGGTGTGGCTGGGGCGAATGTCAACCCCCGTGTGCGTGCCTTCGATGTCACCATGAATGTAGATGGCCCCACCCCCGACGAAGCGGTGATGATGGCCGAAGCCTTTAGTCAGCGCTGCCCGATCTATACAACCCTGGCCCTCTCCGCCCCGATCAGCATAACCAACGTGGTCGATGGCGAAGCGCAGGAGACCATCGCCACCGAAGCCGATCCGATCGTCGATCATGACATTCCGAGTGAAGAGCTGACACTTGGTATGCCTGCTGCCAGTGGCCGCATGATCGAATTTGGCCGTAGCGTGATGTCCGCCCGTGGCAACCACTGGATCCTTGATTCGGTGCCGCCGATCAATGGGCCGAACGAAGAGGTCAACCCGTTAGATATGTTCGTTGGTGCGCTGCCCGCCTGTGGCGTCATGATCTACGAAGCCGTGGCCATCGAAGAAGGTATCACCCTTAACGCCATTAACGCCACCGTCGAAGCAGACCTTGATCCACGTGGTGTGGCCGGTGCCGATGTCAATCCCCGCATCCGCGCCTTCCGCGTGACGGTGAATGTCGACGGCCCGACCGAGGAAGAAGCCGCGATGATGGCCGATCAATTCAGCCAACGTTGCCCGATCTACACGACCTTTGAGCGTTCGGCCCCGATTGAGGTGACGAATCATATGATGGGCGAAGGAACAGCGGTACTGGACGTGACCTTCACCTATGACTTTGACAGCGCAGAGGAGTATGTCGCCGAGGTCTCGCCCCTGGCCGAACAGTTTGCCGCGATTCCCGGTCTCGTTTGGAAGACTTGGACGCTCGATCCAGAGACGAAGCGGGCCGGTGCCGTCTATCTGTTCGAAGATTCAACCCTGCGCCAGACGTATATGGACAGTGAACTCTTTGGCGCCGTCAAAGGCCACCCGGCGCTGAGCGACTACCGCATTCGGACCTACGATGTCATGCGTAGCGAGTCACTCATCACCCATGCACGCCTTCGGTCCGAGGGAGGAATGGCCGAGGGAGGAATGGCCGAGGAAGGAATGGCCGAGGAAGGAATGGCTGACGAGAGCGATGAAGCAGGCATGTTGCTGGACGTGGAATTCACCTATGATTTCGATACAGCCGAGGAGTACGTCGCCGAAGTCTCCCCCCTGGCCGAACAGTTTGCGGCAATACCCGGTCTAGTCTGGAAGGTGTGGACATTAAACCCGGAGGAAAAGAGAGCCGGTGCAGCCTACTACTTCGCCGATGCTGCGTCCCTGAAAGCCTACATGGAGAGCGAACTGTTCAGCGCTGTGAAGAGTCACCCAGCCTTGAGCGGCCATGAAATCTCGACTTTCCAGGTGATGGCCGCGGAAAGCACTGTTACCTACGCTCCCATCAAGTGACCAATGTGCTCACCGGCACCAGCGTTATGACAGGCACTGAGATGATGCTCGAGACCGAACTCATGACAGATACTGATTAACTCATGTTACGCATGTTCCCATAAAGGCGCCACGCTACTCGAGTACGCCACATCCCCAGATGCGGATTGACCCGCATCTGGGGATGCGGCGTACTCGAGACCGCCATCTTTACTGCGTAACATGAGTGATTAAAACCAATTGATCCACGAAGATAGACGAAGTTTCACCAAGAAAAAGCCAAGTTTTCTGTGTGACTGGTCTGTTGAATGCACAACGCAGTCCTCTGTGTATCTTCGTGGATCGCTTTGAAAACCGCCAACCAGATTCAAACGATTTCCAGAAAGGGAAAAATCATGACCTACGTAGTGCACTGCCGCGATGTCGGCTATGACTGTGATGGGGTTGTGCAGGCAGAAACGCAAGAGGAATTGCTGCAACAAGTGGCTGCTCATGCAAAATCTGCGCATGGATTGGAAGAGGTTACGCCGGAGGTGGTGGCAAAGGTGAAGTCGGTGGTGCGGGAGGAAAAGGCGAAGTAGAAACGTCGTGATGGTCGTCATCTGATAGGTGTAGTGATGGGTTTGATGGGTGACAACCGCTCGTTCTCCCTGCCATAATGAAGAAGTAAATCTGTTGCAGGATTGAAGGGGGAGGGGCAGATCCCATGTTGCCCCTCTCTGTGGATGCAGCGCCACATTCGGCACGGTTGCAGTAAAGCAGATAAGCTGAGCGCAGCGTGCTGTCAGTTCAAGATCAGATCACTGATAGGTGCGATGGCGTAGACTCTAGATCGAACGCAAGGGTCTATGCTGGTAGCGAAAAGACCGATGGCAGTTGCATATGCCACCAATTATCAATTTCCCCCTCTTGTTCCAGGTAAATGCCCCTGCGCTTCATCATCTGTCGAACCCTGAGAGACTACAATTGGCTTCTGTTACCAAAGCCGCTAGGCGCGATTCAGTGGGGATTTCATGGAAGAGCAAAGCAATTTGGATCTAGATGAGGGCACCGGTGGCGATGTCGCCGGCGACCAGATCCTCGTCGGCAATATCCGCAACGCCAAAAATATTGCCATCGGTAAAGAGATTCAGCAGACGATCTATGAAGGCTATACCGCCGCCGAGGTCGCTCTGCTCATTGCCGAAGCGCGCAAAGCGGAAACGCCACCGCCGGCGGCCATCACCGTCCCGCCGCCGCCCGAGCCGGCCAAACCGCCGGAGATTGTCGGCTTTGTTGGCCGCGACCAAGAGCTGACCTACTTTGTCGACATGCTAGAGAGTGCCCACCTCGCTGTGATCGCCGGGATGGCCGGTGTCGGCAAGACAGCGCTCGCCGCGACCTTGGTTGGCATGGTGGCACGCGAGCCGAGCCGCATCTTCTGGCACTCGTTTCACGAAGGCGAAGGCATTGATGGCGTGGTCTGGGGGCTGGCGGGCTTTCTGGCCTGGCATGGCAAGGATGAGCTTTGGAAACTGCTACAAAGTGCACACCTGACCGGTGGTCAACCACCGCCGACCGAGACGCTCTTTGATTATCTGTTGCAACTCGTGCGCGATGGCAACTATCTGCTCTGCTTTGACGATTTCCACCACGTCGACGATGACCCGACCCTCAACCAACTGGTGGAGCGGCTGCGCCAGGCACTGGTCGCCGGCCAGCTGTCGATTGTCATCACCTCGCGGCGGGTGCCCGAGTTTGTGACGCTGGCACAGGTTGAAGCGGTACAGGGGCTGAGCAATCGCGACACAGAGCGCCTGCTGCGCGCAAAAGGAGTGACGTTGACCCCCGACCAGATGGCACAGCTCTACACGCTGACCGCCGGCAATGCCGAGTTCCTCATTTTGGCCATCGATGCGCTGCAAAATGCACGCGATCCAGAAGCGTTGCTGGCACAGTTGGCAGCAACCGATGATATAGAACGCTATCTGATCAAAGAGGTCGACGATGGGTTGACCGGCCAGGAGCGCACGGTGATGAACGCGCTGGCGATCCTACTCGGCTATGCCGCCACGCGCGACGCCATTGAAGCGGTGGTCGAGCGCGGTAACGTCTTTCGGACCTTGCGTTATCTTGCCGAACGGCACCTGTTGGTGGTGCAAGAGACGAGCGCCGGTCGGACCTATCGCCAACATGATCTGGTGCGCGAATTTTACTACGAGATGAGCAGCCGGCGCGAGCGCAAAAAGGGCCACACCCGCGCCGGTGAATATTACCGCGACGAAGAAGTTGACCTACTCTTGGCCGCCATCCACTACGAGCGCGCCGCTGAAACCGAGGAAGCCGCCCGGCTGGCGACGCAGGATCTATGGGGCATTGTCAATCGCGGGCAGATCCGCCCCTTACGCAAACTCCTGGAACAATTTACGGATGGCCAATTGGCGGTTGCGCAGTGGATCGAAGTCAATCTAGCCAAAGGGCAACTTTACACTTTGCAGGCCGAAGCTGGCCTGGCTGAAGCGAGTTTACAGACGGCGCTGACGCAGGTTAACAGCATCGCGGATGAGGCGCAGCAACGTATCCTCGCCGCCCGTGCCTGCCGCAACATGGGCGAGTTGCTTGAAGAGCGCTCACCGCACGAGGCGTTGAGTTGGCTGGAGCAGGGCTTGGCACGGTTGCAAGGCGCGGATCAGGTGGAGGAGGCGGCGTTGTATATCCGGAGTGGGACCGTTTACTACTTTCTCAGTCGTTATCAAGAAGCCCTTGTCGCTAGCCAACGCGGGCTAGAACTACTACCGGTAGAGCCCAATCACTGGCGCAGCATTGCGTTGCGCGATCTCAGTGGTATCAATATCAATCTGGGCAATGTGGAACAAGTACAAACCTTTGCTGCCCAAGCGGTGGCACTTTGTGAACAACTTGGGGATCGCTTTCACATGACGGTCCCTATAATGAATTTAGGGATCGGGAAATTTATCGGTGGCGACGTGAAGGAAGGTCTCTCGCTGCTCAATCATGCGCTTACGCTCGCCGGCGAGACCGGTAACAAAAGTGTGCAGGCGCAAATCGAGCAAAATCTGGGGACCGCGAAAGTATTTCTGGGGGACCTAACCGAGGCACATACTCATTTGCAAACCAGCTTGGAACTAGCTCATCAACAAAGAAACCGAAGAATTTTGCTCTACTCCTTACGCAGTTTGATTGATTTACATATCGAACTGGAAGAGTGGCAAGAAGCAATTAGCTATTTAACAAAAGCAGAAGAGTTATCACACGAACTAGGCGATCAGCGTAGCCTTATGCGGCTCTTTGGCCTCTGGTGTGAAGTAAAACTAGCCGCCGGCGAACTTAATGGAGCGTTAGAATATGCCAATAAAGAGATTGAACAAGCAATAGAGCTTGTTGAACCTATCTCTGTTGGAATTGGCAAAAGAGATAGGGGAAAAATACTTACTGCAATGGCGCACTACGATGAGGCTTTTGCGATGTTTGCGGAGAGTCTTACACTATTCGACGATGATAATCTGTTGGATATAGCGTTAACAAAAATGGAGTGGGGTAAAGCGTTACTGATATCAGCAGAAAACGATAAGGCATTACAGCTCCTTCTGGAGGCACAACAAGAATTTCAGAAACTTGAGTTACTCGATGAGGTTGAAGAAATTAATAGGCTTATCTGACAACCCACAATGCAATGAGAAAGATTATTTTGAACAAGGAGAATACCTTATGACTTTGTGGAAATGCACGCGAGTGATTATTGTTATAGCGCTGATGGCACAGATCATGCTAGGTATCGAGTCTGCGCAGGCAAAACGCTCCCCCGACTTTTCAGGTGGTAACACTGCTTTTCCGGCGACTGCAGTTATCCAGAACTGTCAAGGGCACATTGAGTTTGAATTTTTGATTGGTAACTATGAAATCAAAAAGTTCCTCCAAAGCGACTTGATCGTCGAAGCACCTTTTGGGGCAGTCCGTAACGAGCAACAACTGCCACCTGAGATCAACATCATAATCATTGGGCTTGATGGTGAGCGCAACAAGATATTTGAGGAGGAATTCTTAGTCCCAAAACATGAGCCAGTGCTGATGGAAGTGGCTGCCGGTGCTCGCCAAGAAGACATATATGAGGGTCAACTGTACGAAATCCGTTACTCTGCCAGCAATTCGATTCCAGAATCAAAACGTGGACCGGTCAGTATCGATTGGTCTCCAGCCAGCACCAATGATCAAAGCGTAGTAAGCGTGGAATTCTATTTCAAGGGTAATGGTGAACGTATTGATGGTGATTTAATTGAAGCAATCTGTCCCGATGAACAATCACCACAGTGCACTAATGAACAGGTAATCGTTGATGGTAAAGGGTTGACCGAGGAAGATTGGAGCGCAGTTGTCACTGCTGCTGCAAACAATGGTGGTCCTGTGGTTCAGTCGCAAGTTATAGATATTAGCTTCGCAGATACGCCACTATTGCATCGTTCTATCGACGTTGTCGGTCGATTGGCGCAAGTACCAGAAACATTCAGCTTTGATGAACGCAATTTTGATGGACGGCTCCCTTACGTTGCGGTTGCGCCGGATGATCCATTCAACACAGACAATTCGCTTTCGCCTTATGGTTACACGATCTCAGAAAAAGTCGATGAGCCTACGAATTCTCAGATCACAGTGACATATACAGACGATCTTGACGATACTGATCAGTTCAAGCCGTTGAGTGTAACCGCTATCGATACCTATACCAGCACGGTGCCGCACATCAACATCGTTGAGTACTTCAATGACTATGTGGGCCCTGCTGTTTATAGTGATCCCACGACCCAAGCCCGCGAGACCTTTTCGGAAACGTTCTCCTTGCCGGCGCTTGTCACGGCGACCGATATCAAGGTCACCGCCATCTATATCGATAACCGCGATAGCAACAAGATCGTTAATGTCTCTGTTGCGGCCGGTGGTGTAACGGTCGGTGAAGCCAGGGCAACACCCAATAGTGGCGCTTTCAATCTGGTAGAACTAACCCTCGAAAACGTCCCGGCCGGCACCAGCAGCCTCGACTTCACCCTCGAATCACCTGAAGGGACCGGCGACGCGGCCCTCCTGACCGGCATCGTCGTCAGCTACCCCTGCTTGGAGCCCAATACCGATCCACTTGCCAATGACGATACAGCAACGGTACCGCAAGATAGCATTCTCAGCGGCCCCAGCGTCCTTGCCAACGACAGCGACCCGGACGGCGATCCGCTTGCCGTGGAGCCCACTCCAGTCACCGCGCCGGCACATGGAGTGCTCACCCTTAACGATAATGGCACCTATACCTACACGCCAAACGCCGGCTTTTTCGGCAGCGACAGCTTTGTCTATCGTGCCGTCGATGGCAATGGCGGTAGTGCTACGGCCACGGTCACAATTGAGGTGACAGAGGTCATTCCAATCCCCGACCCCTGCGCAGCGGTTACCGGCAATCTGCTCACCAATGGTGCCTTTACAACAGACCAGTCAGCTTGGAACTTCTACACGAATGCCAGTGGCCAGTTTACGCTGACCGACGACGCCAATCGCTGTGCCAAGGCCGCGCAGATCCGCATCGATCAGAGCGGCAGCAATGTCCAGCTTTATCAACATGGGATTCCTCTGGAAGCCAATACGCTCTACCGGCTGCGCTTTGCCGCCCGGTCCTCATCCGGCCAAGATCTGGCGATTCTACTGCACAAGCACGGTGCGCCCTATGAGAACTATGGCTTGAGTATTAACCAGGTCAATCTGACCACGGATTGGGCGCTCTATAGCGTTGAGTTTACCACGGCTAGTTTTGGTGGTGCGGTTGATGACGCTCGGCTACGCATCTGGCTTGCCCCCTTTGCCCAAGCCGGCGATCAATATTGGATCGACGATGTCAGCCTCGTCAAGCAAGCAGACTTTACAGATGATGCGCCAGCCAATCCCACGGCGGTGGTAACTACCGCGGATGGGCTGCTGATTGGGCTCAGCGAAGCCGAGTTTGATCGTAGAATTTTGGCGCGGCGCAATGATGGCAATGTATTGGTAGGGCGTGACGGCGCATTCCAGCTATTCTTCCCCATGATTGAGCGCTATTGAGGGCTAAGGTAGACCAAACCATGTAATGTTTACGGAGTCGCACGAAGAAAATCAAATCTTCGTGCGACTTGCTGCCTGTCGATGGTGACACAGCGCTCTATGCTGTGTCACCATCGACAGGCAGCAAAAGCTTTGTCAGTGGGAAATCCTTTCGTAGGGCCACGATGTATCGTGGCCCTACGAAAGATTATCTGAACATCAATAGTCTTACGACAAAACGCCTAGACAACGCTGCGTCAACGCGCCCAATGCTATAGTAGCGACATCCATTACAGGATGTCGCTACTATAGTTCCCACTTTACCAAGAAAGGAATATTCCCATGGCCCATTTTGAAGGAGAGGTTCGCGTCGAATGGCTGCGCCACATTGGCGAGGATCGCGCGATGAAGTTGTTGGAGGAGTTCGCCTTTGTCGATAACCGGGGAACGCGCTGGATAGCCCCGGCGGGCAGCATAATTGACGGCGCCAGCATCCCAGAGATACTGTGGTCGTCGGCCAATGGGACCCCCTACGTCGGTGACTACCGCCGCGCCACCGTGATCCACGATGTTGCCTGTGTCGAGCGTAGCCGGCCCAGCGCCGATGTCCACCGCATGTTCTATGAGGCAATGGTGACCGATGGCGTTTCTGGGACGCGCGCCCTGAAGATGTACACGGCAGTCCGTCTCTTCGGTCCGCACTGGATCATTCAGACCCCGCGTGGGGCCGCTGCACCACGCTCGTTTAGCGTCGAGCCAGAGCTGACGATCGATGAGGTTGAAGAGGCACTCGACCGTGTGTTGGGGGAAGAAATATAATAGGCCGTAGGGTCTCCCCGTTTATGAGTAGAACGGTGGGCAGTATATGGACAAAATAATCCATGTGCTATACTACAATGACACCACACAGCCCCATAGCTAAAGCGAGGTTTACTCATGACCGAGGAAGCCGCAACTCGCCACGTTCGTCTTATGGAGACGGGCAAAAGAGCGGAGCAATTGCTCACCAACTACTATGATAAAAGCTGGGCGCTGGTCATCGGGATCAACGACTACGGTGGCGAGCACCCCATGCTGGCCAATGCGCGCAATGACGCGGTGGCCTTTGCCAATCTGTTACGCACCAACTACCACTTCGAGCAGCTCTTCACCCTCTATGATGAAGAAGCCACCTGCGATACGATGATGGCGTGGCTGCGTGACCGCTTGCCCAGCCAGATCGGTAACAATGATCGGCTGGTGCTCTTCTTTGCCGGCCACGGCACCACGCGTGAGAGTGGCTTGGGCGAAAAACGCGGCTATCTGATCCCGCATGATGCCAAAGCGGGGAAATATGCCGATTATATCGACATGAGCGAACTACGCGATGCCTGTGGTTGGATCAAGGCCAAACATATCCTGCTGATCTTGGATTGCTGCTTTAGTGGGGTTGCCGCCATCACCTCACGCGCCGCCCCCGCCATGGATCAGCGTGTCATGACCGATCGCTATCTACAGGAGATCACCCGCCGCACAGCCTGGCAGGTGCTCACTGCCGGTACCTCCGACGAACTCGCCGCCGACAGTGGCAGCCGTCCTGGTCATTCGGCCTTTACCAGCGCCCTGTTAGCCGGGCTCGAAGGGCAGGCGGATCAAAATAGCGATGGTATTATTACGGCGTCAGAGTTGGCGGGCTACGTCAAACCAGAAGTCAGCCGCCAGGGGACCGGCCCGCGTGCCCATCAGCAGACTCCCTTCTTCAACTACCTCTCCGGCAGCGAGCAAGGTGATTTTGTCTTTCTGCGCCACGACACCGAGATTAAGATTGCGCCATCTGATAGCACGGCAAAGCAACTTGTAGAGGTCACCCAAAGTTCACCGCTGTTGATGGCGCTGATGGTATTCTTATTGGTGGCAGTTGGACTGTTAGGGTGGTTTGTCTGGGATCTACGCTCGGCAAACGCTGATCCAGCGACCGCTCGTGCCGAATTGACACAAACGAGTATTGCTTTCAAGACGGAAAGTGCTGCAACTATGGAATGGATTGCGCAGCAGCCGGGAATTATCAAGACCGAGGCCATTGCCACCGTGCAGGCAGAGGCAAAAGCGCTAGCGGCTGTACTAGACGCGACCGCTACAGCCCTTGCCGCGCAGGTGAATCAATCCGTCACAGTAACACCATCACCGCCGGCTAGTGAGCTGATTACCAATCCGACGGTTCGCAATGCAGTTAGTCTTGTCAACGAACATTACGCAGCGCTTGCGCTCCGCGACTATGAAGCGGCCTATCAATTTCTTACCGATGCCTCTATTGCAAGGCAGGGTCTGACGCATGCGTCGTGGGCAGAGGGATACAGAACAACACGCTGGTTGATTGTCGATGAAATCATACCTGTCAGCTATGTCAATGATGTGGTCAAGCTGCAGACCAAAGTTCATGCGGCCGACGACAACGCTGAGAATGGGATTCTATCCGCCGCCAGCTATGAATTTACCCATGAAATTGTCCGCGAGGGTGGGCGCTGGCAGATCAACCGAACAACACTTAATAGCGCTGTAACGTCAGAAGAAGTGCGACCAGAAGATGTAGTGGCAGCCTACTTTTATGAGTTGGGCCGCGGAGTTGCCACCGATGAGTTCAGCACTGCCTATGGCTACTACAGCGATAATTATCAACGCAACCGTACCTACGCCAAACTGAGAGAAGAGTGGCAAAATGTGCGCCTGGTTCTCTTGAAAAAGAGCCGACTAGTTGAGGGCAACACAACCGAGGCCAATGTTGACTATGTTGTACAAATCACACAGCCAGCGAATGGACAATTGGTCGAAGCAGAGTATACATCCACCTATCACCTGATCAAAGAGGAGGGGAAGTGGACCTTGGATTCAGCGGATCAGGCAAGACGACGCGTGATATCTACGAAATCAGTTGCGATAATAACCCTTACCCCAACCGCTACATCGCCAACCCCGACACCAACAGCGGCTGTCGGTGCTCCGTCCATCAATGAAAATGATGCAGCAAGCTCAAACTGGCCGCGGACAACGTATATCGATTGTCCAGCTGCCAGCCAGGAGCCCAATGCGGCAACGCGAGAAACCTTGCAGGCGAAACACAGCCGTCTTTACATCGGTGCAGTGGCCAAAGTGCTCTCTGGTGCCGGCGCCACCGGTGCCAACCTCTATCGTACCAAAGCGTATGGTGAGGTGAGTGGGCGGGTAGCAGACGGCACTCTGTTGTTGGTATTAGAGGGACCGGCCTGTGTCAAAGGGCAAAGGTATTACTATCAACGCTGGCGCGTGCGTACGCTCAACAGTAGCGGGGATAGCATAGAAGGCTGGACGTCCGAAGGAGGCTTTGATGTTGACAACGAACGGCGCTATTGGCTTGCCCCTGTACGGAGTAGTGAACCCTGTTTAGATGCTTATCCCTCTCGCATTCAGGTGGGCGATTGGGTCTATCCCGCGTTTGACAGTTCCCTCTCGTTGCGGGCCAAGCCCATGCAGAGCACTTCCCCTTTGCGCGAAAAATTGCCCAGCGGCGAAAGAGCGCAAGTGGTCGATGGTCCTGTTTGCGACAGCGGTTGGATCTTTTGGCAGATCCGTTGGAATGAATTCACCGCATGGGCAAGTGAAGGGGATCCGGCCACTACAACCCATGGCTATTGGTTGATTCCGGTTGTCGCACCTGATGACTCTATCAAGCCTGCGGACAGCATAGCAACAACGCCACCCAGTGCAGCGGCGGCTACCCCGGCTATCAATTTTGAGGGTGAGTGGGAAACTAATTTTGCTCAACTGATGATTACGCACGATGGACACGTTTATACCGGCACCTACCGCCAATACGGTGATAGCACTACAAAAGAGTTTGTCGGCGAGGTCACAGAGGGGATCTTAAAAGCTGCGCTCAGCAGTGGCACAACTGTCGAACTAACCATGAACGAAGCAGGTAATAGCTTTCAAGGTTGGTGGCGCAGTGCGAGCGGAAGCAGCGGCGGCGAGTGGTGCGGTGTGCGCAGTGGTCAACCCTTACCAAACGGCTGTGGCTTTAGCGGGGTTTGGCAGACCAACCAAACTGACAACAGTTGGCTTCGACTTGAGCAGATAGGCACCACCGTGACGGGCACTTACTTCAATGGCGAAACAGAAGGAACGATTCGGGGGCACCTGGGCGATACAGATGCCGTTGCACAAGATGCCCATTACAGCCTCTTTGGCAGTTACCAGGAACCAGATTATACCGGGAATTTCCGCCTTGACCTGTTGGCCTTTGGCAGTGAGCGTTTCCAAGGATGTTGGGAAGTAAACGATGTGGCTTATGCCTGGTGCGGTTGGCGCGAAGGTGAGTCAGCAGCTACTAGCTGTCAACTCACGATTGCTTGTCCATAAAAAACTTGACACAGACAAGCAACGAAACTCTTTCATACTGCAATTGTCAGTTCAACCGCAAGACCCATCGTGATTTGCATCAATGAACCTTGCAATCAAATCATACGTTTAGTAAAGTGCGAAGCGGCTAGCCCAGACTTATTGTTCTTATCGACAGGAGAAACCAACCATGACCGACCTCCATCTCTGTACAGAAACCGCCATTCCCGACGACGTGCTGGAAGAAGTGCGCCTACATGCCATCCAGGTTAACCCAGCCAATGCGCCCCAGTTTGATCCCGACGATCCGCTGGAAGGGGCAACCAATACCAAGTGGCTTTGGCGCAATGGGGCCGAGATCACAGTGGCCTTTCTCGAAGGCGATCCAGCCGTTCACAAGCGTATTGAGCCGATCGCCCACGAGTGGAGTCAGTATGCCAACTTGACCTTCAAATTTGTCAAGGGGCCGCGTGCCGATATCCGTATTTCATTTGACCCAAAAGGGGGATCGTGGTCCTACTATGGTGTGCAGGCAAATAGCGTTTGGCTCTTTGGCCGCCCCAGCATGAACTATGGCTGGCTCAAGCCAGAGACCGACGAAACCGAGTATCGCCGCGTCGTGCTCCACGAATTTGGCCACGCGCTAGGGCTCGTCCATGAACATCTGTCGCCCAATGCCACCATTCCCTGGGATGTGGCCAAAGTTTTGGCCTATTACAAGCGTACCAACAATTGGGATGAAGCACAGACCCGCACGCAAGTGATCAACCGCGTCAAAGTCGACCGCGCCACCCGCTTTGATAACGATTCGATTATGCTCTATCACTTCCCAGCCGAGTTGACCACCGATGGCACGTCAACACCCTGGAATACCGAACTTTCACCGACGGACAAGGCTTTTATCGCGCAACTGTATCCCAAGAAATAATGGTCCCCTATGAGCAATCCGTTGCTAGAACTTCAGCAAGAGGCGTATGATCTACAACTTCAGATCAATCGGCTCGAAGAGCGACTTCACGAGCTGAGCGAACCGGCGCAGGTCGATGAACAGTTGCAGGCGATCAGCATCGCTCGGCAGGCGCTTATCCAGTGTCAACAAGCGCTTGCCGCCAGAGAGGGTGCGGCCCCGCGTGGCGTGGTGCTGTCGATTGAGAGCAAGCAGCCAGGGGTCGTGACCCGCAGCGGGACCATGCGTGGCGCAGAGACAACAGGGCTTGATGTCACTGTGCAATTAAAAATGCACCATCTGCCGACTGCCATCTACCACCTGCTCAACCAGGAGGATCATCCGCTCCTCCTCTGCCAGGTCAAGAACCATTCCCGACAGACGCGGCGGATTCGCGTCACCTCGTATATTGAGGGCTACAGCGCGCGTGCTATCGATACGCTAGAGATTGCCGCCGATGAGGAAGGCGAAATCGTGCAACTGCCCACGCTCTTCCCCGACCGCACGCGCGCCTTGTATGAACTAACGCGGGCCACCCTCAATCTATTGGTGGAGGATCTCGATGGTAAGGTCGAAACGCATAAGACCGAGCCGATCTGGTTGCTCTCGCGCAACGCGGCACCGCTCTATGTGCGCGACCCGGCGACCAATGGCTGGAACGATCTCACGCGCTACTTGGGGGCTTTTGTGACACCAAATGCACCGGCCGTGATTGGCTTTCTGCGCCAGGTTGCTGAGCACCACCCCAAGAAGCAGATCTTTGGCTATCAGGTTGGCCAAGATGTGATGGGGCAGGCGCAGGCGATCTTTGATGCCCTGCAAAGTACCAAAATCCTGTATGTTAACTCAACCGTCACCTTCAATCCGGAGGAGAGTGCACGCTCGCAGCGGGTGCGGCTGCCGCGTGAGAGCTTGACCCAAAAGCAGGCCAATTGTATCGACGGTACGCTGCTCTTTGCCAGTCTCTTGGAGGCCGCGTCGCTCAATCCGGCACTCGTCGTCATCCCGCGCCATGCCTTTGTCGCCTGGGAGACGGGCAAAGCAAACGGGCAGTGGGCCTATTTAGAGACAACCAAAATCGGCGATGGCACCTTTGAAGAGGCGCTCACGCTGGGGCAGAAGAAGGCCGAGACCTATCGCGCGTTGCAAACACCGCTCTCGTTTAGTCAGTGGTCGCTGCGCGATCTGCGCACGATTCATCATATTACGCCGCTGGAGTAGGGTACAAAGTAGCCTAAATAAGCCAGTAGGACGGTAGCACGGTAGGACGGTAGCACGGTAGGACAGTAGGATGGTAGGACGGTAAACTAGGGCCTGTTGACATTTGCTAAAAACGGCCAATAGAATTGGCCGTATAACAGCGAGAAGCCGCCTCAGCGGCTTTTCACTGTTATACTCAGATCAGAATGAGAACCGGAGTTTTGCGGACCAACGGGATCGCGTGCGTCGCACTGACCGCCAACTGCTTCCAGTCCGCTAGATGCTTCCGTCAGTGCGACGCACGCTGGCCGAAACTAGGGGTTTCATTCTGATTTGCGTATAGCGCAGGGGTTTAACCCTGCTAGTACATGATGGCGTAAATACCACGGCAGTAAATAAGCCCAAGTTACTCGAGTGAATAAGGCAGAATAGCTATGGGCCTATTTACGCCGGGATTTACTAGTGTCCTACTGTCTCACCGTCTCACTGAATACCTTGGTCTATTTATATTGTCGCGCTAGTAACCGTAATCCATGGAGGCCGTATGCCATTTCACATCATCCGCCGAACCGAATTCCTGAATCGCCCACCGACCCATGATCCGGCAACGATCCTGGGAAGCGCAGCGCGCTATGCCATGCGACTGGAACAAGCCGCGGAGACAACGGGTGGCGACTGTTGGCGTGTCGTCGGTGTGCACCATCTGACACCGGAAGAGAACCGCGGCAATCATGTCGTCTATGTCGATCTGCTGGATGAGCAGGGCAACCCGCTGCGCGATGAACAGATCCAATTGCAATGGGGCTGGGAAGGGCAGCGGCCCGATGAAAAGGTCGATCCACGCCGCTTTGACAAACCCACCGACGAACCGGGCACCAATGTCGAGATATACAGCGGCCAACTGCTTTGGGTGCGCGTGGCCGGTGCGGGCCTGGCCAGCGATACGGTCGCCAACTTGCACACGAAACATGCCGATGAGCCTGGCCCCCAAGGGGAGAATTGGAACTCGATTGGGCATCACTCCTTTTACATCCTCTTTCAGCGCCGACGGCAGGGTGAGGTGATCATCCAACCCGATCAAAAGGATCCGCAGCATGATGATCATGGACCACAGGGGGACGTACTACCGCCATCGACCTTTCGCTTTGTGGCTTGGCCCACCGAACAACGACTGGTTACGCAGCCCTTTGGCGTAAATCCAGAAAACTATGCGGCCTTTGGGTTGGCCGGCCACGAAGGGGTTGACATTGCTGCTGCCACTGCCAGTCGCATTGTCGCCGTAGCATCGGGCACGGTCAAGCTGGTCCAGCCAACGGAAACCGACCATCCCTATGGGATCCACGTGCGCCTGAGCCACAGCGATGGCTACGAGACCATTTATGCCCATCTTCAGAGCGCTGCCGTTACCCAAGGGCAAAGCGTGGATGCCGGACAACTGTTGGGACTGGCCGACAGCACCGGCAATGCACGGGGCGAGCATCTCCATCTGACGCTCAAACGCCAAGGCGCAGAGACACCAGGCTACCCCAATCAGATTATCGATCCGATGCCCTTTCTACAGCCCCTCTTGGAGACGACGCAAGATGGGGCCATCTATGTAAGCGATCTGATTATTGATGGGACATTGGTCGACGCGCAGCAGCCGATCACGCAACAGTGGACCGTCCGCAACACGGGTAGCACAGCTTGGGATACTGACTATTTGCTCGCCTTTGAGAGTGGCGTGCGCCTCGGTAACAGCGATACCATCCCCGTGCCACTAACCGCCCCCGGTGCAGAAGCCAACATTCCCTTCCTCTTTGAGGCTCCCACGACGCCGGGTAACTATCGCAGCAACTGGCGTTTACACAACAGCGCCGGCCAGTCGTTTGGACAACGACTTTGGGTAGATATCACCGTCAAAGAAGCGTTCGCACCCATCAACGTTGTGCGCGGCAACAAGTTGGGCTTCTATCTGCATCTCTCCACCGACCAATTTGGCCTGTGGGATGCCGTACAGCGCATCCAGCCACCGGTGATTCTGATCCATGCCGACAGCGCCAACGATATGTTACTCAACGAAATCCGAGCTTTTCGTGCGCCCAATGCTTTTGTGATTGGGCGCTGGTATATCACCAACGAAGAGCAGCGCGCCCTGCTCGAAAGTGCCGATCCAGCCGAGGCGGGACGCAACTTTGCCGAGCGCATCCTCACCCACGACTTTGGCAAATTTACCAAACGCGCCGCCAATGGCCGCCTCTTGGTAGACGCCTGGATGAGCCTCAACGAGTGCCTACCAGGGCCGGCATCGGGCAGCTACCGCGAAGATCCAGCCCACTATGATCAGCTCTATGCGGCCTATGATCAATTTCAGGTTGCCTTTCACAACAGGTTACAAGAGGCGGGAATTGAAGCGATTGCCTTTAATTTTGCCGCCGGCAACTTTACCGATCCACAACACTATCTCGACCACTTCCCCCAAACGCTGACGGCCTATACCCATCTGGGCTTTCACGAATATGGCTGGCCATCACTGCTGCCGGGGCCAGGCGTCGCCACCGGGGCCGGGCTCTATCGCAAGGTGCTAGAGGGGGTTCGTGCGCGCTATGGCGACCAACACCGCGTCGTCATGACCGAAGCCGGCGTAACCCGTGCCTATGGCCACCCTAACGCAGATGAAGGGTGGCTCAACAGTGAGCAGCCGCTCGATGAGACCCAATACTGGGCATCGTTGGCCTGGTACAATCATCAGATGGGCCAGGACGCCTATGTCACCGGGGCCTGCCTCTACGAAGTCGGTCACGATGGCAAGTGGGCTTCTTTCCGCCATCTGGGAACGAACAATCAGGGAGAGCCGCTTCATCTGGTCGATAAGCTCGTTGCGCTGCGCGAGAGCGCCGATTCACGCGGCAGCCGCGGCCAAGTAGATGCCGATGGGCCAACCTATATCTTGCGTGGCAATGTTCGTTTTGAGGGAAAAGAAGTGCAGGGAGCTCTTGTCCGTATCGTTGGCGATTTGGCTACCCTGGGGGCGGTGCGCGGCGCGGTTGTGATGGCACCGGGCGCAGTCAGTTGGTCGCGCCCGGTTCATGGCTTTACCGGCACGGTGCGCAATGGCTGGGATCACTTTGTGGCTGGTGAAGTCGCAGGGATTAGCTGGGCTGAATTCAAACGGGAGCTGCCGAAGATTAATCCGGCGCTGGCTAGCGGGGATGGAACCTTTCACGCCGAAGAGTATTATGACCTGCCGGAGACAACGAGCACAGCGCCCACCTATCTCTGGCAGCGGGTGGTGCGTGGCTATAGCGGGACGATCTACCAGGCATGGCTTGATCTGGTGCAGGGCAAGGTGCCAGGGTTACCCTACAACGCGTTTCGCACGCAGATGCTCGCCTACAATCCAACGCTCGCCAACAGTGGCCGCCTTGTCGATACGCAGGCTTATCTCTTCCCCGAGACGCTCGACGCCGAGTCCTATTACGTGGCAGCCACCACCACGGCAACCGGTCGCTTCCGCTTTGCCGATCTGCCCGCCGGTGCCTACACTGTGCAAGTGGATGCGCCAGGCATGCGCTCCTTTAGCGCCCCAATCTATCTGGATGAAGCAATCGCAAAGCGGGATCTCGAAGTCGAAATTGAGCTGCTGCCGCTGCTCGATCCGCACTTCCCAGTCAAAAGCCGTGGCAGCGGCAGCGGTCACTTTATGGGCGTCATTGGCAATGAATTTGTGGTCGATCAGCGGATTGTCCGCTTTATCGGCGTCAATTTGCGGGGGTTGGTCTATTATGGCAGCGGCCTGACCAATATGTTGCACTATACCACCGAAGGCCATCGCCAAGAGACGGTGCAGCAGGCGGCGGCGATGGGGGCCAAGGTGGTGCGCGTCTTCCTGCCCTGTGTTAACGCTTCGGCCGAACAGACGATTGCGCTGCTCCAGAAAACGCTCGACGTGGTGGGCAGCCACAACCTCTATCTGATCCCGGCCTTTGTCGATTTCTACAAGAGCACCGATTTCCGCATTGCTGGCGATGATGAATTCTATGCACAGCTCGATCCAAATTTTCACCACGAATTGCTCAAGGGCAACTTCTATCGCGGGGGTTATCGGCAACGCTATCTGCCTTTTGTCAACGCCATTGTGAAGGCCTTTCAGGATGACCCACGCATCTTTGCCTGGGAAATCGGCAATGAACTCAAATACGAGCCGGCACATGACGACCCTGGGCGGGCTACATTTATCGACTTCATGCTGAGCACAGCACGCGCCATCAAACGCATCGATGCCAACCATCTGGTTACCACCGGCATGATCAGCACGAGCCATGCATCGCTCGATGTTGACAATCTATGGCGCAAGCTCTACAGTGGACCAGAATTCGACTTCCTGACGGTGCACTGCTACAACCAAGAGTATCAGGGCAAACAGGATCATGGCTACGCGCAGTCGCTGGACAAGCCCTTCATCATCGAGGAGGCCGGTTTTGGGCGGGCCTGTCCTGGCGATCGGGTCGAACTGACTCGGCGCGACATGGACCACTGGTTTGGCCTAGGCGCGCGGGGCTATATGCAGTGGGGTTACATGCCGGTCGACGGCGATATCGGCGATGGCGATGATGATGCTGGTATGGATCGCAAGTGGCATGGCCACGATTTCCAAGGACTTTTTCAGCTCTATCGCGAGCGCGCCGCTGCACTCCAAGGCCAGGCCGACAGTCTGCCGCAACCGAAAAAAACGACTGTCACGAAGATCTTCTCACCAGAGAAAGCAGCGGAGCGCCCCGCGCTAACAGCTGGTGCGATGGTCTACGCCCAGGATTGGGTCAACGTGCGCCACAGCGCCGGCTATATCGGCAAAACGGGGGACGATGTTGTGGGCATTCTCGGGCCAGGGGCAATGGTCAAACTCACCGGTGAGCCGATGAGCCAAGATGGGTTGCGCTGGTGGCCCATCGAAGGGACCAAATCCGATGGCGCCACGGTCATTGGTTGGATGGCCGAGGCCACGGGCGATGCATTGCTGCTAAGTGATATGGCACCGGCGTTGCCACGTGGAGCCTCCTACAATGTGTTGGTCGGGTTACGTACTGACTATGCGCAGAGCTTCCTCAATCTGCGTCAAACTCCTGGCTACGTGGGTAAAGCCGCCGATGATGTTCTTGGCCAGGTACTGATTGGTTCGCCGGTGACCGTTTTGGATGGACCCGTGGAGGCCGACGCATTACGCTGGTGGCAGGTGCGTGCGCCGCTGCTGGATGATCAGGTGGGCAACGGTTGGGTCGCGGAGACCGCGCCGAATGGTTTTCCAATGTTGGCGGCAACTCCACCAACAGAGACGGCAGCGGACGGCTCTGCCACGCAAACGCTCACCACGGGGGCAGCCGAAACCGTGCGTGGCCAGCGCGCAACGGTGGTCGGTTTTGGGGTCAATTTACGGGCGTCGGCTGCCTATCTCAACCAACCGCCGTCGCACATTTTGGCCCAACTGCCCCAGGGCACCGCGCTTGATCTACTTGGTGAGCCGGTTACGGCGGATGGGCTGGATTGGGTACAGGTGGCGACGCCCGCCGGGGTGACGCCCGCCGTACGTGGTTGGCTAGCCTTGGCCGATCCCGGAGGGGTGCGGCTGATCCTGCCGACGGCAGTGGCGTCGGCTATTCACGTTGCCCGGCCCTGCGCAAGCCAATGGCCCTTGACCCAAGGCTGGGGTTCGTGGCCGGAATTCTATGCCCAGTTCCTCTATGATGGGGTGCCGCTCAAGGGGCACAATGGGCTCGACTTTGGCACGCCGGAAAATACACCCATTACGGCCTGCGACGCCGGCACCGTGTTGCGCGTTGGCTTCGAAGCGGGCGGCTTTGGCAATTTTGTCATCGTGCGCCACAACTGGGGCGAATCGCTCTACGCCCATCTGAATCGCGTCGACCTGGCAGAGGGAGGCACCGTCAGCGCCGGTGATCAGATTGCACTCTCCGGCAATACCGGCGCCGGCACCGGTCCCCACCTCCACTTTGGCATTCGCATCAACCCCTATCGTCGTACCGACGGCTGGGGCGGCTTTTGTGACCCAACGCCATTTCTGGATCGGGGTGCATTGGGCGGCAGCCGTACGTTACAGCGCCCCACGCCAATGGCACCAGAGCTAGCGGGGCGTCTGCGGCCTTAATATTCCGTGAAGTTGTGCTACTGTTATGTGAAAGAAATGTTGATCGCTAATCGTAGGTCACGCTTGCCGCGTAACAATCCCCCAAGCCACGCACGAATTTCGGTATACGCCGCGTTGCTACAGCCCTTGTCACAGTACAACTGTGACCTACGATTCATCTATCATGACTCATTTGACAGAACATTACTACACCGTCAGCTAAGTCATGATAGGTAGTGCAGGTTGAGTAGCGGAGCGTATCGAAACCAAGCGAGGGCGTCCGCTCACGCTGGTTTCGATACGGCTGCCAAAAGCCGCAGCCTACTCAACCGGCGTTCGCACGACCTATCAAAACTTAGTTGACAGAACGCTACGATGTAGACAAGTAAGCACGTGTAGAGAAGGGCAAGAGGAAAAATCAATGAATAGCAATGGTGAATTAACCGAAACTGTCGTCGCGGATCATCTCTTGGCTGGTACCAATCCGCCTGCTGCGTACAGTCAACGCTCTGCACAAGTCGATGCTACCCAAGATGCGGTCAACGCGGAGTTGGCCGCCGCCAGCGATGAGGAAGGAGTGGCACGTTCCCCCATGCCCGAATCTCCCGTGCCAGGGGTACCGCTGATGACTGCCGACCCCGAACTCTATGCAGCCTGGCGCGACCATATGCGACGCGGCTTTGAGAACAATCAGGTAATGTTTGAGCAACTCCTGGCCGGCTTTATGAACCCCTACTGGACAACCGTCTGGATGTATCGCATTTTGTTTGGAATAGGGATTAGCGCCTTTGTCGTTGCGACCATTTTGGCCTTACTGGGACGCGGTGCAGCGACAACCGGCCTCTTTGGTGGATTGAGCGTCGCCGCTTTCCTGGGCTACTTTCTCAATCGGCCCTTGCAGGCGCTCGAAGAGAATTTGCAATTTATCACCTGGCTTGGTGTGATCTATAACAGCTACTGGACCCGTCTCGCCTACACCAGCGACCTGACGACCGTGCAGCAGGAGATTGAAGCCGCCACTGACGACACGATTGCCCAGATTAAAGAATTGATGGATAAGCACACTGAGCGCAACAGCAGCCGGCCACTGCTTGGGCGATAGTTGGCCGCTGTCCTTTTGATGGGACCAGGCGGATGAAAACAGCGGTACAAGCGGCCTGCGAAGTGTCACCGATGCAACGGGCATGACTGGAATAGTCATGGTGCGCAGCCGATCTACCAAGGGAATTCAAATGACTATCTACTTCTATCGGGTTCGTGACCCACACGGCAAGTTGAGCAACCATTCCGACCACGGCTTTATACTGGATGATCTCTACTGGCCCTCGATTGCACATGACGACCAAGCGCACAAGTTTGTCTACACCGCCACGGCAAACCGTTGGCGGCGCCGTTCCACAATCGCATCAACCTGATTGGGCCAGTCATATAGCACCTCTGGCGCAATATCGGCACCGTTGGGCCAAACTAACGTTCCCAACGCCGGATCGAGTTCGACTTGCTGGAAAAGTTCCAGATCACGCAATTGCCCAAAGAGCGGTCCAAGCAGAATTGGTTCAAAGTCAATTGTTTGTTCCGATTCGTCATCGAATCTTACACGCACGGTATAATTGTCAATGATTTCAAAATTCACAACGTCATATAGCTCATCACTGGAGAATGAATTGTGCATCGTGCTTACTCCTATCGTAGACCGTCGATCTGATTCAAAGCAACTTCCTGTTCTGACCGTTCCCAGTTTTCTTGCAGTTCAGCCTGATGTAATTCGGCCCACGCTAAGATCAAGTTTAACTGTCTGCGGGGCATCGTTCCGGCTAAAAGTGCAGGCGGATCGAAGGTAAAACTAGCCCTATGTTTGCCATGCCGAGCATGAAAATGAGGCAGTTGATGCGTGCCACTTTCGTAATACATGGTAATCGCAATGCCGTAAAATCTTGCTATCTGAGGCAAAACAACATCTCTTTACGGTAGATTCTGAGTGTTAACTGCTGCTCTTAGTATACCATAACGTTGCTTTCCACTATAAGCATCAGGCTTGGTAAATTCGACCCAACGATACAAGAATTTTCTAGTAGTAAACGTTTATATTAGCGTTGTTCCTAATTAAATGCTGAGGCTGAAGTGACTGTCACTGTCCCCTGTGTGACCGGCTGTATGAATTTGGTTGCGGACAGTGACAGTCACCTAGATCCGTTAAAAAGCAACAACTCTAGTAAGTAGATGTCCGTCCGATCGTGGGTTCCACCTGTTGGGAACCCGGTTCAAGGGAGGTTCGGCATGACAAGCAATCTGCGTAAAGATCAGCGTTGGCTCCGCATTACCGTTCTGCTCTATTTCGTTATCGCCCAACTGGGAACACATTTTGTGCAGCCGGTCCAGGCGGCCACATCTGCTGCTCCCCTCCAACAATCCTCGAATCTGCGCGTGGCGTTGGTAGAGACAGGGAATAGCAACCGTTCCTTTCTGGTACGCGATGAACTGGCCTTTCGCGTGCGCGCCAACGACCGGCGGGTCGGCAATCGCGATGGTGACGGCATTGACTTTGTGACGATGGAGATCTTCGACGAGGATGGGCGCCGCGTCGCCTCACGACGCGAGAACAATGCTGGCTACTGTGCTTTTGGTGGCGGTGAGCCCGATTGTACCACTTACAATTTTGAAGAGAATGAGAACCGCTGGCCCAATGGCGATCCGGTTCGCAATGGGGAAGAGTACCGGCTGCGGGCCACGGTACGCGGCGATGATGGCCGCCAACAGCGCTTTGAGACGACGGTTGTGGTTGACATGGGTGATTCAGCTGGCCTGGAAATTGGTATGCAGGAGACGGGGCGCAATAACACCGATGACGTGGTGCGCGGGGAATTGGTCTTTCGGGTGCGCACCAATGATCCAGGCCGTGGCAATGAGGATGGCGACGGCATTGACTTTGTCGATATGGTGGTCCTCGATGAAGATGGCCGGATCGTCTCACGCAAGCGTGAAAACAACGCTGGCTACTGTGCCTTTGGCGAGGGTGCGCCCGATTGTAACGTCTATAATTTTGACGATAACAACAATCGCTGGCCCAATGGCGACCGGATTCGCGACGGGCGAGAGTATAGCCTGGTTGCCGTTGTTCACGCCGACGATGGCCGCCGCACTGTCTTTCGGCAAGATGTGGAAATCCGCTTTGATTAGGGTCTGTTGCCATTTGCTAAACACGGCCAATAGAATTGACCGACTAACAGCGAGAAGCCGCCTCAGCGGCTAGGAACTCAGCCGCTGAGGAGGCTTCTCGCTGTTATACTGCGGTTGAAATGGGAACCGGAGTTTCTACCCCAGCAAAACTCCGGTTCCCATTCAGAGCTGAGTATAGCAGAGGGTTTTAACCCTGCGGTGATCGTTGCCAATACGAGGAAAAGGTCAACACCACAATGGACACCACCCACGCTTTTGCGTTTGCGGCTGCACAAGGGGTCACACAGGGGGTCAACGCGTGCGCTGAATTTACGCGTAGCCTGGCCGTTGTGATTGGCATCAACGACTATGCCAACGGGATCCCAGCGTTGGCAACACCCGTCAATGATGCCACGCGCCTGGCTCATCTGCTCTCGACAGAGCATGGGTATGAGGTCTGTCTTGTCGTGGAGCAGGCGACCAAGGCACAGCTAACCCAGCTCTTCCGGGAAGAGGTGCCTGCCGCGGTTGGCCCCAACGACCGGCTGCTGGTCTACTTTGCCGGCCATGGTATTGCATTGGATGGCGAGGATGGGCCCGAGGGCTTTCTGATTCCGCAAGATGCCCACCCTGAAGATCGCAGCAGCTTTCTAGCCATGGCCGCCATCCACGATCAGTTGATCAACTTGCCCTGCCGCCATCTGTTGGCGATCTTGGACTGTTGCTTTGCCGGCGCGTTTCGCTGGTCGTCTACACGCAATCTGCGCCTGGCGGTGCCAGAGGTACTCCACAAAGAGCGCTATGACCGCTTTGTGCGCGACCCGGCCTGGCAAGTAATTACCTCGGCGGCCTATGATCAACGCGCGTTGGATATCCTCGCCGGCACGGTCGTCGGCCAACGCGCCGTCGTGGAGAGTGAGCATGGTCAGCACTCCCCCTTTGCGCTGGCCCTCTTTGATGCACTGCGCGGTGCCGGCGATCTAATCCCCAAAGGTGTCGGCGATGGCGTCATCACCGCCGCAGAGCTATATCTCTTTTTGCGCGATGATGTAGAGATCGCAACCGCAGCCCAAGTTGGTCACTCTCAGACGCCAGGGATCTGGCCGTTGCGCCGCCATGACAAGGGCGAATATATCTTTCTGACGCCGGGCCATGCGCTCAACTTGCCATCCGCACCGCCATTGACGGCCGAACGCAACCCCTACCGCGGGCTGCAACCCTATGACGAAGCGCACGCCGACCTCTTCTTTGGCCGCAACCGATTGGTCGATCAGTTGGCAAGCCTTGTGCACGCCCAGCCGTTAACGGTGGTTCTGGGCGCATCGGGAACCGGCAAATCGAGTCTGGTCAAAGCGGGCTTGGCGCCCTATTTGAAGCAACAGACTGAGCAGCAGACGGGGCAACCAACGTTTACGATCCTGTCGCCCCTGCGCCCCGGTGATATGCCATTGCGTCTATTGGCCGACCAGCTCACCACCGAATTGAATGCGGATGTGCCCCTACCCCCAACACCATCCGCAATAAACGCGCAGATCGAACAGTGGTTGGCGCAACACCCTACGCCCTATCTTCTGCTGATCATCGATCAATTTGAAGAGTTGATCACGCTCTGTCGCGATCAAGTGGAATGTACGCAATTTCTTGCGCTGTTGGCCACCTTGGTGCAAGAGCATGGCGATCGCGTGCGCCTCTTGCTCACCCTGCGCACCGATTTTGAGCCCCAATTTACCGAATCGTCGCTTGCCCCTTATTGGCACAGCGGTCCGCAGGCGACGCGCTTTATCGTGCCACCGCTGACCCAAGCCGAATTGCGCCAGGTGATTGAGGAGCCGGCTGCACAGCGCGTCCTCTTCTTTGACCCAGCTACGCTTATCGATCAGTTGGTGGATGAGGTCAGCCAGACCCCCGGTGCCCTGCCGCTGCTCTCCTTTACCTTGAGCGAACTCTATCTGAAATATCTCAAGCGCCAGGAGAAGGCGCAACTTGACGGTGAGACGATTGAACGGTCACTGACCGAGGCCGATTACCGCGCGTTAGGCGGCGTCATCGGCTCCTTGCGCACGCGTGCCGATGAAGTCTATGGCGGGTTGGATGCCGCCCATCAACTGACCATGCAACGCGCTATGTTGCGCATGGTGGCAATTGAAGGGGGTGAATTGGCACGGCGGCGTGTGCTCATCACCGAGTTAGATTATGGCGCAGCAGAGGAAAACCAGCGTGTCGCGGCCATCATCGAGCAGATGGTCGCTGCGCGGCTGTTGGTCTATGGCGGTGGGGCCGATATCGATGGTGACAATCTGCCGGACAACTATATCGAACCAGCCCACGATGCGCTCGTGCGTGCTTGGGACAAATTATTGCTCTGGAAACAAGCCGCCGATGTGTATCTGCCGCTGCAACGGCGGCTGACCCGTGCGTCGCAAGAGTGGAACCACGCCACAGTCTCGGACAAAGCCGGTCTACTGTGGGATAATGATCCTGGCTTGCCCCAACTGTTGCCAGCGATCATCAAACAGGCAGAGTTGCTGGACTCATTCTTAGATCCGGGGCAGTCGATCTGGCCTTCGCTCATGGCCGAAGGCGTGCCAGCGTGGCTCAATAAATTAGAGAATGCATTTGTGGCCGCCAGTGTCAAACAACGGGCCACCCTCCGTCGGCGGCTCACCCTCATTACCGCGGCGGTCTTTATTGGGCTGTTGGGGTTAACGATCTATGCCTTTGCACAGAATAGTTTGGCGCAGCGTAGAGCGCTAGAGAGCCAGAGCCTGGCGCTTGCCTCGAATGCCCAGCAGGCGATTCAAGATCATGATCACGACTTGGCCATTGCTTTGGCGCTACAAGCCAATGCCATTGATGATCCACCTGAACTGGCCGTCAATGGGCTAGCCGCGGCTGCCTTCGTACCGGGTACCAAAACTTACTTTACCGGCCATCAAGATGAAATCACCCAAGTGGCGTTGAGTGCCGATGGGCAGACCGCGCTTTCGGCCGCTTTAGACCACCGCGTGCTGCTGTGGGATGTGAGAACACAGACAATTATTCACCAACTCGATGCCCAACAGGTGATCAGCGTCACGCAGGTGGCCTACAGCCCCACCGGCGACACAGCACTCTTGGGCACTGCCGCGGGGTCCATCACTATTTGGGATTTAGCCACAGGGGAAATTCGCCAGCGTCTAAACGATCCTCGTACCGATGAAACCGCCAGCGAAATCACAGCGCTTACCTATAGTACCGATGGCCAAAGCGCGCTAAGCGGTGACGGGGCTGGCACGCTCACCCTTTGGGATGTGGCTACCGGGGCCATGATCAGACGGTTGGGAGTCCATCCCGATGGCGTCAGCGCGGTGGCACTCAGCCCAGACGGGCGTACAGCGCTCTCCGGTGGTGATAACGCCGATGTGATGCTCTGGAATCTAGCCGATGGTGAGCTGTTGCGCACCATTCAGGAATTGAATGGGCGGGTGCTGGTGGTGGCCTATGATCCTACTGCTACCTACCTCATTGCTGGCAGCACGGATTACACTGTACTGGCATGGAATGTTGAGGGCACTGGTAGAGCGATTGGTGGTGTCAACTTAGATATTCATACGCAAAATATTGGCAGCATTGCCATTGCCCCCGATGGTGTCACGGTAGCCTCGGGGGCTTGGGATGGCAGTATCCGTTTATGGGATCTACAAGTCAACGCGGCGATTGGCTCTCTCGTCGGTCACCGTGCGCCGGTGATCAGCCTGGCCTTTAGCAAGGATAGCCGCTATCTCCTTTCCGGTTCGCGCGACAGCAGCGTCCGCTTGTGGGATACACGCGGGCCAACACAACTACGCCATTACGCCGTAGAAACACGGCTGCCGAGTGGTGGCCCGCTGATTGATACAACCAACAATCTCGCCATCGGTGCCAACCAGCACCTTGCCCTATCGGGGGCACGCGGTGCTGCGTTGCTCTGGAACAATGAGAGCGGCGAAGAGTTGGCGCGCTTCTCGCTCAATAGCACGCCTTGGCTGGCACGCAACGGGATCGTTTTTCAAGTAAAGGCATATGACCCAGCCGTCGGCAACCAAGATGGCGACGGCATCGCCAGTGTCGATCTATTCATTGTCAATGCCGCGGGCAAAACGGTCTATACACATGCCGAGAAATTTGCTGCTTACTGCGCCTTTGGTGGTGATGTGAATGTATGTGATCCATGGGACTTTGCGCGCCACGATTACCGCTGGCCAGGTAGCAACGGTCAACCGGGGGAAGCCATGCAGAGTGGCCAATATATCCTCCGCGCCACCATTCACGCCGAAGCGGGCAAAAGCACAACGATTGAGCAACCACTTGCGATTCAACTGCCGGATAGCACTCATCCTTCCCCGCTATTGGCAGCCGCCGATGTTTCAACCACGGAGCCATCTACGACAGGCTCCGCGGATCTCGTTGTTCAGATCACGCAAGCCGGGACGCGACCGACACTGCTCGCTGCAGTGGCCTTGCACCCCGATGAACAACATGCACTCATCGGCGATGGCAGCCAGCTGATTGCCTGGAATTTGGTCACCGATGAAAAGATCCTCTTGCCAAGGGGCCATACACGCCGCGTTTTCAATATTGCTTATACACAGGATGGGAAGAGCGCGCTCTCGGCTGCTGTGGATGGCACCGTAATTGCCTGGAATGGCGCGGATGGTCAGCAACTGTGGCGTCAGCAGCTTGCCCATGACGCCTCACTTTGGAGCATCGCTTTTACTAGTGATGGTCAACGCGCGCTGACGGGTTATGAAGATCACACGGTCATCCTATGGGATCTGACCACCGGTGAGGCGATCCAACAGTTTACTGGGCATCAAGACGCCGTCTATTCGGTAGCGATCAGCCCAGATGAAAGCCAGGGATTAACCAGCGCTGCTGACCGCAGCATCATCCTTTGGGATCTGGCGAGCGGCCAGCCCATTCGCCACTTTGAAGGGCACAGTTTACCTGTACGCACGGTGGCCTTCAGCCCTGATGGTAACACCATTCTTTCTGGTAGCGAGGATCAGACGGTGCGCCTATGGAACATCATGACCGGCGCGGAAATGTTCCAATTTGAAGGACACACGTCTACAATTCAACATGTGCTCTACTTACCCGGCGGCAAACAGATTCTGACCCGCGCCAACGACGGCGGCTTGATTTTGTGGCAACTACCCATCACCGATTCAGCAGAGCTGGTCGCTTGGGCGCATGAGAATCGCTATGTCCGGCCACTGACCTGTGATGAGCGCCTGCTCTATAATGTAGCACCACACTGTTAGGAGACCATCCAATGCAACAAGCCTATCTGATTGGCCTGACCAACTATCCGAACCATCCACTGGCCGGCGTGCCTAACGACCTAGCACTCATACGCCGCGCGCTCATCCAGCAAGGCTTTGATCCGGCGATCATCCACACCTTTGGCGATGCGCATGGAACGTTGACGAGGCTGCGCGACGTTTTAGAAATGATCCGCGATGACTTCGCCGACGCCGACGCAAATCAGGTTCGCAACCACTGCTTCTTCTACTTTGGCGGCAGCGGGATGCTCGCGGTTGACCCGCTGCAAGGGGGCATCAAACCGCTAGATGGCGAAGATCTTGATTTTCACACGGCGCTGCCCTTTGCCGAACTCAACGACTACCTGCCGGTGCGCTCAGGCATCAAAGTCACCGTCGTCCTCGACTGTTGACACAGCAATCTCGCCGCCGACAGTCTGTCGGCTGACATGACGTTTCTTACCCTGGGTGGTCTTGACAAGCGCGCCTGTACCACCGGCGATGTTGCGATTAAATTTGGCTCCGGACGAACGCAAATGCACGGCCCGCTCTCGTGGGCCTTTGGCTCATCGCTCATCGACAACCGGCCTGATTTGCGCTGGAGCGACATTTTATACGAAATGACCGAACTGATTCGGCTACACCGTCTCAAGCTTGCGTTTTTCTTTCACGGTCGGCCCACAGACCGCTTTGCATCATAACCTAATAACCAATGACCTAATAACCAATGACCTAACGACCAATGACCTAACGACCAATGACCTGATAACCAATGACCGCGCCAATAGACTCAATCACAGTACACGCATTACGCAACACGCAACACGTACCCCTATTCCAAAGGAGCAACCCATGTCCAATCACTACGCTCTCCTCATCGGCGTCGATCACTATTTTGAATACCGCCTGCCCGGGGGCACCTATTACCCCAAACTTGGCGGCTGTGTGCGCGATATTACCAAGGTCTACAACTTTTTGACCGCGCGCCTGGGCATCCCAGCGCAACAGATCATCAAGCTCAGCGCCAGCCTGGGCGGTGCCCAGCCCCTGGAAGCGCCCAGTCAATGGCCCACCTATACGAACATGGTCAATGCCTTTAAAGAGATTACCAAGACGGCCCAGGCGGGCGATCAGCTCTACATTCAATACTCCGGCCACGGCGGACGCACCACCACCATGTTCCCCGCAATCAAAGGGGAGGGGGAATTTGACGAAGGGCTGGTGCCACTCGACATTGGCAAAAAAGATGACCCCACCGCCCGCTATCTGCGTGACGCTGAGATCTATGAGCTTTTGCAGCGCATCGTCGATAAAGGGATTCGCCTAACCGTTGTCTTTGATTGTTGCCACTCTGGTGGGGCCACGCGCGACATTGGCGGAGCCGTCAAGCGGGGGATCGCCGGGGCAGATACCTCGCCCGCACCGACTGACAGTTTGGTTGCCCCACTCAACGAGTTGATCGCCCACTGGCAGGGCACGCAGGCCGGTGTCCAGCGCGGGGTCAAAGCACAGACCGACTGGCAATTTGAGACCAAAGGCTACACGCTCTTTGCCGCCTGTCGCGCCAGCGAGTCCGCCTTTGAATATCCCTTTGATGGCCGGGAAAGCAACGGCGCACTGACCTACTGGCTGCTTGACACGTTGAGCAACGCCGGCCCCAACTTTACCTGGAAGATGGTCGGCGACCGTGTGACGGCTAAGGTGCATAGCCAGTTTGAGCTGCAAACGCCGATGGTGCAGGGCGAGACCGATTTCCGCGTCTTTGGCCATGACCGGCTGACCACGCACTATGCCGTGGCTGTGATGGCGGTTGAGGTGGGGCAGAAACGGCTTCGCCTGGGCGCGGGTGCTGCGCATGGCATCAGCGCAGGTACCCAATTTGCGGTCTATCCGGTCGGCACCACCGATTTTGACGATCAGGCGGCGCGGCTCGCCTTGGTGACGGTGGCGCAAGTCAACGAAGTCGACAGCTGGGCGACGATCAGCGAAGGAGAGGCTGCGGATATCGACAGCGGTGCACAGGCGGTGCTGCTCAACGCCACCGATATTAAATTGCAACGCGAGGTGCGGGTTGAAATTGCGGATGCCACGTTACGCAGCCAAATCGAAGACGCGATTCGTCAGCATGGCCGCGGCTTTGTGACCCTGGCCGGCGGCACCACAGATGAATTTATCATCAACGTTGCTGCCGATGAATTTGTCATCGCCGACACCACCGGCGCACCGTTACCCAACTTGCGCCCCGCCCTGCGCACCGACGACCCGATGGCCGCCCGCCAACTGGTTGAGCGGCTGGTCCATCTCGTGCAATATCGGAATGTGCTGGCGCTCGATATGCCGGACCCGACGGCGCAGGCAAAGCTCACGGTAGCATTGCAAACACCCGGCGATCCAATCCACCCCGGTGATGAAGTTACGCTCAAGATTACCAATACCCAAACCGCCAACATGCGTGACCCGAATGATCCGCAATTGGTGCTCAACGTGGCGATCCTTGCTCTCTCTTCGGATTGGAGCATTAGCCAGATCTATCCAGCCACCGCCGCCTTTGAACCGGTCGACCCGGGGAAGAGCATCGATCTGACCTTTGAAGCGTACCTGCCCGATGGCCAGACCGAAAGCAACGACATCTTCAAGGTCTTTGCCACCCGTTCAACCACCGATTTTCACTGGCTCGAACTGCCGGCGCTCGATCAGCCGCCCCTACCGCGTGCCATAACACGGAATGGCATCACCGATCCGCTGGAACGGCTGCTTGCGTCCGTCACCGGTGAAACGACGCAGACACGCGCCTTTAAGTTGACCAAATCACCGGCCGCAGCGGCGGGGTGGGCCGTCGATGATGTAGCCTTGCATGTCCAGGCATCGACTTGAAGAAATGATATAACAGCAAAGGAATTCCCCATGACTCGAACAATCTATACCCTACTCGTCGGCATCGATGCCTATCCCAAACCAGTCTCGCCTTTGCAGGGCTGTGTCAATGACATTCGTCGTGTTGAACAACTGTTGCAAGCGCGGGTGACCGGTGCCGGCGACCGGTGGCAACCGCTTATCCTCACTGATCAAGCGGCCACACGCGCGGCGATCATCGCCGGCTTTCGCACGCATCTCGCCCAGGCCAAGGCGGGTGATGTCGCACTCTTCTACTACAGCGGCCACGGCTCCCAATCCCATTCGCCAAAAGAATTCTGGCATCTGGAGCCCGATCGACTTGATGAGACGCTGGTCTGCTATGACAGTCGGCTGCCCGGCGGCTGGGATCTGGCCGATAAAGAACTCGCCCAGTTGATCAGCGGAGTGGCGGCCAATGATGCCCATGTCGCGGTAATCCTCGACTGCTGCCACTCCGGCTCGGGGACGCGTGAATTGTTGGACGAAGGGGTATTGGTCCGCCGTGTCCCCACTGATGAGCGCACTCGCCCGGTTGAGAGCTTTCTGGTTGATGCGACCCAGGCGACCGCATTGAGCCGCGGGGGCGAAACAGCGGGGGGCGGCTGGTATAGCTTGCCCAAGGGGCGTCATGTGGTGCTGGCGGCCTGTAGCCCCGCCGAACTGGCCAAAGAGCTACGTCTGGGTGGTGAACAGCGTGGTGCCTTCTCCTACTTTCTGCTGGAATCGCTGGAGCGGGGAGGCAATGGCTTGACCTATCGCGATCTCTTCAAGCGGGTCAATGCGCTGGTACGCGCCCGTGTGGCGGACCAGTCCCCGCAAATGGAAGCGACGCAGAATACCGATCTGGAGCAACCTTTCCTGGGTGGTGTTATCGGTACCGCGCCCACCTATTACACCCTGCGCCACGATCCAAAACGAGGTTGGGTGATCGATGGCGGGGCGGTGCATGGCCTGCCCGCGCCGACAAAGGACGAAACAACGGAATTGGCGATCTTTGCCTTTGATGCTGCCACAGATCAACAGCAAACAGTAGCAGCAAGTATTGGCACGGCAACGGTTACGCAGGTTTTCCCCACAGAAAGCCAGGTCGATCTCAGGCTGAACGATGACGCGACCGGCGATACGGGGACAACCTATAAGGCGGTGATCACAGCGCTGCCTCTCACCAAAATGACCGTGGCGCTGACGGGTACAGAAGGCGCGCTGGCGCTACTTCGTAATGCGCTGGCACACGCCGGTCCCGAGGGGAGCGCTTCCTTACTGGTGGAAGAGGCAGCAACAGAAGAGGCCGAACTCAAGGTTACCGCGCTTATCGCCAACGCGCACGAAGAATTATATCGCATTGGGCGGCGCGGCGATGGCAATGCGTTGGTGGTCGATACGCCTGGCTTCAATAGCGGCAGTGCCCAGTTGGTCGTCCAGCGGCTGGAGCATATTGCGCGCTGGTATAAAATTGTCGAACTCAGCAATCCGGCCAGCAAACTTAACGCCGACGATGTGCAGATAGACGTGTTGCAGCTCGATGACAATGGTGGCTGGCAGCTGGCACCGACCGGCAGTGAAGTTCGCTTGGACTACTACTTTGCCAATGGCGCATGGCAACAGCCAACCTTTAAGATTAAACTGACCAATCGCTCAAAAGAGCGACGTTACTGCATGTTATTTGATCTTTCTGAAACCTACGGCGTCTTTCCTCTGTTGCCCGGTGCCGGTCTTTGGCTCGATCCCGAGCAGGATACCTGGGCAAATAACGGCGACCCCATCTATGCCGAATTACCGGATTCACTTTGGCAAGCGGGTGTAATTCAATTCAAAGATACCCTCAAACTGGTCGTCAGCAGCGATGAAGGCGATGCGACGCTGCTGGAGCAGGGCGATCTGCCAGTCACCGTGACCAAAGATGTGTCTGGACAGAGCCGTGACATTGGTTTGCTCAATACCCTCAATCGACTGATGCGTCGTGTCCAGACGCGCAACTTTTCTAGTAAGCCGGCCAATGCAGAAAAGGTAGTCGATTGGCTCGCCACCGAGGTCAGCTTTACCACGACTCGTCCATTGGAGGCGATTACCATCGGTTCGAAAGAGACAGCCGCCCAAGTCGGCCACACCGTCACCATCCACGGCCACGATAAATTGGCGGCCCGCGCACGCTTAACCACGGTGCCGGATGCGACGCGCAACATTGGGACGGTGCCGTTGCCGGCGTTGCTCCGTGACAACGGTGATGCCTTTGAACCGCTCGCCCTCTCGCCCAGCCGTGGTGGCGAAGCGGGGCTCAGTGTCCTAGAATTGGTCGATGTGGAGGATTACAGCGTTGTCACGGCGGAAGATCCGCTGGTGGTTTCGTTGGCGGTGGGGTTGGAAGCGGACGAAGCACTGCTGCCACTAGGCTACGATGGCGAATTTTATCTGCCATTGGGCCGTTTCCAGCGCACAGCTGACGGCGTGGATGTCGTGTTGGATCGGCTTCCCGCGCCAACCGGCACCCGTGACCTCAAAGGCTCGGTCAAGATTCTCTTCCAAAAGCTCGTCGGCCAACGCCTTGGCTGGGCGTACACCTATCCGCAACTGGCGATTGCGCGCATTGACAAGGGGGAGCCGGTTGGCTATAACAAGGATGCCAAGGCGGTCAAGAAAGCGGTAACCAAGGCCAACCGTATCCTGCTCTATGTCCATGGCATCATCGGCGATACGCGGGGCATGGCGATCAGTGCCTTCCCAGGGTTCAGGACCCCGCCGCTGGCCGTCGCCGGTCTGGGTGATCGCTACGATCTGCTGCTCACCTTTGACTACGAAAATATCCACACAACCATCGAAGAGAATGCACGCCTACTCAAGACGCGGCTGGCCGATGCCGGTCTCGGCCCCGATCATGGCAAAACCTTGCATGTGGTTGCACATTCGATGGGTGGGCTCGTCTCGCGCTGGTTTATTGAGCGCGAGGGGGGTGACAAAGTGGTTGATCATCTGGTGATGCTCGGCACACCCAACAATGGTTCGCCCTGGCCCACGGCTGAAGATTATGCGCTGACCGCGTTGAGCTTGGGACTCAACGGTCTAGTTGGTGCTACGTGGTCGGGGAGTGCGCTCGGTGGATTGGTCGGCGGGCTGGAGATGATCGACAATGCGTTGGATCAGATGAACCCTGGCTCCGATTTCCTCAAAAATCTAGCGGCCAGCCCCAAGCCAGATGTGCCCTACTCGCTCATTGCCGGCAATACAGCGCTTGTCGCCGCGGCTTTGGAAGCGAACAGCGGGGGCGAGAGTCTCTTTGGACGGCTCTGGGCACGCATCAAACCCAAGCCGTGGCTTCACACGCTGACGGCACCGCTCTTCTTTGGCCAGCCAAATGATATTGCCGTTACGGTAGAGAGTGTCCGCAGCGCGCCAATGGGCGAGCAGACGATTGAAGTCGCCTGCGACCATATTACCTACTTTGACAAGCCGGAGAGCCTAGCGCTACTGGCCAAGCTGTTGCCAGAAGCGTAGAACAAGAGCATAGCTCGTTCCACGCTCCGGCGTGGAATGATCCTCCTGACGCGCCAGCGTCGTGCGAAGGCTGACCTCATTCTGCCGGCACCTTTCGCTCGACGCTGGAGCGTCGAAACACGTGCCTACGCTGGAGCGTAGGCACAAGCAGAATAATTACGCCGCGGCAAAGGCCGGTGTGCCGCCACCGGCCGGCCCCGCCAAGCGCAGTTGCCCTTTGCCGGTTACCGGCTCGACCCGGCCATCGCGTTGCGGATCGGTGTAGCGCGCAAACCACTCCTCTAATCGCGCCCGCATCGCCACCACTTGGCTGGCGTAGGTGTGCTCCTCAACCAAATTCGTCCGCTCATCCGGGTTATTGACCAGATCATAGAGTTCATGAGGACCATACGGGTAGCGGTGGACATACTTCCAGTCGCGCGTCCGCACCATGCGTACCGGGCCATACTCATCGTAGACCACAATTTGTTCCTGTTCCTCAACGCTTTCACCGCGCAACAACGGTGCAAAGCTGTGTCCCGGTAGCGTCGCCGCAGCCCCATTGGCATAGCCCAGATAATCCAAGAGCGTCGGCATGAAGTCATAGCCGCTCAGCAAGGCATCCGAGACAACATCTTCCGCAATTACTCCACGGTGACTGATGATCGCCGGCACCTTGACTGAATTGTCAAACATATTCTGCGGGAAGGTGCCATTGCCCTTGCCCCAAATGCCGTGGTGCCCACAATTAAACCCATTGTCACTGGTGAAGAAGAGTAGCGTCTCCTGCCGAAGATCTAATGTATCGAGCTGGGCCAGAATGCGCCCGATATTCTTATCCATGGCCGTGACAGCAGCAAAGTAGCCTTGTAGATTTTCCCGCGGATTGGCCCACGCCTCGGCGAGGATATCCGGCTTGACCCACGGATGTTTAGCCTCTTGCGGACAAGTGGCAAAGGGACAATGGTCATAGAGCGCAACAATTTCCGACGGGTGGTTGTCGACCCAAGGACTGTGCGGCGCGGTGTAGTGGATGCCAAGATAAAAGGGTTGCGCATCACGGGCATGGCTGTCGACAAAAGCCAATGCATCATCGGTGATCAGGTCGCTGAGGTAGCGGGGATCCTGTTCGGGTTCGCCGTTGCGGATCATCGGTGCGTTGTAGTAGGGGCCACCGCCCTGTTCATGGACGTACCAATGGCTGAAACCCTTCTGCGGTTGATAGCTGTCGCCCAAATGCCACTTGCCACTGAGGCCACAGGTGTAGCCATTGGCGGCCAAGATCTCGGTGTAGCCCTGTTGACCGGCCAGATAGTCGATCGCGTCGTCACCTATATTGCCGCCGCGGATCCAATCGTGAATGCCATGCTGCGAAGGCATCCGCCCAGTGAGCAACGATGCACGCGCGGGTGAGCAGACCGGTGAGGTACAGAAGAAGTTGGTAAAGCGCATGCCCTCGGCAGCTAGCCGATCCAAATGGGGTGTCTGGATCTCTGGGTTACCGGCGCAGCCCAAGGCCCACGGGCCTTGATCGTCTGAAAGGATAAAAATGATATTGGGTGGATTGGTGCGATGGTCGACCATTGTGATCCCCCTTAGAATCTGTATGCCACTCGATTTGATACTGATGGATTGACAAATCGCATCTTCTGGCACAGAGAACACAGAGAAGAGCATTGTGCTGATGTGACTTTGTGGCCTCTGTAACCCTAGTTCAATCTGTCAAACACTCGGCGTTTTGACGGATTTGTCGGGATGTACTTGAAGTATAGCGCGACTTTGCCACCCTGCCAACGTCATCTACCCAAGAAGAACGAATGTTCTCAAAATTTGCCAATTATCAATCCCCCTGTTAAAATACGAACAGAACCTTTGTTCTATTTTCAGTGGTAAATTTGGAGGTCAAGCAATGCAATACATGTTACACAATGGTCCCTATCGCTCCCGTCCCCAGGATCGTTGGCTTACCGCCCGTCTTTTTTGGGCATGGGGACGCCGCCTAACGCAGGGCTATGCCCTAGCGCTCAAATTAATCTTGATTGGCTGTGTAACGTTTGGGTTTTTCCAGCTGGTGGCTTATTTATTGACCCTCTCTGACAGTGCGTTGATACAATTGCCGGCATTGGCAGCCTGGTCCTGTGGCGCGATTCCGCTCATCTATCGATTGTGGCGGTTGGATCTGAAACCGCAGCGGATGGCCGACTGAGCGAATAATTCTTATCCTTAAGATACAAAAAGAGGAGCAGCGCATCGGACGATGCGCTGCTCCTCTTTTTGTATCCTATCTTCTTGGATCGAACTATTCAGGCAGAGGCGTCAACACGGCCCCGATTACATGAATAATCCCATTCGATGCTTCGATATCGGTCTGATAGACGGGCGCGCCATTGATGAAAATGCGGCCATTGCTCTGCACGGTAACTTCAAGCGTTGCGCCGGACGCGGTGAGGATAGTGGTAGAGGTCGCGAGATCAGCCGAGGTCAACTGGTCGAGCACTAGATGATATTGTAGCACATTGGCGAGCGCAGCACTGTCGTTGAGCAGATCCTCCAACTGGGTATTGGGCAGTTGGCTAAAAGCTGGATCCGTTGGCACGAAGATTGTATAGGGGCCAGGCTGTTCTAAAGCTGCGGTCAACCCCGCGGCATCAATGGCGCGGGCGGCAATGCTCAGTCCACTTACCGAACGAATTACCTCGACAATCGTTTCATCAGAAGTGTCAGATCGTTTCAACTCTTCCAAGGTAGCGTCCGGCGTTTCGTTCATCAATGTCACAAAAGCTGGGTCGGCCGCTGGCAGCGTGAGACCACTATCCGGCGGTGTGAGAACCTGATTAATCACATGGATCGTGCCATTGGACGCCGGGATATCGGCAAAGACAACCTGGGCATTGTTAATGAGCAGTTCCCCCTTGAGGCCGACGGAGATTGCCAGTGGTTGGCCAGAGGTAGATTGCGCACTGCCGAGACGGGCCAGTTCGGCACTGTCGGCGCTATCAATGATAATATGATATTGCAGCACATCGGCCAGCAACGCGGGATCGGCAAGCAGTGCCTGCAAATCCTCGTCCGATACGGCGTTAAACGCAGCATCGGCGGGGGCAAAGAGCGTGATTGGTCCAGGCACATTGAGCGCATCAGCCATGCCCGCCGTATCAATTGCCGTGGCGAGAATACTCAAACTATCGAGTGTGTGGATTACTTCGTTAATCGTCATCTCGCTGGTATCGGGCAGTGCCGCCAGCGGTGACATCATGTTTGTTGCAGTGGTTGTGGCAGTGCCAGTCATTGCTTCTGTACCGGTCATTGTCTCCGTGCTGCTCATCGCTTCTGTACCGGTCGTTGTGGAACTCTCAGCGATTGTGTTAGCACCTGTCATGGCACTGTCGGTCGTAATAGCGGTGGCACTTAATTCGGCGCTACTAGCCACCGTTGGTTCGGTTGTCATGGCCGCCGTTGGGCTAGGAATAGTACCCGTCACCGGGGTAGCATCCGGAGTTGACTCGGTGGAAAGATTAACATTGCATGCGCTCACCAAGAGCATCAGCAATGTTGTAACAAGCATCAATATTTTCTTCATAGGATCTTCCTTCCCTGCTGAATCAGCATAAGAGTCAATGCTGAATGATCTTCAATTTCCGTAACACTCTCCAGCCTAACGCCTTGAGGGAACTCAACCCATAGGAGAAGGCATAGATAGATGGTAGAGGGGTGAGTATAGGTTCCCACTGCCGTTGACTGTCACCAAAGATTTTGCGTAATGGCTAAGTCGCGCTACAATCTACAGTGCCTCTATCATCCACGCCAGAGGGCTTTAGCCAACCGATGGATGACCACTGAATTTAACGGGATGATTTATCCAGGCGCGCAGAAAGGGCCATTCAACCACTTGTGTCGTCAGGCACACAGTCAGCGAACATAGGAATTCACCATGTACGAAGGTTTTACTGTCATCGACTTTCACGCCCACTTCCCCACCAACGGCCCTTGGTTCACCGACATGGGCGACACGATGAAGAATTACGTGGATAAAGTATCGCCGGAACGGCTCAAGCTGATCCGCGAAAAGGGCGCCCCCTACGGTGAACATTGGCGGCGCATGTGGGGCTTTCCGCATGCCGAGAAGGCAGAAGATCACCCCGGTGATCGCGAGCAGGCGCGACGTTGGGTAGAAGAGCTCGACAAGTATGGCATCCACTCGATTGGCTTTGTCACCGGGGGTGGCAACGAACATCTATCGGAGATCTGTTCCTGGTACCCCGACCGTTTTGTTGGCTTTGTGCACCACAGCCCGTTTGTGCCCAACGCGGTCGAGCGGCTGGAGCATGGTGTCAAGGAGTTGGGGCTGCGCGGCTACAAATTGCTCGCGCCGATGATTGAAGAGCCGATTGAGCATCCCGACGCCTTTCCGGTGTGGGAGAAGTGCGCCGAATTGGGGATCCCCGTGCTGATCCACTTTGGCATCCAGGGCAGCTCCGGCGGGATAGCCTGGCACGAGAATATCAATCCACTCAAGCTACAAAATGTGGCCAAATATTTTCCCGAAGTCGATTTTGTTATTCCGCACTTTGGTTGTGCGTGGGAACGCGAGACGCTCCAACTCTGTTGGGCCTGCCCCAATGTGAGCGTTGATACCAGCGGTAGCCTGCAATGGATCCGCTGGGTACCGGGGGAGCTGACGGTTAAGTATCTCTTCCGCAAATATTATGAGACGATTGGCCCCAGCCGCATCATCTTTGGCAGCGACTCCAGTTGGTTCCCTCGCGGCTTTGCCTTCCGTTATTTACAAGATCAGGTGCGCGATTGCCTGGACCTCAACTTTCCCGAGGAACATATCCAGATGATCTTTGCTGGGAATGCGGCGCGGTTGTTGAAGATTGCGTTGTAAAGTACCGAGTTTTGTTGGTCTGGTAGATTATTGACAAAGGAACGCTATGCAGCTGCGACAATTCACAGCAATTATTGAACGCGATGGCGATGGGTATGTTGCGTTTTCCCCTGAGCTGGATATTGCAAGCCAGGGAGAAACCATTGAAGAAGCGCGACAGAATCTTGCCGAAGCGATTGAATTATTCTTTGAAGTTGTCGATCCCAATGAAATTCAATTGCGGCTTCACCCCGACATCTTCATCACACAAGTAGGAGTACCAGTTGCCTAAGTTGCGCATTCTGTCTGGACGGGAAGTGTGCGCAACTTAGGCAGATCATGGGTTCGTGCAAGTTCGCCAACGAGGTAACCACATCGTCATGCAGAAGCAAACCAGTGATTCTACTATCACCGTTCCAGTGCCAGATCATCGAGAAGTCCACACGGGGACATTACGGTCGATCATCCGCCAATCGGGACTATCCCGATCCCTGTTTGAAGGATAACTTTCACTATCAACAACTCGTAAAGGAAAAGTACATGTACCAAAAACATCCACTATCGATCCTTGCTATTCTCATGATCTTTGCAATGCTCCTCACCGCCTGCCCTGCCGCGGCTCCCGCTCCGGCGGGTGACGCGGCGGCTCCGACTGCTGAAGGTGGCGAAGAAGCGGCTGCCGAAAGCAATGACGCCGCTAGCACCGATGTGATCGAAATTGAGTACTGGCAGTACAACTTTCAGGCCCGTATCGACGCCATGAACCAGCTCATTGAACAGTTCGAGGCGGAGAACCCAGGCATCAAAGTGATCCACAATTCGGACATCCCGTATGACGACTTCCGTGATAAGATCGCGACAAGTGTGCCTGCTGGTGTTGGCCCAGATGTGGCAACCCTTTTCTATGGCTGGCAGAATGACTGGATCGATGCCGGTTATCTCGTGCCGCTGCCCGAAGATGAATTCCCGATGTCGATTTTGGATGACTTTAGCTCGATGGTCGAAGCGAGTGTCGTTGACGGCAAATTGTATACCTTACCCACAGCCGTGCGTTCGCTGGCGCTCTTCTATAACAAGGATCTGATGACCGCTGCCGGTCTCGATCCGGAAAAGCCACCGACCACGCTCGAAGAGTTGGAAGATCAGGCGGTCAAGTGCACTGTCAAAGAGGGGGATGCCTTTAAGGTCTACGGCTTCATTGTCAACCCAGGTGGCCAAGCGCACCAATGGTTCCGCCAAGTATTGTTACCCCAATTCGGTCAGCAGCCGCTCAGCGATGACCGCCGCACGGTGCTTTGGAATGCCAGCGAAGGGGGCTACGAGGCGTGGAACGAATTCCTGAAATTCCAGACGGAATTGGGCACCGGTGTGGCCGGCGTCTATGAGAATGATCAAGATGGCTTTTTAGCCGGTGAGGTCTGCTTCCACATCGACGGCTCTTTTCGCTTGGGGAATATCGCCAGCGCCGCGCCCGATCTAAATTTTGGCGTGGTCGAGTTGCCCAGTCACAACAATATCAAAGCAACCTTTGGTTCCTATTGGACGCATGGCATCACCCAAAAGGGCGCTTCTTCCCCGGAACGATTGGCCGCTTCGGCAAAATTCCTCAAATTCATCACCTCGCCCGAAGCCGGGACCCTTTGGGTAAAGATCGTCGGGGAGTTGCCGGCTCAACTCGCCGCCGCCAATAATGAAGAGCTGTTGGCCGATCCGAAGCTGGGTGCCTTTGCTGCTGGACTCGAATATGCCCAGGCCACCTTCTTTGTCAACGAAGCTGACGACCGCCAGGCCATTATCGATGCCTACGATGCCATCGTTCTCAACGGGGCAGACCCACGCGAAGAGCTCGACTTTGCCGTCGACACGGTGCAGGAAATGTACGACGAATTCTGGGAAGGCAAGTGATAAGTAGATAAGTAGATAAGTAGATAAGTAGACAGGGAAACAGGTAGATAGGTACACAAGGCACTGTACTTCCCTATCCACCGATTTCCCTGTCTACCTATCTACCGATTTCCCTGTCTACCGATTTCCCTGTTTCCCTGTTTCCCTGTTTCCCTGTCTACCTATTTCCCTATCCACCTATCCCATGAAACCACTCACACTCAAGCAGCGCCAAATTCTTTGGGCCTATGCCTTTCTCGCGATTAGCATGGTCTTTTTCGTGGTGATCCGCTGGTATCCAACCGTACTCGCCTTCAATGTTAGCTTTCGCGATTGGAATATCTTCCAAGGGGGCGGTGAGTGGGTTGGGCTGGAAAACTATCGGGAGATCTGGCAAGATCTCTTTAAGCCCCGCAGCCCCATTCGGGCCGCTTTTTTTAATACGCTGCTCTACGTGCTTTATGGCGTACCCCTCCAGCTCTTCCTGGCTCTGGCGATCGCGCTGATGCTTAACCAGATCCGCCATTTCACCGCCTTTTTTCGCGCTGCTTTCTTTATTCCCTATGTGACTTCCGCAGTGGCAGTCGCCTTTGTCTGGCTCTGGCTCTATGATTGGCCGGAAGGTTTTATCAACAATATTCTCGGTTCGTTTGGGATAGCGCCACAACGCTTCACTGGCCAGCCCACGCAAGCGTTAGCCTCGATTACCGCGGTAGCGATTTGGCAATCGTTGGGCTTCGGTGTGATCATTTTCCTTGCCGGCATTCAGCAGATCCCTGAAATTTACTACGAAGCGGCGCGCATTGATGGGGCGGGCGATTGGCGGATCTTCCGTCACATCACCCTGCCGTTGCTGAACCCCGTGATCGTTTATCTCTCTGTGTTGCAAACCGTCTCGTTTCTGCGCCTCTTTGCGCTCGTGCAGAATATGAGCCCGGGGGGCACTGGTGGACCGCTCAACAGCACAACGACCGTCGTCTTGGAAGTCTACAAAGAAGGCTTTAGCCGCAACAACATGGGCTATGCCGGCGCATTGACGGTGGTCCTCTTCTTCATTATTTTGCTCATTACGATCATCCAGCTACGCTTTTTGTCGCGCCGGTATGATTTATGATTATTAGAGAATGAGCCACAACTATTAGCCAGTCCTGGTTGTAAAGCTTAGCAGTTCACGCAAAGGCGCAAAGCCCGCAAAGAAACGCTGTCGAAAGTCTTAGGAAGGCGTTATGAGTACACTCGAAACAAGTGCCGACCGTAATTTACAAGTTGCCGAACAGTTGATGAGCCGCCCCGCACGCCGTAAACAATTTTCGCTGTGGACGGCGATCTCCTATCTGCTCTTAAGCATTGGCGCACTCTTGATGATCATTCCCTTTTTGTGGATGATTCTCACCAGCATTAAACCGGCACCAGAATTGGTACAATTTGCCTTTCTCCCCAAGAACCCGACACTCAATAACTATCTTGTTGTTCTACAAACGACGGACTTTGGCCGTTGGTATTTTAACAGCCTGATTGTGGCGATCTTTAGTACCTTCTGCGTCGCAATCTTCGACTCGCTTGTTGGCTATACCCTCAACAAGTTTGACTTTCCCGGCAAACAGCTTATCTTTTTGGGCATTCTGGCGACCCTGATGGTCCCCACGGAAATGCTAATTATTCCTTGGTACTCCATGAGTGTTCAGTTCAAGTGGCACATTGGGCTGATGCAATATTGGGGGATTGCTTTCCCTGGGATCATCACCGCCACCGGCATCTTTCTTATGCGCCAATTCTTTGATGGTGTGCCCAATGAGCTGCTCGACGCCGCGCGCATGGATGGGATGCACGAGCCGGGTATTTGGTGGCGTATTGCAATGCCACTGGTCAAACCGGCGATCGCGGCACTCTGTATCTTCAACTTTATCGGCAATTGGAATGCCTACCTCTGGCCGCTGATTATTGCCAGCAGCCGTCAATTCTACACCTTGCCGGTCGGGCTTAATTTTTTCCAGGGCGAGGCCATCTCTGAGTGGGAAAAGATTATGACGGGAGCGAGCTTGTCGACCATTCCGTTGATGATTGTCTTTTTGATTTTTCAGCGGCAGATTATTAAGGGGATTGCATTAACGGGGCTAAAAGGATAACCTATGCCACCTTTTCCACATCCACGCTATAGTCACCATGTCCTTCAACCGGCCTATGATGACGCCCAAGCCTATCTCTTCCACCACATGTTGGCTGCGCACGAGGCACATGCCCTCATGTTGGCAGAATGCAATATTATCAGCCAGGCAAATGCGGCGGCGATCTTACAGGCAGTCGCCCAAATCCGCACGCATGGGGCGGAAGCCGTTGCCTATCAACCGGGCATTGAAGATCTCTTCTTTCGCATTGAAGGGCAGATCATTGAACAGAGCGGTGCTGACTATGGCGGCAACTTGCAATTGGCGCGCAGCCGTAACGACTTAGGGCAGGCGTTGGCGCGCATGGCCTTGCGCGACTTAATCCTCAGCGCGTATGGCGATCTACTGGCATTGCGCCAGGTCATTTTACGCCGCGCCGAGGGGTTTACCGAGACGCTGATGCCGGGGTACACGCATACACAACCAGCCCAACCGGTCACCTTTGCCCATTACTTGGCAGGGATGCTCTCCTTTTTGGCCAAAGACCAAGCGCGGTTTGCCGCAGCCTATGTCAATGTCAATGAATCCCCCTTGGGCGCAGCGGCCTTTACTGGCACCGGCTTTCCCATAGATCGCCAACGGTTGGCCGAATTGCTCGGCTTTGACACGGTAATCATCAGCACCCACCACAGCATCGGTGCCGGCGATCATTTGACCGACATCAGCTTTGCAGTGCAGTCACTGGCAATTGGTCTGAGCCGCGTCACCAAAGATCTGCTCTTTCTCGCCACCCAAGAAGCCGGGGCGCTACATATTGACGACAGCTTTATCCAGATCAGCTCGATCATGCCGCAGAAGCGCAACCCAGTGGTGCTCGAACATCTACGTGCGCGCCTCAGCCGGACGATTGGGGCGGCCCAAACCATCGCCTTGCAATGTCACAATATTCCTTATGGCGACACACAAGATATTGAAGATGAAATTTTGCCGCCAGTCTATGAGGCAGTCGCCACGCTGCAAGCCACAGTAACACTCTACACCGCGCTCTTTGAAACCCTATCACTCCATGAAGCACACCTCGAACGTCGCGCCGGAGAGGGCTTCACAACGGCAACAGAATTGGCCGATGCGCTGGTGCGCGAGGGTGGACTGCCCTTCCGCCAGGCGCACAAAGTGGTGGCCACGATGGTACAGCAGGCCGTACAAGCCGGGATTGGCAGCGACCAATTGACAATTGACCAATTGCAGGCGGCTGCGCAGCAGGTGCTTGATCAACCACTCAGCTTTTCCGTTGAGCAATTTGAGCGGGCACTCGACCCGCGCATGTTCATCAATGCCCGTCATGAAATTGGTGCGGTTGCGCCACGCGCCACCACGGCGCTGCTCGCTCAGTTGGAGAGCGGTCTACGCGTGGACCAGGAGTGGTTAGCTGCGGCACAAAATCGATTACGCAATAGCGATGCTCTGCGCCAGGAAGCAATAGAGATGTTTCAGCTCTAGCGCGGCTGCTGCGATCATTGAGGAGCCATCAATGAGCATTGAGCGATTTCTCCCCCCATCCCGATACTCAAGCGAGGTCGTGGCTTGTATAGGGTTGGTCTCGGATACGCACTACCCACTTCGCTGCGAAACATTGCCCTCAGCTCTTTTTGAGATCCTTACCGGTGTCGATCTGCTGCTTCACGCCGGCGATGTCGGTGAATTGGAAGTGCTCGATCAACTCGGTACTATTGCGCCGCTGGTCGCTGTCCACGGCAATGATGAAGAGAGCCCGGCCCAATCCACTTTGCCTTATCAACAGATAATTGCCTATAAAGGGCGGCGCATTCTGCTCTGGCATAGTCACTATCCCAATCGTCAAGAGGAGTTGGCCTCGCGCGTCGACGATGCCATGGTACCCAAATTTCAGCGTACCATTGACCGTGCTCACGCCGCCGGTGCTACGATTGCTGTCTTTGGCCATTGGCATATTCCCCTACTCTATAAACAGGCAGGGGTAACGGTAATCAACCCGGGGGCGATTGCATCGGGCAACTTTTTTACACGCCAACTGTTGCAAAGCGTGGCGCTGCTCTATCTATTTGACGATGGTAGCCACGCGGCAGTTCATGTGAATTTGGCGGAACCTGCGGTACCATTTACACCGCAGCAACAGTGGCCGGCCAGCTTCCAGGCCACACTGAGCTCCTTTAGCGAACCAATCATCACGGCAGATTTGGAACAACGGTTACAGAAACTGCGTTCTTCTCTTTCAGAAGAAACGCGTTTGGCCTTCATTAGCCTCTTTTTGCCGCTAGCGCAACTTTGCTGGCGTGATGAACGTATTGTAATTAGCACTGAGGAGGTATTGGTGCAGTTGGAGTCCCAGAGTCGCTTATCACCGGCAGTGCGTAGAGAACTTCGAACACTTCTGCATTGACTCAGTTTGCCCCTAGCCAGTGAATGTGGTAAGGTATCGCCCTAAGATCGCATATTGAGATTTCATATTGAGAACATACATTTACAATACTTCGTCTGCAGGCTTTCAAGCTCTTTGCTCACCTTCCCCGTTGCAGAAGATGGCCTTGCAGCAGAGAAGATTGAGTCTGTTCCGTTGTTCCGCTCACTTGTAGTTTGATATCCACTTTGTCAATCCATCATAGCTTCTCCCAGCTGTCCTATCCTCTGACGCGTGGTTGCTCACTACCCAACTATAGATCGGTGCACCTTTCCTCATGGCGACTTATCCTTCCTCTGTCGCCTGTGAACGATAGTCTGACCTTTCTACACAGCTGCACCAATAATGACGCTCCCTCCCCGGCGCGCTGCGAAGAGTGTACTACCTAAAGAGCAATTAACATCCTGTAATGTAACCTAAGAACCTATTGAAAGAGAAAATTACTGCATGAACACAAAAGTACAATCGCCGTCTGCAAATTATGCAGGGTGGCAAGCCTTGGTCGCGAAATATCAACAGCCGGATCTGCGTATGAGCATCTGGCAGGTTGTTAACTCCTTTGGAGGCTTCTTCCTCTGTTGGGGCTTTATGGCAGTGACAACTTCCGTTAGCCACTGGGCGACCCTGCTATTAACTCTCCTGTTGGCATTTCCGGCAGCCGGGTTTCTGATCCGCATCTTTATCATTCAACATGATTGCGGCCATGGCTCATTTTTCAAAAAACGCAACGCTAATGATTCGATTGGCATTGCTTGCAGCATCTTTACGATGATTCCCTATATCTTTTGGCGCAAAAGCCATGCCACGCATCACGCCCACCACGCCGAATTGGAAGAACGGGGCATCGGCGATATCTGGACCATGACCGTTGATGAGTATTGGGAAGCCAGTCTGTGGAAACGTATCGTCTATCGTGCGTTTCGTAATCCCTTTTTCCTCTTTGTCATTGCCCCGACGATTAACTTTGTCATTCTCAGCCGGTTGACCTTGGGTGCGCCAGATACATGGCGTCATGGGGAAAAAGCGTCCGTCTGGTGGACCAATCTGGCATTGGCGGGCCTGTGGGCGGCGCAAATTGCGCTCGTTGGCTGGCAGGCCATGTTGCTCATCAATTTGCCGATTATTGTGATCGCCAGCACTGTTGGCACTTGGCTTTTCTACATGCAACATCAATTTGAACGCACCTACTGGGAACATACTCCGCAGTGGGATTACACATTGGCAGCCATGCATGGTAGCTCCTATTACAAACTGCCGCGTCTGTTGCAATGGTTCACAGGCAACATCGGCTTTCACCACATTCATCACCTGAGCCCTCGCATTCCCAACTATCGGCTCGAGAAGTGCCATGAAGAGAATGAACTCTTTCAACGGGTTGTTCAACTGACGATCCGCAGCAGCTTTGCTACTCTCAATCTTACTCTATGGGATGAGGAGCACAAGCGGCTTGTCACCTTCCGTGAAGCGTTACAGACCAAACAGTTGGCGACATCCTTGGCGTAATTTAACGCTGCCCCAAATCTAACGAACGCCAACAGCAAGGCGCACGAAGTAGAGGCTCTACTTCGTGCGCCTTGCTGTTTCTATGACCTTTAGAGGCAATCTTATGGCCTTGGCTGAAGTTCACTGAGCCGAATCGTGTTCTGCAATACGAGATCGTTGTCGACCGCACGGATCTCCATAGTGATCTCTGGGTCGGCTTCAGACCAATCAATCCGCAGCAGACCAAAATTATCTTCGATAAAGGTGCCACCCAAGCGGCTCCTATCGGGGGCTGGCCAATCGGTATTCTCTGTCAGGCCGCTGGAATTTACCTCCCAGAAGGGATAAAGGCCCATATCATTGCGTTTGGAAAACTGGGCACGATGGGTATCGCCGGTGAGGAAAAGCAGACCGCCGACCGCGCTCTCTTTCAGCAAGGTAGCCAACCGTTGTTGCTCGGCAGGGAAGTTAGACCAATTCTCCCAACCCGTCCCCTCTTGTAAAGCGGGAACACTTGTTACGATGAGACGTAACGTCGCAGGTTGATGCAGTTGCTCGGCTAGCCACTGCCATTGTGCTTCCCCCAACAGGTGGGCAGTTGGATCGGTATTGGCGGTGTATGGCCCTATATGCTGGCGGCGACGTTCTGTATAGTCAGCATCGCTTACCTGTACCAGCGGCGAACGGTCCCAACGGGTGTCCAGCAAAATCACCTGCACACGTTTACCCACTGGGCCGTACTGGTAAGCAGCATAAATCCCCCCCTCCTGTACCCAACGAGTGCTGTTCATCGGCTCCCCAAAAAAGTCGAGGAAGATCTGCTTGGAGGTAGTTTTTTGTGCAAACTCCGCGCCCGCGTCATTGGCACCATAATCGTGATCATCCCAAGTGGCGATTACAGGTGTTTGCGCCAGGAGTCTCTGGTAGCCAGGCTGGCGACCAAGCTGTGCATATCGCGCACGCAAAAGCGCCATATCTTCTGTATCCCCATAGATGTTATCTCCCATAAAGATAAAAAGCTCAGGTCGATTGCCATTAATCGCATCCCAAATTGGCTGCGGTTTGCTTTGATTGGCGCAGGAACCGAAGGCAATGAGGGTGAGGGGGGTCGTTGGCGATGATACTGCTTGAACTGATGGTAAGCCCGTCTGTTCCAAAGCGACTGACAATGGCATCGGTGCGGTACAGGCAATGCACAAAAAAAGAATAGATGAATAAACAAGGCTGAGATGCTGGCTCATGGTTCTCCCTTTTGACAGACTAGCCAAACAGGCATGGTGTACTTGAGTTACCGGACAATGTTCGCACTCTCATTGTCGCTTAGCAAAAAAAGTATAGATAGATGATAGTTTCCGTATAGTTCAGATAGCCGGCTTTTCTGATAAGCTGTGTTGGGTTCAATGAGGTTGTCTTGCACCATTCGACCTCATGGTTGATCAACCCGAAAATTATGAATTCAACTCATAAATTGTCTATTACTACGAAGGAAACCGCTGTCATGCACCGTTGTCTACGATTCTTTACTTGGATACTATGTGCCGTGGTTAGCATGGCATGGCTAGTTGGCGCTGTACCCGCTCATGCCGCGCCAATTGACGAAAGTGAGCCGAATGATACGCAGCAGTCTGCGCAGAGCCTTGTCAACTTGGGTGCCGAAAATCCAGTGTCTGCACGAATGAACGCGGCCAACGATATTGACTGGTTTCGGTTTGAGGCAGTTGCAGGACAAAAGTATGTAGTAGAAACATTTAATGTGGCTGGTTCGACCCATCCCGGTGGTCGCCCGCTACAGCTTTATATATACGACAGTAATTTTACAGAAGTTGGCAAAGACGCAGAGTACTATCGCGAATACGCCAACGGCTCTGGTAACACAAATGCTGGTGTAGAATTTGAGGCAACAAGTGGCGGTATCTATTATATCAAAATTCACTTATACTCAGGCGGAGGTAGTGGGCCCTATTCTTTACGCATTTTGCCCAACTCAAATCTACCCCAAGCAATCTGGAACGCCAATCATGAACCTAATGACTGGGCTTCTGTCGCATTTAAACTAGAAATTGGTCGTGAAAAGGCGCTTACAACAAACATTGAAGCAAGAAACAATTCTTACATTACGCTTCGGTCGGATCGTGACTGGTTTCAGTTTGAGGCAGAACAAGGTAAACGATACGTTGTTGAAACATTTAATGTTGCTGGTGCAATTCATCCTAATGGTGTTCCGCTACAGTTGTATGTTTACGATAGCAATTTTACAGAGATTGCTATCGATGCAGTGTACTACAAAAGCGATGCCAATGGCTCCGCTAACACCAATGCGGCGGTTGAGTTTGATGCTACAATTGGGGGGATCTATTACATTTATGTCCACCCCTATATATCTGGCAACGATATGGGTAGTGGCTCATATAGTATTCGCGTGTTGCCACACCACACTCTATCGACTGCAAGTTGGGATACCAATCATGAACCAAATAATTGGTCATCCAATGCCTATGCCTTAGAACTTGGCGCTACCCATATGATCACATCAAGCATTGAGACCCGAAATAGCTCCTATAGCACCATTCGGTCAGATCGGGATTGGTTTCGTTTTGAAGCAGACAAAAATCAAAAATATGTTATTGAAACACTTAATGTAGCTGGCGCAATTCAATCGAATAATCTTCCATTACAACTTTATGTCTATGATAGTGATTTTACTGAAGTAGCAAAGGATGCAGAGTACTATACCAGTGAAGCAAATGGCACAGGAAATGGTAATGCTGGCGTTGAATTTGTTGCAACAAAAGGCGGAACTTACTACATCTACATATCGCCCTATATATCAGGAGAAGATATGGGCAGTGGAACGTACAGCATTCGGGTTCTTCCCTATTATTCACATCCAGCAGCAACTTGGGATTCACTACATGAACCAAATAATTGGGCGTCAAACGCTGCCGAATTACAAATTGGACAGCTACAGGCTGTTGCTTCCAGTATTGGGGAACGAAATGGGTCATATTTGACAATTCGTCCTGACACGGACTGGTTCCGCTTTGAGGCAACGCAAGGACAAGAATATGTCGTCGAAACCTTTAACGTAGCCGGAGCCATTAATCGCAACCAAAGACCAATGCAATTGTTCGTATATGATAGTGATTTTACTGAGGTCGCTAAGGATGCAACCTATTATGTTAGTGATTCAAATGGTGCGGGAAACACCAATGCAAGTGTGGGGTTTGTTGCGACCAAAGGGGGCACTTACTTTATCCAATTATACCCTTATAACCAAGAGGCCGGCAGTGGCCCCTATCATATTCGGATTCTCCCCCATTTTAGTCAACCAACTGCCAATTGGAACGCAGCACTTGAACCAAACAACTGGCGCAGCCATGCCGCTCCCCTTGATAAAATCCCCTGTGGCAGGCAGACCACGATTGAGGCACGCAACAGCTCCTATCTAACCACGCATCCTGACCGCGATTGGTTTCGTTTTGACTTAACCGCTGGACAGGAATATGCGATAGAGTTATTTGATATTTCGGCACGGTTTCAGCGCTACGGGCTTGTCCTGCAACTGTATGACCGGGAGCTAAGCAAGCTGCACGAAGTGCGCGATATGGATATCCGCCACATCTTTACAGCTGGTTACAGTGGTGTATACTACGCACAAGTCTTCCCGTATGAAAACAAAGACGGCACCTATCATATTCGTGTTGTCCCCACCGATGGCGAACCCTGCGATGGTCGCCCCCTGCCGCAGGTGCAGGTTGAAGGTTGTGCTAGCATTGGAATCAACAATGAAACCGGTGAAGTGACACTCCGCGGTACGCCCCGCCGCGGCTGTGCGCAGACGATCACACGGATTGTTCAGTGCACGGATGGCACCACACCCCAAGATGTAATACTGACGATTGGCAGCAACTCATTCCCCATGTCGCGCAGTGGCACAAATCGCTACAGCGTTACCATTGACACAGGTAGCGATCTACCGACAGGCAATGGGCCATTCGCCATTAGCGTGAAACATACATGCAATTTGCAATCCAGCACAACTGTCGTTGGCGCTGTTGTACTCTTTGACCCCAGTGGCCTCATCACCGATGCGGAAAATGGCGAACCCATTCCCAATGCAACAGTTACACTTTATCAAGTGCCGGATGCCATACCAGATAAAGATGGGAAAACCAATGATTGCCGTACACTCAATACGCGTGGCGGCAGTTCCTGGGCAAACTTGACGCCGGCGAATTTGGTAGCAGGGCAAAGTATTGAGCCTATTTTGGATGCAATCAACAACGCGGTGCGTATTGCCCCAGCAGTGAATCCGCAAGTGACCGGCCACGACGGCAGCTATGCGTGGGATGTAATCGAAGGTTGCTGGTTTATAACAGTTGAGGCCCCTGGCTATCTGCCACGAGTCAGCCCCCTCGTCGGGATTCCGCCAGCAGTAACCGACCTGGATATGCAACTACAGAAAGCAGAACGCAGACTTTACTTACCCATCATAGTACAGCGTTAGCGTAAACAACCTTCTCATATACCCATAGCAGCCCCCAAAAACACCATATCGAGATGCAGGTAGTACACCATCCATAGTACAAAATTAGGTAACAGGACAAAGGGGCAGGGTGACAATTGTCACCCTGCCCCTTTGTCCTGTTACCTGTTCATTGATGTAAACGACTACTGCATCTCGATCACACCACAAGCAATCCGATCGCCACTATTACCCGATGGATCCGTAACCATATCATCAGGATCAGCGTGTAACACAAGAGCACTGCCATCTTCGTCAAAGAGCGAACCTTCACCATCACCGAGGGTGATCATCGTATCAGTTGCTTCGTAGACAGCGTTGCCATCGGCGTCAACTTCTAGATTTGGCAAATCACCAGAATGGGGACCCGCCGAGTTTTCCATGCCATGTTGGGCATCGGTTGGGTTAAAGTGCCCGCCGGCGGCCTGAAAGTCTGGGGTACAAGCACCCGTTGTGTGAATATGAATCCCATGTTCACCTTCGGCAGCGGCTGTAAATTCACGCAGCGTTACCTGGATCATCACGCCTTCCTCAGTTTCGGTAAAGGTGGCATCGCCAACAGCATTACCGTCAGCATCGAGCAATGTTGCAACAGCCATCGGAGCATCTGTTTCGCCGGTAGCAGTCATCACCCCAGTCTCACTAACAGTACTTGTGTCACTCATACTCTCGGTAGCAGTCATGCTTTCCCCGCTGTCCATCATTCCGGTGTCGGTCATGGCACTGCTCTCGGTGATCGCAGACGAATCTTCAATCGCTGGTGTAGCAGCTTCTGGCGTTGGAAGAGCAACAGTAGCCTCAGCCACGGTTGGTGCGGGTTCGCTGGTCGCATTTTCGTTCCCATCATCGCCACCACAAGCAGTGACGAAAAGCAAGGTACCAATTAGCAGTGCTGTTAAAATTCGCATAATGTTTCTTGATCTTCTTTCATCTATGGTAGGTGATCAGTATAGGTGATCAGTATAGGTGATCAGTATAGGTGATCAGTATAGGTGATCAGTAAAAGAGCAAGGCATTACAGCTAGCTGTAATGCCTTGCTCTTTACTCACGCTGTAAAGAACTACAAATATGCAATACTGCTGAAATTTTGCCACTACAACTTACATAGAGCATTGGAAAGAACAGCTACATATTCAAACGCTACAACTTAATTCCCTGTACCGGTCATGCTACCGGTTTCCGTCATGCCCATCGTGTCAGTCATGTCCATCGTGTCAGTCATGCCCATTGTATCCGACATGCCTTCAGTATCTGACATATCCATGGTATCGGTCATGCCCATCGTGTCAGTCATGCCCATTGTATCCGACATGCCTTCAGTGTCTGACATATCCATGGTATCGGTCATGCCTTCAGTTTCGGTCATAGTTTCACTACCGGTCATAGACTCCGTTGTCGGTGTCTCCATCGGCGCCACAGTCGCCTCAGACATAACTCCCGTTGGTGTACTCATATCAGTCGTACCACCGGTATTACAGGCTGATAACACCAATGTCATTCCCATGAGCAAAATCACTAAAATGCGCATACTATCTCCCTTTTACTTGTTGCCCTTGTATAGAAGAATGTATAGAAGAATGTGTAGAACAAGCTTCTTTAAAACATGTATCTGCACGAAGAGCGATGATTAATTCATTGTTCGACACTACTGTAAAGGAGATCTGCCAGTTTAGCGATAGAACAGGATATATACATAGGATACAGATAGCAGAAAAAGCAGCAATAATTTGCAAAGGTCGATGAGCTTACATCTGAATATGCACTTTGACTGCACCAAATTGCTTGTCTGCCGAAATGCGGAAGGCTTCGGCAATACCATCTAGCCCAAAATGGTGGGTGACAAGCTTGGTGACGTCTACTTTGCCAGTGGCAATCAACTCAATAGCAACATCAAAATCTTTCTGTAAACCACTATACCCATAACAGTTAGAGCCAGTCACTACGGGTTCTGCCCAAACTAAGCGCGCCAGATCGACTTCCAACGGTCCATGATAACCGGCAACAAGCACAATGCGTCCCCGCTTGCGGACCATAGCCAACGCGTCATTAAATTGCGCGGCGCCCCCCACCGTCTCAATCACGACATCCATGCCTAGCCCATCAGTGCGTTCGGCAACGACTGCTCGCACATCTTCATCCACCACAGAGATAATCTGATCCGCGCCAAGCGCACGTGCAACTGCGGCCTGTTGTGGGTACTTCACTGTGATCAGCGTCTCCTTCACCCCATTCGCCTTTGCCACCGCTAGGCACATCAGCCCAATCGTGCCACCACCGATGATCATCACCCGATCTTGGTGAGTCGCTGCCGCTTGTGCTAACGCCCGTACACCAACGGCTAACGGCTCAACAAGTGCGCCCTCCTCGTCACTCATGCTCTTGGGAATTTTAAAGAGCGCTGAAGCATGGGCCGTGGTATATTCAGCAAAGCCACCATGCTGTTCATGGGAGACCCCTTTGCGCTCTAGACATTGGTTGTAGTGGCCGGTGCGACAGTAAAGACAGTCGCCACAGTGCGAAAAACATTCAATCACCACCCGATCACCAACTTGCACGTTGGTGACGCCCTCACCTACTGTCGTCACCACGCCACAGGTCTCATGCCCGTGGGCAAAGCTGTGTGACTGATTCCAGCGACCAAAGTAACTATGCAGATCACTGCCGCAGATGCCAGATTGCTTCACCTGCACCACCACATAGCCCGGCGGTGGCGGTTGCCGCTCCACGGTGGCAATTTCGATCTGTCCGATATCTTTGAAGAGGGCTACTTGCATTTGAGCCATAGTAATTTCTCCTTGTGGCAACGGTGTATATACGCAAAATTTTTACCTGATTGACGGTTATCCGCAAACAAGGTAAAGTATACTGCCAACGTACAGATTGCTCCAGTACGCAGAAACTAGCGGGCGTATCTCAATTTGGGGGCGACTTTCTTCTACCAGGAGTGTGCGTCGCACTGGTCGAAAGCGATCGGGGCAACGAAATAACGCTTGACCAGTGCGACGCACACGAGTTGCCCTCAAAGTGAGATACACCCGAAA
>DAOUCA010000167.1:0-41064 GCA_034432375.1 Caldilineaceae bacterium
CCCCCACCTCCGTGAGGGTAAACTCTGGCAGGGGTCCATTCGACAGAAGATGGATTCCGGCCTTCGCCGGAATGACATTCGAGGCTAATTTGTTGACAATAGAAACGCCGCTTCTCATTCTGACACGAGTATAACAGCCAAGAATAATTAACGGAAAACGCAGAATGGGGACTTGTTAATGCGCGCTGCTGGCTATCAGTCAGCAGCTATTTGTTATTTACTTGTCAAGCCCGCGCTAGCCCTTCAAAGCGGCCAGAAAAAGAGCAGCAACGGAATGCCAACCACGATCACGATGAGTTCAATTGGCAGCCCCATCTTCCAATAGTCGGCAAACTTATAGCCCCCTGGCCCCATAACCAATGTATTGGATTGATGGCCAATCGGCGTCAGAAAGTCACAGGAGACGCCAACCGCCGCGGCCATGAGAAAGGCATCCGGCGAGGCACCAAGGCTATTGGCTACACTGATTGCAATGGGTGCCATCAAGACCGCGGCCGCAGCGTTGTTGACAAGGGGCGTCAAAATCATCGCCCCCAGCAACACGATGCCCAACGCAATCACCGCCGAAGAGCCACCGGCCAAACGCAACATCAGATTGGCGATGCGGTCGGCACCGCCGGTGCTCTCCAAGGCCGTCGCCACTGGAATCATCGCGCCGAGCAAAACAATGACCGGCCACTCGATTGTTTCGTACATCTCCCGCACGGAAACCAACCCAACCAGAACAAGTGCAACGGCCGCCGCAACGACGGCCACCTCAATATTGATCAGCCCAAAAGAGACGGTGCCGATGGCTGCCCCAAAGATGCCAACCGCCAACGCGATCCGTTTGGGATAGCCTATGCGCAGACGCCGTTCTGCCAGGGGAAGCGACCCCAAAACTGTTAACATCTCCTGAATCGCATCGGGCGGTCCCTGGAGCAGCAGCACATCCCCGGCCCGAAAGCGAATGCTGGCCAGCCGCCCCAACATCCGGGCACCCTGGCGCGCCACCGCGAGCAGATTTACGCCATGCCGCCGCCGCAGATCGAGCCGCCGTACCGTTTGATCCACCATGGGTGAGTCGGAACGGACCACGGCTTCGACCAGTGCAACCTCATCAGAGCGTAGCGCCTGTTCCCCCAATTGTTTACTTTCGGCCAACTCACAGCCCGTCTCGGCGACAAAGGAATTGAGGGTCTCCGAGTCGGCTTGCACAATCAGGATATCGCCCGCACGCAACATGGTGGTGGCAGAGGGGAGCAGGATGCGCCGCTCGTTGCGCACGAGACCGGCCACCATAATCGTTTCACCAAAGGTCTCGCCCAATTCACCAAAGGTGCGATCTTTGATGTTGCACCCCTCCGACAGCCGCACTTCGGTAAAGTAGTCGTTGATCTGAAACATCTCTTCGCGGGAGGCCTGGCCTTTGCGCACGGGCAAGAGCCGCCAACCAATAAGTGCCATGTAGAGAATCCCGACAGCAGCGATCCCAGCACCGACCGGCGTAAAATCGAAGAAACCAAAGGCATGCCCAGCCACTTGTGCGCGATAAGTAGCGATGATGATATTGGGCGGTGTGCCAATCAGCGTCAGCATACCACCCAATAGCGAACTGTAGGCCAATGGCATTAAATACTGAGAGGGTGGGCGTTCAGATTTGCGGGCCAATTGGACGGTTACCGGCATGAGGAGCGCTACGGCGGCGACATTATTGGTGAGCGCAGAACAGAGGGCACAAAAGCCGGAGAGCGCGCCCAACTGAACCGAGAGGATATTACCCACACGGCTGAGCATCCGTGCCAACAGGTCCACCAGACCGGAATTGAGCAGCGCGCGATTGATAATCAAGACGGCAGCCACGGTAATGACGGCTGGGTGGCCAAAGCCAGAAAAGGCTTCTTCGACGGGTATAATCCCTGGAATTGCCAAGGCAAGCAACGCAACTAGCGCCACCAGATCATAACGCCAACGGTCATAGATGAAGAAGATGAGAGCGAGCAAAAGCACGATGTAGACAAGGTATTCAGAGTTCATAGGAGAACAAATCGCTTCTCTGTTGCTGGATTGTAGGGCTAATGCAGCGTCAGCTCAATTGTACTAGATTAAACGTAGGTCACATTTGCACGGGGAGAAGGCCCATCGCGGCGACGATTTCCTACGGGAATAGACGTTTTCCCCGGTTTGTCACGCTGCAAGCGTGACCTACAATTGTATGCTTCTAACCTAGCCGAACTGTGAATCAATCTCTGTCATTCTGCAAGAATCTTCGGGTAAATCACCGTGAAGACACTTTCAGCGTGACAAAACCCACAAATCGTAATCTAGCCAAACTTCCTTGACGCGGCACTAGCTGAATGGAAATTTAGCAGCAGCTTATGTCAAGTTCAGTAAACGATCCAGCAGCCCAGGCACAAGCAAAAGATATAGGATTTGATACAGCTTTAGAGGGAGCGCTTATGGGGTAGGAGAGAGGGAGTCAACGCTTGTCTCTTCGTCGCTTAGCTCTTCAGCGATCAAGTCGTGGTCAGTTGTTGCCGGTGTACCTTCGCGCAACCCTTCGATCACAACAATAAATTCACCTTTGAGCGCAGTTCCGGTCAGTTCATCGATTAGCGAAGAGAGCGTCCCACGCTGCACCTGTTCGTAGAGTTTTGTTAAGTCGTTGGCAATGGCAGCCGGACGGTCACCGTAGGTGGTCAAGGCATCTTGTAGAAAAGCGAGCAGCCGATAGGGGCTTTCGTAAAAAACGAGGGTATGAGGTGACGTTTGATCGATGGCAAGAAACCGTTGCCGTTGGCCAGATTTACGCGGCGGGAAGCCACGAAAGGTAAAGCTATGGAGCGGCAGCCCAGAGAGCACAACCGCCATGATCAGGCCGGCAGGGCCAGGAATCATCGTGACGGGCAGCGCTTCCTCCAGCACTCTGCGAACAGCAATAAAGCCAGGGTCGGCAATCCCCGGTGTGCCAGCATCGGTGACAAGGGCAACGGACTTGCCATCACGCAATAGCCCCACGATTCGTTCAATGGCCTTACGCTCATTATGCTCATGAAAGGCAATCTGTGGCTTGCTAATTGCAAAGTGCTGCAACAAGCGGCCCGTTTTACGTGTATCCTCACTGGCGACAAAATCGACGGTGCGCAAGGTCTCCAATGCGCGCAGCGTAATATCTTCGAGATTGCCAATCGGTGTTGCAACTAAATAAAGCATACCGCCAGTGCCATTGGTCATTGATTCTTAGTCCTTGGTCCTTGGTCGTTTAGTCATCAGCTATCTAGCGGAATTGGTCGTCCATAGTGCGGCGACGAACGGGCCGCTTCGCTCCTGCGATTGCAAGGCTTGCCTGGCCTGTTGTTTTAGGTAGCGTGTACGCGTTGATGGTGGTCCCTGTTACGCTGTCAGGGTGCCTTTGGTGCTGGGGATGTCACCACGCCGCGGATCGGCTTGTGTAGCGGCATCAAGTGCGCGAGCAAGCGCCTTGAAGAGCGCTTCGACCTTGTGATGATCGTTCCGGCCATAAAAGAGCTTGGCATGTAGATTCATGCGGGCATGGATCGCCAGGCTTTCAAAGAGATGAAAGATCAGGTCGGTCCCCAATTGCCCAAGCGCCGGTGTCACAAAATCCGCTTCAAAGACACAATAGGGGCGGCCACTCAGGTCAATCGCAACCAGTGCGAGCGCTTCATCCATGGGCACAAAGCTGTGTGCAGTGCGCGTGATACCTTGCCGCGTGCCCAACGCCTGGTCAATCGCCTTGCCAAGACAGATCATAATATCTTCGGCTGTGTGATGATCATCAATATGCAGATCACCCTGGGCGGTGACATTGATATCAAAGAGGCCGTGGCCCGCAAAGAGCGTCAACATATGGTCGAGAAAGCCAATCCCGCTCTTAACATCGGCGCGGCCACTGCCGTCAAGGTTGATGGCAACGGTAATTTGGGTTTCTTTGGTTTGGCGTTCGATTTGCGCCTGACGAGCGGTATTTGTGGTTTTCATAGCGTCTGTAGTTTCGTTGCAAGTTCAGAATTGATTGGCGCACCGATCATACTGCGAGGGCTACAGGATGTCAATTCTGTGGCAGAACCCGATAGCGTTGGCTCCAAAGCCACCGGGAGACGCGAGAAAAAGACCCTACTCGACCAGTGAGTTGCGGATGGTGTACTGTTTAGGTAACAATTTGCATCCATCAAACAATACAGATAATATTTGTCACGTGGGTTATTTATTTCCTCGCTGCGCCATTAACACCAATACCCATTCCCAATACCATTCGCCTGCCTTATCAATTTTATGTTATTAAATTGACAGGGTTGGCTACCCGTCACCGTGTTAGACTACGGCCAGATACGTATTTTGTCGCAACCCTGCTTCCGATTTGGGCAAAGCCAGGCGATACGGCGAGATGCGTCTGCTTTAATGGCTTAAAGGCAGCATTGTCATACACGCTATGCTGCTGGGGAACGAAGAAGATCGACCATATTGGCGAACCGCGCACCGTTGCGATGTGCTTGCTCTAGAAATCGCGCTTCATCGGTAATACCGGTGTGACGGATCGATAGTTCATAGCTCATTGGCTTGACATAGGGCGACTGCGCAACGAGTTGGGCAGCATGGTGCCAATCGACCTGGCCGGCAAAGGGCAATAGATGCAAATCATCCTGGCCGTCGTTGTCATTGAGATGAAGAACCGAGAGGCGCTTCATCAGTGGTGCCAACCGCGCCATACGGTTTTGACCAAGGATCGCATGGCCAGAGTCATAACAGAATCCTAAGAAGTCCGGTGCGTAATGATCAAAGAGTTGCAAGATTAGGTCAAAATTGTCCGTGGCATTGGCAGCATTCACCGCGCCACTACGTACACCACGGAAATCAATGAGGTTTTCGAGTGCAATCGTAATACCACGGCTTGTGGCATAGAGCAAGAGATCATCAAGCGAACGCCGAACATGATCAAAGATGTAATCGTTGTGCACAGCTAATTGTGGATCTTGGGAAGGTGGGTACAGATGCATAACAACAGCATTGCCACCTAACTTTGCCGTGAAATCAATCCGATTTTTGACAAGTGCGATCCCAGCCAGGCGCGCATATTCTTGTGGTGCATACCAGAATTTTTCTTTACCTTCGGAGCCATGGGTGTCGGCCAGATGCAGGCCAAACTCTTCCAGCCAGCGCTTGATCTGATCAATTTCAGCGGCATCGTAGAGAAAATCGGTATTCCATTGATGACACCAATGTAGATGGGTAAAGCCCGCTTCGGCGATGGCGCGCAGCGAAGAGGATGGCTCACCCTGATCGCGAATATAGTCAGTAGCTATTGATAACATGATACCCTCGATTTATTGATTAGACTTACGCAACTCTCTGGTTTCGATACGGCAAAAGCCGCCTACGCAGCCGCCACTCTGTGTAAGTCCTATGGATAGCAGATGATACAGAGCGGGGCTGTCAACGGATATTTCTTACGCAATATAAGCTGGCAAACCACCAATCATAGAAGTCCGCAAACCTTACGATTAAGATCGTAACAAAAGTTTACAAGAAGAGAACGTTATAACCGCTGTAGCGGCAAAGAGAAATTCATGTGTGCTAAGCGGAATGCTTATTTCTCTCTGGCAAACTCCATTTTTATGGCTAATTCTTGCAGGATAGACAGCAAACTGTAAGCAAAAATATTGGGGTTGTCGTATATATTTTCATGTAGATCATACATTAAAAGTATGAATAAAGTACAAAACCCATAGGTCAATTGACGTATTACTGACGTATTAACGTATTTTGGCTAAGCCCATTGAAGTTTGTGAAAAGTAATATAGCAATATGAGCGAAGAGCAACGATGTGAATGAACGTACGGAACATCCGACGCGTACTAATCAACCCATACGATGGGCAATTCTGGGCACAGGGAAAATTGCTGACGAATTTGCACAGGGACTGCGCCAACTGCCCGATGCAACATTAATGGCGGTTGGATCACGAAGCTTGGCATCAGCAACTCGCTTTGCCACACACCATCGTGTCAGTCGCGCCTACGGCTCTTATGCAGAACTGGTTGCTGACAGCGAAGTCGATGTGGTCTACATTGCGACACCCCACATCACGCACAAGGAACATTGTCTGCTTGCCTTAGCGGCGAACAAAGCGGTCCTCTGCGAGAAGCCCTTTGCACTCAATGCAATAGAGGCGGCGGAGGTTATTGCCTTGGCACGTGCCAAGCAGCTCTTTTGCATGGAAGCGATGTGGATGCGCTTCATCCCGTTGATGCGAGAAGTCCAAACGTTGATCCAAGCGCAGACCATCGGCGACCTCCGGATGGTCAACGCAAGTTTGGGCTTTCTGGTAGCGTATGATCCGACCCATCGGGCCTATAACCTGGCATTGGGCGGCGGTGCCCTGCTCGATTTAGGCGTCTATCCGCTCTCTCTGATTGTTCAATTGCTTGGCGTGCCAACATCGATCCAAAGTCATGCGCAGATTGGGGAAACCGGCGTTGATGAACAGGCGGCGGTCGTTTTGGGATTTGCCGATGGGCAGATTGCCACCTTCTCGACGAGCTTGCGCACCTTTGCGGCCAATGATGCGGTGCTCATGGGGAGCAAAGGACAAATCCGCATTCAAGAACCACTCTATCGACCAGAGGCCTTATCGATCCAAAAACAGACGCTCATGGTCGGAGCAGCAAGTGATAGCAATCGGAACGCTGGTATGCGTGCAAGCTTCCTGGCGCAGTTGCGGCAAAATGCAACGCTGCGCAGGGGCTACCGGCGTCTACGTCCATTGTTAACACCACTGCTAGGGTTACGCAACCGCGAAGTGCGTATGGCTTGTGCTGGCAATGGCTATCAATATGAAGCGCAAGAGGTCATGGCCTGTTTGCGCGCTGGCGCAACAGAAAGCGCAATTATGCCCCTTGACCAGACTTTGCAGGTAATGGAAATACTCGATACGATTCGCGCCCAATGGCACTTACGCTACCCACAGGAAGCGTAACAGACCGTGTACAGCGGCGGTCTTAATAAAGATCACACTGACCCCTGGCACAATCTTCCGACCAAACAGATAGAGATTGTGCCAGGGGTAAATAATCTGTCTATAGGCTCACGACGATTTTTCGACGTTGAGCAGTTTTACTAACATCAGTCTCTCTGTTCATCGACAACCAGCGATGAGAGTGCCTCCTCTCTAGCAATGGCCTAGCTCAGTTGTGCCTAGGCCATGGTTCATGTATGTCGATGGATAGACTACAACAGATTGCAAGTGCTTGTGACCCGCATCGGATTTGTCGGTTGTGGTTATGTGGCCGATTTCTATATGAATACGCTACGCTATCATCCCTCCTTAGAGTTGGTGGGCGTTTTTGATTGTCGGCTCGATCATGCGCGTCACTTTGCCACCCATTATCAAGTGACGTGCTATCAAAGCCTGGAAGCGTTACTGGCCGATGAGCGTATAGAGATCATTGTTAACCTGACCAATCCACGCAGCCATTTTGCCGTTTCAAAGGCCGCATTGGAAGCAGGGAAACATGTCTATAGCGAAAAACCGTTGGCCATGGACTTTGTCGAAGCAGAAGCATTGGTCCAATTGGCCGCAGCACGCTCTCTGCAGATCAGCAGTGCCCCCAGCAGCCTGTTGGGGACAAGCGCTCAAACCCTCTGGCGAGCACTGCGCGCCGGTGCGATTGGTCAACCCTACCTGGTTTATGCCGAATTGGACGATGGTCTGATTCATCGCATTAACTATAAAAAATGGATCACCGAATCCGGCAGCCCTTGGCCCTATATCGATGAATTTGAGACTGGCTGTACCATCGAACATGCCGGCTACTATGTCAGTTGGTTGACCGCATTTTTTGGCCCGGCGAAGATGGTTACAGCCTTCTCTGCCTGCCTGATTGCCGATAAGCAGACCGAGCAACCCCTCCAAGTCAATGCAGCGGATTTCTCCGTGGGTTGCATTGAATTTGCCAGTGGCGTTGTTGCACGTCTTACCTGTAGCATCGTTGCCGATCACAACCATCGGCTAACCGTCGTCGGGGAGAAGGGCAGTTTATCGCTAGATGAAGGTTGGCACTACCATTCTCCTGTCTATCAACAGAAGACAAGATTGAACCGTCGTCGTGAAACGATCCCCGTCATTTCGACGTTGTTTGGGCATGGCCGGCAACGCGTGCCATTTGCACAAGATCCCAATCCCCTTTATAGAAAAAGAACGCTACCCCCGGCTGATGTTTCGATCGGCATTGCTGAATTGGCTACTGCCATTAGAGAAAAGCGTCCAAGCCGCCTGTCCGCAGCGCATGCACTTCACATCAATGAAATTGTGCTCACCTTACAGAACCCACAGACAATGGGCTCGCCACGCGTTCTACAAACAACGTTCTCTGCCATCGAACCGATGGCGTGGGCCCGTTGATATTCGATTGATCAAGAGAGGTACCGTGTGATCAGACTTATCGTTTTGCGTCTGCTGGAAAGTTACTTCCGTCATCGCTGGCTCTATTTGCTGCCCATCGTGCTGATGGTAGCCGCTATGACCCTCTATATCACGTTTGTGCCGGCCCCGTATACCGCCGAAGGGACGCTCTATGTCCAGCAAGAGACGTTGCTCTCCTCGTTAACGTCGGTACGCAGCAATGGCTTTGGCTTTCGCTATGTGACCCCGTCCGAAGAGACGGTCGGAGAGCTTTATCAGCTGATGAACTCGGATGGCTTTTTGCGGGCGATTGTGCAACAGACCGATCTGGAATCACGCATGAATGAGGGGCCGAAAGCGATTGAGGAGACACTGACCAAAGCGCGTGACGCCGTCTGGTTTCGGAGCTTGGGGAATAACATGGTTGCGGTCAACGCGACCTTTACCATGCCGCGCGTAGCAGCACAATTGGTGCAATCGACGATCGATACCTATACGCTGTGGAAGACCAATATCAGCCACGATGAAAGTGTTGCCGCGCAAGATTTCTTTGTCGATCTGGTTGCAACCTATCGCAATGAGTTAGATACAGAACGACGGACCCTGACCAATTATCTCATCAGTCATCCCGAACCGGTGCGGGGCAATCGTCCTCCCGAAGAGGCAGCGACCATTGCACAGCTCTCGGCAACGGTAGATTTGGCGGAAGAACGCTTACGCAATGCCGAGAATAAAGAAGAAGACGCCAAGCTGTCGTTGGCACAGACCGAGAGCAACATCCGCCAAAGTTACTTTGTGGTTGATGCGCCACAAATTCCCCTGGAGCCGAAGCGCTCGAAAAAGGAGTTGGCGTTGGTATTGGCACTCTTCTTGACGGTTGGGATGGTCTTTAGTGTAGCCGGCATCGTTGGCGGCGCACTGCTCGACCGCAGTTTGCGCTTCCCGCTTGACATTGGCCAAGGGCTACAATTGCCGGTACTTGCGCTGATTCCCGAAGCCCCAATGCGCTATCTGCGCGCGACCAATGCGATCGCCGCGGCACCAAGCAATCGAGCCACGCCACTGACAGAGTTTATGGCACCGATCAAGCGTGATCGCAATGGCCGCGGCACAGCGCAAGACGCACGCGTGGGCCACAGCGAGACCACGCCCACAGGCGAGAATGGGGCTGTGCGAAGTGACGGCGGTGATACGAATCAACCACCGCGTACACGAACGATCCAACAGTTGGTGGAGTATAAATAGGCAGCAAGCCGCACAGCGGTTGTGGCCCGATAGGTGCAGAGATTTTTCAGAGACAAGAGCATGGTTAGTACACATATGGGTAGTGCCAACAAAAGTATTGCCAAAAACACAGTCATCCTCATGGGTTCCCAGTTAACCACCTGGAGCTTGACGCTGCTATTGACGATCTTTCTGCCTCGCTATTTGGGTGCAGAGGGGATCGGGAAGCTGCAATTTGCTACCTCGCTGTGGATGATTGTGGGGATGCTGATTGCCTTTGGTACAGGCACCCTCTTAACGAAAGAGATTGCTCGTGCTCCGCAACGCACGGCCGAACTATTGGGCGTGGTAATGGTCTTGCGCATTCTCTTTTTTGGCGTTGGTTATGCGGGGATTGTCGCACTGCTGCGGTGGCTCGATTACCCGGTTGTCACGATCAATGTGGTCTGTATTATCGGCATCTCTAATTTAATCGATCAATTCGCCACAGCCTGCCAAGCAGCGTTGCAGGGTCTGGAAGAGATGCGCATTCTGTCGATTGGCAATATTGTCGGGAAAGCGATTGACACGACGGTTGGTGTGCTACTGTTATTGACCGGTTGGGGGATCTATGCGATTGCGGCGCTGCTAATTGTCTCTACCAGCGTCCGCCTTGTGATCCAGATTATCTATTTAAATCGGTTACATCGGCTTCGTCTTACCTTTCGGGCAGCAACGTTGTGGCGCATCTCCACGGCTGGGTTACCCTATCTGATGTCGAGTATCTTTCTGGTCGGCTATCTGCAGATGAATGTCCTGATTATCTCCTTTCTCCTCAATGAAGAGGCGATTGGCTGGTACAGCGCTGCGGACCGGCTCTTTAACACGCTGCTCTTTATTCCAACCGTCTTTATGATGGCGATCTTTCCCGTCTTTTCCCGCATGATGATCAACGATGGCGAGCAATTGCAGCGGTTGATGCGTAAAAGTTTTGATACGCTGCTGCTGCTTGGTGTGCCGATTGGCCTGGGAATGACGGTCGTTGCCGGCCCGATTGTGACGTTTTTGTTTGGACCGGAATTTGTCAACAGTGGCCCGATTTTAGCCGTAGAAGGGTTGGCCCTGATCTGCATGTATCAAAATGTGCTGCTGGGACAATATCTGATCTCAATTGACCGCCAAAATTCATGGACAGTCGTCATGGCAGTGGCGACCTTTCTCTTAATCGGGCTCGACCTGATGCTGATTCCCTGGAGCCATGCCCGATGGAGCAACGGCGCGATTGGGGCAGCAGCAGCCTATGGCATTACGGAATTGTGCATGGTCATCGCCGGGATCCTCTTATTGCCCAAAGGGACACTGGGGCGAGGCAATCTCTGGTCTGCCATTCGCATCTTTGCCGCAGGCGGGGTGATGTGTGCGGTGGCTTGGGGGCTGAGCACGCTCTTTATTGGAGTGCCGATTGTTGCCGGTGTCGCCGTCTATTTGGTGATGATCCTTCTCCTGCAAGTATTGCCCAAAGAGGATTACCAGTTGCTGCTTAACGCCGTCCAAGGGTTTCTACATCGTCAAAATCGGGCAACGCCGGAAGCAATCGGTTAGCCAGAAGGATATTCGTGATGTTATTCAATCGCAGGAAAGTTACTGATTACACAACCTTGCAGGCCGTTCCAGCACAGACGACGAATGGTGCAGCCCGCCCTGGAACAGAACGCCCTGGGACAGAACGCCCTGGGACAGAACGACGCTTTGGGGCAAGCCGACGCCGACCAGAAGCCAACGGCGTAGCAGCAGGGCAGCTAGCGGCAGAAAGTGAACCGCAACGCGAGCAACTTATCTTTACCGGCGAGACGCTCACTTTGCAGATACGCGGTGAGAGCGCGCTGATAGAGTTCCCAACTGCCACCGTGACCGCCTTGCGCTATATGACTACGCGGCTCATGGTCAACCAAGAGCTACCCAAACGGATGGCAATTGTCTCCGCGCTGCGTGGGGAAGGGGTCACCTATTCGGCGCTGGCAACTGCGGCGTTGCTGGCCAATGACACCACGCGCCGCATCTGCTACGTTGATCTCAATTGGTGGTGGCCCTCACAACTTGCGTGGCGCACAGGCGTCAGCGAAGGGGGAATCGTGGCGACAATTCGCCAGGATACCACAGTCGATCAGGCGTTGATTGCCACCAATTTTAACAACTTGTGGCTGCTCCCTTCGGGAAGTCTCGCGCCGAAACAACGCGCAATGATGGCACGCAGCAACGAGTTGACCCTTTTATTGGGACGGCTGAGCGACCAATTTGACCATCTGTTGCTCGATATACCGGCGATCCTCACGACCAGCGATGCCATTCCGTTGGCGTCACTGGCCGATGGCTGCTGTGTGGTGGTGCGGCAGGGGGTGAACACGAGTAGCATGGTTGGCAAGGCGCTGAAAGAGATCGATCATCTCGCCATGTTGGGGGTTATTTTAAATCGGGCGCAGCATAGTACACCAGCGTGGCTGCTCAAATGGATTCCACAAGAGTAGACCATGGAACTTTTTATGCTCTTCCTGCTCGTCTGTTTTGGCGTTGGCATGGGAGCGACCGAGATGAGTACGCGTCGCCAATTGTGGCTAGTTATTGTCACGGTGATTGTGATGACGGCCCTCTATTATTTGTTTGATCAGTTGATTTAGGCTATTCCAGAATTTAACCTATCCACGAAGGGACACGAAGACACACGAAGAAAAGCAAATCTTCACGCTTCATTGTGGATAATTATTTATTTGGATTAGAGGGATTACATACTCTGGTTGCGCAGGTCGCCTTTGAGCGGATCGAAACCTAGGGATGTGTAAGTTCTGATGTGAGGATATTAGGATTGAAGGTTGAAGAGCAATTGTACACAGCGTCAAAAAAAGAGCCGATGAAAAGCCATTACCGAGTCAAAGTGGCGATTGGCCTGATGATCATCACCGCGCTTTTGTCGGCCTGTGGGTTCTTTACCAATCGAGATGAGCGCCCGTCGCTTGAGGGAGATCAAGAAGCGCAGGTGCCAACTGCGGTCGGCGCAGCAACAGATGGTAATCTTGTCGCAACACCGACCCGTCTGTTAGTCGAGGCCGCTACCGCTACGCAACAAACGGCGATCACCACTGGCTCGCCAGCAATCATTGATGAGCAAGCGCTTTATGAGAATGGCTTGCTGGCTGGGTGGCAGAATTGGTCCTGGCAGAGCGCCGTCGATTTTGCGGCGGCGGGTCCAAATGCAGCCGCTGAGCCAGAAGGAGAGGGAGAAGCGGCACTGGCAGTCACCTATCAGGCGGCTTGGGCAGCGCTATCGCTCCACAGCGAAAGCGTAGTTGACATTAAACGCTACGACCTGCTGCGCTTTCAGATCCATGGCGGCGATCAGGGGAACCAAAAGGTGCGAGTTGTTTTGGCCGATGCCGGAGGCGCTTTTACCGCAGAGGGGCTGGAGGTGACCGCCGAAGCGGGTCGTTGGCAGACGATTGAAGTCAAGCTCAACCTATTGGGTAACCTTGCCCAGATCAGCGGGATTGCCTGGCAGGATTCAACCGGTGCGGCGCAGCCAACCTTTTACCTAAGAGATATTGCGCTGGTCGATCTTGACCTGCCGCCAACGCCAACGCCGATCCCGGTTGCCGGGGCCGCGTTGACCGTGGATGCAGCCAACGAGCGCCACGCCATCGACCCGAATATTTATGGCATCAACTTTGCCGACGAGAGCTTGGCGAAAGCGATAGCACTACCGGTCCGGCGCTGGGGAGGCAATGGCACGACACGCTATAACTGGCAGCTAGACGTAGCCAGCCATACAAAAGATTGGTTCTTTGAAAATATTCCCGAGGAAACGACCAATCCAGCCGTGTTGCCCAGCGATTCGCAGGTAGATCGCTTTGTCGAGCAGGATCAACGCACCGGCAGCGCAACGCTTTTGACCATCCCAATGATCGGGTGGACACCCAAGAGCCGTGACTATACCTGCGGCTTTAGTGTCGAAAAGTATGGTCCGCAGCAGGAGACAGATCCGTGGCGCAGCGATTGTGGCAATGGCATTGATGGCGCTGGCAAGCGAATCACCGGCAACGATCCCACCGATACGAGTGTGGCGATTGGCCCAGACTTTGTCGAAGCGTGGATGCACCATCTGATTGAGCGTTTTGGCACGGCAGCCAATGGCGGTGTGGCCTACTACAACTTGGACAACGAGCCCATGCTCTGGCACGAAACCCACCGCGATGTCCATCCGGAGCCGGTTAGTTATGATGAGTTGCTTGAGCGCACGTTGCTCTATGCGGCCACGGTCAAGCGCACGGATCCGACGGCCCAGACCCTTGGCCCAGCGTTGTGGGGCTGGACGGCTTACAGCTATTCAGCGCTCGATCAAGCTGCTGGCGGCAGTTGGTGGAATCAGGCGCCGGATCGCAATGCCCACGGCGGGACGCCATTGGTGCCTTGGTATCTGGCCCAACTGCAGGCGTACGAAGCGGCCAATGGCGTGCGTCTGCTCGATTACTTGGATTTGCACTACTATCCACAGGCGGCAGGGGTTGCATTGCAGGCAGCCGGCAACGCAGAGACACAAACGGTGCGCCTGCGTTCTACCCGCTCGCTGTGGGATCCAACCTATCGCGATGAAAGCTGGATTGATGAGCCAGTGCAATTGATTCCAAGGATGCGGCAGTGGGTAGCGGAGAATTATCCCGGCACCAAAGTAGCGATTAGCGAGTATAACTGGGGTGGCTTGGAGTCGATCAACGGGGCGCTGGCCCAAGCCGATCTGTTGGGCATCTTTGGGCGCGAAGGGTTGGATATGGCGACGCTCTGGGATCCATTGGGAGCCGATGCACCCTTTGCCTACGCCTTTCGCCTCTATCGCAATTACGACGGCCAGGGCAGCCAATTTGGTGATCGGAGCGTAGCAGCGAGCAGTACGGACGAAGAAGCGCTTGCCATCTATGCCGCCCGCCGGAGTGTCGATCAGGCGTTGACGGTGATGGTGGTCAACAAGAGTGGCCAAGCGCTGCGCAGCCCTTTGCAGTTGCAGGGCATTGCAAAGGCCAGCAATGCAGCAGTCTATCGCTACAGTGTTGATGACTTACAGGCCATTGTGCACTTAGCAGACGAGCAGATCGACGGCAGTGGCCGGTTAGAGTTGACCTTTCCGGCAGAGAGCATTACGTTGTTGGTGATGGCAGCAGTGCAGTAGCAGCCAATATAGCAGCAGAAGTGCGGATGAATTCATTCATCCGCTGATACGCAAAACCCGTTGAAACGGGTTTGAGAGACAGTGCGGATCAACGCACTTTGCAGAGCAGGCCCGACATTCAAGTAGGGATCCGCTACTCTAACGATACCGAAATTATGATCAACACATTGCGCAACGAAACCGAATGGGCCAGCGCCGCTTATCAGATCCATCGCAACGACATCTTTCGTCGGCTGTGGTTGGTGCTGCTGCTTGGCGGCAGCGGCGTGACCGCGGCAGCGATGTTCTTCGTGGGGCCAACACCACTGCCACTGGGCGGGATCCTCTTTCTGGCCACGTTGGGGATGATCGTTTACCAACCGCGCTGGGGGCTCTATTTCTTGCTCTTTTTTGCGCTGCTAGGCGATGCCGTGCTCATGGATCAGTATCCCTTTGTCAAGAATCTCTCTAGTGCCGAGTCGCTTTTATATATTAACAACGCGTTGATCTTTAGCCCACTGGAGCTCTACCTGGTCATCACCACTGTGGCTTGGATCGGAAAGGGAATCTTTGCACGCACCTTTCACTTTCGCACGGGGGTTATGCTCTGGCCGGTAGCCATCTTTACGCTCTTTCTCGTTGCTGGCCTGGCTTGGGGAATTGGGACCGGTGGGGTAGTCAATGTGGCGCTGTGGGAGTCGCGGTCGATCTTCTATCTGCCGCTTGTGATGGTTTTAACGATCAACTTGATCGAGAACCGCAGCCACGTCTCGCAGATTATCTGGGTGCTTATGCTGGCTGTCTTTGTCAAAGGCATTATTGGGGTCATCATCTTTTTTACCCGGTACCACGGCAGCTTAGCGGGGGTTGAAGCGATCACAGAACATGCGGCGGCGATCCACATGAACGCGCTCTTTGTCTTGGTCTTTGCCAGTTGGCTCTTTCATGCCTCGGCGGCAAAACGTTTTCTGCTGCCGCTGATGGTGCCGCTTGTGGCGATTACCTATATTGCAACCCAACGCCGGGCAGCCTTTGCCTCGTTGGGGATGGTGATTGCGATGATGACAATGATTCTCTATCGCAAAAACCGACGGCTCTTCTGGAGCTTGGTGCCAACCGTTGGCTTCTTCGCCCTCGTCTACTTGGCGATCTTTTGGAACAGCGGCAGCGCGTTGGCCTTTGGGGCGAAGGCGGTCAAATCGATTATTGCCCCCGATGCGGGCAGTGCCGATGAGTCCTCCAATCTTTACCGTGTGCTGGAAAACATTAACATTGGCTACACGATCCACTTGTCCCCCCTCCTTGGGGTGGGCTTTGGCCAAAAATTTCACATTACCGTGGCCATGCCTGACATCAGCTTCTTTGTCTGGTGGGAATACATTGTCCACAATTCCGTCTTTTGGATTTGGATGAAGAGCGGGCTGCTGGGCTTTATGAGCATCCTAACCATGATGGGCTTTAGCCTGATGCGTGGTGGGCGTATGGTCTGGCGTGTACAAGATAATGACCTACAGGCGATTGCCTTTACAGTTACGGCCTATCTCTTTATGCATTACATGTACGCCTATGTTGACATGTCGTGGGATGCGCAAAGCATGCTCTTTGTCGGTACGGCATTGGGGTTGATTGATTGCCTGGAGCGCATTGATGCGCAAAATCGCTGGGTTGCGCCGGTAAGTAAATGGCACCGTTATCAAGCAGAGCGTGTGCAACCGCAGGTGCAGCGATGACCGTGCAGAAGGTGCGTCAAATTCTACACGAAGAGTTGGAAGGGATACATCCGCGACTCCAACTGGCGCGCATGGCTTTGGCGCTGTTGCCGCCCTTTGTCGGCAGCCGATTACGTGTACGAGTGTTGCGCTTAGCCGGTCTGCAAATTGGCCACGGCACCGTAATGTGGGGGTTGCCAACGATTTTGGGCAGTGGCGATCTCGCGACTCGGCTGCGAATTGGGCAGGAGTGTTGGTTCAATGTTGGCTGTCTGCTCGATGTAAATGCAGATCTGGTGATTGGGAACCGGGTAGCCTTTGGACAAGAGGTAATGATCCTAACCAATGGGCATCAGATTGCAGGGAGTGGGCGTCGTGCAGGGGCGCTTAACGCTCGCCCTGTAACCATCGAAGAGGGGGCTTGGCTAAGTACCCGCTGCACGATCTTGCCTGGTGTCACGGTGGGGGCAGGTGCGGTGGTGGCAGCGGGGGCAGTGGTCACCACCGCAGTGCCGCCCAATGTATTGGTTGGCGGTGTACCGGCCCAAATTATCCGCGAGCTTGCCGCGGAAGAAGTACCAAGTGGGTTGCCCAAGAGAGGCTGGTGGGCAATAGAGCAGACAAATGGAGAAGCAGTGCGTTGAAATGCACGTGCATGGTGGGCGAGTATTTTAATCCTGGTACCGCGTGATTACCCTGAGTAACTAAGTTGATTTTTGGAGAATGGTAAGATGCCTGATGTGAGTGTTGTGCTTCCGACCTACAATCGCCAAGCGCAATTGAAACAGGTCTTAGCAGGCCTAGAGAAGCAGAGCTATCCAGCAACAGAGTTCGAGGTGATCGTGGTCTCTGACGGTTCGACCGATGGGACCAATGATTATTTGGATCGCTTTGCGCAACAGACCTTACTTAACGTAAAGGTTGTTATCCAGCAAAATCAGGGGCCTGCTGCAGCCAGGAATCATGGTATTCAACACGCCCAAGGGACGATCGTGCTCTTTATCGATGACGATGTGGTGCCGGTGCCACAGCTAATTGAAGCCCATATCGAAACCCACCAGCAATATGACCATGATGTCGTGGTAATGGGACCAATGCTAACACCAACGGAATTTAATATGAAGCCGTGGGTACGTTGGGAACAGGCGATGCTCGACAAGCAATATGCAGGGATGGCAGAGACAGCATGGAAGACCGATGCCCGCCGGTTTTACACTGGCAATGCCTCGCTGGCGCGCCGCCACCTGGTGCGGGCCAAGGGCTTTGATACCGCCTTTCGGCGCTCGGAAGATGTGGAATTGGCCTATCGGTTGGCCGAAGAAGGGATTGAATTTGTCTTTAACCCCGAGGCGATTGGGTATCACTACGCCGAACGGAGCTTTGCGTCTTGGTTGCAGACCCCCTATGCCTACGGGCGCAACGATGTCATCTGTGCGCGGGACAAGGGGCACAGTTGGTTGTTAACAGCGATTGGCAGCGAATATCATTCGCGCCACTCCTTTGTCCGCTGGCTCGCCCGCCTCTGCATCTCGCGCGAGATGGCCAACACGGTTGCGATTGCAACGTTGCGTCAAGTCGCCGAGGTAGGCAGCAAATTGGGCTTGGAATGGGTACCACAACGGGCCTACAGCGGCATCTTTAACCTGCGCCACTACCAGGGGGTGACCGATGAACTGGGTGGCCGGCAGCAATTTTTCCATCTGGTCGAGCAGACTGACAAATCGGCGCATCCGGCATGATAGGTACAGAGAGATCTAGTAGCGAGCATTGGCAAACCGAGAACGACCAGAGCCAACCGCGCAGAGGGGCTCGACTCCGTTGCACGGGTAGATGGCTATCAGTGGGCTGGCTATCAGTGGGCTGGCTATCAGTGGGCTGGCTATCGGTGTTGTTATTCGGCTGTTCGGCGACAGCTGCAGAGGTGCCGGTTGTACCAACCGTGGCCTCTGTCTTTCGGGTAGAAAAGTCCGAAGAGATCCGTGCGACACCGGTTGCGAGCGCAACGCCAGTATTGCTGCTGCCAACGCCAACACCGCTCTATCGCGAGTTCTATCTCTACCAGGATGAGTTGGCTCCTGGCTGGTCATTGGCACACAGCGAGAATTTACAATTTGATTCGCTCGATACCTCGCGCTGGTTCGAGGTAATGGACCCACAAAGTGGATTGGATGCCGGTGCCGTAGCCATCAAGATTACACCCTTTGAACGGAGTTGGGGCACGCTCTACTTTACCCTTGAATCCGGCGGCGCAACGGGCTATCCGCGTAACGCTGTGCAAGGGATTAGCTTTTGGATCAACAGTGGCAACAACTATCTGAGCAATGATGCGCTCGTGGCCACCATCGTTGGCAGCAATGAGAGTACCAGTTGGCGAGCGGATGATACATCAGCATTAACCGAGGTGGGCTACTTTCCAGAGATTCCGCTGTATGATCTAGCGGTCAACGATACCATCCCGCCCCATACCTGGGTGAAGGTCATTCTGTCAATGGACCGGCTACTCTTTGGGCCAGAGTACCAATATGTGACGGGTCTATATTTCAAGACAAAGTCGTTTCAGAGCAGCCCATTTTATATCGACAATGTAGCGTTGTTGTTGGCACCGTCGCAATAGAGATGAATTGCCGGTTGTGTAGGGGCATCCGCTTGCCGGTGCCCACAGCAGGGCGACCGCAAGGGGACGCCCCTACCGAGTGGTGTTTGCTAGTTCATCGTTATTGGTGCCGCCGAGGCATGTTACCGGATAGACAATCATCGCAATGAGTGAGTAGAGAGAATCGAGCAGGTTCACAGTAATGACAAATGTGGATATTGTAATTCCAACCCGCAATCGAGCAGCGCTCATCGGTGATGCCCTGAGTAGTTTACGTAAAAGTAGCTACCAGGCGTTTACCGTGTGGGTGGTCGATCAGAGTGATGACGGGGCGACGGCGCAAGTAGTAGCCACCCATGTCCAAGCCGATCACCGCGTACAATATCTCTATACGAAGACGCGGGGGGCCAATTTTGCCCGCAATGAAGGGGTAAAACAGGGTTCATCAGAATATATTGCCTTTATCGATGATGATTGCCGAGTGACCGAAGATTGGCTGGCACAGTTGGTGGCAGAGTTGCAAGAAGCTGGAGTCTGGGCTGTCTTTGGGCGGGTGATTCCGGACCAAGACGCAACTGCGGTAGAGACTCCCGGCGAAATGGCAGTCTCGCGGGCGATTCCCATGGCCCTCAAGGATACACCAGATCGTCGTGTCTATGAGCACAATCGCTTTGACCTCAGCTTTGGCCACGGTGCCAACATGGGCTGGCGACGCGATTCCTTTTTGCATGTCGGTGGCTTTGATGGCTTTATCGGTGCCGGTGGGCCATTGGGCACTTGGGATGAGCGCGATGCCGGCTATCGTGTGCTGTCGCAACATCATGGTCGCATTATCTACACACCAAAGGCGGTCGTTTATCATCGTCACTGGCGCGGGTGGAGCGAAGTTCGCAAGGCCTATCAAGGCTATGCGATTGGGACGGGTGCTGCTGCCGGTAAATATATACGCTGCGGTGATCTGGGGGGGCTTTACTTCTTGATCGAGTGGGTCCTGGATCAGGGGGTACGGCAAATTTTATCGGGGATCATCAAGTGGCAAAGTTGGCAGAAGATTCAAGTAGGCTGGCTGCAACTGGTCTATCCGTGGGTTGGCGTGGCCCAAGGGTTGCGCTACCCGATTGACCGCAAACATATTTTGTATGTACGGAAATAACGGTGGCCAATGCAGACTGTGCAGGCCAAATGGCTGGGCGACCGCATTCATCAACGGCGATTCGTTAATCATGGCGAACAGAGAGCAGCGAAAGTAACGAACATGCACACTTTTGGGTTCATCCTAGAGCAGGGATTGGGCCATCGAACACACGCCTTAAATTTGCAGTCAACCGTCAGCAAGGACAGTTCCGTGCAGGCGGTTTGGCAGATGATGGAGCAACATCACGGGGCCCTGTCGACACGATTGCCCTTCTACAATCGCTACTGGACGGTGCAAGCAGGTCTGCGGGCGCGCTATCATATTGCAAATATCCAACGCCAGGCACCACTCGATGCACTCTTTTTTCATACCCAGGTGATGGCGGTGCTGGCGACGAATTGGGTAAAACGTATTCCCAGTGTGATCTCACTCGATGCCACCCCGCTGCAATATGATGAATTGGGCGAGTTTTACGCCCATGAGCGTGGCCCAACGTGGCTGGAAAATCAGAAATGGCGGATGAATCGCAGCTGCTTCTACCATGCCCGTCATCTCGTCACTTGGTCCAGTTGGGCCAAGCAGGGGTTGATCAATGATTATGAAGTGCCGGCAGAGAAGATCACGGTCGTCCCACCGGGGATCAACCTCAGCGAATGGCAGCGGCCAGTGCCGAGAGAAGCCCATGCGGGACCGATCAAAGTGCTCTTTGTGGGGGGCAACCTCAGACGCAAAGGCGGTGACGATCTCCTGGAGGCATTTCAACAGTTGCGTCAGGAACTGTTGCAGTCAGCAACAAGCCAAGCGCAAAATCGTGCGGTTGAACCGATCGAGTTGCATCTGGTAACGCGGGATGATCTGCCCGCTCAGCCGGCGGTCTATCTCTATCAAGGGATGGAACCGAACAGTCCGGCACTCAAAGCGCTCGTACACGAGTGTGATATTTTCTGCCTACCGACCTATGGGGATTGTCTGCCGATTGCGCTGGTTGAGGCCAGCGCGGCGGGTCTTCCCTGTATTACAACTAAAGTGGGGGGCACAGCCGAGGTCGTCGAGGATGGACAGACTGGCTTTCTGATCGAAGTGGGTGATCAGGGTGCATTGGTTGACCGCTTGCGCTGTTTGATTAGCGATGTGGATTTGCGACTGCGCCTGGGTGCGCAAGCGGCGCGCATGGTAGAGCGACGCTTCAATGCGGAGCAGAATACAATCCAATTGTTGGATTTACTCAAAAGGGCCAGCAACAGTGCCGTATAAGCAGCCAGGATACTTGGCCAGCGTAGGGAAGGAAATGGGGTTTCGTGTTTGTCTCTGTCCATAAGATTCTGCATCAACTGCAACTTATCTTTCATCCACAATCAACCCTTCGTCAATCAACAGTGGGCGATGCGACGTATGCGTATGCGGTCCAGCTCAGCGCATCCGATTCTGGCACAGAGATGACGATCGCCAACGAGCAGCGAATGCGAACAGCAGAAAGCGTTTTCACGGTGGGCAAACCAGTTGTGCGTGATACCCGTGGGTTGACCCAGGGAAAGGCCATGTCGCAGACGTTACTGACGGTTTCTACCGTGATCGACCCCAATGTGGAGAGCCAGGTTGCCGAACAGTTGCGGCCACGGGTCGACTACTTAGAGATGGCACAAGCCTTTAATGCCGATCTCATTGACTACGCCAAAGCGCGGCAGTTGGCCGGTTGGTTTGGGCGCTTGCTGGAACTGGTGGGCGGGCCAAACCTCACATTGGCATGGGCGAGCTATCTACAACGCCATCACTACAAAGTCATCTTTACCGATGGCGAACATGTGGGCATTCCCCTCGCCTGGTTTTGCAAGCTCGGTGGCAACCGGGCGGCACGCCACCTGATGATCACCCACATTCTGTCGGTGTACAAGAAGATGTTTTTCTTTGATTTTTTTCGCATTCATAGCCATGTCGACACATTTTTAGTCTACTCGACCTGGCAAAAACACTTTATTGAACGTCGGTGGCATGTTCAGCCGGAGCGGGTTGCCTTTACACCCTTTATGGTCGATGCCCTCTTCTTTTCACCGGACCAGGTCACGGCCTATCCTCGTTCAATGATCTGTTCGGCCGGGTTGGAATATCGTGATTACCCAACGCTGATTCAGGTGGCGCGTGGGTTAGATATTGAGGTTGTCATTGCTGCCGGCAGCCCCTTTTCCAAACGCCGTGATACGACGGAGCAGGTGCGGATTCCTGCCAATGTAACGGTGAATCGACTCACCCAATTTGAGCTGCGCCAACTCTATGCGGACAGTCTTTTTGTTGTCGTCCCGCTTTACAATGTTGATTTCCAGGCCGGCGTCACCGTCATCCTAGAGGCGATGGCGATGGCAAAAGCGGTCATCTGCACCGGCACCCCCGGCCAAACGGATGTGGTCATCGAAGGGGAGACTGGCCTCTATGTGCCACCGGAAGATGCAAAGGCGCTGCGCCAGGCAATTGACTATCTACGTGCCAATCCGCAAGTGGCAGAGCGCATGGGGCAAGCTGGTCGTCGCCGCGTCGAACGGGAGATGAGCTTGGATCGCTATACCGAACGGCTCACAGGCTTTGTCCAGCGTGCATTGGCTAGCTGAATCAACTAAATAGCCGGTCTATCGGCCGGACGAGAGAGAGTATTTTGTGGCACTGTTGGGAACCATCCTACAAATTGGGTTGTGGAGTTTAGGCGGCGTTCTTGCCATCATGGCAAGCTATCTGCTGCTGTTGACAGTGGCGGCTTGGGTTGGAGCACCGCGCAGCAAAAGGGCACGCGAGAACACCGCCAATCGCTTTGTCTTCTTAATTCCAGCCCACAACGAAGAACAGTTGTTGCCAACATTGCTCGCCAATCTCCAGCAGTTAGAATACCCCAGCAACCGCTATGCGGTCCATGTGGTGGCGGATAATTGTAGCGACCACACGGCAGCGCTTGGCCGGCAAGCGGGCGCTGTGGTCCACGAGCGCTTTGATATGGTAAAACTTGGCAAAGGGTATGCCTTGCAGTGGTTACTAGAGCAGGTTATTGCGTCCGAAGAGACCTTTGATGCGGCGGTGATCATTGATGCCGATTCAGTCGTTTCTACCAATTTCTTGCGGGTCATGGATGGGCACCTACAGCAGGGGGCGGAGGTCATTCAAGCGTATGATGGGGTGTTGGATGCCGACCGCTCATGGGCGGTCAGCCTCCGCGCCGCGGCAATGGCCGTGATCAACTATGTGCGGCCACAGGGACGTATGCTCTTGGGTGGTTCAGCCGGCCTCAAAGGCAATGGCATGGTCTTTCATCGCCGGATCCTGGAGCAATATGCTTGGTCGGCCTCAGTCACCGAAGATATTGAATATCACATGACGTTGATTCTGCACGGCGTACGGGTGATCTTTGCGCCGGATGCCATCGTCTGGGCCGAAATGCCCGAAACGCTAGCCAACTCACACACCCAAAATGTCCGTTGGGAACAGGGCCGCATGGAGATGGCACGCCAGTTTATTCCCCGTTTGTTATGGGCCGCGTTGACACCTTGGCAGCACGGCGGTGTGCGGGCTTCGCTAATCTATCTCGACGCCATGATGGAATTGGTGGTGCCGCCCTTTGCCGTGCTGGCGGCGCTGAGCTTGCTCTACATGGGCGGTGCATGGTGGTTGGGGACCACGAACGCGCTGCTCTTGGCGGGCTATCTGCTCCTAGTCCAACTTTTCTATCTGGTGAGTGGGTTGCTGCTGACTGGCGCACCACGCAGGGTTTATCTGGCGTTTTTATATATTCCGTTTTTTATCTTGTGGAAGCTCTGGCTCTATCTGCGAGTACTCTTAAAACTTGAAAACCAGGGATGGGTTCGTGCGGTACGCGATCCCTTGCCCAGCGAACGTCGGTTGAGTAGCGAAGCAAGTGCCCTCGGGGCGCGAAACCAGCGTGAGCAGTAGGCCCGTTTGGTTTCGATAGGCCCAGAACGGTTTGGGTCTACGCAACCAGCACTACTGTATACAGGTACAGAGAATTAATCAAAAGAAGGGCCGCATGGGAAAGAGAACTATGGCCGACGAACACAAGGTTGAAGAGATGCTGCAACGCTACCGCAATGGCAATTTCCAGAGTCGCTTTGCACTATGGCGGTTGCAGTGGCGGATGGTGATGTGGTCGTTGCACATCCAAGCCAATCGCTATCTCAAGCGCCTTTTAGATCTGCTGATCCTGCTCTTTGCCATTCCGATTGTATTGCCGGTAGGGTTGCTGACTGCCTTAGCGATCCGGCTAGATTCGCCCGGGCCGATCATCTTTCGCCAGACACGTGTGGGCAAGTGGGGACGTCACTTCACCTGCTACAAATTTCGGTCGATGTATATTGATGCGGAAGAGCGCAAAGAGGCACTATGGGGCAAAAACCAGGCCGATGGGCCGATTTTTAAGATGCGCAATGATCCTCGTGTGACGAAGATGGGGCGGATCATTCGTAAGACGAGCATTGATGAGTTGCCCCAATTGCTCAATATTCTCAAGGGCGATATGACCTTTGTTGGACCGCGACCGCCACTGCCAAGTGAGGTGAGCGAGTATGCGTATGAGCAACGGCGGCGTCTGGATGTTGTACCTGGGCTAACCGGGTTGCAACAGGTGTCAGGGCGCAGCGATCTACCCTTTGAGCGCTGGGTAGAGTTAGATTTGAAATATATTGGTCAACAGAATGTACGCAATGATATCTTAATTTTGCTCAAGACCATCCCAACGGTCCTCTTTGGCAAAGGTGCCTATTGAGCAGGCTCATCTGTGAAGCGTGTGAAAATCGATGATTGCCCAGATGAGAAATGATTGCGTTTTCATACGTTCGGCTGATGAGCGATTGAGCAAGTACAATCCCATTGCAACAGCAGAGGAAGGAACCCCATGCGGAAGTTACTGGTAATCTTGGGTGCTCCCATCGACGATATCAACATGACAGAAGCGCTCACTCGCATCGACAATTTTATTGCTGAAGGTCGTGCTTCCCGCAAAGGTCATCAAATCGCGACGATCAACGCCGATTTTGTGGTGAAGTCACTCTACGACACAGAGTTACGACGTATTTTGCAAGAGGCCGATATGGCCACGGCCGATGGAATGCCATTGGTGTGGAGTGCCCGACTGCTTGGCGTGCCCATGAAAGAACGGGTCACTGGCGCGGATATGGTGCCGGCCTTGGCACAATTGGCAGCCCAGAAGGGCTACTCGATCTACTTTCTCGGCGCGGCACCAGGGGTGGCAGAGCAGGCAGCCGCCACGCTGCAACACCAATTTCCAACCTTACAGATCGCCGGTTGCAGTTCGCCATCGCGTGCCGAGGTCGACCGCAACGACTGTTCGATTGTCGAGCAATGTCGGGCCGCCCAGCCGGATATCTTGTTAGTCGCCTTTGGCAATCCCAAACAAGAGAAATGGATCTATGAACATGCAGAGCAGTTAAACATTCCCGTGATGATGGGCGTCGGTGGCACCTTTGATTTTATTGCAGGGGTGACCAAACGTGCACCGCGCTGGATGCAACAATCTGGTCTGGAATGGCTCTATCGGCTCTTATGTGAGCCCCGTCGACTTTGGAAACGGTATGCCACCGATCTCTTTGGCTTTGGCTACTTCTTTCTTTGGCAGTGGTGGGTCATGCAGCGGGGGACATCGCGGGGCGCGATCTTACCCAAATCAGATTTTTTTATTGTAAAAGATACGGTCATTATGAATGTACAGGGCCATTTGGATAGCAGCAATCAACACGCATTTGCCGAAAAAGCCACGCAAACGCTTAGTACTCATCCCTATTTAATTATTAATCTCGCCAATGCGCAGTTCTTAGATAGCTCGGCGATTGGCACGCTGGTTGCTTTGACGAAACAAGCGCGTGATGATGGTGGAAATCTGTGGCTAGCCAATGTGCCTGCGACAATTGTCAATGTCTTAACCTTATTACGTCTGGATCAGTTCTTTGACATCTGTGAAGATGTGGACAGCGCGCTCCAGACGCGGGTCATGGCAGCACGTGTGACTGTTCCGGCATGAATTAACAGCGAACTCCAGGGGATGTAGTATGCAATTTTTTCTCATGGCGACCGGCGAATGCAAAAAATTACGCCCATTGACAGCATCGATACCATCACCGATGGTGCCTGTCTTACAACGGCCTATCATGAGTTACCCAGTCGAGCTGTTGGCACGATTTGGGGCAACACAAATTTTGGTGGCGCTCTACCACCAGAGCGCCACCATTGAAGAACATTTTGGCGATGGTCGACGCTGGAATGTAACCATGAATTATCTGTTACAGCGACAATCGCTGGGCAGCGCGGGCACGATAAAACGGGCAGAACAATTGATCAGAGAGACGCTCTTGGTGTTGCCGGCCGATGTGTTGCTCGATCTCGATGTCGCCGCGGCAATCGCTTTTCACCGCGCACACGGTGGGCCAGCGACGGTGATCAGTAGCGGTGCTCCTGGCTCGACAGCGGCGGCGCAACAACAAGCGGCGGCGCAACAACAAGCAGGGGTGTCGACCATGAGCGATAGGCCCCTGACCGAGGCTACGTTTTATGGCTTAGCTGCCGAACTAACGGGGGCTTACATTCTGGAGCCGGAGCTCTTATCACTCGTGCCAACGGGCAGCCCCTATACGGTGGACAAAGATCTCTTACCCGCGCTGATTAGAAGCGGCGAACGAATTTATGCGTATAAAAATAGCAATTATTGGAATGGATTGAAATCATTTGAAGAGTACCAGGGAGCCCAAAGCGCGATGCTGGCCACGCTTTCGGGGCTTGCTTTGCCCGATGCTCAGCCAGCGCTGCGCTATCCTTTTCGAGATGGACAAGAATTGGCACCAGGAATTTGGTGTGGTACCCACACGGTGATTCACCCAAGCGCGCGGCTGCGGCCGCCCCTCTTTATCGGGGAAGATTGCCGCATTGGAGCAGCGAGTGAATTGGGACCAGCGAGTATCCTTGGTGCCCATACCGTCGTTGATGACGGGGCCACGATCGAGCAGAGTACGGTGTTACCCCACACCTATGTTGGTCGGTTGGTTAATGTGCAACAGCGCATCGTTGCACAAAATCTCATGATCGACCGTGTAACAGGGACAGCGCTGCCGGTTACCGATCCATTTCTGCTCGGCAAAGTGACAGCCAAGACGCCCCCGCTCTTTCTGCGCTATCTCTTTGAGCGGTTTATAGCGGGGGTACTATTGTTGTTGTTACTGCCCCTGCTACTCTGCCTCAGCCTGCTGATCATGCTCGTCGCCGGTGTAGCCCCTTTCTGTTGGGTGGAGCGCATTGGGTGCAAGCCAGCGCTGCTTCAGCGGGACAGCGATCAACCAACGACGCTGCGGCTGCTGCATCTGCGCACACAACTGCCCAACCAAAGTTTTCATCCATTCGGTCAATGGCTAGAACAGTGGGAAGGAGAGCGCTTACCCGAGCTCTGGAGCGTACTTTGTGGGGAGTTGGCGCTGGTTGGCGTCAAGCCATTGACAGCGGAGGAGCAGAGTCAACTGACAGAAGATTGGCAGCAGGTACGCAACCAGATCGCCGCCGGCTTTACCGGCCTCTGGTACACCCAACCCAACCTGGAAGAGCAGTTCGACAACTTGTGTATGGCTGACAGTTATCAAGCTGCCACCGATTCTTGGCGGCAAGCGCTGATCTATCTGAGACGAACGCCCTTGGCTTGGCGGCGGGCTGCAGGGCGACGATCCCTTCGAAATCATCTGGCCAATCCGTCGGAAGTTCGTTCGCAACCGGTTGTGCAGTAAGGTCCTATCCGAAAAACGTTTGTGGCTCAGCGGAAGCAGAGAATTTTCGGATAAAAATTAAGCGAAGATACTCATCTGGTATAGGTTATAGTGAGCAGCGCCACAAAATAGCACTTTTACTCGTGCACCAACTGTTAAAATGTGCTGCTGCAGAGTATATATTGGCGAGTACCAGCAGAGACATATAGGAATCAAAAGGGTACCCTGTGGATCTTTATCTACATTCATTGCAAGATGTCACTGTGTTAACGGTCAAAGGCAGTATCGACACGTATACCGTGCGCACATTATACCAACAGCTAGATGTGGCGGTCGCGACCAAATCGTCCAAATTGGTGGTCAATCTCGCCGATGTCGATTTTATGGATTCTAGCGGTCTGGCCGCGCTGGTACAAGGCATGAAAAAGTGTCGTGACCGCGGCGGCGATTTGCACCTTTGCAACTTGCAGCAACCGGTGCGCATGATTTTGGAGTTGACTAGACTTGATAAAGCATTGGAGATCTTTTCGAGCGAAGGCGATGCAGTTGCATCATTTGTTGTTTAACCATAGGAGATACGCAGATCTCGGTTGCGCGTTCCCAAGGCACCCAGCATAACATGGTCTACGCAACCAGCGATCTACGTACATCGTAAACAGATAACCTTCTGCTACTGGCTCGCCCCTTGTCAATAGCAGAATCCACTATAGTGACATCGTTGACATTGATTTGCGCGCATAGCGATGGGCGCAAGAGAGGAATTCCGGGGCAATAGATGCAACAGACATTTCAGCCAACCCACCATTTCAGCCTGCATCAGTTGGCGCAAATCTGGCTATCCATGGGTCGCCGTCGTTCAGATATTTCAGATATATCGCCAATCGAGAGCGAGCAGAAATCTACTAATCGAGAATGGAGCAACGATACAACCTTACTCACACCGCTTGCCAGGAGCGAAGCGCAGAGCAGCCAACACGCAATGACAGACAACCGCAGGGCAGAAGTTGATGCCGAGGAAGATTTAGCGGGAATTATTCATTCAGCAATGGCAGACCAATTGAATCGTCTGTCGCTAAACTTAGAAAAGGCCCGGGCTGTCCAACAGGGGTTTTTGCCGCAGACAGTACCGACGATGATGGGCATCGAGTTCCACACAGTCTTACGCCCAGCAACCGAAGTTAGCGGGGATTTTTATGATTTTATTCAGAACAGTCATCAGGATGTAATTTTTAGTGTAGGCGATGTCTCTAGCAAAGGAATTTCAGCTGCGTTGCTCATGCCAGTGATCTGTAAATTACTGCGCTTGGCGGTGCGCCACATGGGCGAGGTAACCCCCCAATCGCTCCTGAGTTATATTCATGAGGATATGTATAGCCAATTGAGCAATGCCACCATGTTCACAACAATGTTCATTGGCCAATATCACGTACCAACACGACGCTTAACCTATGCGAATGCAGGACACTCACCGGTCATCTATCGGCCGCAAGGGGGGAGTGCGCGCTTGCTTCAGGCCGATGGTACGCCGATTGGCTTGTTAGACCAAAGTCAATGGCACAACCAACAGTTGACGCTCAACCCTGGCGATCTGTTTTTGGTGGGGACAGATGGGATCGTGGAACACAAAAATTCGCTGCGCAAGATGTTTGGCTATGAGCGTCTGTTGACCCTGGTCGATCAGTTGGGAGAAGCGCCGGCAAAAATGGTCGCCGAGGCGATCTTCCACGATCTTCACCAATTTGCGGCACAGCCAAATGACGATGACCAGGCGCTGCTGGTTCTGCGAGGCTGTTAACATACTTTTCTCACTCGCAAGATTGATGTCAATCGCTTATGTGCTATACTGCAAAAGATCACCTACTATACTGGATTTACAAATGCAGTCGAGCATCCAATGCGACAAAGTGACAAAATCCGCATCGAAGTGCCAGCAAAGTATCGCTACTTAAATATTATCAATGCCATGATCCGCTCTGTCCTGGAACGGGTGGAGACACCTACCTTATCAAACGAGATGATCTATCAGATTCAGCTTGCGGTCCACGAGGTCTGTAACAATATTATTGAACATGCCTATGGACATGAAGAGGGAGAGTTGCACGTTGTGCTAACGGTGCCCTCCGCAACAGAACCGCTGACGTTTGATCTCTACGATACGGGTGCCGCCTTTGATCCGGCAAGCGTGACGCCACCCGATCTATCCACACCCCGGGTCGAAGGGTATGGTCTATTTCTGGCGCATCAATTGTTGGATGAAGTGTCCTACACAGCCACGGCAAGCACCAATCATTGGCACCTTGTAAAAGTGTTATAAGATAGCTATCTAACCTTTTTGGCTGACTACACCACCCACTTGCTCACGAGGGTGCTATCACTCGTCTCTCTGCTCGCGGGGAGGATCGGGGGTGGGGTCATCAGCGCCCCCAGTATATTTTGGACTTTTAGGAGTAAATTAGGTGAATCCTCAATCATCCCAATCGAACACAACTGTGTTTCAATCTTCTCAGTTATATCGGCAAGGACGTACGGGCTGCACAGCGCTCATTGCGAAGTACAGAATGGCGATTTTTGCCTTCAGCGCGGTATTGATTATTGTGGCGAGTGCCCCGCGCCCCCTGTGGGCCAATGCTACAAGCCCCAATTCGACGGCAGCAGCCGTTGCCGCTGACCAACCATCGACGCCAGCGAGTGCGGACGCCATTGGTTTTGGCCGCAGCAAGCTCAAGGGGGTCAGCATGGCAAACCCCACCAGCCTGGAGTTTGGCCCCGACGGTCGGCTCTACGTTTCCAAACAAGATGGCATCATTTATGCCTACACGATTGCACGCACAAGCGCCAACAGCTATACGGCGACGATCACCGAAACCATTACGCTGATCCAAGAAATTCCTAACCACAACGATGATGGCACACCGGCCCCTGGGCTTACCACACGGCAGGTTACAGGGATATTGGTACGTGGGACGGCGAGCAACCCCGTGCTCTATGTCAGCTCCTCGGATCCCCGCACCTTTGTGCAAGATGTGCCGGCCGGGCAAAGCGTCGACACCAACTCCGGCATTGTCAGCCGCCTGACTTGGAATGGTGCCAGTTGGGATAAGCTAGATCTAGTGCGCGGCTTACCCCGCTCGAAAGAGAATCATTCTGTCAATGGCATGGACCTCGACGAGGGCACCAACACACTCTATCTAATGGTGGGTGGCAATACCAACATGGGCGCACCCTCCACCAGCTTTGCCAAACTGCCCGAATATGCACTCTCCGGCGCGCTGCTGGCGATTGACCTGAATGCCATCGGCAATACCACCTATGATCTGCCAACCCTGGACGACGAAGATCGGGCCGGGAGCAATGACGCCAATGATCCCTTCGGTGGGAACGCGGGCAAGAACCAGGCGATCCTCGATCCCAATGGGCCGGTGCGCGTCTACTCGCCTGGCTATCGCAATGCCTATGGAATTTTGAACCACAGCAGTGGACGCCTCTACACCGTGGACAATGGCTCCAATGAAAGTTGGGGGGCGCCACCTCAAGGGTGCAACAACGCGCTTCAAGATGGCGGCAATAATGATGATGATGTGCTGCAATTTATCTCCGGCGAGGGTTATTATGGGGGCCACCCCAACCCCACCCGTGGTAGCCGCAGTAATACCTTTAACACAGGGACACCGCAGTCACCAGTCTCTGTGGCCGACCCCGCGCAATGCACCTACATCACCTCTGGCAACGAGAGCGGTGCTTTGGCCACCTTTAACTCGTCGACCAATGGCATCACAGAGTATACGGCGAGTAATTTCAGCGGTGCCATGCAGGGCAATCTGCTGACCTCCTCTTACAATGGTACGATTACGCGCTTTCAATTGAATGCAGCGGGCAATGGCTTGGCCAAACCCAAGGAAGAGATCCTCGGTGGGTATGACAACTTTACGCTCGACCTCACCGTGCAAGGGGATAGCGAGCTCTTCCCAGGCACCATCTGGGCGGTCACCTATTATGGCGGGCCGATTTGGGTCTTTGAACCCAATGATTACGATGGTGCTTCCAACAATTGCCAGGGCACAGACAACGCCGCGATTGATGAAGATGGCGATGGCTTTACCAATGCCGACGAGATCGACAATAGCACCGACCCCTGTTCCGCCGGCAGCCTCCCCTTTGATCACGATGGCGATCTGATTTCGGATCTCAATGACCCCGACGATGATAACGATGGCCTGACCGATGAAGCCGATCTCTTTGCCTTGGACCGCCAAAATGGGATGACAACCCATTTACCCCTCGTGCTTAGTTGGGACAATGGCGAACCAGATCCCGGTGGCATTTTAAGTCTTGGCTTCACCGGCTTAATGAATAATGGCACCAACTATGCATCGCTCTACGATACGGACAAGATCATCTCTGGCGGGGCGGCGGGCATCGTTACGCTGAGTAATGTACCGGCAGGCGACGCCTATGCAAATGAGAACAACCAGCAATTTGGTTTTCAAATTGGGGTCAATGTCGCCCAGGAAACCACTCCATTTACCATTCACACACTGCTCAAGACCCCTTTCAAGGGCAAAACAGTGACAGATACCACCTCAGCCGGCATCTACTTTGGCACCGGCGATCAGGACAATTACCTGAAAGTTGTTGCCGACGCCAACGGTGGTGCCGGTGGCATCCGCGTCGTCCTAGAGCAAGGGGGCAGCGTCACCACCGATCGTATCTACGGCCCAGCGCAAGGAATCAATCTGCTAACGGCGGACGATGTTGACCTCATGCTGCATATCAATCCGGTTGGCAAGCTCGCTACACTTTCTATCAAGATCGATCAAGGTGTGGAACAGTGGCTCGGTGAGACAATTGCCGTGCCGGCGGGCTGGTTTACGGGCACGAGCGCACCGGCGGTTGGGATCATCGCCACCTCTTCCTCGGCAACTTCGTTTGCGGCAAGTTGGGATTTCTTGACGGTTACCGCAACCCCAGTTAGTGGACCGGCAACGGTTTTCCTGCCCTACGTCAGTGAAGCCCAAAGTGGCGCACAGACAACAAAGCAGCTGCGTCAGAGCACAGCGACGATACCGACTATAGGCTCTGCAGCGCTTGCTGTGGCACCCGTCGCCAATGCTGGACCTGATTGGACACTAGTCGACGCCGATGGCAATGGTAGCCAGGCCGTGAAATTGGATGGTGGCAGCAGCTTTGATGGCGATGGCAGCGTCATCAGCTATACGTGGAGCAGTGATACGGGGCTTGATATTCCAGAGGGTCCTTATCCTACAGTCGAATTACCCGTCGGCATTCATCTCATCACGTTGACGGTAACCGATGACAGTGGCGAGACAGCCACCGATACCGTTGCGATTACGGTTTTGAATGTCAATGAGAGTCCGTACCTCTATCGGGTCAATGCTGGCGGCGGCATTGTGACGCCGGCGGACGGTACGCGCATCAGTTGGAGCGCAGACTCATACCAGTCGCAGTCGATCTATCTCGTCCCGAGCGATATTATTCGGACGTACTACACATCGGCGACAATTGACATGAGCGATCCATCCATCGCTGGCACCTCTGTAACGTCCGATATATTCCAGGCCGAACGATATGCTATTACCACGAATCCTGGGCAGATGATGGAGTGGAATTTCCCCCTGTCGAGCACAGTGGAGGTTGAGGTGCGGATCTATCTAGCCGAGATTTGGTTTGACGAGCCGGGGCTACGAACCTTTAGCGTGTCGGTTGAGGGATCAATCCCAAGCGAATTTCAAGATATCAAGATGTTTGAAGCATTTGGGGCCAACAAGGCAGCGATGCTATCTCACACGCTCACGGTGAACGATGGCAACCTCGATCTCGATTTTATCGGCGTCTTGGAAAATCCCGCGGTGAAAGCAATCGAGATTATCAGCACAAATGCACCGCCACCGCCGCCGCCCGCTTATCAGATCTATCTGCCTGTGGTCGGTACCTAGTACAATGTTACCGAAATTATGATGGTTTAGCCACAGCGTGGCGACAGAGTGTAGCCGTGGGTTTCAACCCACGGATCCCCGACGCAACCAGCCTTAAAAGACTGGTCTACGCTCTGCCGTCACGCTGTGACTGACATCCATTTCTAACCTGTCAAAACTTTGAACACGCTCTACCAGTAGAGTGTCAGCTAAGTTCTGACAGCTTAGAAACGCCCCTTCGTAAGTCACGCTTGCAGCGTGACAAGCTAAGGAAAACGCGTATTCCCATGCAATCGTCGTCAATTCGAGCTTTGTCACATTGCAAATGTGACCTACGTCTAAACCAGCACAATTTCCCTGACACTGCACTCGTACGGTGTCAGCTAAGTATTGACGGGTCAAACGCCCTCATCCCTAACCCTTCTCCCATCCTGGGAGAAGGGAACTTAACTCCCTCTCTCACAGGTGGGCTTACCGTTACCCATAAGTTCGAGCGTGGAGCAGCGTTCCGGGGACGGCCCAGAGAAACGCTGGTTAACGAAATTACGTGTGGGCCGTCCCCGGAACGCGAGCCACCTCTGGTACACGGCGATGTGGGTAATGGTAAGCACAGGTGGGAGAGGGGCCGGGGGTGAGGGCTTGGCCAGCCGCAATCAACCCATTACTATTTATCTGACAACACACTAGTTCGCTTAAGGCCGCCCGGAGATAAATAGTAAAGGCTCATCTGTGCAAAGTGTGAAAACCGATGATTTTGCTGCTAAAAATTATTGCGTTTTCACACTTTCGGCTGATGAGCGCCACGTTTTATGCTCCATCTCTAAAGTATGGTCCATTTCTAAAGGTTCAATCTCATGCAGCAATTGCCATCTACACAGCCAGGGTTGACAAAACAGCCCATTCAGGTTCCGCTACAGCGCAGAAAGCGCCATCTCAGCTTCTGGCAACGGACGGTGACCGTCTTCGTAATCACCGTGTTATTGGGGCTTGGCGTAGGAACCTTACTCTATACGCGCACCTTCTCAATGGACACAGCGCAAGCCACGGAGCGTGATACACTGGCACCGACCCGCCAACCCCTACAGACGCATAACAGCGATATCGACAATGCGAATCAAGCGCTCCCTGCTCGCCCATCGCTCTTTCAAGTAGCTGAACCAGAACAGAAACCTGCTGAAGCGGCTAACGAAGTGACCACACTCGCCCAAGCGAACCTGGCCGCTGTAGGGACAGTGCAAAATGAAGTAACCCTTGCGCAAAGCGTAGCCAATACCACCACAGTGCACTTTGATGAGCAACCAGAACTACAACGGGCCTATCGGCTCGCCGAACAAGCAATCGAGTTCGATGATCCACGCCAGGCGATGGAAAGCCTACTGGTGCTCATGCAAAATCATCCAGACTATCGTCATGCCGAGGTAACGACCCTGCTCTATCGTGCCTATCTAGCAGTGGGGGATCTGGCGATGCGTGATGGGGAACGGAGCAATGCCCTGGACTATTATGAACGGGCAAATCAATTGGCCGTGGCCGACAAGACGGCACTCGCCCGCCGCCAACAGGCCATCGCACGCTTCCTTTCCACGACAACAGCAGCCGTACCAACGGACGCGCCAACAAGTGTAGCCGAGGAAGAGCGCGCACCTACAGCAGCAGTTGCGCCAATCGCCACGCCAAGCCCAACATCGGCAGCAATTGCCCAGTTCGTGCGTGTACCGGTGCAATGCCCCGATGACCACATTGCAGTCAGCGCACCCGCCGTCAATGAAGTGATCGCCGGCTATGCCACCGTGATGGGGAGCGTGACACTGGAGGATCTGTGGTTTTACAAAGTGGAGTGGACCGCGGCCGGCAGTACAGAATTTTCTTACTTTGCCGGTCAAGGGCATGCGATCAGCAATGGGGCGCTTGGGACCCTTGATACACGAAGCTTGCCCAATGGCGACTATCTGCTACGGGTCACCGTTGTCGACGATACCGGGAACTATCCGCCCCCCTGTGATATCCCGGTGACGATTCAAAATTAGGGATAAGCGTTAGACTAGTTTCTGTTGCGCAACGCAAACATCTCGCGCCAAGGCGCAAAGCCCGCAAAGAAAATCCAGAGAAGCCTTCGCAAGCTTTGCGCCTTGGTGTGAACCTTATTCTGTTTCGCAACAAGAACGAGACTATGGTCGTTCCCCTTGGATTAGCCGTTGATCGATGTGCGCAATTACAGCCGGCAGATCAGCGATGCCCTCGATCACATAGTGGGCACCGGCTGCGGATAGATGCTCGTGGGCTTGGGCAACTTTGGCAGCAACGGTTGCCCCATCCAGTTCTGCCAATTCAGCTTCGGTCAGCCCCACTTCATTCCCCGTCTTCGTCACCCCCACCGTCCAGACACCGGCATTGAGCCCCGCGGCAATATCGGGCACCGTATCCCCCACCTTGACCACGGCACTCGGTGGATAAATCCTCAGCGCCTCCATTGCGCGGTAGATCATCCACGGCGCGGGCCGGCCAGCGGGGACGCGGGTCGCACAGGTGGTAAAATCGGGATTGTAGCCTTGGGCCGCCGCGGCCTTCTCTACGACAGCCAATGCTTCCTCAAAATAGCCCGTCGTCCCGGCTACCTGCATCCCCTGCTCACGCAAATAAGTCATCGTCTCTACTGTACCGGGAATCAGAGCCGAATAGTCATTCAGTACTGCTAGCAGTAATGGCACAAATTCCGCATACATTTCGTCAATGTCCTGGACAGTCATGCTCTTGCCATGCGTCTGTTGCCACTTGGCGGCGACCGCCGGCATTTCGCCAATCGTGCGAATGTGTGCCCGTTTTTCCATCCCCATGGGGCCGCGCGCCTGCGCCATCGTAATGTCAACGCCTTTGCGTCGGTAGCCTTCAATAAAAACCGCGGCAGGGGCGCAGCAGCCATAGTCAACCGTTGTGCCGGCAAAGTCAAAGATCGCGAGTTTTAGCTTGATTACGGGCATGATCCCTCTTTCTAAAAATATGGATATCGTGATTCGCTCTGAACAGACCCACGCCAAACCATAGAATCCGCATCAGAATGATACGAATTTTATCATACCAAAGCGAACTCGGATAGAGGAAGCGCCCTTATGTGTGCCGCCATCGGAACCGACTACAACGACGCACGCAAAAACGCAAAGAGCTTGAGGCTCTTTGCGTTTTTGCGTGCGTTATCTTGTTAACCACTACAATCTTTGTGTGGTTGCATGGAGCATTTGAAATTTACTTAACAGCCGTTTTCATGAAGCACTGCTTGCCTGTACAAGCGCATTAACTCTTGCTTGCCATCATGTTCATCGACCAAGCCCTCCACAGTTCTGCGCCGTATGTGCCAGCTACGGCCGACTTTAGCGGCAGGCAGCCGCCCCTCACTGCACCAACGCAAGATTGTGCTACGGCTGGCGTGAAGACGATGGGCTACTTCTTGAACAGTCATGCTCTCTTCCATATCGGCATCTCCTCTTAGACCATGATAGAGAATTAATGTATAGGACAAACGATGTGGGATACGTTCTATTTTTGGGGGGGGATTACAGAGAAGGATCATTTGGACCGTCCGGTGTAATCCCCCAATGTGGTACGCACCCAATGATTGCGATGTATGTTGACAATTGCGAGTTAGTCGCAACTCATGCAACAATATCCTACTGAAATTACTGATTAAACGACAGATACAAAATCCATACAAAACTAATACAGCGTTGACATTCACTATGAATTTGGAAACATTCGGACAAAAATTGCGTACGTTACGTAAAAGAATAGGGTTTACCCAAAACGAACTGGCTCATCACCTGGGCATTACGGCCCAACTTCTTTCGATTTGGGAGCGTGCCTATCATTATCAAGGCCGTACCTGGGTCCCAGATCGGCAAACCGCTGTAGCACTGGTTGAGTTTTTTGCAGAGCTGCTTAGCCCCGACGAAGCACAAAGCTGGCTTTATCTACTAGATTTACAGCTCAATAAAATCGAGTTAACGCGCATTTGGGCGACAGATGCGCTCATCTTGCCGATCACGACGCCACGAGCAAACTTTACCCGACTTAGATTGGCAGCTGATCAAGAGCTCTTTGGCATTGCAACCCATGCGGAACAACTTTTGCAACAATTCGCGCAACCTACAGGGCGATGGATCATTGCCATCGATGGTCTCGGTGGAATTGGCAAAACAGCCTTGGCGACCTATCTGACGCATCAACTAATGGCTACCGAGACGTTTTTCGATCTGCTCTGGATTAGTGCCCGACAGGAAGAGAATGTAACCGAGGCAGGCGTAGGCTCGATCGCCCAGCCAGAGTTCACGATTCCAATTCTGATTGACACGATTCTCGAGCAGGTGGGGGCAGCCAATCTCTTGGTTGCTCCACTGCAAGAAAAGAAGGTCATTGTCCAGAGCTTGTTAAAGAGCAAAGCTTATCTGCTTGTTATCGACAATCTCGAAGCTATTGCTCACGATCAATCGTGGGTCACTGAGTTGTCAGCCTTTACCAATCCCAGCAAATTTTTATTAACCACGCGCCACCGCTTACAGATCTATCCAGATATTTATTGTCACACATTGGACGAACTTGCAGCTGAAGATGTGGTCGAATTCTTGCAAGCCGAGGCAGCGCAACGGGGTCTTTCCCGCTTTGTAGAGGCATCAGAGAGCGATTGGAATCAACTCTATGATGTGGTTGGTGGAAATCCGTTGGCGCTCAAGCTGCTCCTGGGGCAGTTGACCTTTTTCTCGCTACCGCAAGTTCTCGACAATCTGGTGCGGGCAAAGGGTAAGCGGATCGAAGCGTTGTACTCCTATATTTACTGGCAAGCGTGGCATGCCCTCAACGAGCCTAGCCGAAAAGCGTTATTAGTGATGCCTTTGGTGCAAGGGGGCGACTTTGCCCAGTTGCTTGAAGTCAGTGAGCTAGAAGAGGATCAGTTACAAGAGGCGCTGGAGCAGTTGATCACCCTCTCTTTGGTGATCGTGACGGGTGTAATGGATCGTCGACGGTATATAATCCACCGGCTCACAGAAACCTTTTTGTTGCATGAAGTGCTCAAATGGCAGAAAAGCCAGGAGATATAGGTATGCCATACAATGATAGTTTTGGCCGTAGTATTCAAATCAATCTCTCTTATTGGCAGAACTTTATCGAGCGTCATCACGACTTCAGGACATTGGAGCAGGAGCGGTCGCGGATCCTACGGGCAATTTCGTTTGGTCTCGATTTGAGACAAGCCTGGCAAGTCACCTACGCGTTAATCATTGCCTACTCTCCCTATATTGAAAAACGGGGATTGAGCGATCAGTGGAGTGCACTTCTGGCACAGGCAGTTGATTCAGCACAACAGTGTCAGGATCAATCGGCGGAAGTAACTTTGCGGCTGATCCGCGCCCGTTTGCTCAGAAAACAGGGCGATTTTTTCAAAGCCATGCAAGTTTATCGAAAAATCATTCAGCTTTGCCGATCGCTGGCCGATGCCTTTAACGAGGCGCGCGCCTACACCAACCTTGGCTATCTGTACATTGAGCATGGACAATGGCGACGTGCAGAGATTCTCTGCCTCCATGCCCTTCACTTATTCGATCAAATCGAGAACAACTACGGCCGAGCTCATACGCAGAATCATTTGGGTTTGCTCTATACGCGACTGCACAAATGGCAGGAAGCGGAACAGTATCTTGCCCAAGCTTGTGAGACATGGCGCACGATGGGCGATCAGCAGGGGCTGCTTCTTGGGCAAATCAACCTTGGCTTGCTCCACAACGAAATGGACTCTCCCCATGCGGCCCTGCTCAATCTACACCAGGCGCTGACATTGGCACAACAGCTTGGTGACGAGGCGCAAATTGCATCGATTTATATTAACATGGGTGTCGCCTATCGGTTGCTGGGGATGGCGACAGAGGCTGCGTCTTATGCCCAACAGGCAGAGACGCTCTACCGACGCTTCGCCAACCTCGTTGGGATGGGGCTGGCATGGGACAACCTTGGCCTGGCCTACTTTGATCAGAACCAGCTGCCCACCGCCAAGCACTATCTAGAAAAGGCACTGGAGACTTGGCGTCAGTTACAAAACCAACATGGCGAGATCAGAACAGCGCTTTATCTGCTGGAGTGCGAGATAGTCGAGGAGAAGTTGCTCAATGCAGCGACGCGCTTCGCACAGTTGGAAGAACGCAATGAAGAGCACAACTGGTTGCAGCGCTATCCTGATTTAACGGAGATCTTTGCAAGGTGCCGTCAGCGCTTGCACGGCGAGACCACATCCGATGCAAGCGCTGACAGCCTGAACAGCAATTAGCATTCGCCGCCGGCACCGGCCCCACTGTTACAGGCGACTTCAATCACGGAGAGATGGCCAGCCTGGCTTGACCTATTTAGCCCTAACGAAGTAACTTGTGCCGCAACGATGATAGCGATGATACAGAACGTGACAATGAGAAAACGGCGGATCTTAGACATATTGGTGACCTCCCATAGACAATAAGGAGGGCCGATGTGAGTAAGGGCACCCCGGGCACGCTTCAACGGAAGCAGAGCCCGCTCGCGAGTTATCTTGGCCCATTCGACACGCAAAAGTTAGACATTACCCGTGCGTTGCGGACAGTATGACACAAGGCCGCGGCAAAGTACTGAGCGGTTGCTGAGATAACGCTGAGGGTTTGCTGATGCTCTTTTATACAACCAGGGAAGGGTACGACTCGGCTCTCACCTCTGGGGTTCCTCTGGGAACCTCTTCCACAGGTGGGCTTACCGTTACCCATAAGTTCGAGCGTGGAGCAGCGTTCCGGGGACGGCCCAGAGAAACGCTGGTTAACGAAATTACGTGTGGGCCGTCCCCGGAACGCAAGCCACCTCTGGTACACGGCGATGTGGGTAATGGTAAGCATCTGTGGGAGAGGGGAGCAAGTGGGTTCCCTTCTCCCATAGGTGGGGGAAGGGTTAGGGATGGAGGCCTGAGTAGTGACCAGGGAACGGTACGATCGAGGCAATAAGGTTTAAAACCAAGACCATTCAAATAAGGGAATCAGGTGACTTCTGAGGCATACTTGTTGTGCGACCAACAGAAAGCCAAAAGGAGTCACCTGATGGGATTTAGATTACGTGAAGTCGAAGCAGAAAGCAAGTTTAGCCAGGAATTG
>DAOUCA010000168.1:0-65884 GCA_034432375.1 Caldilineaceae bacterium
TCGCCAAACCTTGTTTTGGCGGAAATTTCCAGATGTCATTCCTGCGCAGGCAGGAATCTACTCGTGTAACATGAAGATGGATTCCTGCCTGCGCAGGAATGACGGCTCTAATTTCTGAAATTGGCGAAGGTATTGTATTAGAAGACCGCTCCGTAACTACGCAGCTTATCTTTGTGTATTAGGGTTGTTCCTAAGTAAAGCCTGAGGCGGAGGTGACTGTCACTGGCCACTGTGCGATCTGCTGTACGAACTTGGTTGCGGCCAGTGACAGTCACCTGGATTGCTTAAAAAGGAACAACTCTATTGGCTTGTCACGCTGCAAGCGTCTTCAGGTTGCCGAACTTGAAGACGCTTGCAGCGTGACAAGCCCTTCGCGTTCAGGGTGGGTGCTCAGGACGAAGCGCCGGATCGCTACGTAATTACATCGCTCCTCAATTGTCTCGCCCGTACTCTACTGCGCGATAGCATTCTCTTGCTGCTTGCATCGTGCGTACCATAAGTTCCCAAGACAAATATCAGTGTGCATTGCCGCCAAGATTCAGGTACAATCTAGGCATGAAGCAATCCGTTCTTTCTCTTGGCCGCAGCCAACTGTTCTTCCCAGCACTATTCGTCATTGCGCTCTTGCTGATCTTCCTTGGCTACGTGGGTCCGTGGGTACCCCATCGGGTCTCCGGTCTCGTCGTAACAGGATTAGATCTGGGCGAATATGTCAAGTTCCTGCCACCCATCCGCGGTGGTCAGATTACCCTCTGGCGTGCCGGCTTTTATTTGCCGTTGGTAGCGGTGAGCTTGGCGGCAAGTTTTGCCGCGTTTCAACCGTACGGGCAACGCCATTCCTGGTTGGTCTGGCCGTGGCGTCTGTTGCTGTTGGGCTTAGCTACTGTGGCCGCACTCAATCTGCTGCCGCCCGCATGGGACCAATCAACCTTTACCAATCCCGAATTCCGTCAACAGATCATTGCCCTGCTGGTTTGTCTGGGCGTCATGGCAACGAGTCCGCTGTGGGCATTGGTGCCGCGGCTTCTTACCGCCGGCACCGTAATTTTGCTCAGCGTGGGATCGATCTGGCTTCCCCTACGCGGCTTTTTGCGCGTTTTCCCTGCAATCCGTGACCTCTATCAACAGCCTTTGGCACCCGGCTGGGGACTTTATGTGATGGTCGTTGGCTTGCTGCTGTTGATTGGGGTGCAGGGCGTGGAACTCTTTACTGCACAATCCGCGCATCGATGGCTCCGTCGGGGGCGTTGATTTTATGCTTTGTTGGCACTGAAAGACTGGAGTCTATACGGCGGAAATCGGGATCTACTGGATTTAGCCTTGGCCGGCCATTGATAATGAAGGAATTCGTATGCAACTTGGACTCGTCACTAATCCCCGCAATAGTTTGGCCAAAGAGGTCGCCTGGATAGCGGACAATGGCTTTAACTTGATCGACTTAGCACTTGAAGCGCCGGCTGCTGCGCCGGAGATAGTCAAGTGGGCAGAGGTCAAAGCACTGCTGATGGAACAGGAAATGACCGTGCTCTGCCGCGCAGCTACCTATTTACCGCTGGAAAATCCAGCTCCCCTTGTGCGCCAAGCGGCACTTGACGAAATCCGCCGCGCAATCGATGCCACTGCCGCCGTCGGTGGCCGACTCTGTACGGTGCGCTTCTGTGGCTGGCCTGCTCATCTTGACGAAGCCAGCGGCTATGAGTATTATCGGCAACTCTTCGGGGTTTTGCTGAAGCATGGCAGTGAACGAGGGGTACAGATTGCGTTGGAAAATCGACCGGACAATGAACACCAGCTAAAGTGGTTCCGCGAGATCTTCAACCGACTGCCAACGCTGAAGTTGGCCTATCATCTGGGGCATGGCAATATTGGCACGTTGCAGAGTATGACGCGTGAATATCTCTTTGCACTGGCCGACCGGCTCGTCCATGTGCGTATCAGCGACAACGATGGCCGGCATAATGCCTATCTCCCGCTTGGTGCACCAGCCCGGGGTGGACTCGACTTTCGACGAGATCTCCAAACGCTGCGTAGTTTTCGTTATAATGGGACGATTGCCTTGGAGATCGACGGCGAGCGGCGGTGGGCAATCGCAAGCGCAGAGCACTTCCGCGAATGGTGGGCGGCGGTCGAGTAAATCAATGCCTAGCGGCACGGTTTAGCAAGGTAAGAAATTAAACGGCTATAGCGGACCCTGAGCTTGTCGAAGGGGAAGTGGGTCTGTTGCGCCTGATTAGTTTGTTCATCCCACGCGGGTAGTTATTCAGTAACTGGAGGCTGAGCTTGTCGAAGCTCCAGCTTCGACAAGCTCAGCCTACGCTTCATTCCGTTATGGCGCGTTTGCGGTTGTTATCCCGACGGTCGTCGTCACCGGTACGGTGCCTTCCGGCGAATAGGTGCCTGTGGCCGCAGTCTTAATTTGTGGCACCCCTGCCGGCACATAAGGGCACTGCTCTGGTGCTCGCCGATTGGTTGCCGCCATTGGTTGGGCTTCCCACACGCCATTGACGACTGCGCGTACCCGGCCCGGATCGCCAATGCCCAACACGGCCGCTCCTTGTGCGGTGGTAAAGCTGCGTAGATCAGCCAAGGTTAAACCCCCGGCGCGTACATTTTCGGTGCCGTAAGATAAGCCAACCCTTGTCAGATCGATCAATTCCAGCAGGCTTAAATCTGTTTCAAAGCTGTCAGAAAAGGCTCCCCATAACTCGGGGAAGCGCGTGATCAGATTGGTGTTGAGCATCTGGTCGCGCAGCGCCCAGAGAAATTGGCGTTGTCGTTCGCCGCGGGCGATGTCACTGCTGTGTAGGCGGAGCCGTACAAACCAATAAGCGGTATCGCCATCCATCCAATTATCACCGGCGGGCAAGGTAAAATAGTCCCAAGAATTCGTTGTCAGATTGAAGATCGGCTCGGCAAAGGGACAGTCGAGATAGACGTTGACGCCACCAATCGCATCGACCACGCGCACAAAGCCATCCATCTGAAAGCGGATCCAGTGATTGGTCTCAATGCCTAGCGTCTGGCTTAAAATAGTGGAGACCAATTGGGGGCCGCCGCCATAGAGCGTGGGGTTACGCTCGCCCAAAAAATCAGCCTGATTGATGCGCCCCATGCCATAGTTGGGAATATTGACATAGAGGTCGCGCGGAATGCTAAAGACGGCGGCGCGTCCTGCGTCCCGATCTAGGCCGACAACCATCACCACATCGGTGCGCCAACTGCCTTCCCCTTGACGACGATCGGTGCCAAGGATCAGATAATTATCGGTATTTTGCCAGTTGGCTGCTGCCCCAACGGGCGCTTCCCAAAGTGTGGGCGCAGGAGCAACGCCTCCCGCATTGGTGACTGCCACAATCGGCTTCCGTGGGCTCGGCGCAATGACTCGCGCAATAATCGTGGGAAAAGGCCGATGGGTACCATTCCCAATTCCCGGCAGGGCATTGGTATCTGCTGCAATGGGCGGCGTTGGCTGTGCCGCGAGATTCGCCTGTGGCAAGCGCTCATTGGCAATGACGGTTCTGTCCGTCTGAAAGGCAGAGTAAAAGAAAATAGCTGTCGCGAGACTGATGAAGAGGAAGACGAGACGACGATTACGCATGAACATAATTCTCCACAGTAGACAAAAATCAGCCAATGCCCTATGAATGGCCTTATGGGCAATAGGTAGGTGTATTTGTCTCTAAAAAGGGCGGAAGGGTGAAAAGCTCTTGCACTGTTGCTTGGATCGCCGTCCAATCAGGAATAAAAACAGACATCCCTGAACGCCAGCCAGAAGTCAACATGGTGGGTGGTGCCAGGACAAAGCCATGTATATCCTCTTCGTCCAAGTTGAGCGCAAACCGTACAATTCGAATTGTGTTGATAATCCCAATATCGCTCTGAATCGAATCGTCGAGCGCTTGGTAGAGGGCCGGCACACGCGGTAGCAAATTGTCATTCAGAACCTGATTGCGAACGGCCCAGACAAAGCGTTGTTGGCGGCGTGCCCGATCCAGATCGCCACCCAACCGGCGGCTGCGCACATAAACCAGCGCTTCCGGCCCAGAGAGTTTGACCAAGCCAGGCTGAATGTTGAGGATCACATCTTCAATTGAAAAATAATCATAGTAGGGGCAATCGACATCGACCGTCACACCACCCAGCGCATCTACCACTTCTTGAAAGGAGCTAAAATCGAAGCGCAGAAAATGATCGATGCGGATATTCATGCGGTCGCTGATGATGTGCTTGAGCAGCGCCGGGCCACCACCGTCCGGCTCATCGCGCTCGCCCAAATAGTCGATCACATTTACCCGATTCGGTTGGTGATTGGGGATCGCATCGATATAGACATCGCGCGGGATCGAAATCACTCCCGCCTGACCACCATCCAGGTCCAGCGCAACGATCATCATGACATCGGTACGCCAATTGGGTGTATCCGGCCGGCGGTCGCTGCCGAGCACCAAGATGTTGAGTGTGCGCTCCAGCATTGGGCGTTCATCGGGGGGGATCGCGGCGACGCTTTCGCTTGTCGCAACGGTTGCCGGTGTGGGTTGTGCTGTCTCCTCACCGGTAGCCGTGCTGTCAGCTTGCGCTGCTAGCGCCACCGGTGGCGGATCGATCGAACCAGTTGCCGTCGGAATTGCTGGGATTGCTGCCTGCATGGCAATTCCTAACGGTGGTCTTAGCCACAGCCCTCCAAGTAAGAGCCCCCCGAGCAAGAGCCCAACCCCTACTGCCGGTAAAAGATAACGCAGCACAGGGCGCGACGTGCGCAAACCCTGCAATCGTTTGGCAAAACCGCCCATCATTATGTTTTTCACGTAGATGCGCTTACCTTTTCTCTTCTCTGGCTTTACCATTGGTCAGTCAATCGGGGTGTCAGCGGCTACGCTGGCGCAGCAACTCCTGCCAAAGCGTTTCGCTAGCAGGATAATACCAGCGGTGGCCTTCCCAAAACGCTTGCAAATTGCGGTGTCCTATGGCCTCATAGCGCAATGCTTGCTGCACCATCTCCAACTTATCTGCATCGTGTGCCAGGTGGCTTTCTGGTGTAAGATCATCCGTATATTCTTGCCAGCAGGCGATGTAGGTTGTGCCATTGGGCAGCGCTTGCAAAAGAGTTTGGATCGCATCGGCTTCAGCCCGATGTTTGATTGGCTTCCCCAGAAGATCCGTGCTCCGTTTAGGCAAATCCGTGAGCACACTTTCTGCCAGATCATGAACCAAGGCAAGACGCACCACTTGATCGAGATCAAGTGGTGCTGTCAGACCTTGGTTCTGCCAATCCTGGTTAATGGTTTCAGCTAAAAGTAGTGCAGTCCAGATAGTTGCATAACTGTGGTCGGCGATCGATTCCGGCTGGCGTACACCTGCAAAGAGCCAGCCGGCGCGTGGGAGCTGCTTTAGATAGCCGACATTGGTTAAAAATTCAACCAACAGAGTCATGCCATGAGCGCAATCTGACCGCGTAACGACTTAATGCGGTCCGCAAGCTCTTTGCGGTCGCCTTCGCGCAATTCTGTTTCGATGGCCTGCATCGACGCCAAAAATTCCGGTGTCAGTTTGGCACGGTTCTCTTTTAACAGTTGGCTCACAGTCGCCTTATCCGGCGCTGCAACCAATTCGTTGAGCAGGCGCATCTCTTCGGGCATCTGTTCGCGCAAGAGGCCGACCGCCGCATCGTAAACCTGCTGCAGACGACGCGCGGCTGCGGTCGAGTTTTTGCGTTGAGCCGCTTGAATATTTGCTGCCAACAGCGATAGAAAACTTTCGTCGATTACGTCGGCATACTCACGCAACTTTGTGGTGATATCAGGCGCTTGTAGCACATCCTGGAGAATTGCCTGCATCTGTTGCGCCATCTGTTGTTGGGCGGCCTGTTGTTGCTCCTGCATCGCTAGAATGCTCTCGCGCAACGTTTCCAGATGATCGCGCTCTTGCTCATCGGTGGCGGCTTCGAGGCGGGTAGAGACCAGGACCAGGAATTGATAATCGAGCATCGGCATCACGGCCATCATGAGCCCATTGGCGATCTCTTCGCCATCCTCGCCTTGCCAGGCGGTTAGAATCTTTTCGAGGAGCTCTTCGCGTGTCGTGTTGTTGCTCAGTGTCTCGACGATGCCACGCACGCTATCTTGGATGCGCTTGATCTCTTTTCCTGCCTCGGTTGTCTCCATCAGCTGGTTGCGCACACTCAATAACGATTGCAAGGCACCTTGCTGCCCCTGTTGGCTAGTCATCATCAGGATCCGATCGAGCAGCGCAAAGAAATCTTTGTCGATGAGATCGCTGCCGCGGTCTAGGACCAATTGGAGCGCTTTGGGATCGTTGGCCAATGTCGCAAGCCGTTGTACGAGTTCACTCTGGCTGCGTTGGCGGCGCAACATTTCGGGCGTTACCCCTTCAAACCCCCACAACTGTTCCATTAACTGCTGCCAATCCATAAATTGTTTGGGTGCGAGCATATACCCTTTGCGCGCTTCCGTGGGCAACTTGCGCATGAGCGTTTGCGTTAGATCTCCAATCGCCTTTTGGGTCTGCATGTTGTCGCCGCCCCGTTGGGGTGGCGGCGCAAAGACCCCCAAAAATTGGTGATCAGGTTCATGGATCAACAGGGGAACATTTAATGGTCCCCCCATGCCACAGTTGGGGCAAGAGGCCATATTGATCTGGCCACCCAAGAGCGCCCCCTTAAGCTCGGGATTGGCACCAAGGTCAATAATGGAAAAGATCGGCACCTGGTACGGTGTGCCACAACTGGGACACTGTACTTGCGCACCCCGGGGCGGAAACATCAAATCCATGGGGGGCTGTCCACCGCGCTGTGGCGCACGCCGTGGTGGCTGGGCGCCCTGGGGCTGGCCCTTCTCCGTCGGCGCTGGGGCGGTCTCTGGGGTAGCTGCTGTAGACTCTTCTACCGGCGGGGTTTCCGGCTTGCTTGGCGTTTGGTCGCGCCGTCTGGAATACCCTTTAGGCAGTTCAAGTCCGCCTCCCTGCGCTGGCGGCTGCTTATTCTGGCCCGGTAACAAAATTCCACTCATGAGGTATTGTCTCTCTCTTTACATCGATCGCTTACATGGTTCTCTGCAAATTTACTACCATTAATTGTATCGCATAAGTGCGCTTGTGCCCAAAGTGCTATTCGGCAGAGTGTACCTACGCGCAGTATAGTGGCGCAGTATAGTGGCGCAGTATAGTGGCGCAGTATTATACTGCTTCAGTAATCACTAAGTCATTGTCCAAAAATAACTTGTAGACTTGTAACCCTAGGGACACGGTATACCGTGTCCCTACAACCGTGAACTTTTTTCTGGACGATTACTGAGCCACCCCCTCCCCAACTCCGCGAGCAGGCGAGGAGCCTTGCACCCCTCCCCGACATCGGCGAAGGGCCGGGAGTGGGGTTGGTCGTTCCCTGCTTCATTAGACTATGATGGGGCACTACAGTAGCGAGATAGGATTACGATAAAACTCACGTTGCTCTGGATGAATTCTATACGCCCAATGGAACATTCGCAAGTTGCTTTACGATATATGAGTAGAAATTTGCTTACATGTGATCGTCGCGTAAAGTTACATGGAAACCCATAACAATAGTAGCACGATCGCTCATTTAAATTGCATGTGCCTTGACAGGAGGGTAAGGTCATGAGTGAAGTTGTCAACCAGGAGCATCCAATCAAAGCCTGTATCGACCGTTCGTTGCCGACAGCACAACTGTTTACTGCCAGTCGCGCCGCGGTGGCTGAGAATCCTGATAATGCGCCGGTGATGCCACGCGGGCGTAGCCTTCCTGGCTCTTTTATCGATTCGCCGGTGGCGCTCGCCGCCCTTACCGGCAAACTCTGGAAACCTGGGCGCACGCTGCGTGTGCGCTTTCTCGATGGCAACCCGGCAGTCCAAGCACGTGTAGAACCTTTCGCCCACCAGTGGAGCACCTATGCCAATATCAAGTTTCTCTTTGGCACGGATCCCGATGCCGAAATTCGCATCTCGTTTGCACAGCCAGGTTCCTGGTCCTACATTGGCACCGATGCGTTGTCGATCCCCAAAGATCAACCGACGATGAATTTTGGTTGGCTCACACAAGCTACCGAAAATGACGAATATTCGCGCGTGGTTGTACATGAGTTTGGTCACGCTGTCGGCTGCATCCATGAACATCAGAATCCAGCCACCGATGTGCCCTGGAACAAAGAAGCGGTCTATGCCTACTATGCCGGGCCGCCGAACAATTGGTCCCGTACGCAGACCGACATCAATCTCTTTACGCGCTACAGCGCAACGATCACCCAATTCTCCAGCTTTGACCGTGACTCGATTATGCTCTATCCGATTCCCAATGATTTCACGATTGGTAATTTTGAAGTGGGCTGGAACCGCGTACTTTCGCCGATGGATAAACAGTTTGTCGCTACGCTCTATCCAGGAGCAAGTAAGCCAGAAAATGAATTGTTCATTGATGCATCACCTACGACGGCTTCGATTGGTGCCTTTGGCGAGATTGATAAATATATCGTTGCTGTGACCACAGCCGGTCGCTATCGCATGGAGACCGAGGGCAACCTTGACCTGGTCATGGGGCTCTTTGGGCCCGATGATGAGGGGCTGGGGATTATGGAAGATGATGATAGTGGGCGCCGTCTCAATGCACGCATTGTTGCCGATCTGTTGCCAGGGCTCTACACGCTAAAGGTCCGACACCACAGTGGTAAGCGTATGGGTACTTATCAAATCGGTGTTTACCGCGAACCATAGTGTTTTGTGAACCAAGTTTTGATAGGAAAAACTGAGAAGCGATCCCTGTCATTCCTTTTGGGTCCACCATTTCGTTGATCAGTACAGATTCTATTGTAAAAGGACCAATATCCAGTGAACAGACATGATCTCCCGAACTGTCATTCCACGATCCACACCTGTCTTGACCGTCATGTGGCAGGTGAAGAACCTTCTGCTACCAGTGGTGCAAGCTCGCGTGCCGCGCTGGTGCGCAACAAGAGCTGGCAACCGGTGGGCCGTGCCCTGCGCGCGCGTTTTCTCGATGGCGAGCCCCAGGTACAACAAAAGGTCATACGCTTTGCCCAAGGCTGGAGCAGCTATGCCAATATCTCCTTTCTTTTTGGCACTGATCCCAATGCCGAGATCCGGATTTCCTTTGCGCAAGCCGGCTCCTGGTCTTATATTGGCACGGATGCGCTCGCCGTGGCGGAAGATGAGCCGACGATGAACTTTGGCTGGCTCACACCGAGTACACCGAATGATGAAGTGATGCGGGTGGTGCTCCATGAATTTGGTCATGCGCTTGGCCTGGTCCATGAACATCAGAATCCGGCGACGACCATTCCGTGGAATCGTCAGGCCGTCTATGCGTATTACAGTGGACCCCCTAACAACTGGACAGAGGAAGAGGTCGACCGCAATCTCTTTCAACTATATGAGCGGGATTGCACGCAATACTCTGCCTTTGACCAGTATTCGATCATGCTCTACCCCATCCCCCAGGAATTTACCGACGGTGACTTTACGGTCGGTTGGAATCAAGCCTTGTCCGCCGTGGACAAAGCCTTTATCGCCACCTGTTATCCATTTCCCAACCGGATAGAAACGCCACGCCGCATCTTGGCGAGAGCCCAAGCGCTTGCTTATCGCTAGCGCTGTTGTGGTGGAATGTATTCGCGTGCGGCACCGACCGTTTCACCAAAGCTTCTCTGCACGCCGGCGGGCGCCATTGTACGTGGCCGCGGCGCTAGAAGGTATGCTTCCGCCAACGCTTGGCCCCGTTTTACCATGGCCGTGGTTTTACTGAAATCGCGGAAGCCCACCTGTTCAGGGAAACTTACCTGAATGTGGTGTAGATCAACAGATGTATCCTTGGTTGCCCGTTCGAGATCGACCAAAAAGGATTGGGTCGTTAACGTAGAGAGGGTGCGATTGAGCAGCTCGATAATCCCATCCACAACCGGTTGCTTTGAGCCATCATACCCGGCGTTGATCGCATAGATTTGTGTAGCCCCCATATCCATCGCGATGCTGATCGGCACGTTGGCCACGGTGCCACCATCGACCAACTGCAGATCGCGATAGGTCACTGGCGGGTGGATCACGGGGACGGCTGCGCTGGCCGTAACCGCATCTAACAAAGGCGCGCTTTTATCTTCACCAAAGAGAAAAAGGCGCATGGTGGTCAGATCGGTCGAGGTAACATAGAGGGGGATTTTGAGGCTGGCAAAGGTCGTTGCCGCAGCCGGTAACGCACTTTTGATCATCTCGCGGACACCGGTATTGGGAAAGATACTCTCTTCCTTGCTCAGAATCCGCCAACCGATTTGCAAGACATTGCCGGGGTAGATTTTGGCCGCCGTTGCTTCGCCCCATAAGGTTGCCATCCGTTCGGTAATCTTGGGATCCTCAACGCCATACGCCGCCAACACCGCGCTGTTAATCGCACCAGCGGAAGTACCGACCAACAGATCGGGCTTGATGCCGTGCGCCAAGAGCGCTTGTACCGCTCCAACCTGCAACGGGCCACGATTTCCGGCACCACTAAAGACAAAAGCAATCATCACACAGCTCCTTTCGGATCTACAATTGAGTGGAGTCCATTTTGGGCACAGATGCCCTTCCTCTCAATAAACGCAGTGGATGTGCATTTTCTCGGTATCAATGCTTGCGTAGTTGAAACTAAGGGCCTGTCCAGAAATAACTTGGAGAATTTTTCCGTACGGACACGGTACACCGTGTCCGTACAATTGACTACTTTATTTCTGGACAGACCCTAAATAAAGTACAGGACGAAGCTCAGCCTACGCTACAACGAGTTTATTTCCCGTATTTTCTTGAACTTTACCTACCCCGCACGCAGCCGCCGGCTGACCGCAGCGGCGTGGGCACTGAGCCCTTCTGCCTCAGCCATCAGTTGGGCGGCCTCTCCAATATTGGCAAAGGCAGTGTCATTGAGCCCAATGACACTGATCAACTTGAGAAAGTCGTTGACATTCACAGGACTGTTAAAGCGCGCCGTACCACCGGTTGGCATGACATGGCTCGGCCCCGCAACATAATCGCCCAATACTTCAAAACTGCGTTCCCCAAGAAAGATCCCGCCGGCATTCTTGATCTGATCAAGGTAGCGCATGGGCTGATCCACGAGCAGGCAGAGATGTTCCGGCGCATATTGATTGGCCAACCCAAGCGATTGTTCTAAACTTTCTGTAACCACGATACCGCTGCCCCGGGCTAGCGATTTCACAATCACCTCGGCCCGCCCCAACTCTTCTAATTGTGCCATCACCGCCGCCTGCACCTGTTCTGCCATCGATTGGCTAGGGGTGAGTAAAATTGCACTGGCCAAAACATCATGTTCGGCTTGTGCCAACAGATCGGCGGCGACCAGTTGCGGATCGGCGTTGGCATCGGCAATGACCAAGGTTTCGGTAGGGCCGGGTAACCCTTCAATGCCGACGATGCCAAAGACCTGGCGTTTGGCCAGGGTGGTAAAAAGATTGCCTGGCCCACAAACTTTGTCTACGCACGGGATCGTCGCGGTACCAAAGGCAAGCGCGCCGATTGCCTGCGCGCCGCCCCCCACGTAGATGGCATCGACGCCGGCAATATCCGCGGCCACGATGGTGGTGGGGTGGGGCAGACCGCTCTCCCGCTGCGGGGGCGAGATCACGACAAGCTCCGGCACACCCGCCACCTTGGCTGGAATGGCCGTCATCAGCAGGGAACTGAACAAAGGTGCTTCGCCGCCGGGAATATAGATGCCCACACGAGGGATCGGACGTACCAGTTGCCCCAATAACCCTTCCGGTCCTTCCTGGAGCCATTGCAAGGTTGGCTGCCCGCGATGGAACTGTTCGATGCGTGTGGCTGCCAATCGCATGGCTTCGACTAACTCCGAAGAGATTTTCGTGTAGGCATCTTTGATCTGATCAGCTGTGATAACGAGCACCTGTGGCGTTACACGGTCAAGCCGCTCGGTCCATTCAATCAGTGCCGCGTCACCTCGTCGGCGAACATCGGCCAGGATCCGGCGCACCGCTTCATCTGGACCAATCCGCTCGCCAAAGAGGGCAATGTTTTTGTCGAGCATTGCATCGGGCACCTGCCATTCATCCCAGGCCGCTCGGCGCAGAATCGTTGCTTCTGCTGTTGCCACATCCATAATCCGCATAAGACTCATAAGTGACTTTCTTTTGTTGCTATTGTGTTCGTACGGGGTAGTACAGTGTGACGCAGTTTGTGGTGGTTTAGGCCCTCACCCCTGGGACCCCTCTGGGGACCTCTCCCAGCCTGGGAGAGGGGAGTCTAGTTCCCTTCTCTCGCAAGTGGGGGGGGGTTAGAGAGGGGGAGGGGTTAGAGAGGGGGCACCTAAGGATCGCTGCAATCCCGTGTGAACCCACAGATCTGACAGACGATTTTGCAATGACGTTTGGTTACCGCGCCGTTGCACACCCAGCAATAAGTATCATCAACCGGTGAATAGACCGGTTGATGGGTCGACACGGTTGAAGTCCTGGTCGAAGTCCTGGCCGAAGTCTTCGCGATCGGCGGTGGCACCACCTGGCCGCCCTGGTAAAAGAGGACATCGTGCTCCTGCAAGAGGCCATCGACATAGACAAAGCGCCCAGAAAAGAAGGCTTCCCCAGCTAGCCAACGCAAAAAGATGCGATCGCCCTCCCATAGGTTGAGATCGAAGAGTTGCGCATCATCGATCCAGGCTAGCACCCCTTCATCGGAATCGATCAACTCACCGTGAAAGCTGTCAGCCACAAAGACAAAAGTGTACCAATCATCGAGATTGGGGTCGTGGTGACGGGGATCATCGGCGGCCCACGCTGCCCGTTGCCCGCTGGGAAAGCCGGGGAAGGTCAGAATTCCGCGCAGCACTGGCTGTTGCATCACCAGGCCACTCTCTTCCTCAACTTCGCGAATTGCACAAGCCTCGGGGCTTTCCCCTGGTAAAAATTTGCCGCCAAGCCCATTCCATTTGCCGGCGTGCATATCGTTCGCTTTCTTGATGCGATGTAACATCAAGGTTTTGCCGTTGGCGCGTACATAACAGAGGGTCGCGAGTTTCAGCATCGTTAAAATGCCGCCAATTCGCGGGCCATGCGGCTGATCTTGGTTGCATCCGGGCGATAGGCATCTTCAAGGGTCGGGCTAAAGGGCACCGGCACATCGAGCCCACCGAGGCGACGGACAGGCGCATCGAGCCATTCAAACGCTTCGTCGGCAATCAGGGAGACAATCTCCGCACCAATGCCCAAGAGCTGGTTTGCCGAATGCACGACCAGGACTTTGCCCGTTTTGCGAGCGCTGGCCAGCACCGTTTCAGTATCGAGTGGTTTTAGCGTGCGCAGATCGATCACTTCGACACTGATCCCTTCCTCGGCCAAAGTGGCCGCTGCGGCCAATGCTTCGCGTACCTGTGCGCCATAGGTGATAATCGAGAGATCCTCGCCCGATCGGGCAATGTGTGCTTTGCCCAAGGGTACGACATATTCCCCGGCAGGCACGTAGCTTTTGATCGAACGGTAGAGCGGTTTTGCCTCAAAGTAGATCACCGGATTGTTGTCGCGAATGGCGGCGATCATCAATCCTTTGGCATCGGCGGGGGTTGCGGGCGCAACGACCTTTAAGCCTGGCGCGTGGGCAAACCATGCTTCTGGATTTTGGCTGTGGAATGGGCCGGAACGCAGGCCGCCATCGCTCGGTGCGCGGATCACCCACGGTACGGCACCAAGCCAACGATAGTAATTGGTGGCCGCATATTGCACAATACTGTCAAAAGCCGTCGTAATAAAGTCGGCGAATTGCATCTCGATCACCGGCCGCAACCCCATGAGCGCCATGCCCGTCGCCGCGCCCACAAAGGCCAACTCGGCCATGGGCATGTTGAGCACGCGCGCCGCCCCAAACTCTTCCTCAAAGCCTTTGGTCACCTTAAAGGCCCCCCCAAAGCTGCCGCCAATATCTTCCCCCATAAGCAACACATTCGGATCGCGCTGCATCTCCTCGCGCAGGGCTTCACTAATCGCGGCGATGTAGGTGAGTTGGCGCGCTTCCTGATCGGCGGCGGTCGCTTCATTATCAGTAAACCCAAAGTTGCTTCCTACTTTGGGCGCTTGCTTCACTGCTTCTGCGATGCTCATGGCGCGTAGACTCCTTCGGTGACGGTTTCGGCAGCAGGGAAGGGACTGGCCTCGGCAAAGTCGATGGCATCAGTGATCTCGACGGTGCAACGCTGGTTGATCTCATCGAGTTCTATCTGATCGGCGACTTCGGTGCTGATCAACCGTTTGGCAAAGATGTGAACTGGATCGCGCGCTTCCCACTCGGCCAATAGTTCGCGTGGCACATATTCGGCACCATCGTGAATGGCATGCCCCATCATGCGCATGGTTTTGGCTTCAATTAGCGTTGGCCCACCACCGGCACGCGCCCGCTCGACTGCTGCTTTCGTCACTGTATATACTGCTTCAACATCATTGCCGTCGACAATCACCCCAGGCATGTTATAAGCCGCCGCCCGCGCCGCAATATCTTGCACTGGCATCTGTTGTGCCACGGGGGTTGAGTAGGCATACTGATTGTTTTCCGCAATGAGTACAAAGGGCGCGTTGTAAAGCGCTGCCATGTTCAGCGTCTCGTGGAAAAGCCCCTCGCTCGTCGAGCCGTCGCCGATGTAGGTCATGGCAACCCGCGCTTCCTGGCGATAAGTAAAGCTCATCGCTGCGCCCAGAGCCACAGGCAGTGATTGGGGCAGGTGGCTGATAAAGCCAATGAGGTTGAAATTGAGATCACCCACGCCGTGCATGTTCGCATCGCGCCCGCGCGAAACGCCCGTGACCCGCGCCAGCAGGTTGCCCATGATACGCCGTGGCGTCAAGCCGCGCAACATGTAGCAGCCGTGGTCACGGTGCATCGGTGCCACCACATCATTGGGGGCTAGGGCATAGCCACTGCCAACACTGATCGCCTCGTGGCCGCGTTGGCTAAACATCCCGCCCACGCCGCGCCCTTGTTTCCAAAGTGCCACCGCCATCTCATCAAGCGTACGTGTCAAACGCATCCAATAATAGAGATCCAGTTTCTGCTCGCGTGTCAAGGCACTCTGCGCTTGGTCTGCTTGTTGTCGCAAAGAGGAAGAAGCCATGCAATCATCATCCATACGTTAGTCAATCGTTCATCTAGTCAATTAAGATTTGGTCGGAGGCCAGCAGTAACAGCGTCTCTAGGACCTCGGCTGTACCCATCTGGGAGGTATCAACCTCAATCGCATCATCGGCAGGGCGCAGTGGCGAGAGGGCCCGTTGACTGTCCAGCGCATCGCGTGTTTCGATCTCATACAATACCTGCGAAAGCGTAATCGTTTTGCCCTTCTTGCGCTGTTCACAAAAGCGGCGCCGGGCGCGTTCGGCCAAGCTTGCCACCATATAAATTTTCAATGGTGCATCGGGCAAAACGACAGTGCCAATGTCCCGCCCAGCCATGACGATCCCCCCCTTTTCCGCATTGCCTGAGCCATAGTGCAATCCAATGCGCCGTTGTTGTTCACACAAGGCTTCGCGCACCTGGGGATGAGCGCTGATGATTGAAACATTGCGTTCAATCATTGGCGACCGCAACTGTGCGGTTACCTCCAAGCCATCAATGTGGACGTGGCAGTAGATGCCGCCGATAAGCTCGCTCTGCTCCTCCTCGGCGACCGGCACGACCGTGATCTCAATCGTACGCGCCAACTCCCCAACGAGGGTGGCATCTTGCAAATTGAGCCCTTCTTCCAATGCTGCCCAGGTTACGGCGCGATACATAATACCAGTATCAAAAAAGAGAAAGTCGAGAAGTCGCGCCAACTCGTGCCCAATCGTACTCTTGCCAGCACCGGCAGGGCCATCGATCGCAATAATTGCCGGCCGCATGTTGCGGATTATTTTGATTTCTGCCGCCAAATAGGCCGTGCTCAGATTGGGTAGCTTGTCGCTTTTCTCCCCTTCTCCCTGTTTTTCTTCTAGGAGATCGGTGTTACTGGTTGTCTCTCCTGCTGGGATGATCGAGTCTTGCTGTTCTTCCATGATCTCTGTGCTTTCCAGCGCAAATAACAGTCTATCTCCTGCCGGTGCTTAGAGTCTATCCGTAAATTCTCTGTTCCCGCTGGGCCACAACCGAATTTACGGACAGGTTCTTAATCCTGCCGACGCGATGGATGCCGTTTTACTCGTTGCGCCGAGTTAGTAGAATGGGATGAAGTCTGTGTGCTTCGATTGGTACGATTGCTGCTGTTTGCGCGTTCCCCACTATTTGTACGTCCGCGGTTGGTTCGATCGGATTGCCCTTTGGCCGACCGCGTATTGCGTCGGCTCTCTCTCTCGTCTGTATGCCGTCGGTCGTGTGGCGGCGTCGGGACAATGTCGGTCAGCTTCTGGAGATCCGCGATCTCGCCGCGTGTCAGGGGCTTCTGTTCACGTAGCTTTAATTGCCCCAGTGTCAATGGGCCAATCGACCAACGAACCAAACGCAAGGTGGGATAGCCAATCGCGGCTGTCATGTGGCGAATCTGACGCTTTTTGCCCTCACGTAGAATAATTTCGAGCCAAACGCCTTCGGTGGGCCCTTTACTGAGCTGGAGCTCAGCGGGCAGTGCCGTCACCACACGCACTTGTGCGGGCGCGCTGCGTCCCGTGGGCAGATCGACCCCTTGCCGCAACTGGGCCAAAGCTGCTGCTTCTGGTACACGTTCCACAAGCACATAATAGGTCTTGGTATGCTCGAACCGTGGGTGCGTTAGACGATGGGCGAGGGCCCCATCATCCGTCATTAAAACCAGCCCTTCGCTGTGTAGATCCAAGCGACCAACCGGAAAGAGCCGCCGCATCTCTGGTGGCAGCAGATCGGCGACTGTTTGCCGCCCATCTGTTTCCCCACCGATATCGCCAAGCACCCCGCGCGGTTTATGTAGTTTGATATAGACGTGACGTTTGGGCAGATGAACGGGTTTGCCATCGACACTCAACTGCGCCAATTCAGGGTCAACCTTGGTACCAAGCTCAGTCACGGTCTGCCCATTAATTTGAACACGCCCTTCGGTGATCAACTGTTCACAGGCGCGCCGACTGGCGACACCGGCGGCTGCTAAGATTTTTTGTAAACGTTCTTCTGCCATAAGAGTTATTACCAAAGATAAAGTGGCTGGGTGCCGACAACTACATCACCCAAATGCCATTCGACGACACCAACTTGCATGCCCGCTTGCCACGGTTGCGCAGCGAGTTGATCGAGATGACGATATGCATAAAGCTGCCCGCCCCGAACCACGGGTAGAAAGACCGTCGGGGGTGCTGCTGTTGACCGCAAATACCAGAGACGGCCATTGGCATCATAGAGTCGATCGAGGATCGAAAACTGACCCGGATCGCCCGTCACCCACCGGTAATCTTCGCGGTACCGATCGTAGAGCGTCTGGGCGTCGCGATAGCGATCGCTACTGCCGAGAATGATCGCGAAGATCTGGTGGCCATCTTGTTGGATGCCCGCCACCAGACATTGACCAGCGGCATCGGTTGTGCCGGTCTTGACCCCATTCGCACCTGCAACCGTGCCAAGTAGCTGATTCGTATTCTGCAGCAGATGTCCATTGACGTTGATCTGTTGGGTGGAGACGATCTGCCGAAAGAGCGGATAGTCCCAGTTGTGTCGTACCAAGATCAGCAGATCGTTGACGCTGCTCAAATGTCCATCCGCATCAAGCCCATGGGGATTGACAAAGTGCGTCTGACGCAATCCCAAGGCTACCGCCCGCGTATTCATCTCTGCGACAAACGCATCTACCGAGCCTGACAAATACCGTGCCAATGCTGTTGCGGCATCGTTGCCACTGGGGATCAACATCCCCCAAAGCAGCTCTTCGACCGTAATCAGCTCACCAGGCACCAATTGCATTGCCGTACCACCAACGAGGTCGCTCGCCTGTATGACAACTTCAGCCTGTAGATCAGCGCGCTCAAGCACGAGCAACGCCGTCATTAACTTCGTCAGGCTGGCGATGGGCAACGCTGCACCACTGTTGTGGGCAAAGAGCACACGGTCCGCATCGCTGTCATAGAGCAGATAAGCTGCGGCTGATAGCGCTGGTGGTCGGTTGAGCTCCAACCATGCTTTCGTTTCACCTACACCAATCTGCTGCGAGGGTGTATAGACCTGATCGAGCAGCCGCGGTGGACCGAAGCCAACTAAGAGTGGGAAGGCAATTAACAACAACCACCAAATTGGGCTGGTGGTTGGCACGGTCTTAACCGTTGGTATTCCCTCAGTTGGTATTCCCTCAGTTGGTATTCCCTGGCGGAGCAACATCATTTGTAAGACTCATCGCGAATTGGTTGACGTATAGTACCATTCTATCGGACATAACGCATCTGTGCAAAGTGCCATTAACCTGTATCTGCTGCATTTGCGGCTGTGCGCCTGGTTACTCATTCATTTTAAGCAATACCTTGATGATGGCTGGTTGGGCTGCTGCACGTAGCGCTTCTTGCGCTTGGTCGAGTGAATAACAAGCGTGGATCAGGGGTTGAACGTGGATTAGGCCACTTGTTAGCAGGCGGATCGCCGGGGGGAAGGGGCCACAGCGACTGCCCAGCAATGTAATCTCATCGACCACAAGCGAGCTCAAATCGAATTGGGGCAAGTTACCAGCAAAGGTGCTTTTGAGGACAATGGTGCCGGCAGGGCGAACCAGGGCGCGTGCCAGCGCAAAGCCATCGGGTGAACCTGTCACATCGATGACGACTTCGGCAGGGTTTGCAAGAAGCGGATCGAGGGTCTTTTGGCTGGTTGCATAGGTCTGTAGCGGCAACGCCAGTTCTGTTAGCAGTTGCAATTTGTCGGGCGTACGACTAATCACCGTCAGATCACAGCCGACCAGGGCCAGGATCTGCGCAACAAGCAGCCCAAGCCGACCGCTGCCCAACAGGTAGACGCGCGTCGATGGCCGTAAGGACAACTGCTCTAGAATTTGTAAGGCGGCTGCGGTCGGTTCAACAAAGACCGCGACTTCGTCGGAGAGGTTAGGGTTGGTAGCTGTGATGGCTGATAGGGTATGTAGATTGGCGATGGGTAGCAGCAGATAGTCGGCAAAGGCCCCATCGAGACCAATGATGCCCAAGCTCTGGCGCGCTCGACAATGTTTGCCCAGTCCTTGCCGACAGAGGGTACAGTGGCCACAGCCCACATTGAGTTCCCCCACCACGCGTTGTCCCAGCCATTCTTCATGATCAGGTGCCGCAACGACCGTCCCCACAAATTCATGGCCAAGCACCCCGCGGTAGCCTCCCTTATAACCGGCGATTAATTGCAGATCAGTGGAGCAGATGCCCGCCAGCGTAACGCGAATCAATGCCTCTCCTGCTTTGGGCTCTGGAGTAGGATAATCATGACGTAACCGAGGACCATTATCTGTAAGTACGAGTGCACGCATAGGTTCATCTCCAGTAAAGTGTGTCACCGCCGACCGCTGGTCTATATCAAGGAACAAGGGTAACTTTCAGCCATCCAAGGTGCCCCTTGGGCCCAACCTCCCCGCAAGCAAGGGAGGAGCAATTACTCTCCTCCCTGATGTCGGGGAGGGGCTGGGGGTGGGGTGACAAGTGACAGAAAAAAGTGGCGAAACGACTAGCGCTTCGCCACTTTTTTCTCTCTATTATTTGTATCGCTATGCCGTTGTTTAAGCTAGAGCTGCCTGTCCCCCATTGGCGGTTGGGGTCGTGGTGCGCGGGAAAATGGAGCGTTCTTCCCAAGCCACCAATAGTGCAGTGGCGTTGAAGATCGAGCTATAGGTTCCCGAAATGATGCCGACAATGAGCACTGCCACAAATTGTTGCAGGGTTGCGCCACCCAGCACCAGGATCGCCACCAAGGAGAGCAACGTGGTGATTTGGGTGCCTAAAGAGCGTTGCGCTGTTTCGATGATGCTGCGGTTGGCTAGGGAGGTTAAACCTTCGCTGCGATAGCGTCGGTAATTTTCACGAATGCGATCAAAGACCACAATTGTGTCGTTGACGCTATAGCCGATCACCGTAAGCGCCGCCGTTAAGAAGAGCGCGTCGATCTCCCAGCCGGCAATCAGATACATGACACAGGCGAAGGAGATAATGACCAATGTGTCGTGAATCAAGGCGATCACGGCACAGACGCCAAAACGGACCGGGTGGGCTACTTGGCGGAATGCAAACGCGATGTAGGCCAGAATCAAAGCCGAGGCCACAAGTACGGCAATCACGGCTGCCTGGCTAACTTCACCCCCGATGGTGGGGCCAATGCTGCGGTAGGAGCGCTCTTCAAATTCCCCAAAACGTTGAACCAGTGCCGCCTGAAGGGGCTCTTTGTCAGCAGTTTCAATGTTTTTGAACTTTACTTGAATCGTCCGGTCATCTTCTACCGTAAAAGCAATCGTATCGGGGTAGCCCGCTTCAACAAAAACCTGGCGTACATCAACAGGTTTTTGTGCTTCGTTAAAGCGCATCTCCCACAGCGTACCGCCGGTATAGTCGATGCTCAAAGGTAGCAAGTGGCCTTGTGTCGAGAGGGACCAAATCATATAGATAATGCCTGGCAACATCAATATAATCGAAAATGCGAAATACCAGCCACGTCGTTCAACAATACGGAACATAAGAAATTTCCTTCAGTGAGTTAATATCCAAGTAGATTGCGCGAACCGAGAGACTTCTGCGCCGCATTGGTGAAGGTTGAGCGCATAAAAGTGCGGGTGACAAAGACCGCTGAGAACATGGAGAGCAGAACCCCAACGGCCAGTGTAATTGCAAAGCCCTTGACGGTGCTGGCCCCAAAGGTGTTGCCAAACCAGAAGAGGACGGCACAGGTAATCAGGGTCGAGAGGTTGCTGTCCCAAATCGCTGGCCATGCTCGGCTAAAGCCGGCTTCAACGGCCAAGCGTAGCGATCGACCAGCGCGCATCTCTTCTTTGAAGCGTTCAAAGATCAGGATATTGGCATCGACCGCCATACCGATGGAGAGAATAAATCCAGCAATACCGGGTAACGTTAGTGTGACGGGGATTAATTTGTAAATCGCTAAGTTAAAGACGATGTAGCAGAGCAATGCAACGGAGGCCAAAGAGCCCGGAAGTCGATAAAGTACCAGCATGTAAATGATCACAGCAACTAAGCCAATGATTGCGGCTCGCAAACTGCGTGACACTGAATCTTGACCTAGGCTAGCACCGATTGTTCGAATGTCAACAACCTTTAAGGGCACCGGCAACGCACCGTAACGCATCTGAATGGCAAGAGATTCTGCTTCCTGTTGTGTAAATTGACCGGTAATCACACCGTTGTCACCAATGGCGGCATTGATCGTTGGAGCTGAAAGAACACGACCATCGAGTACGATCGCCATGGGCTGACCAATATGGCTGCTTGTGAAGTTTAAGAAGGCTGTGCCACCTTCACTGGTGAGCCCAAAATTGATCTGCCAATTATTATACTTATCTGGCGAAGCAACGGCATTGCTGAGGACATCACCGGTCATCGCTGTTTGGAAGACTTGATCCGGATAGGGGATCGAAGCAGCATCGGTCAAGCCGCCGGCTTGGGCCTTCTGGATTGCATCTGGGTGATTGGAGGTGTTAATAATCATGCCTTGGCGCAATGTTGCACCAGCCGGATCAACAAATTCCAATTGGCCTGTTGAGCGCAATGTTTCTACCGCTTGGTCGGGATTGCGCACACCGGGCAATTCCACGATGATGCGGGTGTCACCCTGATTTTGCACAACCGCTTCGGCGACACCAAGACCATTGACCCGATTTTCTACAATCGACTTGGCTGTACTCATGGCCCCATCTGGCAAGGCCACACCATCGGCAAGATCGGATTCCAACAACACCTGGGTGCCCCCCTGCAAATCGAGCCCTAACTTCAGGTCCATCAATTCATGGGGCGCATTGGCGTCGCGCGAGAGTGAGCGTTCCAGCCAAGCAGGGTGATCAACTGGCAAGACAATATAGAGTGCTGCCAGGGCCAGCAAAATTACAACGACAAGAGAAATGGTATTGTTGCGCATAAGCAATCCGTACTCCAACGGCGGAATCGTGTCAACGATGATCGATCGAAAAAACGGAAAACGATATCTGATGAATCTGGTAAAATTGAGTCAAAATGGTGAATTGTACGTTAATCTACCTGCAAATTTCTGCAAGAGGAAGAGACCGATTTTTTGTATCTATGCAAAAATTCCCTGTTCCCACTGCAACACAGCTAAATATTTTGAACAGGACTTACGCAGTTTGCCGGTTAGGTAGCGTGCATTTCTGCAAATCGAAACCAGAGAACTGCATAAGTCCTATTGAATAGATTTTGTAGCGCTTCTTGGTCAGTTTCAGCCTTGTTAGCAACAAGTGGACAAACGCAAACCATATCATTATAGCCTTGGCTTACAGTGCTGTCAAAATTTTCGTTATTTAAGCTAACCCCAGTTGGTTTAACTCCGTTCTGGACGGGCAAGGCGGGCTTGCCGGCGCGTTTCCCCTTCGGCAAAGCGGCGGCGCTCTTCATCGCTTTGTAAGAGGAGGCGGGGTACGGTGGTTGGTTTGCGCGCTTCGTCGAGGGCCACATAGACAAAGTAGGCACTGTTGGTATGGGTCACTTCGCCAGTCAGTAGATTTTCCGTTTCTACACGTAGCTCCACTTCCATGCTCGTGTGCCCAACCCAAGTGATGTGTCCATGAACCGATAGAAGCTGGCCCAAGACAACGGGACGATGAAAATTGACGCTATCGACTGTCACCGTGACGGCTGGCCGTCGCGCGTGGCGCGCGGCAATAATGCCGCCACATTCGTCACACAATTTTAGAACAACACCGCCGTGAACGTTGCCCAGGCTGTTGGAATGTTCAGGCTGTGTAAAGAGTGTAACGGTCTGCGCCGTCTCGGCCACAGTGCGCGCCGGTAGCTGCGACGCTGTTTGCAATGGGTTGTTTGTCATCTCGCTAAGAGCCTTTCGTAGGCATGGTGTAGCTGTTGTGCGCTCCGATCCCAGGTAAAGGTTTGGGCATGGGCACGGCCAGCGCTACGCAATGTTTGGCGCAAAGTACCATCGGTGGCCATTTTGACGATCCCCTCTGCAATGCTTGTGACATCGGTCGCCTGCACATAGAGTGCGCCAGGACCACCGGCTTCGGGTAGGCTGGAGTTGTCCGCGGTTAGAACCGGTGTACCACAGGCCAGTGCTTCTAAAAGTGGCAGACCAAAGCCTTCATATAAGGAGGGATAGGCAAAAAATGTTGCAGCGCTATAGAGGGCGGGCAGATCAGCGTCATCAATAAACCCAGGAAAAAGCACATCATGCTGAAGTCCAAGTGCCTCGACTTTGGCAAAAATTTCTGCGTAAAGCCAGCCTTTGCCACCGCCAATGACCAGCCGATGGGGCAGTTGGGCTTCCGCTTTGGCAAGTGCAAAGGCCTCGATCAGGCGGGCAAAGTTCTTGCGCGGTTGGAGTGTGCTCAAGCCCAAGAGAAAGGGCCGATCCCCAAGGCCATAGAGCTGCCGCACTCTCTGCAATTGATGCTCATCTTGGACCGGTTGAAAATGTTCGTGGTCGACTGCGCCATAGACAACGGTGATCCGTTCCGCGGGGATCTGCCACTGCTCTTGTAAATCGCGGGCCGTATGCATACTGTCGGCGAGTAGATGATCGGCACGCCGAACGCTGCGTGGCACGACCACATGGAGATAGCGCTGTAGGCTGGGCATGGCTGCTTCCGGATAGAAGAGGAACGCCAGATCATGGACGGTGACCAGTTGGTAGCGGGCATGATTCGGAGCCAGGACAAAATCGGTGGCGTGGAAGAGGTCAAGTGGGCCACCGGTAAAGCGCTCAATCTTGGGGAATGGTAGATTGAGCCGATGCCAGAGCCGAACCATGTTGCGTTCGCTGATGGGGGTGGTGTGGAGCGGACGCGGCGCGTCGGCCTGATCTTGCGCGCCAACAGGACCAACGACAAAGAGGCGAATATCCCAGGAGGGACAACGGTGACAGAGGGCAGCCACTTGCCCACGGATAATGCGCCCAATCCCCTCGCGTTGGCGAATCGCAGGGGTATAGTCGATGGCGAGCGTGATTCTGTCGGAAGTCATGAGTTTGGTGGGAGCAGTAGGTGTGTCATCCTTCTTGCAAGCGTCATCAACGCCGAAAGGTCCAAAGCCGATTGATGGCAAAATTCCAGAACATCACAATGCCAATGGCGGCGGCGAGGGCAAAATTATCGCCGACCAGTGCGGCTGTCTGCGGTTGACTCTCAAAAAGTTGTTGCCAGAAGGGCATGAGTGTGTAGCGCACAGCTGCCAACACCCCCATGTTGATTACAAGGCCCAACAGGCTGACAACGGTGAATTGCAGCAACTGTGAACTAGCGTTGCGTCCGCGTTTTTCTGCAAAGGTCCATGTGCGATTGAGCAAAAAGTTTTGGATCACAGCTGCGCTAAAACCAAATGTATTGGCGATGTAGGTGCTAAAGCGTAGCAATTGTAGCAGCACGTTGAAAATGGTAAAGTGCGTCAGTGCCCCCGCCACCCCGACGGCTGCAAATTTCACAAAGAGTTTGACTTCCCCACGATTGGACTGAACAAAGGCTCGCGCCTGGTGAATGCTCAACGAATACTCCTATTCGGCAAAGGTAAATGGGTGTAGCGATTGGCCTGCGCGATATAGACCGTTTCTGCGGTCGCTAGCCAGAGTGCAATGTACAAATAAATTCCTTGAACAAATAGATTATCAAAAAAGTTGTGGATACTCAAGTGGCAGACCATGCCGATGAGACCAATACGCAACGCATCGGCCCAACTCTCTTCCCGCTCCTTGGCAATCAGCTCTGTTGGCTCTGTTCTCACCCCGTTTCGCTTGTGCCCACGCTGGAGGTGGATGAGGATTGCGCCCCAAAGCAATAGATACGCAAAGAAGCCCCAGAGACCACTCTCGGCCAAGGTATTGAGATAAATATTGTGGGCGTGTCCCAGCGCTTCTTCCCACCGCGGCAGGTTGACTTCGGGATAGATCGTCGCATAGTTGCCTGGGCCAATGCCCAACCAAGGCGCACGTTCCCACATGCGAATTGCGGCTTCCCAATGGGCTAGCCGCTCGATAATGGCAAAGTTCTCGTTGGTCACCGGCTGGTGTAGCAGATCGGTCAGCCCGAAGTAGGCGGGGATCTCCTGGAACCGTTCGGCAATCGGCGCGGGGATACTGTGTGGTTGAACGACGCCAACAAGCAACGCGCTCAACAGTAGCAACACTGTTACGCCGCCCCATTGTGCCGCTTTTCGGCTGCGTCCAAATAAAACAACGGCCGTACTACCAATGGCACCAAGCCAGCCACCCCGGCTCCAACTGGCAAATATTCCTGCGGCGATCAAGCCGGTCGCGCTGCTATAGAAGAGGCTCCACAGCACCAAGTCACCTGCCAATCGTTGGCGTTGCTGCCAAAGTTGGTGCAGTGCCCATACCATCAAACTCAGGACAATTGGCAGCGTGAGCCCCAAATAGCCACCGTAGGGATTCGGTTGGCTAAAGCTGCCGCTGGCACGCATAAAGCGGCCCATGATGATAAACCATTCTGGGCCGATGCGAAAGATAAATTGATAGATGCCGAGGATCGCCTGACTGACTGCACCGCACAGTAACCCGGCCTGTACCCAGCGCGCGGCTTGGCGTGGCACCATCGCAGGCAGGATCAATAGGATTAGCGCAAACTGTACCCATTTCAATAGCTCTGTCGCCGCTTCAATCAGATTAGTTGCCTGTAGCAGCGAAAGATAGAGCACACCGGCAAAGAGACTAAGGGGTAGCAGTAACCCTGTCGGCTGTATGGATAAGCTGCGGCGGCGGACACCGTCGACAAACCAAAGTCCCAAAGCGCCCATAAGGAGCAGGTCCGTCAGATGGATTGGTCCCAACACAATGGCACTGCTCACGGGCAGCAACAGGCCGAGGGCCACCCAGATAAGCCAAGGTCGCCGTACTGCGATAAAGAAGAGGCTTGCCGTTGCGGTTAGTAACGCCAATGTCCGTAAGGGAAGAAAGATGAGGGGCAGAGCAACGACCAGTAGTGCCGCAAATCTAATAGCGTGCAAGAGGGGTTGTCGATAGGTTGGAAGCAACCGAAAATAGGCGAATTGCATAGCTCACAATCGCTGGGTGACGCAAAAAATGGCGGTCCCACATAACACGCCGCTGGCACAACTGAGCGCATCACCAACAAAGCGCTGCTCAGTGTACATCGAAAGTTGTATCCATCCAATTCAGCGTTACTATCGAGAGATTTTACTCGGTGCGAGGTGCCGTCGCCATGACATCTTCAAGAGCAGATTGAGCAGTGGGGGTTTCGTCAACCCATCTTAAAACCCGCAACGAACAACGAAATAACGAACAACGAACAATGAGCAGCCATCTCAGCGGCTTCTCTCGAAGCAGTTGAGACGCCTCACGTTGACAAGTTCCGGCTTCGACGAGCTCAGCCTCCGTTTTCCCCTTCGTGGATCAGTTTTCTAAAGACTGCTTGAACTTTATCTAGGCCTGTTGACATTTGCTAAAAACAGCCAATAGAATTGGCCGTCTATACTCAAGTCAAGTTGAAAAGCGGAGTTTTCGCGTAAGGGTTGCCCCTTGCGGGTACCCACTTTGGGCAGGCGCGAGGCACTGCCCCTACAAGTTCAAAACTCTGGTTCCCATTCTGATTTCAGTATAACAGCGAGAAGCCGCCTCAGCGGCTAAATTCCTAGCCGCTGAGGCGGCTTCTCGCTGTTAGCGCAGGGTTTTAACCCTGCAAAACTGCAAAACCCAAATGTCAACAGAACCTAGTCGAATTTCGGTAGGTCTCTCAACCGAGGTGGCTGCTGAACCAAGAGAGGGTCCTCTGCCAGCCATCGGTTGCGGCGTCGGCGTTGTAGCTGTCGCGGGTGTCATTAAAGAAGGCATGGGCTGCGCCTTCATACACATGAATTTCGTTCTCGACACCAGCTTCGGACAGTGCCTCGCTCATGGCGTTCACCGCATCGACGGGAATGCCACTATCTTCACTGCCATAGAGTCCAAGCAAAGGTGCTTTAAAATCAGCAGCTTGGGCTGGGTCGATGGGTGAGCCGTAAAAGGCAACAGCCGCGCCCAAATTTTCGGATTGCAACGCCGTCATCAGCACTAACCGTCCCCCCATACAGAAGCCAACAATTCCCGCTTTTTCGCCTGCGGTATAGGGTTGTTCAAGCAGATAATTAATGGCACGTTGAATTTCATTGACTGCTTCGGCCATATCAAGTTCCATCACCAGCTTACGTGCTTCATCTGGCTCGGTAGCCACAACACCTTTATAGAGATCGGGTGCCAAGGCTACGTAACCCGCTGCGGCCACACGACGAGTGACATCTTTAATATGCTCATCGAGTCCCCACCATTCCTGTAGCACAATAATACCCGGCCGTGCTTCGTCTCCTTCCGGGCGCGCCAGATAACCCATCAACGTTTCGCCGTCACTATCTTCATAGTCGACCATGCTAGTCGTCAGCCCTGCCACCTGCGGTTCCGCCACTGGTATTGTGCCGGCCGGCTCGGTAACGGGCCGTGCCGCCTCGGGGCGAATCGGTTGACAGGCAGCTAAGAGCAGATCAACCGCGGCCAGAGAGCCCAACGCCGTGGTTGCTTTTCTGGTAAACTCGCGACGTGTCATCATGCCAACTTGGAATGAGCGGACTAGCTCCATTACATAAATGCGATCCATGTAGAATCTCCTCTCAAGATAGGGTGTCGGTTGCCATTTGTTGCGATGCCCGTGATTGTCCCGGCAAAACGTTAGCGCGCGCTGTCAACGCTCTCTAACGTAACGTACTATAACACGAATGCGGATTGCTGATCGTGCGATAGGTTCCGAATATAGACAAACCGCTGACAAGGATTTTGCAAAGCTCGTGCAAGTTGAGGGAGTCATCCACAGTGACAGATGGGTAAACCAAAAAAAGAGCAGCCTGGTGTAATTAATACCAGGCTGCTCTAATGGCGGAGAGGGAGGGATTTGAACCCTCGAGGGCGTAAACCCTACGCGTTTTCGAGACGCGCGCACTCAGCCGGACTATGCGACCTCTCCAAATTCTGCTGGAGAGAGTGTACCACACCTACGACTGATTATGCAATTAAACGGGTGTAGTTTGTAACGTCTCCGCGCACCGCGTCTGGGTATCTTTGCGCGTGCCTATCTGCTCGACGGTTGCTGCCGTCTCACCACACCATTGCTGGGCAGCACGCCCCCCTCCTTGCTGGTGGACAAGATTGGCTAAAGCGCGTTTGTCGGCAGCGCTATACTGGTGATCGCAGTTCCGTTCGCCGGCGTGAAGCCCTTCCTGTAAGAGTTGATCTGTTTCACGCAAATTGCACGGGAGCATCTTCAGATCGGCTAGCCATTTCTGGGCATCATAGTAGATCCGCATCCAACCGATCTGTTGGCACAACTGTTGAACCTCACCAAAGAGCTGTTGGGCTTCGGTCAGCTGATCGGATTTTACATGGTAGACTGCACGTTGAAAGAGCGTATTGATCTGCTTGCGCACACGCAATCGGGGCTCGATCTCAATCTGCGGCAGCAATAAGGCCGCTGCCTCTAGCCAGTAGTGGGCATCGATCATGCGTTGTCTATCAAGATGCCATTCGGCCAGTGCATCCGCCACATAGGATTGCAATGCCGGATCGACATGGCTGCGCAATGACCATGCTTGTTGCAGCAATTGATTGGCTTCTTGGATCTGGTCTGCCATTCCCATTGCCATGAGCATGCGCGCTTTTTGATAGAGTGCTTCTACATGATTGCTCCAATCTCCACGCCGTTCGCTTTCCTGGCATACCCATTGTAGGAGCAACAGGTGATCATCGGTATGTCCATAGTTCAGCAGAAAGCCAGAAAGATGTTGCCAAAAGTGGATGAGATCTTCATAGCGGTGCCGGTGGAGACACCAATCGACCACAGCGTAGATGTTCTCCCACTCTGCTTCTAGCGGCGCATACTGTTCAACCCAATCACCCCAATCTACTCCGCCTACTTCAGCGGCGAATGCCCGATAAATCTCTACCCAACGCTTGCGCGCCGCCAGTTCAAATTCCACCTGTGACGATAATTCCGCAAGAGTGTATTCGCGTGTGAGGGGGTGAATAATAAAGTGGGTGTCTTGCCTGTGAATCAGGGAAAGCCGCAATAGTTGTACTTCTGCATCGTTGCTGCTGCTCTGCCGTTCATCAAGCCCAGCGACGCGGAAGGCAAAGTGGGTGACTGGCTGTCGGGTAAAGAGGGCAATTGCCATGAGCAAATGATGGGCGGGCCGGCCACGCAACGGTGCTACAGAATCCTGGAAGAAAAACCGTGCAATGTCCCCCTCATGGTCAGCCAGCCGTTTCAAAACATTGGCAAGGGCACAGCCGGCGGTTAACTGCCCCACGCCATAGATGATTGCTGCTGGTATGCCGCCCGTGCCCTGATAGAGCGCTTCGATCTCATTTTTGCTCAACTGGAGCTGCTGGCGGGCCAATTCGTGGCGAATCAGTGCGCTGCCTTCTTCATGGGTCAGACAATCGAGTTGAATCGGCGTGTAGTAGCGTTGTTCGCGTGTCGTCACGACTACTTTGACCGATGCCGGCAGCTCATACAGAAAGGCCAGCACCCGATCTTTGTCCTCGACCGTTTCCAGATTATCAACGATGAGCAACGTGCGCTGTCGGCCCAAGGCATGGCGTATCTGGCCCGGCAACTCATCCAGTGCAATGTGTGTGAGATCGAGCTCTAACATATAGGCGATTTCACGGTAAATCGCGCGTAGCGTATTGGGTGCATAGGCGCGGGGCAGGATGCCATCCGCCGTAAGATACTTCTGCTTGGCAGAGACAAAGATGATCATAGCGAAGGTTGGGAACGCACTCTCTGTCGCGGGGTTGCGTACAGACGGATCTGTGCTGGCCGCCAAACATTGATAGGCCGTTTTGACGATTAGCGCTGTTTTGCCAACCCCGCCAATGCCATCAATCATGATCAGTGGGGCGGCACTCTCTGGCCCCAATAAGGCCAACAGTCGACGCTGCTGGGGCTGACGCCCAATAAAGAGGGAATAGGTTGGCTTGGGCAGATTGTGGGGGATCTCGCACAATGGCTCTGGCAGCCAGAGTTCGTCAACAGTTGTTGCTGCTTCTGGATAGCGCGCTGCCGACACCAACTCTTGTCCCCACGTGCGCGGAAGCTTCGCTTCGGTACAGCCAATCTGTAGCAGGATCAGGATCGTATCATCCGAGGGCGTTAAGCGATTTTGCCGCCATTTGTAGACGATGTCTGCACCAAAGCCGGCGGCATCAGCAATATATTGGGTAGCATAAGCCTTGGTCCACTGCTTTTTGAGGGCAAGGGCCTGGACGAGATGGGCAATGTGGGTACCCAAGCTGCTTTCACGTTTCTCCGTTGACATAGTAAACATATACGTTTTCTCCTTTTGTCTAAATCACGACATTTCAACGGGTGCGTCCCATTTTGGGGGATTACAGAGAAGGACTACTTGATCGTCCGGTGTAACCCTTCCAATGTGGTACGCACCACATTTCAACTGTGGGCGTGACAAGGAGACCTTTGCGCACCGTCATTCAAAATGGAGCAGAGTATCTGGTACGTACCAGGGTAGACATGGCGCAGCTACGGCGGGATCTGAACTGCTCTTGCCATACCTAGGCAACCCATAAAGCTTAGGCTGTTTGTCCATGCAATCGCATTGTTAATTGCGAACAGTGTTCAAACAGTGCAGGTTGATGTTAGGCACGATGTCGCACAAGAAGCCGCCATCTGTCACACGTTAAAGCCATCCAATTACTTGGATTTGGGTTATTTTGCCATGAGAAGGGGGGTACAGTCAGTCATACTGGAGCAATGTGAACGTTTGTGATTGGAGTGTGAGAGCCTTTGCGAGAGAGCTGAGAGGGAATGAGAGTGGGGGACGAATGAATGGCTACTAGCGGTTTGTTGATCCGTCCAAAAATCTGGATAGGCTGTACCATCCTGTCCAGCCAGTTGGTCAGAAAGGTCCAACCAAGTAGCTCATTTGGCTGATAGACTAGAGCCATCGATTGCGCAATTGATGAAAGCTAAACAACGACCAATAGGTCACTCTACTTACCGTTGCTCATCGGACGAACGTGTGAAAGTAGACTAAATTCTATCTATTCTATCTATTCTATCTATTCTATCTGAGGAGACTACTTCATGAATAAGCTGAACATTACCCGCCGTTGGATCTTCGCCCTTGCGCTCGCCGGTCTTTTCGCCGCCGCTTCGTCCCCAATGTGGACATCTGTCGCCCATGCATGCCAGTTAGCTGGTGGTGGTGGTTGCTAACGGAGTATAAAATATTGCGCCCTCGGCTCATATAGGATACTTCCTGGCGTAAAATCTTTTGAAGGTTATACGATGGCGTCTTTAAAGATCATTCTGGGGTCTGTTGGCATTTCAATTTATCCTACTATACGGGGATGATGTATCATGTGCGTACTTCACTGGTGAGTCGCAGATGTCAACAGAACCTATATGACTTTTTAGTGTCTATATTGAGTCGAGAGCGAGTTGTAATCCAATCTACTGACTAACTGTTAGCATGAATCCTGCCAATGCTTGTTTAATGATTCACGTAAATACGTATAACTCGCGTTTCCTTGAATCTTTGGCAGATCACCAATTGCCTGTTGCAAAATGGATTGAGCGGCACCAGTTTCCCCTTGGGCCAAATAGGTCATTGCTAACCCATCCATCGCATTCAGTCGCCAACTTATGTCTTGAAGTGAAGTAAAGAACTCTATACTTCGTTTGAATGATTGTTCCGCCTCTTTGTATTGTTGAGCAAAATAGAAGGTTAACCCTAAATTGGTATATAACTTTGCTAAATGCAACTTGTTTTGATGCTTTTGTAGAATGAGTTCCGCTTCTAAATAGTATTTGATAGCTTCCTCGAATATCTCTAAAACGGTGTGCGTTAACCCTAAATTTAACAGCACAATCCCCAGATGATATTTGTCTCCAATCGTGGATAGCATTTGAGCAGACCGCTTATAAAGTGCGATCGCATCGGTATATTGCCGCTGTTCATGCAATGTGTATGCAAGGTTGTGAAGGCTCCAGGCAATTCGACGTTGATCTTGCTGCTGCTCAAAGAGTGCAAGGGCACGTCGGTGGTATCTCTCTGCATCTAGCCATTGTTTTTGACCGAGCGCAATCATCCCTTGCACCCGATAGCAGATTGCAATTTCTGGATCATCCTCCTCTAATAGCATGAATGCTTGCTGAACATGCATTGCCGCCATCGCATATTCTTCCTGTAGCTGCTCCAACCAGGCCAACTCGTTGAGTGCGCGAGCTTGCTGGCGTGCTTCGCCGGACGCTTGTGCCAGTGTGATACTGGCCGTGAGTTGTTCGCGCGCCGCGCCAAAATTGCTCAACAACCGGTAGAGCAACCCCATTTGCAGCTGACATTCCGCCGCCGTCTGTCGATCGGCCATCAGCTTGCTCTGTTCGAGCCCTTGGGTGAGGTATGGCAACCAATCTTCGCGATGGCCACCTAATTCCATTTTCGGTGCTAGCGCCAAGAGTAGCTCCCGCACCAGTGGCCATAGCTCTTGCTCAGCCAGGGCATAACTTAAGGTATGTAATGCCTGCGTGCGTATCTCATCGCTCAACTGTTGTTCAGCAGCACAGACTTGGCGCTGCATATAGATCAAGTTGCGGCGCAAGTACGAGTTAAACTGGGTGTAATGATTGCGATGGCTCTGCTGTGTGTTGGTCGGTGTTATGGAGAGTGTTGCGCGCATACTCTCATCAGCCATCGCCTGGTTTATGCCATAGGTAATTGCTTCGCTCACCCCATTTGAATTCACGCTATTACTGCCTCCTCGCGCTGTTGCCAGCGGATCACCTGCTCATGCAAAAAGGCTCTGGTAAGACTGTGAATGGTATAACGCCGTTCAAAGAGATCGCCACGTGCCTCTACGAGATTGAGCGTCACGAGCGTATCTAACGCTTGGCGCAATGTCCCTTCATCCAATTCGCACATCGCAGCCAACAGATCAAAGCGCCCGCCCTCCTCACTGATTAGCGGCATGGCAACCATGACGTCTTGTTCGACGAGCCCCAGTTGTTGCCAAGCCTGCCCATAAATATAAGTGTAAAGCGCCTCAACTTGATTGCCGCGCGCGCTTAACAGATCGGTTAAGATTCCTTGGAGCGGATGGCGATGCAGGAGGCCAATGATGAGCCGAAGCGCCAATGGATTCCCGCCAACCGTCTCAAAGATCGGATAGAGATCGACATCGCTAGCTGCAAGTACCGATTGAATATTGCGCTGTTTTGCTTCCCAGCGCATCAGGCCAAGCGCCTCTTTCCAGATCAATTCCGGTACCTTGAGATGATAGAGATCGGCCTCATCATAGAGACTGTGGCGCGTGGTCAACAGAAATTTAGTCGGGTTGCCCAAACGGCGTAACAAGGGCAACAATGTCTGAATATCGATTAGCGTCTCCAGATTATCAATAATGATAAGATGGGAGGCACTTTTCAGCCGTTGTTCGAGCATGGCGAGGCTCTCTTCCTGAGAGCGCTGGATGCCTGAGAGATAGCCTGGAATTAATTGGACACAGAGCTTTTCAACCAACGCAGCGGTCGACAGCGACGGCTCTGTTACGGGCAAGATGCTGCCACCGGCATTAAAAATCGACTGCCTGGCGGTTACCCAACCAATCTCATAAAAAATAGGACGCTCAATCATCTGTCGTGCCACAGCATCAACCAGCGAGGTTTTGCCAATCCCACCAATGCCAGCCACGGCAATAATCCAGGGCACAGTAGGTGTCTCTAATAACTCAATCAGATTTTTGATCCACGCTTCGCGTCCAAAGTATTGTACATACGTTGATGGTGCCAAGCGGGCCGCCATCTCTGTCAAATAGCGGCTCCGTTCTTTCTGCTCCATGCGTAAGAGCGTTTTGGTGAGCAGCGGCAATGCTTCATTGCGTTTGCGATGAAACGTTGCTTCCGATATATTCATCCGACTCGCCGCCGATTCAACTTTCTCGTTGTCTAAGTAGCGACAGCGTAGGACAGTAGCATATTCGTCGTTGTCGCGTTCTAAGCGTTTGATGGCTTGGCGCAGGACTTGGTTGGTTGCTTGTTGAATATTGCCGCGATGTTCTTCCAATGCTTTTCGATACAAATAGAGACCCAAGATCGGGCTCTCTTGCCGATTGGGTTGATGCCAATTATTTAAAGCCTGAAGTACATTTTCTTGTAACCGATCACTTGCTACTGGATATTCGATGGTCATCAAATAGCTTCCTTGTATCGCGCTGGGCCAAAAAACCCAACCTCTCTACCATGAGTATATGCTACTGGCACTCATATTTTGTTGTTGGCATACTAGAAAAAAACAACGAAATATTTTAACCTAATTCTATTTTACTACGACTCCATAGTGAGTGCAATCATCCTCGACTATCGAAAGAGACCCGATCCACTTTAACCATGTAGAGCAAACATTACGATTGTGTCTATTAAAACCGAGTTTTTTACAGAAATTGTATCATTTGTTTACTCAATTTGCTAGTGTTCTAAAGGTATTGAATGATTGTCTTTCAGTTGTGTCTTTGGTAGCTCAACAATTTTCGCCCAAAATGACAACAACTACCTATCTACCTGAAGATTTGTACCTGAAGATGAGAGGAGGTTGAGAGGAGGTTGAGAGCCTACCCTCTAAAATTTATCCAGCAGGCACAACCTACCCATCTGACTAGCATCAATTCTCGCCAGCTATCTAGCGTAGCTGGCGAGTTTTTCGTATATTCTAAAGTCAACCAGCCAACCCTAATTGTACTTTGAATGATAGGTAGGCATTTCCAGGTGACAAGGAAGAATTTATGATGGTACGGGACAGGATGACATCCGCCGTCGTTACACTGACTGCCGATGTGCCCTTTCAGGAAGCGCTTAAACTAATGCAGCAGCGTGCGATCCGACGAATTCCTATCGTAGCTACCAATGGCACAGTAATCGGTATTGTTTCCGAACGTGACCTCTTACATGCTGCCCCCTCGCCCGCTACATCGCTTAATATATGGGAGATGAATTATCTGCTTTCAAAGCTCAAACTTGGGGATTTGATGACCAAGCGCGTAGTTACGGTAACACCACAAACCCATTTGCAGGAAGCAGCTGCCCTCATGCTCAAACACAAAGTGGGCGGGCTGCCCGTGCTCAACGAGGATCGTACGCTCGCAGGCATCATTACCGAGACCGACATTTTTAGGGTCTTTGTTGAATTATTTACATGATCTACTTTTGATAGTTATACTGCGGTTGAAATGGGAACCGGAGTTTCTGCCCCGGCAAAACTCCGGTTCCCATTCAGAGTTGAGTATAGATTGACGAGCAGGAGGTTACAATGACAAAACGCAAAGTATTGATCCCATTGGATGGTTCGGAGTTTAGCAGCCAAATTCTTGACGTGGTCTCAGATTATTTTCGACCGGAAGATGTTGATCTCGTGCTCATGCGCGTTGCCACACCCACCTTGTTGACTGCTGAAAGTCGCGTCTATGCCGGTGCGATGGCAGAACAGAGCTATATGGGTATTTATGGCTCCTACACGGCACAGCAAGAGCATCTGTGGGCCATGACCGCACAAGAGAGCGAGACCTATCGCAAAGAGTTACAGACCCTATTGGCACAAGCGGCACAACCATTACGTGCTCAAGGCTACCACGTTTCCACCGAAGTGCATTTCGGCGATCCTGCCCAACGAATCATCGATTTTGTCAATGATATGGGGATCAATGTCATTGCCATGACCACCCACGGCCGCACCGGTATTGGTCGCTTGGTCCTTGGCAGTGTGGCCGAAGAGGTTTTGCGCGGAGTCCATGTGCCTGTCTTACTCTGTCGCAATGTCACCAACTTGCCTCATGACAAAGCTGTCGCTGAAAGTTCAGCGACATAGGATCGTATAGGCAGGCCAGCGGTGGCATCAGCGCTGTTAGCGCTCGCGCTGCCCCATTGCTTCCACGATTAATGTCTGTTTCAGATCCCAAAGCTTGGGTGTTAAGGAGACATGGTAGATATGCGGATTGACTAGGCGTCGAATGCCCGGATCCAGGCGTTCGACGTCGGCAATGCGACTGTTGCGCATTGTCTCAAGGTCCGGCAAATCGTAAACTAATTTGCCCGCATCCAAAATATCAACCAGCAGTGGCTCCATGGCTTTGAGATCGCGGCCGTGCAACAGCCGCGTCTTGGTATGATCAGATGGGTGGTGCAGAAGTACTTGACGCAATGTTGTCGGATCTTCGTCTTCTAACGCCAGCAGATCTGCCGTCGCTTTGTCGCGCTGATCATAGAGCCGCCAAATTCGTTTGCGCCCCGGATTAGGCGTCTTGGCCGGTGTCTCCGAGATCTTTACCGCCGAATTCCAATGATCATTCTCTTGCACTGCAACCAACTTGTAGACCCCACCCAAGGCCGGCTCGCCCCACGAGGTGATTAGGCGCGTTCCCACGCCGTAGACCATACGTCCCAACAAATGATCAGCGTCAAGCCCATAGCGCGGTGCTTCTTGGCTGATCTGCGTCACAATCTGCCAGATTACCAATTCATCCAAATCGCTCGATAGCACAATCGGCACATCGGGAAATCCTGCTGCATTGAGTAACCTCGCGGACTGAATACTCAGGTAGGCCAAGTCGCCAGAGTCCAGACGGATCCCTACCGGGGTATGTCCTTTGCGCTTGAGCTCTTCAAACACCTTGATCGCATGGGGAACCCCACTCTCCAAAGTGTCCACCGTATCGACCAATAATAGACAATCATCGGGATAGAGATCGGCATAGGCTTGAAATGCCGCTAATTCACCCTGTCCCATCGCCATAAAGAGTTGTACCATGCTGTGGGCATGCGTCCCTTTGGGGGGTAACCCCATCGCGCGCGATACGCCGACATTGGAGGTGAAGCTGGCACCGCCAATCAACGCTGCGCGCGCGCCGGCATTGCCCCCGCGTTCGTGGCCGCGCCGTAGACCAAATTCCAGAATTGGCCGCCCACGGGCACTCTCCCACAGGCGCGAGGCTTTGGTCGCCACCAACGTCTGATAATTCAGGTGCGCCAGCAAAGAGGTCTCTAAAATTTGCGCCATGGCTAATGGCCCTTCAACCACAGTCAGGGGCATATTCGGATGAACAATGCGCCCCTCTGGAATCGCCCGTAGCGTGATGCCATCAAAGTTGCCATTGGTACGGAGCCACTCGATAAAATCATCGGCAAAAAGGCGCTTCCCCCTGCTGTCTCTCTGACTACGCAAATAATCGAGATCATCCGTTTGAAAATAAGCCTCCTGCATCCAGTCGAGTAGCCAAGCCAACCCCGCGTTGACACAATAGCCCGCCTGGTGGCTATCATAATCGGGATAGCGTCGAAAAAAGTGGTCGAACTGGACGGTGGTTTCATGCATGCCGGCACGAAAATAGAGCTGTGCCATCGTCAACTGATATTGATCGGTAAAGAGGATGCCTTCCATCCCTGCTCGCCCACCTGCTATCAACCCGCTCGATAGATCCCTTGAATTGCTCATGATCACTTCCTTATCAATGCTATGGACATCCTCTCTAACCCATTTTAACGGGTTTTGCGTACCAGTGGGTGAATTGATTCATCCATTAGATACTAAGTGTAGATTTTACCCTAAGTCTCTTCGTACTGCAAGTGGCAAAATCATCATCTGTTTGCAATCGTATAGTGGTAGTAGAAATTGCCCCGAACACCGTTTGCTTACCGTAGCGTAAGCGTTGTCGGGTTACCCTAAAGTTGTATCCACTACATGCCCCAAACGGCCAGCAATCCCCTCAGTACCTTTCTATAATGCTCCATGTCTTGTAAGGTTTGCTGCCCCACTGACCCTACCTCACGCCTATCATTGCACCACACCACAAGCCAAGGAGCTGTCATCAATGTTGATCCAACCGTTGTTGTTGTTTTTCTTTGCGTTGTACTCGCTCTTCTCTGCCCCTGATACTTTGCTCTCTCTTCCACTGTCTTTGTCACAATCAGTGGCCAACACGCCCATACTCCCGCAGGATTCCAACATCACTACACAACTAACCGTACCAGTCTTCGCCAATTATGCTGCCCAAGAGTTCCCCGACGTTGATAAGGGCCGCATCGTCTGGCAGGATGCCCGTGCCGGCGCTACCGATATCTATCTCTGGTCGCCTGATCTTTCCGCGGCATCGACTTCTTCTGCTGGCACCATCCGCAATCTGACGAATAGCAACGAATGGGAAGTACAGCCAGCTATTGACGGGGATTGGGTGGTCTGGAAGGATGGCTATCAAGGCATCGGCATTCATGGTGTGAACTTACAAAGTGGCGAACTATTTACAGTAACGACGGGGCAAGTCGATCTTTCACGCCCGCGCCTCTCTGACGGAACAGTGGTCTGGGCTGCTGATAGCGGCGATGGCGACTGGAATATTTATGGCTATGAGATTGCAGCAGACCGTCACTTTGTGGTTGACAATGGGGCTGGCAATCAAGCGGATCCGCAGATTGATTGGCCATACGTGGTCTGGTGGGATGAGCAGGAACACATTGATCTCTACAATCTTGCAACAGGGGGCACGACGCCCTTGCTTACCACCCACGGTGCGCGCCTGCCCACGGTTTCCGCGCTCGATCAGTTGGTGGTCTGGCAAGATAAGCGCAACGGTAACTGGGATCTCTACGGGTTTGATCTACTGCTTAACCAAGAACTCCCTCTGATCGTTGCGCCCGATGACCAAGAAGCCCCTGCACTTGCCAACGGGTTGCTTGCCTATCAAAGCCGCACCGACAGTAGTTCGTGGAATGTGGGCCTATGGATCCGTGCGCTAAATCAATCCTTCCTTGTGGATCGCCACCCTGGCTACCAAACCCAACCTGCGATTGATGGAACCACCCTCGTCTGGCAGGATAGTCGCACCCATCAGCTTAATATCTATCTCTACCAGTGGCTCAACTCGATTCCATCTGTGCCGATTCCGTCGGTCGCGCCACCGGCCAATTTGCAGGTGGGCGGCCAACCAAATGCGGAGATCATTTTGGAATGGGAGGATCGATCGGATAATGAGGATGGATTTACGATAGAGCGTGCAACTGGCATCACCAGTACCACCTGGCAACCGTTGACCGATCTGCCCCCAAACAGCAGCCACTATACAGATATCGCGCCCCAAGTGGGTGAAAGTTACTGGTATCGCGTGCAAGCCTTTCGGCAAAGTGAAGTCTCATTTTATAGCAATGAATCGTTTGGCACCGCCTTTGCACAAAGCCCCACCACTGATGAACTCTACCTCATGACCTTAATCAACGCCGCGCGTGCCGACCCTGCGGCTTATGGCTATTCCGACGCGCCGCCAGTGCCGCCACTCGTCTACAACCCGCTGCTTGCTTATACAGCCCATTCGCATAGCCAAGCAATCTTGAATGGTGCGTTTCAATTTGGTCACTGTGATATTATCGGACGTTGTCCAACTGACCGGGTGCGTGCCCTTGGTTACCCCTTTAACTGCACAGAAAATTTGGTTACCACCACCACGACGGGGCCACTTGCCATGAGCGAGGCCAATAAAGGCTTTCTCGCCAGCAGTGGTCACCGCCGATCAATGTTAGCCGCTGATCTGACGGAGTTTGGGGTGGGGCATACCTTTGATCCAACCAAAGGGGATGCTGGCCGGCATGGGCAAGTCACTGAACTCTTCTGTGGTGCCGACGCTGTGCCGATTCCAGCCTTGCCCAATGGTATTATGGTGCCGCCGGCAGCCGGCGAGCCAGACTTTACCTTTCTCGCTAATTTTTATTCGGCGGCGGGCAAAGCGCCTCTTACCGCAACGGTCCTGATCGACGGTGCCACCTATCCCATGTCTCTCCTTTCTGGCGTCGCCGCGCACGGTACTTATACATTGAAATTATCACTGGATGCACGCGTAAAGCATAACTATCAGTTCCATTTCATCGACGGCGATGGCAACGATGTCTATTGGATACCACCTGGCGCACGCCTGCTGGGCGATAGGAGTGTCTATTTACCATTGATAAGCAAGCGCTAGCAAAGCGCCACTGTATAAACTCAGCGGCTGATAACTACTAATCCCTCCCCACATTCTTACCATTACCTACCTCATACGTTACCAGTGGCGCGACTTGGTAAACTCTTCCACGAAGTTGGGCGCTTCCTGGAAGATGCCAGTGCGCACAACTATCCCGAAACATTGGTGGGCACGTGAAGCCGCGTTTTGAGGACGGCCCGTACGTGGGTTTGTTATCCAGATTTTCTCTGGGCCGTCCCCGGAACGCTAGCCACGCTGGCACACGGCGATGTGGGTAAAGGTAAGCGGAAGTCGGGCGGGCGAGGTGGGGGCCTAGTCGTTATCAACGCTGCACAAATCCTCTTGATAAATTGGGCGCTCTTCTAGAGACAGGGTATAATCCACCCCAAGTGTCAAACGTGAATCACTGTTTTCGGTACAAGTTGTTGGGCTCATTCATGTCGTCTTCTTCCGATGGATTAAACCTTCCTGGCCATTCCCCCGTCGCCAATGCTAGCACGCCCGCGGCAGCATCAGCGACGGCTGATACCACCTGTAAGATTGTCTTTCAGCCCAATGGCCGGCAGGGGGTGGTGCCATTGGGGACCACCGTGTTAGAAGCTGCCCGTCGGTTGGGCGTCGAAATCGAATCGATCTGTGGCGGTCATCAGACCTGTGGCAAGTGCAAAGTGCTGGTGGAAACGGGGACATTCCCAAAATTTGACATCCAGTCAGCCCCCAGTCATCTTACGGCGCCTAGTGCGCGCGAAGAACAGTATGCCGTCAAGGGCAACTTTGCGCCGAATGCCCGTCTGAGCTGCGCCTGTCAACTCACCGCTGACCTCGTTATTCGCGTGCCGGAAGAGAGCCAAACCCGCAAGCAGGTGGTGCGTAAAGCTGCCGGTGTCGAGCGCCAGGTGACCGTTGATGCAGCAATGCGCCTCTACTATGTCGAGCTGCCGGTGCCGGATCTCAAAGATCACCGTGGCGATTGGGAACGACTGCGCGCGGCGTTGCAGCGTGCACACGGATTGGGGTCACTACGCATTGATCTAACGGTGCTGCGTACTTTGCAGAGTGTCCTCTCTGCCGGCGATCGGGCCGTTACCGTTACGCTCTGGCAAGATAGTGATGTTCCCCATACCAATGGGGGCAAAGAAAATCGGGAAGCGAGCGGCGAAGTGGTGAACATTCAGCCTGGCTTTCACGATGCCCTCTATGGCGTCGCCGTTGACGTGGGTACTACCACCATTGCTGGCCATCTCTGCCATCTGCGCACCGGCACAATTCTGGCCACTGCCAGCCGGATGAATCCCCAGGTTCCCTATGGCGAGGATCTAATGAGCCGCGTCAGCTACGCCATGATGAATGCCGACGGCACGGCACGCATGCACGGCGTGATCATCAACGCTCTGAACGAACTGATCGACGAGCTTTGCGCGACCGCGGCCATGGCCGGCACAGCCATCACCCCTGCTGCAATAGTGGAGATGGTATTGGTCGGCAATACCACAATGCATCACCTGCTCTTGGGCATTAACCCGCGCGAATTGGGTGGCGCGCCCTTTAGCCTGGCCACCCACGATGCGCTTGACATCAAAGCGCGCGACCTCGGTTTGCAGATTGCGCCCAGTGGCAACATCCACTTCCCGCCCTGTGAGGCGGGCCATGTCGGTGCGGACAATGTCGGCGTGCTCGTCGCCGAGGCACCCTATCGCCAGGAGCAGAATTGGCTGCTGCTCGATATTGGCACCAATGGCGAAATTTTGTTGGGCAACCAAGAGCGGATGCTCAGCGCCAGCAGCCCCACTGGTCCTGCCTTTGAGGGCGCGCAGATCCACCACGGTATGCGTGCCGCCCCCGGCGCGATTGAGCGGGTGCGCATTGATCCCGCCACCTTGGCGGTCACCTATCGTATCATCGGCAATGAAGCATGGATCACCAGCCGCGAGTTGGACGCGCAGGAGAGCGAAGCGCGCGCACGACAGCCGCTACTTTCAGCCCAAGAAGAGCGGCAACGCAAACGGACCGAACTGCTCAGCCCGACCCTGCGTGCCGCCGGTATCTGTGGCTCGGGCATTATTGAAGCGGTGGCGGAACTCTTCAAGGCTGGCATTATTGCGCCCAATGGTCGCTTTGTGGCGCTGGACCATCCACGGCTCCAAATTGGCCTGGGCGACGGTGGTGGCAAGGCGGCTTTTGTAATCGCCTGGCCCCACGAGACCAATCGTGGCCAGCCGATCGTCGTCCACTCCGATGATATCCGCGCGATCCAATTGGCCAAAGCCGCGCTCTACGCCGGCGCTAAATTGTTGATGAAACGGCTAGATCTCACGACCGTCGACCGAGTGGTCTTGGCCGGCGGCTTTGGCAGCTATATCGACCCACTCCACGCCATGATCCTTGGGCTGATCCCCGACTGTGAGCTGCCAAAGGTGCAGGCGGTCGGCAACGCCGCTGGGGATGGGGCGCGCATGATCCTGCTCGACAAAGCCAAGCGCGCCGAAGCGCAGTGGGCCGCCCGGTGGGTGCGCTATATTGAGACCGCGGTCGAACCCGCCTTCCAGGATGAGTTTGTCGCTGCCATTGACATCCCCCACGCGAGCGATGCCTTTCCCCATTTGCAACAACTGCTTAGCGACGCCCGCGCCCAATGGCCACCCGACCGCCAACTCGCCTTTGACACCCTGGCCAATGGTGGCCGCAACCGCCGCACCACCCAGGATGATCGCGCCGCCCGCCGTGCTGCCCGCGCGAATCGGAGGGGCGTGGAGGAGTAGGGGAGTGGGTGAGTACAATTCGTTCACGCAACACGCAACACGCAACAGGAGTTTCAATGGCTGAGGTTCAAATCACTTATTGGCGCGACTTCCCCTCGATGGTGACCGCGCGCGAAGGACGACGCAACACCGCCAAGGTCGAGCTGGATCAACGCTTCCAAGTGGCCATTGATGATGCCGCCATGCGCTTAAAGCTTACCGGTACCGATGCCTATCTTGAAGCATGGCGGCGTGATGGCTGGCAAGAGCGAGCGGGTACACCGGAGAGTGTCGCCCAAGCCGTTGCCGCCGAACTCGATGCCGCCTATCCACCGGAGCGGCTGCGTGAGATGGTGCAAACACTCTAGCCATGTCACGCTGTAAGCGTCCACATAGTCATCCATTGTATGGCTCAAGATTCGGTCACAGTACACGCAAAACGCAACAGATATCTTGCCATTTACGAAAGGAACCACGATGTCCCAACCAAAGTTACTCCAATGGCTGACCGAGGGCCGTGTGCTGTTGGGCGATGGCGCAATGGGAACGATGCTCCAGCAGGCAGGGCTGACCGACGGCGGCGCGCCCGAGCTATGGAATGTGACCGCACCCGACAAAGTGCGTGCGATCTATCAAGCCTATCTGGACGCCGGGGCTAATCTGATTGAGACCAATACCTTTGGTGGCACCGCGGCCCGTCTCAAGCTGCATAATCTGCAAGATCGCGTCGTCGAACTCAACCGCGCCGGTGCCGCGCTCGCCAAAGAAGTCGCCGCCCCAATGGGCGCGCTTGTTGCCGGCTCGATCGGTCCAACCGGCGAGCTGATCGAGCCGGTCGGCCCACTGACGATGGCCGCAGCTGCGGCCCTCTTTGCCGAACAGGTGCAGGGATTGGTGTCCGGTGGCGTCGATCTAGTGGTAATCGAGACGATGAGCCACCTCAACGAAGTCGAGGCCGCGGTTAAGGGCGTGCGCCAAGTCGACCCCGATCTGCTGATTGTGACCACGCTCAGCTTTGACACCAATTTTCACACCATGATGGGCGTCAGCCCCAAGGAAGCGGTCGAGACGATTGGCGGCTGGGGCGTGCGTGTGATCGGTGCCAACTGTGGCAATGGGCCCAACGAAATCGAAACAGTGATGACCCAAATGGCCCAATATCGCCCGGCGGGAGTCTACCTGATGGCACAAAGCAATGCCGGGATGCCCCAATATGTCGCGGGCGCGATCCACTACGACGGCACCCCCGAAATCATGGCCGACTTTGCACTACGGCTGCGCAACCTGGGGGTCAATATTATCGGTGCCTGCTGTGGCAGCACACCTGCCCATGTCGCGGCGATGGGCAAAGCGCTCGCCGCCGCCAAAGATGAACCGATTGCCGGGCCACCACCGCCGGAGACTGCCAGCGCGATTGAGAGCGCCGACAGTCGCTCTGCCCGCGCCGCCTCGCGCCGCAGCGAACGCCGCCGCGCGCCGAGCGATGGCTGAGCTTGTCGAAGCCGACAGTGGCCAAGCGGTGGCTGAGCTTGTCGAAGCCTAAGCGAATGACAAAGGACGAATAACGTAACTATGCAGGATGGCCATTTGACCCGCAGGCTGAAGCCCTGCCGCTGACAAAAGAAGCCCCGCTGAAGCGGGCTAAGGGAGAGTGCGCTTCAGCGCAGCTTCCTGTAGCAGCCTGAGGGCTTCAGCCTCAGGTGCCTCTTTGGCACAAACACCTGAATAGTGACCCAATGATCAATTGCTATACTCAAATCAGAATGAAACCCCTAGTTTCGGCCAGCGTGCGTCGCACTGACGGAAGCATCTAGCGGACTGGAAGCAGTTGGTGGTCAGTGCGACGCACGCGATCCCGTTGGTCCGCAAAACTCCGGTTCTCATTCTAAACGCAGTATAATAACGAATGGTCAATGACAAAGAACAACAAACAAAGGACAAATGACGACGAAAATCGGGATTATCGCCTGTGGCGCAATCGTGCGTGAGCTGATCGCAATTGCCAAAGGGCAAGGCTGGGACTTTGAGCTGACTGCGGTCCCGGCACAGTACCATAACCACCCCGAGCGCATCGCGCCGGCGCTTGCCGTCAAGCTCGATCGTTGGGCCGCGGCCTTTGATCTGATCCTGCTCGGCTATGCGGATTGTGGCACCGGCGGCGCGCTCGACGCCTTGGTCGATCGCTATGATCACGTCGTGCGGATTCCCGGTCCCCACTGTTATGAATTCTACGGTGGCGAAACCTTTGCGCGCCACAACGATGCCCACCTCGGTACCTTCTACCTCACCGACTTTCTGGCCCACCATTTTGACAAGCTCGTCTGGCAGGGGCTGGGGCTTGATCGCTATCCCGAATTGCGCGATCTTTACTTTGGCAACTATACCCACCTGCTCTATCTCCAGCAACTGCCGGCGCAGGATGAGAGCGTGCGTGCGCGGGATGCGGCGGCACGCTTGGGGCTGACCTATGTGCAGGCCGATACGGGGTTGGCCACCTTGGAGGCACGTGTCGTGGCGTTGGTCAATGAGTTTCAGCTGCGCCGTGCGGCAGCGCGGCTTGAGGCATCGTCGTAGTGCGGCGTGTTATCTTTCTCTTTCTGGATGGTGTTGGCCTCGGTCCCGATGACCCAAAGGTCAATCCGCTGGCGGTCGACGCCTATCCCACCCTCGCCCATCTGCTCGACGGCCACAAACCGGTGGCAGCTACCGGCCAACTCACTACACAACACGCCTCGCTGGTCCCCACCGACGCCAACCTTGGCGTGGATGGCCGCCCGCAAAGTGCCACTGGTCAGGCGACAATTCTGACCGGCGTCAATGTGCCGCAGGAACTCGGCGAACATTACGGTCCCCGTCCTGACAATCGGGTGCGTGGGGTGTTGCAACGGGGCACCATCTTTACCCGGCTACAGGCGTTCGGTTTGCGCACCTTCTTCTGCAACGCCTATCCGCAGGGCTACTTTGCCGCCATCAATCGTGGCAAACGTTTGCTTAGTGTTATGCCCTATGCCGCCACCGTGGCCGGCCAAGCGCTGCCCACGGCCCACAGCCTGCGCCGTGGTCACGCCCTCGCCGCCGACTTTACCAACGAAGGCTGGCGCGACGTGATGGGCTATCAGGACATTCCCGTCTATACGCCCACCGCGGCCGGTGCCCAACTTTGGCAGATCGCCCAGCCCTATGCCTTTACCTTCTTTGAACATTGGCAGACCGACCTGCTCGGTCACCGCGCGGATCTACCCGGCGCGGTCGTCAACTTCCAACGCTTTGACAGTTTTCTCGGTGGGCTGCTTGCTGCGGCTGATCTCACCGAAACGTTGATCATCATCGCCGCCGACCATGGCAATGTCGAAGAGTGCAACCACGGCAAACACACCACCAACCCGGCGTTAACCCTGTTGGTGGGGGCGGCGCATGGGCAGTGGGCAGGGCAGATCCGCGGATTGGATGATTTTGTGGGGCTGATTGTGGAATTTTTATCGCCTGCGTCGGTGCGGTGAGTGTTGTAAGAAACGATGGCGGTCCGCTGGTATAGCTTTGACCACCATCACGTGCTGCATGGTCCGTGACCTTCCGCCAATCGTGGAGTGGCTAGGCGCGATCCGTGTTGGTCGCGTTCCCCTTCTGCAACAGCGCTTGGATCTGATCGAGGGTCACCCCCATTACATCAGCAATGACCTCTTCTGCAAAGCCCTTTGCCTGCATGGCACGCGCGATTTCTTGGCGTTCCTTGACAGCGCCTTGTTCGATACCTTGCTCGATGCCTTGTTGTAGAATTGCTTGTTTTTCTTTTTCAATCGCAGTAATGAGCATACTTCGTGTCTCCTCAGTTGAACGATACGTTGCCTCTACTTTGCCAAAATCAGCATTTTCGATGCGTCCATGAACGGCTAACTGCCGAAACCAGTTGATTAAGAAGGAGAGGTTGTAATGGGCTTCAACAATAAAGAGCGCAGAGATGATATTCCGGATGCCCAACAGCTGCCCCAGCGAAAACTCATTCTCGGCAATCTTGAGATAATCGAAGCTGGGTCGATAGTCGCCCAACGGCGGATAGTCGGCGATCAGATCGGTCAGCGATGTTGGGGCAGTCCAGCGTTCATCGCCATTGTAGAGCACAATCGGCAGGACCGCGGGTAATCGCTCTGTCTCTTTGACACCGTAGGTCAACAGATGATCCAAGTACAGACTGCTGATATATTGCAGCACGCGCACCGCCATGAAGCGTTGCACCGAAGATTGAAACTCAATCAGCACATAGAAATAAAGCTCGGTCTCAGTGCCATCGGGACGGCGCAGCGACACTCGATAGATGATGTCACTTTCCGTCTCTTTGTAATGCTCGGAGACAAAAGATTTGTCAATACGTGTGGCATTGGCGAAGTCTACTTCCTGGACCCAAGGTTCTTCGATAAATGTTTCGATCAACTGGCGAAAGATGGTTTTGTTGCTGAAAAGCCGTTTATAGCCGCTGTCATGGATGTTCATAGGAAATAGCTCTCACATCTTTGCTCTTGGAGCGTACCCGTAGTGGGTTGCCTCGATGGGGCTGCCTACCCCCGCGCGGCAACACAAAGGTAAACTGCGTTCCCTTTCCCCGTTCGCTGCTTACGGTGATCTGCCCGCCGTGGGCTTCAACAAAACTTTTGGCAATCGCCAGCCCCAGCCCCGCGCCACCGGTGGCGCGGCTGCGCGATTGTTCACCGCGATAGAATTGATCAAAGATATGGGGCAGATCGCGCGCTTGAATCCCTTCACCACTATCGCGTACCGCCACTTCCACACAATTGCCTAGACGCTGGTCACTGACGGGCCGCGCATAGAGATGGACATAGCCGCCCCGTGGTGTGTGGCGGATCGCATTGCCGACCAGGTTGGTCAAGACGCGCCCAATCAAGCGGGCATCGATCCAGGCCGGATCGATGCCCGGCTCCACGTCGCCGCCCAAGATCACCCCTTTTTCAGTAGCCAAGCTCTGAAAGCTTTCGAGCGTGTCAGAGAGCAGATCGCTGAGCGCATTGGGCTGCCGGTCTAGATGTAGACCACCGGCGTCAATCTGCGCCATCTCAAAAAGATTATCGATCAGCAACGAGAGGGCGTAAATGTCCCGTTGGGCGGTCCGCAGATAGCGCTGTTGCGTGGCGGGATCCTCGACCATGCCGTCGGCGAGCGCTTCGACCATGGCGCGCACGGATGCGAGTGGGGTGCGCAGATCATGGCCCACCCAGGCAATGAGATTGCGCCGCATCCGCTCGAGTTCGCGCTGTTGCCGATCGGCTTCTTCTAATTGAACCGCCATCTCATTAAAGGAAGTGGCCAATTCGGCTACCTCATCGCGACCGGGGACACGAACACGGGTTCGCAATTGGCCACGGGCAATCGCCCGCGCCGCTTCGCTCACCGCGCTGACCTTGTCCGTCACCGCCATTGATAAAAAGTAGCCCAACGCGACCGCGATCGATGTCGCAAAGAGCAACAAGATCGTCGCCAAGGCGCGGTCGTGAGGCTCAATAAACATGCGCCAGGTGGTCACCATCACGTTGATCAAGGTGAGCAAACTGGAGAGCAGATAGCCGCCAAGCAGCGTCCAAGCCAGACGGCGCGAACGTTCAAACCAGCCAAAGTAGTAGGCCGCTAATCCGGCTATTAGTGAAATGCCGGCGGTGATGCCTAGGAGCAGTGTCATCTCGCCAAATTCAGCAAGCACCGGCTGCATGATCACCCCAAAAAGGAAGAGTGTTAATGCGAAGGTTAGAATGATGCCGACCAGGAAGCGTAGGGAGAGGTAGAGGGGCTGGCGTTTGGGTTGGATCAGGCGGTTACGCATGGCTATGATTCAAACTTATAGCCAACACCCCACACCGTGTGGATGTAGCGGGGCTTCGATGAATCTAGTTCGATTTTTTCGCGTAGCCGGCGGACATGAACGGTGACAGTGCTGGGGTCAATATACTCGGTCTCGCCCCAGACATGGTCAAGCAGCTGATCGCGATTAAAGACTCGCCGTGGATTGCTGGCCAAAAACCAGAGCAGGTCAAACTCTTTGGCCGTTAGCATGAGTTCGGTGCTGTTGACGGTTACGAGCCGTGTCACAGGGTCAATGCGCAGACCGGGGAAAATGATCATCTTGGATTGGGGCGGCGGTGGCGGTTGCTGGGCCCGTCGCAGCACAGCGCGCACCCGGCTAACCAATTCCTGGGGACTAAAGGGCTTGATGACATAATCATCTGCCCCCATCTCTAGCCCAAGAATCCGGTCGCTCTCTTCACGGCGGGCAGTTAAGATAATGATCGGTGTGGCACCTTCTGCACGAATGCGTCGTGTGATCTCCCAACCATCGATCTCCGGCAACATCAGATCCAAAATCACCAAGTCAGGCCTCTCTTCGGTCAGTGCCTGGATCGCGGCCCGCCCATCGTGAACGGCCTTCACCTGATAGCCGGAACGGGTTAGGTAGAGCGTCACCACTTCGCTGATGCTCTCTTCATCTTCTACAACTAAAATTGTTGCTCCCTGCATCATTTTGCTCGCTTTACTGAAGCTGCCGAGTCACTGAATTGGATGGGACAAAGAAGCCTAAAATTCTCTCTTCCATGGGGCTTACACTCTTTCCTGGTTTCCACAGGGCAAAATAGCTACGCAATTGTGCCAGCGTGTTAATTGTATTTCCCTTCAGCCTACCTGATAAACGTGTGGACCCACAGTCAAATCTTCTGAAGGGCCTTTCCTATTGTACAGGATGTGGGTTGCAAGCTCAATTGTAACACGCGGCGGGGTGCATTTCAATGAAGTCACACAAAGACACAGGGAGGATTTTGCATGATTCTTGATAAAAATTCGTCTCCCTTCGTGGATTTATTTCTAAAAACCCACTCCTGCCTTCCCGCGGACCCTTACCCATAAGGTGGATCGGCAACGATCACTTCTCTAAAACATGACCGACATCTAGCAGATGTCGGTCATGTGGACTCCATCTTCTCCTGCTGACAGCAAAGATCTGGGGAACGCTAAGTTTATTTCCAAGAATTTCTTGAACTTTACCTAGTTGTCTGGCTGCTTAATTTTTAGAAATCCCTGACTGTTCATACTCTTGTGATGATTTCTAAAATTTAAATGGTCGCACTACTAGTACAGTGTCAGAGAAATTCTGATAGGTAAGAGTAGCGAACGTCGGTTGAGTAGCGAAGCGTATCGAAACGGGCGTGAGCGGACCGCTTTGGTTTCGATACAGCCCCCAAAAACCGGGGCTTACTGGACCAGCGCTAATCTCGCAAAACTTCGTTGACACTGCACTAGGTATTGGAGGATGGCCTATTGTGTACGCCAGAGTGGAAGAGATCTGGGTTTAAGAGAGGTAAGCCAGCATCTGTCCCACATAGAATTTACGCAGTTACCGGCGACTGAGCTTCTGCCTGAGCCGGTTGAAGGGCTTGCCAAAGCCGAAGCGTCACTACGTAAATCCTTTCACTGTCCGACTGTCCGACTGTCTCACTGTCTCACTGTCTCACTGTCCGACTGTCTCACTGTATGAATGTACTAACGCCTTACCGTAGGGAGGTAAAGCTGCAGCAGCGGTAGCACTTCTTCTGGCTGCACACCGATGATGACATTTTCCCAGCCATCTTCAGCCACAAGCATAGGTAGAGTGCTATCGCGGTTTAGCAGACGTTCATTCACTTTAACGAGTGTAACAATAATCGTCATTGTCTCTGCCGGTGATAGGGTACGCCCGTCAATAGTTGTTTCTATTGCTTGCCAACTTATGGTTCCGGCATTGGTGTCCACGGTGGCACTGGGTGTGGCCGAAACAAATTGTAAATTTTTCACATCGAAGGTATCTGTCAGATTCAGCCCGGTTAAGAGCGTACTCCCGCTGTTGGTCAGGCTGTATGTGACCGTAAAGATCTCACCAGCCGCTGGAGAATTGGGTCGCGTTGTTACCTTGTCGACCGTGATCGCCGAAGAGGTGTTCCCTGCGCTACAGTCAGGGTTGGTACTTGGATCGATGAGGTTGAGCACAATGACTTCGCCCCACTGGGGCCAGCCCCAATCCAGTGGGTCATACCCCGCACCCGCCGCGTGCCCAACACCAAGAAACCCTTCATGGGCAGCACTGCCCACATTGTTCTGATAGCCTTTGGAGCCATCGGGCAGTGTATCTTGTAATAGGATGGTCTCCCGATGGCCCCACTTGCTCCTGCTATCGCGATAGAGCCATGCGTAGACGGCTTGCTCAATGATTGCGGCGATGGGGCCTTGTCGGGTGCTCCAAAAGGCGCTCAACGCCTCTGTACGCGCAAGAAATTCCTGACAGGCAACGGTCGGTTCGCTTTGCGGATCACCAAAGCGTGCATTGAGGCGGTCGGTTGGTGTACCATCTTGGGCATGTCCCCACGTATTGGTTTGCAAAAGATGGTCAGCATAACCCTGAGCAATCGTCGTGAGTCGACTATCCACACCGGCCAATGGCACTCTAATGACGGTGCCATCCGCACGCACATGGCGTTCGGCATTGATCAGAATCACGGCCTTCTGCTCCATGGTCAACTGCGCCCAATCGCCTGGTAACGTAAGTTCACCAAGTGCGCCGACGGATAAGCCAAGTTGTAGCTCTTCTTGGCGACGGGCGTGGGTAAAGGCCGCTTCGATGGCCTCAATCGACGTAAGGGTCTTTTGGTTGCCAGGCAGCAGGGGGTCTTCATCCCACTCGATATCGCTGGCTAGATTGGTTGGTGAGGCTGCATGCGCCTTTTTAATTATAGTTTGTTGTACGCTTACTAAGATCACGAGTAATAGCATGAATTGCGCCAATCGCCCGCCGGACATGTGCCGCCGAAGCCAAAACCATGCGTTAGGTAAGGATAGCATTGTCTATCTCCGTTCAAATTGGATTACAGGAAAGACTTGTTCGCCTGTAACCAATGTAGCAGTAAGCTTGGCGATAGACATCGGAGAAAGTGCGGAGGTCAAGAAGCCCTTGGTACCAAAAAATCAGGGAGGATACTCACATCGCTGTGTGTCAGAGGTGGCTGGCGTTCCGGGGACGGCCCAAACATAGGTTCGTTATCCAAATTTTCTCTGGGACGTCCCCGGAACGCGAATCTGCGTGCGCCTTTATGGGTAGTGGTAAGCCCCAAGGGCGGGAGATCAGAGGGTGAAATACCCGCTGCGTACCATGAGCTGTTACTCTATTGAAGCCGAGGCATACGGTACCGCTTGTGTATGGCATTGTGGCACGGTTACGGTTTGGGGAGAAGATGTTTTTGTAACTTGCCCATGGCGTTGCGTGGGAGTTCTCCTACCAGATGAAAGGCGCGCGGTACTTTAAAGCTCGCCAATTGCGTACGGCAATAGTGGCTAAGCGCATCGGCATCAATGGTATCGGTGCAGACCAAATAGGCCACCGGTACTTCACCCCATTCGGGATGGGCTTCACCAACGACCGCTGCTTCGGTAATCCCTGGATAGGTGGCGAGCAATTCCTCGATTTCGCGAGGATAGATATTAAAACCACCGCTGATGATCAATTCATGGCGGCGACCGAGCAAGGTGACAAAGCCGGTTGCCCGATCTTGGCGTGCCAGGTCACCGGTGTGAAACCACTGTTGACCCAAGGCGTCGTGGCTAAAACTTTCGGCGGTCTTTTCCGGTGCATTCCAGTAGCCGCTAAAGACATTGCTGCCGCGCACCAACAGCTCCCCTTCGCTGCCCATTGCCACATCTTGATTCTCCTTGTCGACAATGCGCATAAAGACCCCAGGCAGTGGCGTGCCCACACTGCCGGCAATGCGTGGCCCGGCGTAGTGGTTGCTGAGATTCATGCCGGTTTCCGTCATGCCATAGCGCTCAAGAATCGTTTGGCCGGTGAGCTCGGCAAAGGCAGCGTGGGTTTCGGCGGCCAAGGGTGCGCTGCCGGAGCAGAAGAGGCGCATGTTGCTGAGATCGCGATCCGGCCGTTGGCGCAATGCTTCTACCAGTCGGACGTAGATGGTCGGCACAGCAAAAAATAGCGTCGGTTCACCGCTGAGCAGATCGCGCACAATCGCTGTGTCATCATATTTCGCGCGCAGCAGAACCGTTGCGCCTGCCGCCAAGGCGCAATGCAGACCAACAATCAAACCGTGGGTGTGAAAGAGTGGCAGACAGAGCAGCAGCTTGTCTTGTGCTTCCCAGCCCCAAGCCGCCAGTAGCGCGGTGACCGTGGCGATCACATTGTTATGCGAGATCATCGCTCCTTTGCTACGCCCCGTGGTGCCCGATGTGTAAATGATCAGGGCGAGATCATCGGCCGTAACAATGGGGGCCGCCAGCGTTGCGACATCCCCTTCCCATTGGGCCAACTCCTCAGCAAGTAATGTTGCCTCGACCGTGCGCAGTGCGTCGCTTACCTCGGCCAGTGTGGCGAGGCTTGCCTCTTCGGTAATGATCAAACGTGGTGTGCAGTCGCTGAGGATATGGCCAATTTCTAGCCGGCGATAGCGGAGGTTGATCGGAACAACAATCGCACCCAGCCGAATCACCGCCAGATAGGCGATCACCAATTCGGGCCGACTGCCAATGTAAAAGGCAACTCGATCCCCTTTGCCAAGCCCCCACTGTTGCAAGCCAGCCGCCAACTGGTCGGCGGCCGCAAAAAGAGATGCATAAGAGAGCGATGACAACTGTGCTGATTGGCTTTGGTCGGTTGAGCGCGATGCCCCAGTTTCAAGCAAGTCGAGAGAATGCAGCGCTACCTTTTCCGGTGCACGGTGTAAGGGGATGGCAAAGAGATCATGTAGATTCATAGTCGACCTATCTATACGTTACAGTGTTTGCGTGCTGAATCTACCTGTTCTCGCTGCTGCTGTCAAATTTGATGAATGATTGCTTTTGAATGAAACCTAGCTGTCTGGCTGCTTAATTTTTAGAAATCCCTGACTGTTCATACTCTTGTGATGATTTCTAAAAATTAAATGTTCGCAGCACTAGTTGTCTGGCTGCTTAATTTTTAGAAATTCTTGACGACTTGTGCTCGTGTGCTGATTTCTAAAAATTAAATGTTCGCAGCCCTAGTGGCTTGTGCCACGCAGACCCTGAAAGAGCCGTCGTGTTAGATCGGCGGCCATCGTAATGGTCTGATTGAGCTTTTCAATGTGAATGCGCGCCGGGTTATCGGTAGGCAACTGGGAAAGAGCCATTGAATTTTGTGCTGCCATTCGTGCTAGCAGCGTATCAAAATCATTGACAATCTCTGCCGAAGTCGCCGCTGGAATGGCTTCGTCTGCGACTTCTTGTGGCGGTTGGTCGAGCCGTTCCTGGTGCGTATAGCTGCGGTGGCCGTTGACAAGTCGTAACTTTTCTTCTACTTGGGATAAGGCGCGTTCACTATCTTTGCGGTCAATCGCGTAACGAATGGTGCGGATCAGCAGATCTGTATTGAAATGACCTTTGCATAGATAATCCTGGGCACCCATCTTTAGCGCCGCTGTCGCCAATGTTTGGTCATCGCGCCCTGTAAGAACAATGGTTGCTGCATTGGGGGCCACCTCACGCATGCGTACCAATGTTTGTAAGCCGGATGCATCCGGCAAATTTAGATCGAGCACCACGACATCCACCGAATGGTGCATGATATACTCGATTGCTTCGTTGAGTAGACCAGTTTGTGCTACGACAAAGGTTAGATCTGTATCTTTATTGAGCATACCCATCAAGCGTCGGCGCAGCAGTGCACTGTAATCTATGTCATCTTCGACCAGTAGGACATAAATCACTTGCGAATTCATACGGTATCATTCCCTTGCTTGTCTATAGAAAACATCTGCCACTGCTTTGAGCCGACGATCGAATGAATGGTTAACAATGAATGGTATATCTCGTGGCCGATGCGTTCTGGATTGAACGATGTTAGAGAGCTGATGGATGTTAGCAGTATACGCGAAAGCACTGGCCGCTGTTGTTACAAATTACTGATAAATGAAATAATCTTTTTTCAAGTAACCGTAAGTTGTAGCGTCTTTTCTAAACAATCCATCGAGCGCGCCATCAGTTCCATGTTGGCTTGCCCTCCCATGTGGCCAATGCGAAAAACTTTGTCTGCCAACGGGCCATAATTGCCACCCACGGCCATGCCTTGTTTGCGTAGGGTCTGATCAAGTCTCTGCCAACTCCATCCATCAGGAATGAGTGCTGCTGTTACGGTAGGGGCAGCAAAGCGCTCCTCTGCCGGCCAAAGTTTTACACCCATTGCCCGTAGACGCTGTCGGCAATAGGCGGCAACCGTGGCGTGGCGTGCATACACGGCCGCCAACCCCTCGTCCAGCAATGCTTGTAGGCTAACTTGAAGACCAGCAAGCGCCTGCCAGTTATGCGTATAGGGCATATAGCGCTCCTCGATCGCATTTTGCCAGGGCAGTAGCGCATCATAGCCAACGTAATTGACGGCCTGAATCCGTCGCCACGCTCGTTCGCTGACACTGACCATTGCTAAATCGGGCATCAGCCCCAACACCTTCTGACTGCCAAGTAAGCCCAAATCGATCGCACATTCGTCTACCGCCACCGGAGTTCCACCGGCACTGGCGACAAAATCGACATAAAATAGCGCGTCAACGGCACGGCTAATCGCCCCCAACGGCTGCAAGGGGTTGAGCGTACCACTCGGCGTTTCACAATGGACCGCGGTGATCAACAGCGGTCGAAAACGATTTGCCGCTGCTTCGACCACGGCCGGGTCGGCAATCCCATCGTAGCCAAAGCCAACTGTTTCGACTTCGGCCCCCAACTGGGCCGCCATCTCGCCAATGCCGTAGCCAAAGAGTCCCGTTGCCACGGCCAAAACACGATCTCCTGGTTTTAAAACACTCTTGAGCGCGCCCCACAGCGCCAACATCCCTTCGCCACTCTGAATCGTGACCTGGTTGGTGGTCCCCAACAGCGCTTGCAGGCCCGCTTCACAGCGCCGGTACAGTTCAAAAAACTCGGGCTCCAGATCAGAGCTGCCATAATTGACCCGATAGGCCGCACGTACCTGTTCCGCAATGCTCACTGGGCCTGGTACTAGAGGAAGCGCATACTGTTCCATCGATCTTCTCGCTTTGGTAATCTCTACAAACTCTTCTACTTTGTTGGATACTGTTGTATAATATGCATTATGTCTGAACAAATTTTACCGTTAATTCATGCAAATAACAAGCTGGCGCTCTCTGGTCCTTTTGGTAGCGGCAAGACGACGCTAGCCCTCGCGCGGATTCGCTGGCTGCTGGCCCAGGAACGGGTGCGTGGCGACGATATCCTCGTGCTCACACCACAGCGGACGATTGCTGAGCCGTACCACAGCGCGCTGCGCAGTGCAGCGATCCCCGGTGGCGCGCCGGTGCGTGTTACCACCTTGGCGGGGCTGGCGCGCCATGCCGTTGAACTCTATTGGCCCCTATTGGCCTCGGTCGCCGACTTCGCCGATGCGCGCCGTGAGCCGACTTTTCTCAATCTGGAGACGAGCCAATATCACATGGCGCGCTTTGTCGACGCCGCGATTGCACGGGGCGAATTCGATGGCATTCGGATTGAGCATAACCGTGTTGTCAGCCAGGTGCTGGATAATCTCAATAAAGCCGCGCTCCAAGGCTTTACGATTGACGAAGCCTATGCCCGCTTGGAGTTGGCTGTGCCCAGCGGCGAACAGCAGACCGCCCGTCTGAATGCGCTGCAGACCGCCCGCCGCATTAGCCATGAATTTCGCGCGCTCTGCAAAGAGAAGACGTTGTTGGACTTTAGCCTGCAAATCGACTTATTTATGCGCCAGGTTCTGACCAATGATTGGAGCCGCGTTCACCTTTTTCGCTCGCAGCGCCACCTGATCTTTGATAATATAGAAGAGGATACCACGAGCGCCCATTCGCTGGTCCTGCAGTGGTTACCGCAATTGGATAGCGCCTTGCTCATCACCGATACCGATGCGGGCTTTCGACTCTTTCTCGGTGCCGATCCCCAAGGCGTTGGCTCCTTACAGGCCGCCTGCGACCAGACAGTGACCCTCACCAAAAGCTTTATCATGCAGCCAGCTTTGGTCCGCTTGACCAATCGCATTGAGCACACGTTGGGGATGCAGCGCCCCGTTCTTCGGATTACGGACGAGAGCACGACAATCGATGATCTTTGGGATGCGGAAACAGTAGCAGAAGAGCCTGTGCTAGAAGAGGTTGCGCCAGAAGAACCCATGCCCGAGGGGGATGCAGCTGGTGAAATCACATCTGCGCTGGTTGTACCGCTGATCGGCTTTCGCTTTTTTCCCCAAATGATCGACTGGGCGGTAGGAGAGATTCGACGGCTTGTCGAGGAAGAGGGGGTACCACCGGGTGAGATTGCGGTGTTGGCGCCATTTGTCAGCGACGCGCTGCGCTTTAGCGTGCAGACACGTCTGACGGAGGTGGGCATTGCTTCGACAACACACCGGCCCAGCCGTGCCCTGGATGCCGAACCGGCGGCGCGTACCCTGTTGACGCTGGCCAAACTGGCCCACCCGCACTGGGGTATGCGCCCTGCCGCAGCCGATGTCACACTGGCGCTAACGCTGACAGTTGACGAGTTAGACCCTGTCCGTGCCCATCTGTTGAGCCGCATCGTCTATCCTGAGCGCCGGCCTACGATTGACTTGGGACGCTTTGGCGAATTAGTACCGGAGATGCAAGAGCGAATTACCTTTCGGCTGGGCGAAATCTATGATCGTCTGCGCGATTGGATCTACACCTACCGTGCTAATCCGGATCTGATCCCGCTCGATCAATTTTTTGCCCGTTTTTTTGGCGAGCTTTTGAGCCAGCCGGGCTTTGGCTTTCACGATGACCGGGACACAGCCCGCATTGCCAACCAACTGGTGGAATCGGCGCGCAACTTTCGTTGGGCACTGGAAAATGTCGCCGACGGTGAGGAACAGATTGCGCTCTATACCCGGCTGGGGCGTGAGTATGTCGGCTTGGTAGAGCAAGGGGCCCTTGGTGCGCTTTACGCGCCGGGGTGGAAGCCAATCGATGAGGCAGTCTTTATTGCACCGGCCTATACATTTCTCATGCGCAATCAACAGGTTGCCTATCAATTCTGGTTGGATATTGGCTCTGGCGGGTGGTGGGAGCGGCTCTATCAGCCACTGACTCACCCCTATGTGCTGTCGAAGCGCTGGCCAGCCAATGAGCCGTGGAGTGATATGGCGGAGTATACCAAACGACAGGAGACGATGAGCCGGCTGCTGCTTGGCCTGATCCGTCGGACCGGCCAGGCGATCTATCTGGGGATTAGTGATTACAGCGAGAGTGGCTTTGAACAGCGTGGTGCCTTGCTTATGCTCGTTAACCGTCTGTTGACGCAGGAGCGCCGACGGCGCCGCTAGCGTACCCAAATCGGCTTACGCTGTGGCGGCTCCGTTGTCGGCCCTACTTTTGAGCTGTTGCACGATCAATGATCCGCCACCCAGGGCCGTCAATGTCAACATCACAAGATAGGCCAATGGCCGCATACACCCTCCAAGAGACCAAACAAAGGTAATAGTACCGGTCATCACGGTGGCACCCACCAAAAGTGCTGTGAATGCATGGGGCGTAACCTTGGTGTAGGAGAGCAGCCGTTCCCCAACAATTAGCGAGAGCGCAGCCCACCCGCCCGTGTTGAGAATCAAAAAGAGCAGTGTAGCCACCAGTGAAAGAGGAGCGAGACAGAGCGCTATCATGAAACTGCCGCTTCCTAGCGCCGCCATAATGAGGATGGTGAGCACAATGTTGAGCAGCAACCCGATCACAAAGTTTGTGGGCTTCTGTTTTGTCAGTGTGCGGCGTAGCCGAACGATCATCGCCGGTTGCAAATAATAGACTAATCCGGTCATGAGAACCACGAGTGCCGTCAGAAAAGTCGAGCCCAATAGACGTAGCATGAGCTGACTAAATTTGCTCCAACGGGTGGGGGCAACTGGCGGCGGGACTGCCTCGACTATGGTCGATTGCCCTGGCAGATCTATTCCCAAATCAGCTAGAATCGGCGGTAACTTAGGAAATTTCGGGCCAACAATCAGATTGCCATCCACCGTCGCGCCGCTCTGCCGCTCAATATCCCCACTCATGACGCTGACATCACCGCCAATGGTTGCACTCTCTTCGAGGGTGATATCACCACTCCACACAACGACCGCACCGCCAATCCGGCCAGCAATCTTTGCGTCACCACTCACGGCAATGACATCACCGTCGACAATTGCGCCCTCTTCCACAACAACATCACCGCTGTAGATCACGAGCGCGCCATGAACCTGCGCGTCAGCTTCAACGACAACATCACCCGAATAGACAATAATGTCGGTATCATAGATTTCGCCGCTTTGTACCGTTAGATCTTCATAGGAAATTGTGCTATCGCCTTGGCTGGCTTTTTGCTCGGTCTGCTGCGCGTTGCCATGAGCGCGCAATGCCTTGACTAGGGCTAGCGCACCATTGCCACCGTTAGCTATGGGGCGAGCGGGCGCAGTGGGTGGCTGTACCGGAAGCGTGCCCGCGCTTGCTTTTCCATAGACAATCCCGACTGCGATTATTGAGATGACAAGCAATGACGCAATGGCGACTCCGCCGAGTTTTAAGGAACGTCGTTGTTTCTGTTGCATATCTACCAAAATCTAACCTTCATCACTTCACCAATCAATAGGAGCTATATATTCCCAATAAAAATCTGTACCACGCTTATGCTATCGAAAATGGCGATGATGCCTCTACCGTTCCCTCTATCAGTTGGGTAGAGCGGCGCAAATAGTTAAACCAGCCCGCCAATAAGCCCATCGTCAAGAGCAGATAGCCGATGCCTAAACCGACGGCCTGTGGCGTAGCAGCAAAGGCGTTAAACGCAGTGGCAAGACTATCCGTCCAGGTGGCAATCGCTGCCCAGAAATAAATAATCTGTTTGATGCCATCGGCTAGCAGCGTGGACTGATTGACAAAGAGATAGGTGCCCACAGAGAGGATGCCCGCAGTGGCCCCAATCCATAGGAGTAGGGTGATCACAGCGATCCAAATACCTTGCCAGAGCAACCGACGGCGTTCTTGCTGCACAAGATTTGCCTCAAAGCGATCAACAAAGTTTGCTGTCGGCATGAGATGCGGTGCGGCATTCAACTGATGATGCATGGTCTGCCATGCTTGCCACTCGGCCGCCAGCGCGCGATCGCTCGTCAAATAGTGGGCAAATCTCGCTTCTTCCACATCATCCAAAAGGCCATCAAGCGCCAACGACATCAGCAGAAAGAAATCTTCTTCAGATTCAGTTGGCAGGGTGTTGATAATAGCGTTTTTCATATCTACATTCTTTTCCTAAACCTATATCTTGCAGAGAGATCGAGCACGTTTAGTTGCTCATCGCTCTTTGGGCCTGATTACCACATTGCTGATTGCGAAGGGTCTCTTTCACCCTACTCAAATCGAGATGTGCGTAACTCTTGGCTCTTGTTACAGGGCAAATGCCGTACGCCACAACATGGGCGAATCCTGTCGGCTACTCTCCCGCTTCGGGTTGACAAGCTTCGGATCGCCTTTGCGAGAAATAGGTGGTACTGCGCGCTGTTCTGTCGCGTACAGATCCGCCATTTGTTTGCGTGCCCGAAAGAGCCTACTCTTTACCGCAGAGACGGTAAGTTCCATGGTTTCAGCGATCTCTTCATAGCTATACTCTTCCCAATAGCGCAAGATCAGTGGCGTACGATACTCCGGCTCCAATTGGGTCAACAGCGCTTGCAACTGATGCGCTTGCTCAGCATCCAGGACTCGTTCTTCAGGCTCTGGTGCTTCGTGTTGCAAGTTCTGTAAGACGGGATTGTCATCAATTGAGACAATGACCTTGCGCCGCTTGCGCAGTCGATCAATACAGTGATGATTGGCAATCGAAAAGAGCCAGGTGCTAAATTTATGAGTGGGATCATACTGCTTTAAACGCGAGTAAGCGCGCAGAAATGTCTCCTGCGCAGCATCCTCGGCTTCTTCGGATGTGCCAAGCATGCGATAGGTTAGATTAAAGACTGGACGTTGATAAGCCTCGACCAGGCGGCTAAATGACTGCTTGTTGCCCGCCTGTGCTTCGCTAATCCAGACTTCCTCCTGCTCATTCATACAGCGATTTGCCCCAAAGTTCTAGTGGAAAACCCATTTAGTTAACCCTCACACTGTTTCAAAATATCCTAATTGACAAGAAGCAGTGTGCCAGTAAACGAGTTATCGATAAGATGCGCTCTGTTTTACAACAGATATGTACGATTTACTGTAGAAATAATACGTAGCCGCCTTCAAAAAGTTTCAGCATCTTTGGCTAGGTCGTGTTGACATTTGGTACAGCGACCAATGAATTGAGCTGTTTGCGCCAATCAGATGAAACCTCTGGGTTCGACAGCCATGTGTCGCACTGACGGCGGAATCTAACGGACGGGAAACAGGTGTTAGTCAGTGCGATGCACGCGATCTCATTGACGCGCAAAACTCCGGTTCTCATTCTGGCCGCAGTCTAACAACGAAAAGCCGCCGCAGCAGCTAAAGGCGGTAGTGCCTGTGTACGTTTTTCGCTGTCAGCAGCGGGTTTCAACCTTCAAAACATAAAATGTCAACTGTTAATCGCTGCTGTCAACTTCATCGACCTGGGTATAGAGAAGGACAAGTGCTAACGCCGTTGCTCCTATCCCAGCCCAACTGAGACCGGCGACCCCTCGTGTCGTATAAAGCCAAGGACCGAGTAAATTGGCGACAGTGCCACCACCGAGCACAAAGGCTGCTGCCAGCGAGATGATCTTCCCTCGCTGTGTTGGGACTTGCTCACTGATCAGCGAAATCTGGCTTACAATGCCAAACTCAAAGCAGGTCCGCGTGAGTGCAATCCCCAACACCGCGCCGACTAAATTTTGGTTGAAGAATGGCAGCAGGGCATAGCCCACCATGACGCCACCGGTCCCCAACATAACGCTACGTAATTTGCCAATGCGGTCCGTAAAGAGACTCACAGAGACGCTAGCCGTTAGGTCAAAGCAGCCGAGAATTAGAGCAACAGTGCCCAGCGCAGCGGCGCCCAGACCATATTCCAAATTCAGCCAGGCACCATGGGTAATAAAGAGTTGCATGCCAGCAAAAAAGAGCAACATATCGGCAATGATTGCTGCGTAGGCGGAGCGGGCTCGGTCACCCAAATTAAAAAAGTTGCGCAGCCGCTCTGCTGGCTTATCAACCATGTCAAACGAAGGAACTAGCGCTGGATCGGGGCTTGCCTGCGGACGTGCCGGTGGCAGCGCACCGAGTGCTATCCACATGATAGCCAACCCGGCGGCAAGCACAAAGAGGGGCGCACGCCAACTGCTGAGCGCGATTAGCTGCCCCATGGCGGAAAGGCCAATGATCCCAGCCAAGGCCCATGAATATTCGAGCATGCCCAACCCGCGGGCACGCTGGGTATAGGGCAGGCGCGTGCTAAGATAGGCATGGAGGGTGGGTACAAACCCCGCTAGCCCCATGCCCATGATGATAATTCCCGGAACGACCAAGAGCAGACCGGAACTACTGCCAACGAGCAAGAGTCCAACAATAATCAATAGCAGCATGAGCCGCATCGTGCGGCGGTAGCCATGCCGATCGGCCATCGCACCAATGAAGGGTGCGCCAAGCCCCATGATGCTACGCAAGCTCAATAGTTGACCTAGGGTGACAACATTGAGGCCCAAGCCGATGGCAAAGATGGTAAGAAATGGGTTAAAGAGTTGGGCGACTGTATCAACCATAAGGCGCGTTGTAATCCCCAACGCCATTAGGTGTGGGTAGGATACTTCTTTGGGTGCCTGTTTTGGTGCCTGGGGTGTCGCCGGTGCAGGGAGTCTTGTCACAAGGGTTCCTTGAACTTCGTGCCTATCTCAAAATTCGGTTGTGGCCCAGCGGGAACAGAGAATTTGGGATAGATATTTGATGTTTATAGGGCAGAAAACGGCTGGGGCTGATCAGACAGACCAGCCCCAGGCAGCTTCCGTATCGAATTTTGGGAAGGCGTATGCGTCTACATCCAAACCCGTGTGCGCTCACTGCCGGGCTCATCGGCTTCATCATCATCGAAGTCATCGTCAAAGGCTGCGCTCTCTTCGGCCTCTCGCCCGCCCGCCTCTTGGCCAATGATGCGCGCGGCGTGTTCGGTGGCATTGCTTTGGCCCTGAGCTGTTTGGATGCCACTGTTTGCACTTCTCGCGCTATCCTCTAGATAGACAACTCGCCCCATGCTGCCCCCTTGATCGGGTCCCAGCAGACCCGCCTCTTCGAGCTGATCGATAATCCGCCCGGCGCGATTATAGCCAATGCGCAACCGCCGTTGCAGCAAGCTAACCGACCCACGGCCACTCTCTTTGACCACGCGCACGGCCTCATCAAAGAGATCATCGCGTGCTTCGGCGGTTTTCATAGCCTCGATCTGCTCAAAAAGCGGGGCCTGCTGTAGGCCACTGGTCGGCAGCGTTGGCTCCGGTATCGAGGGCAGTGGCATATTGGTGGGAGAAAGGGTCTTTGTGGCAATCGCTGCGTCACCTAACACCAGGCTATCCCCTTCCAGCGGCCCGGCACCACTCTGCCAGAGTTGGGCATCTTGGCTCCCCAATGCACGATCTTCCAGCGTGCGGAAGCCTTTCCAATAGCGGACAATGCGATTGATCTCTTCGTCATCCAAAAAGGTGCCCTGGAGCCGTTCCAGCTTGCCGGCATCGGGCGCCATAAAGAGCATGTCGCCACGCCCCAATAACCGCTCCGCCCCTGGTACATCGAGGATCACTCGACTATCAATTTGGCTGGTGACCGCAAAGGCAATCCGTGAGGGAAAGTTCGCTTTAATCAGACCGGTAATCACATTGACCGAGGGACGCTGGGTGGCAATGATCAGGTGGATACCGACGGCACGTGCCATCTGTGCTAGCCGACAAATATGTTTTTCGACCTCTTCCGGCGCGGCCATCATCAGATCCGCCATCTCATCAATGATCACCACAATGTAGGGCAAGGTCTTTTCATTGCGCTTGACAAGATATTCGTTGTAACGGACCAGGTCACGCGCACCCACTTTGCTGCACAGACTATAGCGCCGTTCCATCTCCTTTACTGCCCAGAAGAGCACCCCCGCGGCTTTATCCACTTCGGTAATCACGGGGCTGAGCAGGTGGGGAATGCCATTGTAGACGCTCAACTCGACCATTTTGGGATCGACCATCAGGAAGCGCAAATTGTCCGGCGAATTGGTGAGCAGCAGACAAGTAATGATCGAGTTGATGCAGACCGACTTACCAGCACCGGTCGCCCCGGCGATCAAGAGGTGGGGCATACGCGTCATGTCGCTGATGATCGGCTGCCCTTTGACATCCTCGCCCAACGCAATGCGCAACTTCGCTTTGGACGTTTCAAAAACATCTGATTCCATCAACTCCTTGAGCCCAACCTTATTGCCCTCCTGATTGGGCACTTCAACCCCAACATAGCCAGTACCCGGGATCGGTGCTTCAATGCGCACGCTGGAGGCGGAAAGGGCCAACGCCAAATCATTGGAGAGACCAGCAATCTTACTCACCTTGACCTTGATCCGCTTGCGTTCGCCGCGCACCGTCCGCTCGACATAGCCGGGCTTGATCAAGTATTGGGTGACGGAGGGCCCTTTGTAAGCTCCTTCGAAATCGGCAGGTACACCAAAGAGCGCGAGGGTCTCCTGGATCAACCGTCCCTGGTCGCGAATGAGATCATCGCTATCGGTGCGCCGCTCCCAATCGCTCAACATATCGCCCACTTGGGGCAGCCGCCACTCCTGGGCACTGTTGCCTACGATTCGCGGTTTTAAGAGCTCGCCTTCCGCCGGGCGCGTGGCAGCCGCTGGGGGCAAAGCCGGATTGGTGGACTTGGTCGCTTCTTCAGCGGCTGCCTTGTTTGCCCCCCCCCGTGTTTATCCCCCCTGTGCGCCGCTGTTCGCGGGCTGGTTGCTCGATCGCTCGCAGAGGATTGGCCCGTACTAGATTCTCCGTTGCGGGCGTTGCGTATGCTGACTGGGCTGGCTGCGACCAGCGGTTTTGCCAATGGTGGAGCAATTCGCGATGCCAGGGCAATTTGCCGGAAGGCAAGGGTACGGGCGGATTGAGTGCCGTCGTGTGGCGCTGATCCTCCCAGCCATACCAGAGTTCTTGCGCACTAAGCCAGAGATGGTACCCTAGATCAAAGAAGAGGCGATCGGTCAGCAGGAGCAGGCCAGAAATCATGAGAAAGGTGACAAAGGCCCATGCAACCCCGACACCCAAAACCTGACGTAGTGCATTCGCCAACAGGGTGCCGATCACCCCGCCGCCGGCCCCTTCTGTTCCCATCCACAACGTGGTGCCAATCAGACCCGCCAGGAATAAAATCCCTAAGGCAACCGGCTGCTGCCAAGGCATATTCGGCATCTTCTCTACGGCGCGGATCACCATCCACAAGCCCAGGACGCCCGTCACAATCGGAAAGCCCCAAACGGCTATGCCAAAGAGTTGCGTTAACCATGCCAACCACGCGCTGGTAATGGCACCGGTGCTGCTTGTGAGCAGGCTAAGTAGGGTCAAGACAGAGATCAACACCAAGATCAGCCCCACGACTTCTGGGCGCGCAATGATGTTGACGAAAGCGTCAATCGGGTCGGTCGTTGGTTTGCGTTTCCTTGAAGGTTTGCGTGCGGCCATTGGTAAGAGTAGATTGGCTAATAGACAACTGTCTTACAGGGTAGCGGGCACCCGCTACCCTGTAACCATTGGACATTTCCGGTAACTATTACAGTGTTACGTAGGTTTTGCTATACTCAAATCAGAATGGAATCCCCTAGTTTCGGCCAGCGTGCGTCGCACTGACGGAAGCATCTAGCGGACTGGAAGCAGTTGGCGGTCAGTGCGACGCACGCGATCCCGTTGGTCCGCAAAACTCCGGTTCTCATTCTGAACGCAGTATAGA
>DAOUCA010000169.1:0-188531 GCA_034432375.1 Caldilineaceae bacterium
ATCCTTGATCGTCTCTAGCGCTTCATTCAGCGCTTTGCGCAGTTCGGCTATCTCTTGTTTTAGTTGGGCGTTCTCGGCTTCTAGACTCATCATGCCGTCCGTTATACCATATCTTTACCGATACCTGTATAGTTACATTCGTAATGCATAATTCGTAATGCATAATTCGTGAAGGAATTGTCACCTTCTACATCCATACTTGCAAACCTGCAACTTGCCAGTGCGAGTTTATTTTCTGTTTACGTGTTACGCATCACGAATTACGCATCACGTTGACACCATCCGCTCCCAGTGCTACGCTGCAACAGACTGTTTGAATCCACACACGAGAAGAGGACGGGCATGAAGGACGAAGTGAATCGCCTGATGGCGGAACGCAATCTCGACGGCTTTTTGGTGATGGGCAACGGGCACGGGTGGGTTATGCGCTACCTTACCGGCGGCGCGTATATGGAAGGCGCTGTGCTGATGCAGCGTGCCGACGGGCCGTTGACGTTGATCCACGGCGCAATGGAAAGGGACACCGCCGCCGCCACCGGCCTGACGACCATCTGCCGCGATGATCGCTTTGATCGCTACGAACTATTGAAAAAGCACAACGGCAATCAACTTGAGGCCAACGCCGACTTCATCGCCCAGGCGTTGGAAGCCGTGGGCTTACGCGGTCGCATCGGCCTCTACGGCATGGACGAAATCGGTGCGGCGTTGGCGTTGGTGGGGCGTGTCAGCGAGTTGGTGGAAGACATCGAACTGGTAGGCGAATACGGCGAAACACTCTTCAATACCGCCCGCGAAACCAAAGACAACGCCGAACTCGAAGAGTTGAAGCGCGCCGGCGTCCTCACCTGCAAGGTGATGGGCGAAGTGCAGGAGTTTATCCAGGGTCACAGTGTGCGCAACGAGATCGTCCTGCGCAAGGACGGCAACCCACTCACCATCGGCGACGTCAAGACCTTCATCCGCGAACGGCTCTTGGTCTACGAAATGGATCAGGATCACGGCAACATCTTTGCCCAAGGACGCGATGCCGGCGTCCCCCACAATCACGGTGAGCTGTCCATGCCCTTGCAGTTGGGCAAGAGCATCGTCTTCGACTTCTACCCCACCGTGCCAAGCGGTTACTACCACGACATCACCCGCACCTGGAGCCTGGGCTACGCCACCGACGAAGTGCAGCAAACGTGGGACACGGTGAAAACCGCCTTCGACAACATCATGGCCGAGTTCAAAGTGGGGCGCGCCACCCGCGACTTTCAGGTGATGACGTGTGATCTCTTTGAGTCCAAAGGTCACAAAACCATGCGCAGCCACCCGGGCACCCAGGAAGGATACGTCCACAGCCTGGGGCATGGCATCGGCCTGGAGATCCACGAGTCGCCTAACATGAGCCACCTGGAAAGCAACAAGGCGGTCCTCAAACCCGGCCATGTGATCACGGTTGAGCCCGGCCTCTACTACCCCGAACGTGGCTACGGTGTGCGCATTGAAGACAGCGTCGCCTTCACCGAAACCGGCGAACTGATCTACCTTACTGACTATCCCTACGATCTGGTGATCCCGATGACGAAAAGCGCCTGATGCGGCGAACAAAAAAAGACCCGCCGGGTTTTCTGCAACCCGGCGGGTCTTTTTTATTCACGACGTGCCAACATCGGGCCGAGTGGGCGACCACCCAACAGGTGCATGTGTAGGTGGTAGACTTCCTGGCCGCCGTACCGGTTACAGTTGACAATCAACCGGTAGCCGTCTTCGGCGATGCCTTCTTGTGCCGCCAACTTGGCCGCCACGGTGAAAAGCCGCCCCAGGGTCATTTCGTCCTCTTCGCTGACGTCGTTGACCGTGGGGATCAGCTTGTTGGGCACAATCAAAATGTGTACCGGCGTCTGCGGGCTGATGTCGCGGAACGCCGTCACGCGGTCATCCTGGTAGACCATCTGCGCGGGGATCTCTTTGCGGATGATCTTGCTGAAAATGGTCTCTTCGGCCATCTCTCTCTCCAAATCAGGCGGGCGGTTCGATCTCTTCTGGATCGGCGGTGTAGGCGTTGTCCTCGTGCTCGCGGAGGACGGGGTTCCCCTGCTGTGCGGCGCGGATCAGAAAGCGCAACGCCTCGTTGACCGCCTCCGCCGTGGGGAAGAAACGGGCGAGGTCTGCATCGAGCACAACGGCATCTTTGGCAGGTTCATACTGACGCACTTCCCGAGAACCGTCAGGATGCGTAACCGTAACAGCGTATCCTTGACGGTAAGCAGCGGCATGTTTCCCGCGTACTCCTTGTGAGAAATCAGTTTCGGGCAACATTTCGGCTTCTTCGTCAGCTACCATCTTATCGGATTTTTGATTCATAGACTTTCCGTTCGCCATTCGATGCCATTCGGCTGCTGCTGATGCGGATCCGCTCTCCTCTTCCTGTGTAGACGACAACCAACATACGTCCTTGCGCTGAGTAACCGATATCGATGAAGCGATCTTCGTCGTCTGAATGTTGTGGATCGGCAATTGTCAATGAATTCGAGTCAGCAAAGACACTCTGTGCCTCCTCAAAGGTCACGCCGTGCTTGCGCTGGTTATGCTGTGACTTGTTGCTATCCCATTCAAACAACATCTTAACTGCTGCACTCCGTTGCTAGCGCGGCGGGTGCATCGGCATCACCACATGGAGGAACTCCTCGTTGCCCACCCCCACAGGACGTATCGCGCCAGGACGGTTGGGCTGTGTGGTTTCGAGCACCACCTGCGGTTCGCTGATCTGGCTGAGCACGTCGATGAGATAGCGGGCGTTGAAGGCGATCTCCAGATCATCACCCTCTACCATCGCATCCACCTCGTTGACGTTGTCGCCCATCTCGGTGCTGGTGGCGGTGAGCCGAATCGCGCCGGTTTCCCCGTTGTTAGGGATCACCGCCACGCGGATGATGTTGGAGTTGTCGCGGGCGAAAAGCTGCGCCACACGCACCGCCTTAAGCAGCGACTCGGTGGAGACTACCGTGCGTGTGGTGTAGTTTTTGGGAATAATCGCCCGATAGTCGGGGAAGCGTGCGTCAATGAGCGAGCTGACAACGTCCACCTTCAAGAATGCGCCGCGTGCCTCGTTGCCTTTGCCCCACACCCGAAAGAGGATCTGGTTGCGCGCCTGTGTCACCGTCACCTGCACAGGGCGTTCGTCGTCGGCGTCGCCGATGACGCGGGCCAGTTCGCCCAAGCTGCGCGCCGGGATGATTACCGTGAGGTCGTCGTCGAGTTGATGATCGACCAACACGCTGCGCACGCTGAGTCGGTAGCCGTCGGTGGCGGCCATCACCAGCCGCTCACCCTTAAACGAGACCTCGACGCCGGTGAGTGTTGGGCGGCTCTCGTCGGTGGCGGCGGCAAAGACCACCTGATCGATCATTTTGCGCAGGCCGGCTGTCTCCAGGGCAATGGTGCTGCCTTCCAGCACTTCGGCTGTCTGTTCGGGGCCGTCGCCGTTGTCCACCGTGGGCACAATCGGGAATTCGGCGGCGTCAATGCCTTTGATGTTGGCGTCGATGCGGCCACAGCTCAGGTGCAGTGTCTGCGTCCGTACCGAAAGTTCCAGGTCGATGCGCTCAGCGGGCAGGCTGTTGACAAATTCTGCCAGCAGACGAGCCGGCACGGTGACAGCGCCTTCGTCTTCAACACGAGCGCCGATCCAGCAGTTGATGCCAATCTCCAGGTTGGTGGCAGAAAGGCGCAGTTGGTTGTCTTTGGCTTCAATTAAAATGTTGCCCAACACCGGCAGCGTGCTGCGTGAGGCGACAGCGCGCCCCACAATCGACAACCCCTTGGCTAAGTTTTCTTGAAAACAGCTAACGCGCACGGCGCCCTCCTGCTTGTGTGGCAACGGCGAAAGTGATGGGTTCGATTATCAATAGCGAAACCAGTTGGTTTTTTCTGCGTAGTGCAAACGGGTGATAGGTGAAAAACTGGGTTGTCACCAACGAATGGAAGCGTAGTGAAAGTTCCGCTACTATAGCATAAATCAGGGTTTGTTAACAAACAGAATGACCAATGCGACGGTTTGCCCCAACCCCACCCCAATCCTATAATACAGGTGAAATGGAGCGGCTGAACTGTTTCATTTTTTGCACCGAGCGCAACCAATTTGATAGCAGGGTGTTATAGATGATAACCACATGCGAAGGCAAGCGAGGTTTACACAATGACAGATGAACCTCGCCTGACACCATCTGAAACAGGACAGTCTGAGCGCGCCGGTGAAGCACGCCGTATTGAGGAAGCAGCCCTGGTGGAGCAGGCAAAGGCCGATCCACAGGCGTTTGGCCAACTCTACGAACGCTACGTCGATCGGATCTATGGGTATGTCTTCAACCGTGTGCACAATCAGCACGACGCCGAAGACTTGACGGCCCGCACATTCTTCCGAGCACTGTCTAAGCTGCACACCTACGAAGATCGAGGGTTGCCCTTCTCGGCCTGGCTTTATCGAATTGCCCACAACGTGGTGGTCAACTGGCATCGGGATCAGAGCCGCCGACGTTTCCTTTCGTTTGACGATCTACGCCTGCCCGGGCGGAAACGTGCTGAGCCGGAGGTTGTGGTCGAAGCGCTGGAAGAACAGGATGAACTCTGGCAGGCCATTGATCGTCTACCTGAGGATCGCCGAGATCTGCTGTTGTACAAGTTTGGCAATCACCTTTCGAATCTTGAGATTGGCGCTTTGTTGGGTAAAAGTGAGGGCGCCATCAAGTCGCTCTATTTTCGCACCCTGGCCACCCTGCGCAAGGACTTGCAAAGCCTTGACCGTGGACGCCAGGTAGAGACAGAGGACACACATGAAGCAAACGGGTAGATTTTCCTGGTTCCGCGGTGAATCCGCTGATGTAGAGAGCACCGCCGACAATCTGCCATCGGTCGCAGTAGATCCGTGCTTTCGCTCGGACTTGAAGCAACGCCTGCTGGCGGCGCACCCAGAACTGACGGAACGCCGCAGCCTGTGGCGCAGTATGACGGCTGATCCGCTGCGCATCTGGTCGGTGATCGCCACCCTGCCCGTGATTGTGGGCATTGTCGCCTTCCTCTGGCGAAGGTCTCAGCGTACGCTGCAACAACCGGCCTGAGCAGAATGAATCTAACAAAAAAGGACGCTCCACTGGGAGTGTCCTTTTTTGTTTCAAAGAGATTGGGAGATTGGGAGATTAAGTGCAGATTCGTTAACCCCAATCCTTCTACTGCTCCACAAGACTCTCTTCCTTGTTGCCGTACTCTTCCCACGAGCCATCATAGTTGCGCACGTCGGGGTAGCCCAGTAGTTCACGCAGCACAAACCATGTGTGCGCACCCCGCACGCCCGTCTGGCAGTAGGTAATGATCTGCTTTTCGGGCACAAAGCCGGCCTTCTGATAGAGATCCGAAAGATCAGCGGCGGCACGGAAGGTGCCATCGCTGTTCACGGCGTTGCGCCATTCAATGTTGATCGCGCCGGGGATGTGTCCACCGCGGGCGGCGCGTACATCGGTGCCCAGATATTCTTCGGGTCCACGGGTGTCGCAGAAGAGCGTTTCGGGGTTGTCCGTCTGCTCTACCACATATTCCCAGGTGGTGCGGATGGCCGGATCGGCCTCGCTGGCGACGTACTCGGTCGCTTCCAGGGCCGCAGGCGCGTCAGTGACCAGCGCTTCGCCGTCTGCCGTCCATTTTTGGCTGCCTCCGTTGTAGACACGCACGTCTGCATGCTGGTAATACTTCAGGGCCCAGTAAGCGCGGGTGGCCTGCAAGTTAGAATTGTTGTCATAGAGGACAATCGTATCGTCCTGGTTGATGCCCAACCCGCTGAAGAGCGCGCTCAACGCGTCCTGTGTCAGGATCTGCCCGCCCACCGGATCATCGGGGTTGGTGAACTGGCCGAGGGGTACGTGCAGTGCGCCGGGCAGGTGACCGGCTGCATAGGTTTCGGCATTGCTCACGTCGAGCAGGCGCACGTTGGGGGCTTCGAGATTGGCCTTGATCCACGCCGTATCCACCAGCACATCAGGTTTGGCGTAGCTGTCTATCACCTGGGGAGCGCTTTCTGTGGTCGTCGTCGTGGGGATGGCGCAAGCGCTGACAATCAGGGCGGTCAACACGAGCAGCAGAAAAAGAATCGGTTTGCGTTGCATGGTTTTGTCTCCGTGGTTGGTGTCGAAACTTAGCTTATTTGTTGCGAGTCAAACGCAACCGCCATTCGGGGTTGCCGGTTTCGGTAATTTCGGTGGTAAAGCCAAGCCGCGCCGCCTGCGTGGGAATCGTCTCCAACGCCGGTGCATGGTCGGTGATCACCTCCAGCCCCTGATCGGCGGGTTTGAGCTTCTTCAGCGCCTGTACCGTCTTCATCATGGGGTAAGGACAGATTTCACCGCGTACATCGAGTTCGGAAAGTTTGGTAGACATAGAAAAGGTCTCCTTTTTGGTAGTAGGTCAGTTCCAGAAGGTGATCCACGAAGTCACACGAAAGAACACGAAGTAGAAGAGCCGACAGATCCACAGATTGCACGGATGAAGGGGATTCAGCGGATTGCCAGAACCCTCTGGAATCCTGTGTATCTGTGTAATCCGTGTCCCTCTTCTCTGCCTTTGTGTATCTTCGTGTGGCTCCGTGGATCAATTTCTGAGCTTCTCATTAGTCAATCCGCTGAATGATCCACGTGCCGATCCACGCGCCGATGGCCAGGAAGATGGCGAAGACCCAGCCATTGGCGGCCAACGATGGAATCGACGAGAAAAAGGCACCGATGGTGCAACCCATCGCCAACCCTGCGCCGTAGCCCATCACCACGCCACCGCCCATCGCCTGGACGTAGCGTGTGCGCTGGCGGGGCAATCGGATCTTGAACTCGCCGGAAAAGGTGGCGGCGATAAACGATCCCAGCACCATGCCCCACACCAAAAAGAGCATATGGTGTAGGATGCCGCCCGCCGTGTCCAGCGCACAGCCGGGCAGATCGGCGGCGCCCTGCAATTCACCGGGGCCGACGCCCAGTGTATTCACCGCGCCCAGCACCCAGCGCGACACTTCGCCCGTAAAGCCCCACGGGTGCGACGCCGTGAAAAGCAGCACATTTAACCCGCCCAACACCGCGCCGCCAATCGCAATCGGCCAACCGTGCACAAAGACCCGGTTGAGCGAGTTGCTCAGTTTGGCGGCGAAGGTCTCGTCTTCGTTGCCGTGGAAGGGCGCATCGGGGATCGTCATCCCGGCGCGGCTTTCCCACCAGATCACCAGCAGGTAGACGGCGAGGATCCCCAGCAACGTCACCGCCACTGCGCCGCCGTGGCCCAGGTAGGTGGGCAGCCAGATGCGTGCACCGTCGGCAATCTGGAAATCCCACCACCAGTTCCAGGTGTAGGCCGCCCCCAGTAAGCCTGCCATGATCCCGGCGAAGCTTACCCACGATGCAATGTAGCCTTCGCCCATGCGGTAGATGCTGCCGGAGACACAGCCGCCTGCCACCACCATGCCCACGCCAAAGAGAAGACCACCCACCACCGTGTGCAACCCCAGCGGCAGCACATTGGCGTCGGGGGGGAGGATGCCCAGGCTGGTGTTGGGGATCTGGCGGCTCATCACCACGGCGAAACCCAACGTCGCCACCGTTAACCCGGCGAGGACAGCCTTCATGCTGCGCCCGTGGCCCAGCAAAAAAACGTCGCGAAAGGCGCTGGCAAAGCAGAAACGGCTGCGCTGCAACACGAAGCCGAAAGCCAGCCCAAACGTCCAAAACAGCCCCATTTCACCGTCGATGACGTTGGCCGTCCACAGTAGGATCAGCGCCGCTGCCGACGCCAACAGCCCAATCCAGACGCGGCTGGGGATCTGCGTCGATTCGGGGTAGCCCAGTGCGATCAACAGACCGCGCAGCGGCGACGGTCGTGAAGGCGGCGAAAACTGTGTGCTCATCAATGCCCTCCTGAATTGGGTACAAATTGCGACCATTCTAACCACGAGCCGTCGTAGTTGCGTACCCGTGTAAAGCCCAGTTCACGCAACAGAAGATAGGTGTGCGCCGCCCGTGCGCCCGAGCGGCAGTAGGTGACCACTTCCTTGTCCGGCGTCACGCCCAGTGCCGCCAGTTCGGCGCGTATGGCGTCGTCCTGGCGCAGTGCGTCCCATCCTTCCACGGGGACGCCGTTCATCCAGTCCCAGTTCACCGCTGTGGGAACGCGTCCTTGCTCGAATTCGCCTGGGGTGCGGGTGTCGATGAGGATGAGATCAGGGCGATTCAATTGCGCCAGGATCCACGAGCGTTGCGCGATTTGGTCATCATCCTGGCGAACCACGAAGTGGGTCGGTGAAGGCGTCACGACGTCTGTATCTGCCGAACGATCTTCGTCGCTCCAGCGATCCCAGCCGCCTGTGAGGAGGGCGATGCTGGTGTGTCCGTAGCGGCGCAATCCCCACAGCACACGCGCCGCCGGCATCCCCCAATTGTCATCATAGACAACCACGATCTTGCCTTCGTCAACGCCCAGTTCGCTCATGCGGGCGCTGTACTCGTCGGGCGGCAGCAGCATGCCCCCAACGCCGTCTACTTCGCGGCTGAGTGTAGACAGTTCCACACGCACCGCGCCGGGGACGTGTCCTTCGGCGTAGGCTTCGGCGCTACGCACATCCAACAGCCGTAGATTGGGGTGATCCAGTCGGCTCTCCAGCCAGTCCGGCGTCACCACCAGGCCGGGCAGGGTCAAAGCTGTTTCGGTCATGGTGTTTCCTTCGCTGTGTGGCAAGTAGTGTCCTCTGAAAATCCTTCAAATCTGTGTAATCCGTGGAACAAAAAAAACAGCGCTACCGAAGATCCGGCAGCGCTGTTGGCAACAAAAAAGCGCTCAGGGGTGCTGAGCGCTTGTCGTCATGCTCCCCACCGGATTTCGCACGGCTGCGAAGTACGGTGGTTCTTGTGGTTCCGGCTAGCAAGCAGGCTCTTGCGCCGGAGACAGGGGCCACCGTCTCCGCAATAGACAAGAGCAACAACACAAGCAGGTTTGAGCTGTGATAGCAAGCAAGCCGGACATGGTCAGGTTTCCAGAAATTAGGATGTCAGAATGGCGATTGGCAAAGTTTAGTCGGGGTGGCGGATGTTGTCAAATCGATTGCGACATGAGAATAGAACGCGATGAAAGGGATTGGTGACTGGTGATTAGGTTTCGGGATCTGTGGCTGAATTCACGGTTCAACGTCCTCAAAGAGATTGTGAAGCGCCCAATCGCTAACCGAACGATAAGCCTAATCACCAATCACCAATCCCTTTCATCGCGCTTTATCTCTTGCTCACGATCCCAAATAAAGATTGTCGTGGATGATTTCGGCGTAGCGGCGCATACGATCTTCCTGGCTGGGTTCTGCGCCGTCTTCGCCACGGCTCTGGGCGCGCAGCCGTGTGGACCCGATGCCGGGCACGTCGACGTTGTAGGCGGCATCGGCCTGGTGTAGCTTGAGGATGCCTTCGGCCAGGGCCGCGCCGGCCTGTTCGCGCTGTTTGATGGCGGCGCCGGCGGTGAAGTTTTTGATGTGGGTGATCAGGCCCAGTATGTCGTGGGCCGGTTTCGTCCCTGCGCCGATGACAATGCCACTGAGGATGATGTCCCAGTTGTCGGGGATGTTGCCCAGCAAGGTGGGCGCGTAGGGGGTCAAGTATTCGAGCAGGCGCATGCCGCTGTAATTCGCCACTAGAATGCCCAGGCCGAAACCTGCCAGCAGGCTGGTGCCGCTTTTGAATTGCACGTAGCTGGCCGTTTTCAACGTGCTAGGTTGCCAGCGTACGAAGCGGATCAGGAACCACTCGATGTAGTTCCAGCCCAGTTCAATAGTCCGTTCTATGGCAGCAGCAGCAAAGAGGAGCGGCAAGAGCACCGGCCAAATCTCCAGTTGAGCGTCTTGAAGCGCAGGCTGTAACGCCTCTGCGGCGAAGGCGTTCACTGCATTCAGCCCCAGCAGAAAAAGGACCAACGCCAGCGCGCCGCCTGTCTTTAGCCAACGAGAGCGCCGGCGCATCGTTCGGGTAATCGTAGAAAAATCCCTTTTCAACATGGGAAACTCCTGGCGTGAAGAGAAGGCAAAAGTCAAAAGGCAAATTGTAAAAGTGGCGAATCGGGTCGGGCGAATGGGTAACAGGCGACAAGGTGACAAGGTGACAAGGTGACAAGGTGACAAGGTGACAAGGTGATCGTATTAAGAATCAGCTAACGATCATCGAAACATGACGTTTGCCCTGATCACCTTGTCATCCCTTCACCTTGTCATCCCTTCACCTTGTCATCTGCTACATCGCACTGATCAATTCTACTAGTAACCGTACACCGAAGCCGGTCGCTCCCTTAGGGCATTCCGCCTTACCGTTATCTGTCCACACCATATTGGCGATGTCGAGGTGGGCCCAGGGGTAGCCTTCGGTGAAGTGCTCCAGAAATTTGGCGCTGGTACTGACGCCGCCGCTGCGTCCGCCACTGTTTTTGACTTCGGCCATGTCGCTGCGGATGGCTTCTTTGTACTCTTCCCACATGGGCATGGGCCAGATACGTTCTCCGCTGCGCTGTGACGCGAAGAGTAGCGAGTTTTGCAGCATCTCGTTGTTGGCAAAGCAGCCGGCGGCCTGTTTGCCTAGGGCGATGCCGATGGCGCCGGTCAATGTCGCCAGGTCTACCACGGCGGAGGGCTTGAAGCGGCCAACGTAGGCCAGCGCGTCAGCAAGGATCAGCCGTCCTTCGGCGTCGGTGCTAATGATTTCGGCGGTTTTGCCCTTCATGCCGCTGAGGATGTCGCCAGGGCGAAATGCTTTGCCGTCAGGCATGTTTTCAACGACAGGGGCTACGCCGATCACCCGCCGTGGCAGATTGAGGCGAGCGACGGCTTCCATCGCCGCAATCACAGTGGCTGCGCCACCCATGTCGTTCTTCATGCGCCACATCTCGTCGGCGGGTTTGATGCTGATGCCGCCCGTGTCGAAGGTGACGCCCTTGCCCATGAGGATCACAGGCTGTTCTGTCTCGTGACCTTCAGGCGCATGTTCCACGATGACCAGTTGCGCTTCGTGCTGGCTCCCTGCGCTGACGGCCAGGATCAGGTTCATGCCGTTCTGTTGCATCTCTTCTTCGCCGAGGACGGCGTATTGCATGCCCACGTCTTCGGCCATGCGGCGCACACGGGCCGAAAGTTCGCCGGGTGTGAGGATATTGGGCGGTTCGCTCACCAGATCCCGCGCTTTGCAGACGGCGCGGGCAATGATTTCTCCACGTGTCACACCCGCTTCTACAGCCTTCATTTTTGCGCCGTCAAACTCCACAATCAACACGTCGTTGAGTGTGACTTCGTCGCGTTTGCGTCGATACTTGTGTACTCGATAGGTTGCCATCAGCGTGCCTTCGGCCAGCGCTTGCCCGGCGGCGGCTACGTCTACGCCGCCGATGCCTGCACCGTGGACAACGGTTGCGTAGGTCTTTACGCCCTTGAGTTTCTGCAACTCCTTCGCCGCCGTCGCAGACGCCGCACGCACGCCATGCACGTCGAACTTGTCACTTTTGCCCAGCCCCACAATCAACACACGGGCCGCCGGGATCTGTCCATTGGTGTAGAGGATTGCCGATTTGCCGGCCTCTCCTGTAAAATCGCCGCCTCCAATCAAACGACGGATGGCGCCGTTAAGCGCTTGATCGACGGCGCCGGTGGCCCCGCTTGGTTCTGTGACGCCTTCAAACAGGTTCACCACAATACAATCAACTTCGAGATCAACAATATTTGCCTGAACGGGCTGCAAGTTCATTGTGCGCACGCTCCTTTCGTGCTGGGAGGCGGGGAGGAGAAGGCTGATACCGGCATTTGTTTGCTGAGGTTTTTGTAATGAGATCAAAAGTTCAAAGATTATGCTGCAATCTTCGCGCAGCTTCATCAAGGACGCCGTCTGTTTTGCAGAAGCAGAAGCGCGCCAGGTCCGCGGCCAGGTGGCTGTGCGCTACGCTGTAGAAGGCCGACGGGGGAATCGCTGCCACGCCGATTTCGCTTGTCAACCAACGGCAGACGTTGTAATCGCGCGGATCGCCGCTGCTGTCCTGCGGCGTAGGCAGATGGGTGGTGTCCACCAAAATAAAGTAGGAACCGTCGGGCGTAATGGGCGGCAGGCCGGCGCTGGTGAGGGCGGTGAGCAACTTGTCTCGTTTTTGCTGGTACATGTTGCGCAGATCGTCGAAATAGCCACGCGGACCGGCCTGCTCGAAGGCAACGGCCACCGCTTCTTGCAGCGGCGTGGCCACAACGTAGGGGATCCATTGGTGCGCCATGAGCACGGCATGCGCCAGCGGGCGCGGCGCAATCGCCCAGCCGATCTTCCAGCCTGTCACCGAAAAGGTCTTGCCCGCACTGCCCAGGGTGATGGTCCGTTCCCACATGCCGGGCAGCGTGGCGATGCGCGTGTGCTGCGCAGCGCCGTAGACCATCCACTCGTAAACTTCGTCGCTGAGCACCAGCAAGTTATGGCGGATCACCAGATCGGCGATGGCTTGCAGTTCGTCGCGGCTGTAGACCTTGCCTACCGGGTTGAGCGGCGTGTTGACGATGAGTAACTTGGTCTTGGGGGTGATGGCGGCTTCTAGTTCGGCCATGTCCAATTGCCAGGCCGCGGCGTTGTGCGATCCCGGCTGTGGACGTAGCGGCACGTAGATAGGCACACCACCCGCCATGATCACCGACGCCGGATAGCTATCGTAGAACGGCTCGATCAGGATCACCTCATCGCCCGGATTCACCAGCGCCTGGATCGTGGCGAAGATGCCTTCCGTCGCCCCCACGGTGACCACGATCTCGTTCAGCGGATCGAGCTTTCGCCCAAAGAGCGGGCTGTAGACGTCGGCCACGGCGTTGACCAGGCGCAGATGTCCGGCGCCACGGCTGTACTGGTTTAGATGGCGCGCCACTGCCTCTTGCACCGCTTCGATGATGAAATCAGGCGCAGGGAAATCAGGGAAACCCTGTCCTAAATTGACGGCGTTTTTCTCTAGCGCCAGGGTGGTGAAGGCGCTGAAGACGGTGGTGCCGAAACTGCGCACCCGTTCCGCCGGCTGAAATTGGAATGTGTCAGTTGAAGGATTGGACAAGGTCACGCGACCGGCTCCCGCTGCGTGGATGGCTGTGTGGATTTGATGCAGCCGCCATCATAGCATAGAGGCAAATGAATGTCATGTGCGTTGGGTTGGCGAGGGTATTTTTCAAGTTGGCAGGCGCGCGCCACAGTGCCAGGCACGGGTTACCACTTCATCCGTCAAAGCATGTGCGCTTGGCCCGTGCCAGGCACTGTTCGTCCCAAGATTGAAGTACCGCGATGATTTTTAGTGCGTTGACGCACGCGTGATGCCTATGGTAGTATGGCGGTCAGACCAATTCCAACGGGTTGGTTGATTCCCCATTTATCTGTTCCAAACATACTTAACTGAAGATCGACCGTACCAGATTCCCAGGCTGCTGATGATTTTTTTTGCAGCACATTGGCCTTTCTTTCCGGTAGCTCCCACTTTACCCACTGCTCAAGGAGGAAGAAGGATTATGTCTGAGTCGAATCGTCTTTCGCGCCGTTCGTTTTTGCGGCTCGCTGGTGGCGCTGTCAGCTTGACGGCGTTGGCGGCTTGCGCGCCCGGGGCCGCACCTGGCTCGTCTAGTGGCGGCGGTGAACCTGCCGAGGCCAAGAGCCTCAGCGTTTGGGCGCATCGCTCCTTTGCGCCGCCTGCCGACGAAGTTTTGCTGGCCAGCATCGACCGATGGGGACAGGAAAACGGCGTCGATCTAGAAGTCGTCGCCGAAATTGATGTGCCTGTGATGAACGACCGCCTGGTCGCCGCCATCGAATCAAGGAATCTCCCTGATGTCTCTGCGGTAGCTGGTGGACGTATTGCGCTGCACTATCCTGCCGGTCTCTATGCCGACATCAGCGCGCTCTACGGTGAATTGGCCGATACCTATGGCGGCTTCTTCGGCCCCGCCGATCGCATGGCAACCATCGACGGCAGCCAGTGGGTGATCCCCTTCTCCATCGACACGTCACTCATGTACTACCGCAAGGACATCCTCGACGAAAAGGGTCTGGCGCTGCCCACCAACTGGTCTGAGTATGTGGAAATCATGCAGGCCGCGCAAACCCCGCCCGACATCTACGGCGCAGGCATCGGCCTGAACCAGGCCGCCGGTGACGCCGAAAATACCTTCAACCTGATGCGCCTGGGCTATGGTTCCACCACTGTGGCCGAAGATGGCACGACCATCACCATCAACTCCGACGCCACACGGGAATGGCTCGATTTCGTGCTCAACACGATGTACGCCGCCGACATTTTCCCGCCCGATGCCTTCGAGTGGGATAACGCCAGCAACAATGCTGCCTTCCAGAACGAGTCGGCAATCTCGATTCACAACCCAGCCAGCGTGCTCGTGTGGATGCTGGAGAACAAGCCCGAACTGGCAGCCGTAAGCGCCATCCAGAGTGTGCCCGCCGGCCCACAAGGGCAGTTCAACTCCGCCGGAATTCGCCTCGCCTGGGCCATGTTCAACACCTCACCACAAGACAAGCAGGATCTAGGCGCGGATCTGCTGCGCTACCTGATGGCGCCGGAGCAGTACGAACCGTGGATCGCCCTGGCCTTTGCATCGCCGCCGGTGGCTCAGTACGAAGCCATGGAGATCTGGCAGGATCCGCAGAAGGCCGGCTTCCTCGAAGGCGCCAAGACCGGTGTCCTCACTGGGCACCCTGGCCCTGTCACACCGGCGGCCTCAGAATTGGGCACGCGCAACCCGTCGCTGACAATGGTCCTGCGCACGGTGATTGACGGCTGGAGCATCGAAGAAGCCGTCGCCGAAGCGGAACAAGTAGCGCTCGACGTCTACAGCAAGTACGAGTAACGTAGATTGAGCCTATGCGGCTGGGGGCAATATCTGTCCCCAGCCGTTTCTTGTCAGGAGACACGTATGGCTGCCGATATTACGCTGCGTGCAGAACCCAAAAAGTCGCCGCTCCATGCCGAGTCGCGTCGCCGTGAAAGCATTCAGGGATACCTGTTGGTATCGCCCATTATCATTTTGTTCGCCTGCCTGATCTTCTATCCATTCTTCAGCGCCGTCTGGCTGAGCATGACCGATAAGACCATCGGCACCACGGGGAACTTTGTGGGGCTGCGCAACTATGCCTGGCTACTACGCTGGCCCGACTTTGAGCGGATGCTGCTCAATACCTGGTTGATCGCCATTGTCGGCGTGGCCTTGAAGTTTGTGGTGGGCATGATCATGGCGCTGTTGCTCAACGCTAGTTTCCCGGGGCGTGCCATTGCGCGTGGCCTTTTCATGTTGCCGTGGGCGGTGCCTACCTTTGTGGCAACGCTCACCTGGCGCTGGCTTTACGACTACAACAGCGGCGTCTTCAATACCATTTTGCTGGGCCTGGGTCTGACTGACGCCCGTATTTCGTTTTTGGGAAGTCCACAATTTGCGCTCATCGCCATCATTATCCTGGTGGTGTGGAAAGGCTTTCCCTTCTTTGGGATCTCTTACCTGGCCGGGAGGCAGAGCATCCCTGAAGAATTGTATGAGGCATCTCGCGTCGATGGCGCTACCGGCTGGCAGCAATACATCTACATCACCTTGCCCAGCCTGCGCCCGATCATTTTGATCACCTGTTTGCTCTCGCTGATTTGGACATCGAACACCTTCGAAATGGTCTACCTGCTCACCGGCGGCGGCCCCTCGAACATGACACAGGTCTTCACGGTGATGACCTACAAGTTGGGGATCGAGAACTTGCGGATCGGCGAAGCGGCGGCTGTGCCGATGATGTTCTTCCCACTGCTGGCCGGCCTGATTGTCATCGTCTCTCGCTACATGATGAATGAAGGAGAGCAAGTATGAACGCGTTACGCGAAAACTACCGCCTGCGCCAACTCATCGGGCGAATTGGTCTCTATGTGGCGCTGCTCTTTTTCCTGGTTTGGGTTGTCTTTCCGTTTTACTGGATGGTGGCGACTTCTGTGCGACCAAATGCAGAGCTGTACTCGCGCAATGTGACATTGCTACCCCAAGAATTTACGTTGGACCATTACAGGACCGAACTGGATCGCTTTCAATTTGGGGTGCGGTTGCGCAACAGCATTGTGGTGGCCTCGGCCACAACTGTACTCACGATGGCAGTGAGCAGTTTGGGCGCGTTCAGCGTGACGCGTCTACGCTATCGAGGACGGGCCGCCATTGCGCGCTCGATCCTCTTCGTCTACCTCATCCCAGGGTCGCTGCTCTTTATCCCGCTCTACATCATCGTCTCTTCGATGGGGTTGACAAACACACTGCTCTCGTTGATTGTCACCTACTTGACCTTTAGCATTCCCTTCTGTACATGGATGTTGATGGGCTATTTCCGCAACATCCCCAAAGACATGGAAGAAGCCGCCATGATCGACGGCTGCACCCGCTTCCAGACCTTCTACAAGATCCTTCTGCCTCTGGCCGCGCCAGGACTGGTGGCCGCGGGGATCTTCGCCTTCACGCTCTCGTGGAATGAATTCCTGTTCGCATTGATCTTCATTACCAGCAGCCAGTTACAGACGGTGCCGGTGGGCCTCGCCTCCCACATTGTCGCCGACATCTACATGTGGGGGCCGCTCATGGCCGGCTCGACCATGGCTGCCATTCCCGTCATCATCCTATACATGCTGGCGCAGCGAGCGCTGGTGCAGGGCCTTTTTGCGGGGTCGGTGCGAGGGTAGGGGACGGACATCATGTATATCCCTACAGCGCACCAAGTTTGACAAGGCATGGTCACGTCATTATATTGGTCTGACCAATGCGTAGGTTCTGTCAATATCAAACCTGTGGTAAGGCTTCTCCCGCAGTCCCCTAGTTGAAAAGTAGTCAACGAAAACGCATCTTGTCTGTGACCTGCAGCTTTTGTCTGGCTGATTTGGTCTGTGAATTTGACGATATTCCCGTCTTCCTCATCGGTTTATCGAGCCTATTCCACAATTTTATCCCACAACAAGGAGCAGAAGAATGAAAAGATCGAGAATTGTCGTACTCTGTCTCGCAGCATTGGTGCTGCTGTTGAGTGCCTGTGGCGCCCCCGCCGACACAGGTAGTCAAACCGCAGCGCCTGCTGCCGACAGCGGCGCATCCGCAGCCCCGGCTGCCGATGCAGTCGCTCAAACCGCCGGGATCCGGGATGTGCCCCGCAACCGGAGCCTGATCGTTGCCCATCTCACGAACTTCTTGGGGCCGGAGATGTGGAGCCCCTACAACCTGGGTGGTACGCACCAGCAGGGTGTCTCCTTATTCCACGAGCCGCTGGCCTATGCGGACATGCTCAACGGCCACGTCTATCCCTGGCTGGCAGAGAGTTGGGAGTACAACGAGGATGCCACTGAGTTGGTCTACTCCCTGCGCGATGGTGTCACCTGGAGCGACGGTGAACCCTTCACCGCCGAGGACGTCGCCTATACACTCAACACACTGAGTGATCTGGGCAGTGGTGTGCGTCAGGGCGGTATCTATCAAACCTTTGTGCAAGAAGCGGAGGCTGTTGATGATCTGACGGTCAAGATCACCTTCAACTCGCCCGCACCTCGCTTCCACGATGAGGTGATTGTGGCCAAGGGCGATTCCGCCACCTTCATCGTTCCCCAGCATATCTGGCAAGATAAGGATTGGGCCGAGTATACAGCCTACAACGACGGCGCCGGTCCAGTGACCACGGGACCGTGGCGCTTGGCTTATGCCGACGACACACGGCGCATTATCGACAGCGTCGAATCTTGTGACGACTGGTGGGCCTGCCGCATCGGCTTCCAACAACTCCCCGACGTGAAACGCTTCGTCCAGATCGTCATGTCTGATCCGCAAGCCCAGGCGACATCCCTGATCCGCAACGAAATCGACCAGACCCACGATCTGCGCGTCGATCTCATCGAGCGAATCCTCGAAGACAATCCCGACGCCACCACGTGGACCGGTCGTGAAGGCCCCTATGGGATGGTCTCCTGGTGGCCGACGTCGCTGCACCTGAACAACAGCGACAAACATCTGAGCAATCCTGATGTGCGCTGGGCCATCAACCGCTACATCGATCGCGACCTCTTGATCGATTTCTCCTACGACGGCAATGGACAGAAATCGATCTGGCCCTTCCCGCCCTTCAAGGGCCTCCAGGCCACAATGGACAACCTGGCCGAGTTGGAAGCCGAGTACCAGCAGGGTCTCTACGATCCGGCGGCCGGCGACGAACTGCTGACCGCAGCCGGCTACACCAAGGACAGCGAAGGCTTCTGGGCCGATGCCAGCGGCGACCGCATCAAGTGCGACATCATCAGCTTGCCGCACTTCTCCGACATGGGACCGGTGCTTACGGAACTGCTGAAACAGCACGGCATCGAGACCTCCTACTCCGAACCCCCAGACATCGGCGCCCGCCTGGACACCGGTGATTACGTTTGCGGTCTGTTTGGGCGCACGGGCTCCATGTCGCGTGACATCTACCGTTCGTTGCGAGCCTACACCACAGACGAACCGGGCAACCGGGTTCAGTACGCCAATGCAGAGTATGATGCCATTGTTGAAGAACTGGCGATCACTGCCGATGAGGGCCGCGTGCGCGAACTGGAACGAGCCGCGATGGAGATGTGGTTGAGCGATCTGCCGGAAGTTCCCCTGGTTCAGTTCTACAACCGTACCGGCAACAACGGCCATTACTGGACCAACTGGCCGTCGACCGCCACCGACCCGTACATGAACGGCATTCAGATGCACACCGGCTTCCCCTATACCATGCTGCAACTTCAGGCCACTGACGCCCAGTAAGAGGGGCGATCTAGCGCACTTCGGATAAATGTGGAATGCGTAATGCGTGATTCGTAACTGGTTTATGGACCCTTCTAAGTTACAGATTACGTATTACGCATTACCTTGACACTCTGTCCCCGTTTGCGCCTAACTGTACAAGTTCGATGTTTGTGTGCCGGAGACCGATCCGGTCTCCGGCACACAAAACACAAAATCGACAACCTCCACAGAACGATGCCATTATGACACTTGATTATTTTCTAAAGCGACTTTTGCAATTTTTTGTCATCGCTTTTCTGGCGGCGAGCATTAACTTCTTCTTTCCTCGTATGTCTGGGCAGGATCCCATTCGCCAAAAGCTTTTCCAGCTTGAAAGCCAGGGGGTGAACGTAGGCAACGAGGATGTAGCCGGGCTGGTGGCGACGTACAACGCCAAGTTTGGTCTTGATCAGCCGCTGTGGCGCCAATACATTAACTATCTTGGCGACATGGCGCGGCTGGATTTTGGCGTCTCTATCGCCGAATACCCGTCCACAGTGATCACCATCATTGGTCGGGCGCTTCCCTGGACCATCGGCCTGTTACTCACCTCCACGCTCATCAGTTTTGCTATCGGCACCTTTGTGGGGGCGCTCTTGGCCTGGGACAAGGCACCTTTTTTTCTACGCACTGTCTTCCCGGCATTTTTCACCTTCTCGGCTGTACCCTTCTATCTCATGGGCATCATTCTGCTCTATGTCTTCGCCTTTCAGATCCCTCTCTTTCCGCTCTTTGGCGGCTTCAGCACCAATATGATCCCGGAAGTCACTCCGCGGTTTGCCCTCAATGTCTTGCATCACTCAATTTTGCCGGCGCTCTCGATTGTCCTGGCCCAAGTCGGCTTTTGGGCGATGGGCATGCGCTCAATGATGGTGACGATTGAGGGTGAGGACTACATGTTGCAAGCCGAAGCAAAGGGGCTGAACAACAACCGCATCTTCTATCGCTACGCCATGCGCAATGCCATCCTGCCCCAAATTACCGGGTTAGCGCTTTCACTCGGCACCATCATTTCTGGTGCCATCCTGGTTGAAGTTGTCTTTTCCTATCCTGGGGTGGGCAGTGTCTTGCTCAAGGCCGTGCGTGGCTTCGATTGGTTTGTGATTCAGGGCATTGTCTTTCTCATTATTCTCAGCGTGGCCTTTACCATGCTCGTCATCGACCTGATCTACCCTTTGCTGGATCCTCGCATTAGCTACAGGAGAGAGTAGCGTGACCGAAATGGAAGGGATACGCATTCCAACAAACCAGCAGGCGGCACCAGAGCTGGCGCCGCCTAAATCCAACCGCCTGCGCAACTTCCTCCTCTACGTCAGGCGTAATCCACCCCTGATTTGGGGGACCCTGCTGCTGCTGCTCATCGCCGTTTTTGTAATCGTCGGCGCCAGTGTGACCACACCTGATGACGCCCGCCCGTTGGCCTACCGGCCCAGCCAAGAGCCATCGGCGGAACATTGGCTAGGAACAGATCGCCTGGGCAAGGACATCCTGGCCGTTATGGTGGAGGGAACGCCCAAGACAATTCGCATCGGCCTCATTGCTGGCGCCATCGGCGTCGCGATTGGTACTTTCCTCGCCTTCTTCAGTGGCTACTATGGCGGTGTCTTCGATACCATTGTGCGCTCAGTTGTCGACATCCTGCGCACTATTCCGCCGCTGATCGTGCTGGTGATCATCGCCATTTCTGTGCCGTTTGAAATGTCGGTGGAGATGATGGCGCTGATCATCGCCGCCCTGGCCTGGTTAGGACCTACCCGCGTGCTGCGTTCGCAGGTGCTGGTGATCCGCAACCAGAACTACGTAGAACTGGCCCGCTTCACGGGGATGAGCGGCCCGGAGATCATCATCCGCGAGATGATGCCCAACCTGGCGCCCTTCATTGTGGCCACCTTCATTACAGCGGTTTCTGGGGGCGTCCTTGCCTCCATCGGCCTGGAAGCGCTGGGGCTGGGGCCGTTTGATTCCAACACGCTGGGCATGACCATCTATTGGAACATCTGGTACGCATCGTTGATCAACGGTTGGTGGTGGTGGTGGGCGCCGCCGATCATCATCATTATCATGCTCTTCGTCGGCCTCTTCCTCGTTTCACAGGGGTTGGATGAGTGGGCGAACCCACGACGGAGAAAGAGCGTATAATGGCACCTTCTCAAACTTCAACCCAAACTGGAACGGATCCTGTCCTCCAGATCAAGGATCTCCATGTTCATTACGAGACTGCCGATGGGGCGGTCAAAGCCGTCAGCGGTGTAACGCTCTCACTCAACGCCGGTGAGCGGCTGGCCCTGGTCGGCGAATCCGGCTGCGGCAAAACCACGATGGCGTTGGCGATTATGCGTCTGCTACGACCACCGGCGCGCATCGTCCACGGTGAAGTCCGCCTGGATGGCAGAGATCTGCTGACCCTCAACGATGAAGAGATGCGCCAGACCCGGCTGGCCGATGTCTCACTGGTGACACAGGCAGCGATGAACGCGCTCAACCCCGTCATGCGCATTGAGGATCAGATTATCGACGGCCTGGAAGATCATGGCTACCAGTGGACAAAGAGCCGATTTCAAGAGCATGTGCGCGGACTGCTGGCAAACGTGGGATTGGATGCCGGCGTGGCCCGCATGTTTCCCCACGAATTGAGTGGCGGCATGAAGCAGCGTGTGGGCATGGCCACAGCCACCGTCCTACGGCCCAAACTCATTATCGCCGACGAGCCGACCAGCGCCCTTGATGTGGTTGTACAGCGACAGGTGATGACCACCCTGGGTCGTCTGCAGCGGGAGACCGGCGCTGCCGTGATTCTAGTTGGCCACGATATGGGCTTGATCGCCCAGTTTGCCGACTGGGTAGGGGTGATGTATGCCGGCAAACTGGTGGAACTGGCCCCCATCGAGCAGATGGTGACCGATCCTCAGCATCCTTATTCGCGGCTGTTGATGCAGAGTGTACCCGGCCTCGAAGAAAAGCGCGAGCGCCTTGTCGGCATTCCCGGCATGCCGCCGCGCCTGATCAACCTGCCCACCGGCTGCTTCTTTGCCCCGCGCTGTCCTGAGGCAATGGCCCACTGTTTACAGGTGCAACCGACCCTTGAGTTCGTCAATGGACGACGCCAGGTGGCCTGTCATCTCTACACAGAACCCCATAGTCGCTCTGCACCGGTGGAGGTGGATGCGTGACCCCGATTCTTGAACTACGCAATGTGTCCAAAGTTTTCGGTGGTGGGCTATTCAGCCGCCGCCGTACCGTGGCCGTTGAAGACGTGACCTTCTCGATCCCTGCCGACAGGCCGAGCATTACGGCGGTGGCAGGCGAAAGTGGCAGCGGTAAAACCACCCTATCGCGGCTGTTGCTTGGGGTGACGAAGCCGAGTTCCGGCCAGGTGCTCTACAACGGGGTCGAACTTTCTACGGTGAGGGGGGCGGGGCGCAAACAGTTTCTGCGCGATGTGCAGCCGATCTACCAGGATCCCTTTGGCGTTTACAATCCCTTCTATCAGGCCGATCATCTACTTTTCGCTGCCGTGAGTAAGTTCAAACTGGCCAAGACGAAAGCGGAAGGTCGGCGGCTAATCGAAAATGCTTTACAGACGGTTGGCCTGCGCCCAGACGAGATCCTGGGGCGCTATCCTCACCAGATCAGCGGTGGACAGCGTCAGCGCGTCATGGTGGCGCGGGCGCTGCTCCTGCACCCGCGCGTGATCCTGGCCGATGAACCCGTCTCAATGGTGGATGCTTCGCTGCGGGCCACGATTTTGGAAAGTCTACGCTCACTCAACCGAGATTTTGGTATCTCGATCCTCTATGTCACACACGACCTGACCACGGCCTATCAGATCTGTGAGAATATCATGGTCATGTATCGGGGCGAGGTAGTGGAAGCCGGTGCCGTGGAAGAGGTGATCCGTAACCCCAAACACCCTTACACACAACTGCTGGTCGATTCGATCCCGCGTATGCATGCGGTGCGCAACTGGGAGCAGGAAGAGGACGAAGGTGTCATCGCCACCGTTGACGATGCCAAACCATCGGATGGGTGCAGGTTTGCCGACCGCTGCCCGGCGGTCATGGACAAGTGTCGGCGCGAGCGACCGGGTCTGTACAAACTCAACGACAGACAGGTGGCGCGTTGCTTCCTCTTCGAGGATCTGCCGGATTTCAGGCAGGCCGACATCGCCGCCACCTTTGTACAACCGGCGGCGAAAACGCCGGCCCCGGTGGGTGGATGATCCAGAGCCTTTGATCCACGAAGAAACACGAAGGCAGAGGAGAGAATTGCTCCACGGATTTCACAGATTAGAAGGATTTGCAGAAGGAGTCAGTGCTTCTCTTCTGAATCCTGAAAATCCGTGAAATTCGTGGAGCAGTTTTGTTTTTCTCTGCCTTCGTGTTTCTTCGTGTGCCTTCGTGGATCAATATTTCTATGCTTTTCTACTTGTGATGATCGTTGGGCGCGCTGTGCTCATGAAACATGCCGTTGTTGTGCATGCGCTGGTGCAGCCGGTTGTACGCGCCTTCGAGGAACGAGCGCATCTGGCGCAGACGGGCGGCGTTGACATTCGGCGCCAGGACGTCGAGATAGGCCATCGATCCTTCGATCTGGTCGAGGATGGCGGCGGCGTCGGCCTGGGAGAAGAGGGGGGCGTCGCCCACCATCACCTGGACGGCGCTGGTGTGGGCGGCGATGTCGTCGGGTTTGCCCTGGTAGCTGCCGCGCACACGTAACGCGATCCAGGTGGATTTGTCCACGCGCACCTGGGCGCTGCCGGCTGCGGAAAGGACGTGCTCAACCTTGGCGCTGTCCACCGCCAGGCCGCCTACCACGATTTCAATGGCGTCCACGGGCAGAGAGACTGATTCCACCTTCCATGTCACTTCCACGGTGCCGCCGGATGCAGGCAGATGCAGCGTGCTACCCGGCATGTTACCGTCCACACGCATCTCGGCCAGCGGGCCTACGGTGACGAAGGTGTTGCCCGCTTTGGTGGCAGCCATCCAGTTTTCGTAGGTGAAGTCGCGTTCGCCCATATGCGTGTAGGTGCGCACGCCCCCCAGCAACGAGGACGCTGACATCTTGTCCGATCCACCGCAGACGGGGACCTGATAGCCCAAATTGAGAAAGCGATACCAGTCGGCGATGCCGTAGGGGTTGATTTGGGCGTCGTAGGGGTTGAAGGTCATCATTTCGATGGCGTGGATCAACCCGAGGACGATGTCGGCGGCGCGTTCGCCCTGTGGGTTTGGGCCATGGGGCAGCACCACCAACCCACCCTGATCGATGCAGCGCTGCGCCCACTCGGCCATGATCACTTCCTGTGGATCGCCGATGGCCGATTCGGACGGGCCGCCGGTGCAGAGCGGGTTGATCATGCGTCCGCTGTAGCCCAGCAACGAGATATGCCCCAGCGCCTGCATACGGTTTTCGGTGCCCACCCGCACCAGGAATTCGCCGTCGCCGCCGAACTCTTTGGCCCCAATCGTGGTCTTGCCATCAAAGTCGGTGACGTTGCTGAACATCTCGCCCCACTGGCTCGCCAGCAAATTGACCACGTTGACGCCCTCAGCCTGGCCTTCCAGCAGCGCCGTCTGCGGTGAGAGGAAGTGGACGTGGGTGTCCGCCGTGATCCAGCCGTCCTCGCGCCAGTGCAGTACCTTCTCCATCTCGAAGACAATCTCATCGGTCTCAGCCGTCACCTCGACGACGGTGCGCAGCGGCTTGACTTCGTAGCCGCGGCTGATCTCGATGTAGACCGGACCAAGCGGCAGATCCACGTCCACGTCGCCGTCGACGTAGCTGTACTCGTTGCGGCTGTTGACGAATTCGCCGTAGTTGTCCTCGAACCAGTAGCCGTTGACCCGCCGATGGTGGTTGCGCGGCGGCAGGTATTCGCCCGCCGCGCCGTGTAGGTGCAGGCGCACGGAGACCGGCTGCCCCGATTCTTTTTCCAAGATGCGCAGCCGCACAGGACGGTGCGCCGGCGCGACTTCGACGATTTCATCACCGCCCAGTTGGGAAAGTTCATAGACCTTGCGCTGATCGCCGTCGCCCACGAAGAGGCGCGCCGCCGGGTGGGCCGAATATTCGACGACAACGGCGTTTTCGGCGCGAGTCGGCTGCACGTTGGGATCAGCGCTGAGCCAGCGGGTGTGGTCATAATCCAGCGCAGCGCGGGCGGAGATGACGTAGCCCAGGTCGATGGCAATGTCGTCCACTTCGCCGAGGCGGTTGAGGGCGACACCGGGGGGCAGGGTCACGCGCACTTTGCGGCGCACCCCGGCGCGCAGGGGATGGTCTTCGAGGGTGGTGGCGCTAAGGCCGTAGACGGCGACGCGTTCTGTCCCCGCGGCGAGGCGCAGGCGGCGGATGGGCCGATCTGGGTGTGGGTTGGGCAGGGCGTACAGCCAGAGTTGTCCACCGCTGCGGTTGCGCATGGACTCGTGGCGGGTCTCGCCGCGGCCGTACTGCGTCTTCGGCATGCGCCCCAACTGGATCTCTTCGGTGACGCTGTTGACGATCTCGTGGGCGACGGCGGGGATGGCCTCGAACGGGCTGGCCCCCCAGCCGATGTGGCTCTGCTGGATGGCGAAGCGCCGCCGGATCGGGGTGACAACGCTTTCGCCGTCCGCGTATTCGAGGACGTAGTCGGCGACGGGTTGGCCGATCAGGTTACCGTCGGTGGCGAAATCGGCCAGCCCGTCGGCGTAATTGGTGACGCGGTCCTCCACGGCGTGGAGAAAGATCAGATAGCTGGCGTGGATCGATCCTAGATCCAGCGCAACGTCGTTCTGGTCCACCAGCAGCACATTGGCCGCGTCGGGCGATCCCAGATCAAAGGGCATGCCGATCAGCGTCTGCGCGCTGTAGCCAAACGCATCAGGATCGGCGAAGGTGCTGGGCAGGTCCGTGCGTTTGTGCGTGTAGTGACCATCTAACGAAAGCGGTGTGAAGTGGGGCGACGGTGGGATAGGGTGCATGGGATCCTCCTGGGAGCAGATAGCAGATAGCAGTTTGCAGATAGCTGTTAGGGCAGAGCGTGTTCGGCGATGCTGCGTGATTGGTGGCTTGGTGGGATCGACCCGTCAGTGCCGGGGCATAAGTTTTTTCGTAGACGAAGCAGCGCTTGCCCCGTGCCAGGCACTGACTCGACCAATTATCGCCTGTAAAGATCTTCGAATGCGTGCTCCGGCGTCCACCCGAGCAGGCGTTTGGCTTTGTCCATTGGGTAGATGCCGTGGGGAAGTTCTGCGCCGATGTGCATGTACTCGTAGGGCGCGGGCATTTCGGGCGCGGCGACGGCGCAGCGCAGGGCGCGGGCGGCGTCTTGCCAGGAGACGCTAAGCGGGTGAACGTAGCGGCTGGGCACGTCGGGGTTGCGGAAGGCGCAGAAGGTGAGTGTGGGCACGCTCAGGCCGTGGTTGACGGCGAAGACACGGCAGATCTCCTGGCCGAGTAACTTGCTGGGGATGTAGACCCAGCCAATGCCCGGCCGCGCGGGGACGTCGTCAACTACGTAGTCGTCCCAGTCGTAGCCGCCTGCGCCCCGTTCGCCCAACATGAACGGGCCGGTGTGCACGACGCGGTGGATGCCGTGGGCCACGGCGGCGCGCATGACGTTGTACGCGCCCAGGGTGTTGACGCGGAAGGCGTCGGCGGGGTCATGGCGCACCACGGAGACGTTGATAATGGCGTCCATGTCGGCGCAGGCGGCCATCACCTGATCGGCGTCGCGCACGTCCACGACTTGCCACGTGTGGGGCGGGGATGGCGGCTTGGGCAGCGGCGCACCGGGCGACTGCGGCGGACGCTGCGCCAGTTCTTCGGCAGGGGCGATGTCGGTGAGGCGCACGGTGTAGTGCTGGGTCAGGTCCTCGGCCAACTGACTACCCAGGGGACCACCCGCACCGAAGACCACCACGTTGCGAATCGGTCGCGTTGGGATCGTGGATGGTTTGGCGAGGGCGGACGGCGCAGATTGTCCGCTGAAACCGTGTTGCGGGGTGAAATTCAGCGGCTCGTCGGCAGCGCGGGCCAGGGGAACGGCGGCGTTGTCCCCGGCGGCGATGTGGAAGATGCGCCAGCCGTCCACATCCGCGGCCAGGGCGCGCTGGAGGGAGGCGACGGCGTCGTCCACGTGCAGGTGACGGGGGTCGGCGAGGGCGCTGTGCACAACCGTGCCGAAGCGTAGACAGATCGCGGGTGTGCGTGTCACCCGCACCACTTCGCGTGTGGCGACTTCGGCCAGGTAGGCGCAGAGCACCGGCAATTCAGTGGACGGCTGCGGTCGCCACGTTTCGTCGACGCGGTAGCGATCCCAGAGCGGGGCGAAGAGGTCCAGCGAACTGCCCAGGATCACGGTGGATCCACGTTCGGCGGCGGCTTTGATCAACTGATAAGTGCCGCGTGTGGCGTGATCGAGGATGTCGCTCTCGTTCTCGAATTGCGCGGCGATGGGCGACAGGTGGATCACCGTCTCCACGCCGTCGACGATGGCGTCTACAAACGCTTGAGCGCGCAGATCGCCGGTGCGCACATCGGCAGCGGCGACGGGGGCGTCGAAGGCAACGTCCACGGCGCGGATGGGTTGGTCCTTGGGCAGGGAGGCCAGCAACGCACGCGCCAGGGAGTGGTTGGCGCCGGTCAACAAGATCATTGGGTCACCTCAGGGTGGGAAGGAGAATGAAGATGGGATGATCTTATCACGCACAGAGAGGAGACTCAACCAATCAAAAGAGGGACAAAAAGTAAGCCCCAGTCGATTCGACTGGGGCTTACTTTTTGTCCCTCTTTTGATTGATCATTTTGCTGGTTGCCTCGCTTACTGGGCGGCGCTGCTGGAACTTGCTTGCTCAAAGGTGCGTCCTGCCTGTTCAGCGGGGATCTGCATACGGCGACCGATGTTGATCATCATCTCGCCAAGGTTGACCATCAGGGCAGCGAAGCGGTTGCGGCGGCGACCCAGGTACAAGGACTTGCGATCCTGTTGGCTCTCACGCAAGAAGTCCTGGTGGCGCTGTTTCGACATCTCGTAGCTGTTGTGATTTAAGTGCATCATGTGATCCCCGTTCCCTCTTCCACCGGCTGGGGGCGCTGGCGGAAGCGCAAAAGTTTGTGTTGATTCAGCATGGGGCAGAGACCTGATAGCCGAAGTGTCGTCCCTGACGTACACACCCGCCACTCCGAATGACCGTTCCTGACGCATCATCTAGATTGTCTCCGCGTCTGCTATTGGTTGCAGTATAGCGGAAGGGCCAGGGTGTGGGATCAGAAGATTGCCGATTCCTCGCTACAACGAAAGGATGAGTATTGGGGAGCAGGGACTGGGGATCGGGGAGAGAATGCACACCATGGCGGCGACGGTTCGCCAGATTTCTACGTTTTATGGAATACTAAGGACGCAACAACACACTTTCCCCCTGAACGATCAAGTGCCGTGCTCATTGCCTCAACGGGTACACGCACTACACATCACCTAAAATCGCCCAAGCCTGTCTTTGCATATGCGATCAACTTTCACAGGACCCATGCGCAACGTACTTATCCCAATCCACCTGACCGTTCTCGCCATCGTCCTTGCCGGCTGCGTCGGCTCCGCCGCGCTGGGATCGCTCGTCCCTGGGCCGGGGAATCCTGGCCCTATTGCCACGGCTACTTCCACCCCGCAGCCACCCACGCCAACGCCCACAGATATACCTACGGCGACGCCGCAGCCCGAGGAACCGACGCCCGCGCCGCCGCCATCCGCCGAACTCGAAGAGCAACTCGACGATCTCAGCTACTGGGTGGGCCATTGGCGCTCTATGCGCCTCACCAACACACCCGTAGACGATCCCGTCCTCGAAGAAGTGATGGCCCTGCTCGTCGAAAGCGCCGCAGCGCTCAACGTCCCCGTCGACGCCGCCGCGCTCGTCAATGTAGAACCCTACGACGAAGCCGAAGCGCTGGTGCAAGCGATGGCCCAATCCCTCGGCGCACAACACGGTGCAACGGTGCAAGCCACTTTTGAGGTCCGCTACGCCACCCAGGTGGCCAACCTGTTGCTCTGGTTTGTCAACGAGATGATGTCTGCCGTCGAAGTGCAAGAGCGCGCCTACCTGGCGGGCAACTACCTCTCCGCCGCCATCAGCAGCGCCCAGCGCGCCGGCCTACAAGGGGAATTGTTGGGCGAAGGGCTGCAACTCTCACGCAACATGTCGCGCGGGGCCGAGCCGCTGGAAGCCTCGCGCGAAGTCTTCATGTGGCGCATCCGTGTGCTCTCGTGGCTGGGGGACCAGAACGACGTTGCCGCGGCGCCGGTGGCCGAATCCGCCGTGCCAATCCGCTCGCCGCAGGAGCTTTACCTCAGTATGGGCTGTGTGGACTGTCACTACCTTCAAGATCCCGAAGACCAGGTGGCGCTCAACAACCTCATCGCCCCCAGCCTCGAACACCTGGCCGTCCTCGCCGCTGAACGTGTCCCCGGCCAGGACGCCGCCGAGTACGTGCGCCTCTCCATCGTCGATCCACGTGCCCACGAAGTGGAAGGCTACGTGGCCGATCTCATGCCCATGACCTACGCCGACGAAATGACCGCCGCCGAGATTGAAGCGATGGTGGCATGGTTGTTGGATCCGGAAAGAGATGAATGAAGAATAAAGATTGGGTAGAGGCGATCCGTCCTCTACCCAATCTTTATTCTTCATTCATCATTTTTACGCCACGGCAACACGTTCCTGCACATAAGGAATCGTCATCGGCCCTTCGGGGAGCACGGCAATGGGGACGTCGGGCCCAAGGCGCTCGACGGTGCGGCGGATATAGTCGTTGAGATCGTCAATTGGCTCGATGTGGGCTTGCGTCACCTGTGCGGCGCTCAGTTCGCTGTAAAGCGCCACCTTTGCCTTGAGCAGCACCTGCGCAAATTTTTGCACCTGCCACTGATCCAGCATGTGAAACCCCGGCGCGTAGACGGTGTCGAGCATGGCCTGCGCCGAATCGTGCTCGTAGAGCAGTTTGGAAAAGTTGCCATGATCGGGGAAACCGTCGTTGCAGCGCGCCGCCACGATCAACATGCCGCCATCTTCTATCACTTCGGTGGCCGCGCACATGCCCTTCACCGTCTGATAGAGATTCTGATCCAGTGGATAGCCGCTGTTGGTGGTGATCATCACCGGGTAGCGCTGTGGACAAGCCACCATCGCCGTCTCTTTGACCACTGCACAGCCCACCTCGTGCGCCTCGATCACATCGCCGCAGTAGAAGCCGGTGATCTGCTGCTGGTGGTTCAACGTCACATTGACGAGGAAGGTGACGGGCAACACAGATCCCCGCTCGCGGATCTGCGCCTGTGTGATGTTGTCTTCGAGGATGCCCCACGTGCTGCGCGGGTGACCAATGGCCTCGGCGCGGTGATAGTGCATAATCGCCGCCAGATTTGCCACGCCGGGGAAGATCGCCTTGTAGCCGCCCGAAAAACCGGCCATGAAATGCGGCTCAATGAAACCAACGAGGATGCGCTTGTCCGCTTCGACGTAGGCGCGGTTGAACTTGAGCGCCGGTTGGTGACCGACTGCCGGACGCACTTCGATCATCGTTTCGTCGTCGTAGGCGTTGTGGTTGATCACGGTGACGCGCTGAAGCACGTCCTCGCCGACGATAGCGCGCAGTTCTTCGGGTGTGTTGGGGCGATGGGTCCCTGTGCCGACGATCACCGTAATCTGATCCGCGGGGACATGGCCAATCTCGTCAAAGATCCAGGGCAGCAGTCGATCCGAAGGCAGGGCGCGCGTACCGTCGGCGATGACGACGGCCACACGGTCCCCGGCGTCGATTAACTCGGCCAGTGGGGCGGATCTAATCGGGTGGCGTACAGATTCACGGAAAGCTGCCGCCTCATCCGCCAGCCCTGGGACAAAATGCGGGCGCAACACCGTCACATGGTTGCTGGGGATCTCGACGTCGATGCCGTCTTTGCCGTATTGTAGGTGAACGTTCATTATTGGGTCTCCGTGATTCGTGATTCGTGATTCGTGATTCGTGTTGCGTGGGTTGAGGTTCACGTTTTTACGCTTGGATTTTGTGTGTTTTAAGGTAAAACACTCTCGTCGTTTTGGCAATGCACACATTCGACTTGTGGACCCTTCAGTGCGCAGCACTGCCCAGGCGTTTCGATGTAAACGGATCTGATTCTGGGCAGTGCCGCGCACTGACTCGGCCCAATCGTCTAATCTCTCAATCGCCCAATCACCCAATCCCTCAATCACCATGACCACAAATTCCCCCCCACCCGTCTCCATCGCGTTGACCCAACTGGGCATTGCCCATCGTCTTTTCCACCACACCGAGCCGGTGCATTCGCTGGAAGAAGCCGCCGCTGCGCGGGGACAGATTCCCGCGCAGGTGGTGCGCAGCCTGCTCTTTCGGCTGGCCGAAGACGAGTATGTGATGGTGCTAGCCTCTGGCCCGGATCAGGTGTCGTGGAAGGCGTTGCGCCGTCACTTGGGGCGTTCGCGGGTGACGATGGCCGAGCGCGACGAGGTGCGTCGTGTCACCGGTTACGAGATCGGCACGGTGTCGCCCTTTGGCATGCCCACGCCCATGCTCGTCCTCGTAGACGAGCGCATCCCGGCGCTAGGTGAAGTCTCGATTGGATCAGGCGAACGAAGTGTGGCGGTGATCCTGGCGACAGAGGACTTGATGCGGGGATTGGGAGAGGCGACATTGATTGGGGTGGCGGCGCGTAGTGCGTAGCACACACGCTACGCACTACAACTCACATCTGCGGCAGCACCTGTCCGCTGCGACGGAGGGCGTGTACAATCTCTTCCATGCGTACGGGCTTGCTGAGGTAGTCGTCCATGCCCGCTTCGAGGCAGCGTTCGCGATCTCCTTGCATGGCACCGGCGGTCATGGCGATGATGTATGGCTGTTCCAATTGGTCGGCGAGCATTCGAATCTGTTGAGATGCTTCAAGGCCGTCCATTTCGGGCATTTCCACATCCATCAAGATGACGTCGTAGGGCTGCCGTGTAAGCCCTTCGAGTACTTCTATGCCATTCCCAGCAACGTCGGCGCGATAGCCGAGTCGTTCCAGCATGCGCAGCGCGACTTTCTGATTCACCGGGTTGTCCTCGGCTAGGAGGATGCGCCGCGGTAATTGCTCGGCCAATTGCTCGGTTAAGATCGGCGCAGCGACCTTGGGTGCCGCGACCACTGGCCGGCCGACGGCGAAGATTATCTGTAGATGTTCATGTAACCGGGTTTGACGTACAGGTTTTGTGAGACAGACGGCAAAGTGCTTGTCGAATTGCAGCCGATCTGCGTCGTTGCGGCCGACTGATGAAAAAAGAATCAGGGGCAAATCTTGGGTTGGCGCGTGCGCGTGGATGCGTTCCGCCAGGGTTAGCCCGTCCATCGTGGGCATTTGCATATCGACAAGTGCAACATCCACTTGATTACCGGCTTTGATCCAGGTGAGCGCTTCGGCTCCAGAGGAGACTGCAACGGCATTCATGCCCCACTGCTCAGTTTGGTGGACTAAAATGCGTTGATTCGTGTTGTTGTCGTCCACAATTAAGACACGCTTGCCGCTGAGTGTGACATGGGCGTGGTCATCGGCGTCGCGAACGGGTTCAGGGCAAGACTGCATCTGCACCGTAAACGAGAAGGTGGATCCTTCACTGACTGTGCTGTCGACCCACATACGGCCCCCCATCAGTTCACTGAGTCGCCTGCTGATGGCGAGGCCCAGGCCGGTGCCGCCGTATTTGCGCGTGGTGGATGCGTCTACCTGGCTAAAGGATCGGAAAAGCCTGTCCTGACGGTCTTTGGCGATGCCAATGCCGGTATCGCGTACGGCAAAGAGCACCTCGTGCCATGTCTGCTCAGCCGAAGATGTCTTATCGTCAGCGGGGATAGACGTCGATGAAACCGAGACCACAATTTCGCCCTTCTGGGTAAACTTGATGGCATTGCCCACCAGGTTTACGAGGATTTGGCGAACTCTTGTCACATCCCCCTTGACATAGCGGGGTGCCTCCGGAGCAAAACGATAGGTAACCAACAAGCTCTTGGCGGCAGCTACTGCTGAAAACAGGCCCAATGCTTCTTCAATACAAACCCGAAGATCGAAGGGTTGGAGGTCCAGTTCAAGCTTGTCTGACTCGATCTTAGAAAAATCGAGAATGTCGTTGATGATGTTCAACAGTGCATCACTGCCTGTGCGGATGGTTTCAACAAACTCTCGTTGTTCAGACGTGAGCGACGTTTCAAGCAACAGGCTGGTCATACCAATCACAGCGTTCATGGGGGTGCGGATTTCATGGCTCATATTGGCCAGAAATGCAGACTTGGCGCGGGTCGCTGCTTCGGCGACTTGTCTTGCCTCGGTGAGCTGCTGTTCGACTTCCTTGCGCGCTGTGATAATGGTGAGGGTAATAAGGATTTGTGCCGGCGAGCCGTCGGCGTTGGCTGTCAGAATAGTCTCACGCGACTGGATCCATTCCCACTGACCTTGCTGATTACGAAAACGGAATTCGCTGGAGTTGTCGTCGATCCCGGTGGTTAACAAAGAATGCCAATGCTGTTTCACTGCCTCCAAATCGTCTGGGTGGATGGCTTCTTGGGCGATCTCCACGAGCGAGTTGCTTGCATAGCCACAAAAATTCTCACGGTTGGTGTAGACGATCCGCATGGGTGATGTGTCAATCAGGCAGATGGTGTCAGGCGAGCTGTTGATCAGCGTGCGAAAACGTTGCTCGCTAGAGCGCAAAGCTTGTTCTGCGTCTTTGCGGTTGCTAATGTTGCGAATCATGGCCAGTGCACTGTCATCACCACTGGCGGCGATACGCGCTTCATAATAGCGTGGCCGACCGGTGACATGCAGTGCATACTCCATTGTCTGAATTTCACCGCTATCAATTGCTTTCGCAATCGCATGTATGAATTGATTGGCAACATACTCGGGCATTGCATCATAGACAGACTGGCCCAGGAAGTATTCAGGCGAAACCAGTAAATCGTAATCGGCCGCTGCCTGACAATAAAGATAGGTTCCATCACGACTGATCAGGAAAAGGAGGTCAGGCACTGCTCAAAGCAGTGCCTGACTGTTGACCTGTGGAAGTTGAGAAGGTAATGCCTTCGGGTACTGATAAAGGCCTCCTGACTTAGCGTGACGGCTTCGGTCTGGCGGGTCAGGTATGGCCGTATCGGTTCTAGCCGTGCCTCTAGAATGGCTGCGCAGATGTTTGAGTCGCGGTGTACTCGAAATCTGAAAATTCTTCTTAAACATAGATCAAATCCTGAGTCATCAAAGCTATTTTAGGTAGTGTCTCGGTTTAACGCTCAACCACAGGTAAGAAGAGATGCACAGTACCAAGCTCAGTCCATGGGCTTGGGCGCAATTCTATGTCGTCGGGCACAGGATTTAGCACCGTGTTGCCCTGGAATTCCGCTGTGGTGCCATCGTCGTTAACCCAGGTTGTACTGGCAAGGATCGACTCTACTGTATTGATGCCACCGGCCCAGGTGGCCATGCCACCGGCCCAGGTGGCCATGCCGCCAGCCCATGTGGCCATACCGCCGGCCCATGTGGCCATGCCGCCGGCCCAGGTAGCCATGCCGCCGGCCCAGGTAGCCATGCCGCCGGCCCATGTGGCCATACCAGTGGCCCATGTGGCCGTGCCGCCGGCCCAAGTGGCCATGCCGCCAGCCCAGGTAGCCATGCCGGACGGGATCGCAATGCCTCCGGCCCAGGCAATCTTTGGTTCATCTGCAATCACGATTTCGTTCGCACCACCTTCAGCAATCTCTTCCCAACTTAGCCACTTCTGGCTCTTAACGTCCGTCGCGCCGATGCCGTGGGCCGTCTCGCCGTCGCGAATGACGTAGAGATAGGTACGTTCGTCGTCACTGAGTAGGCGTTGAACTGCGCCTTGATAGTGGTGCTTGCGATCTTCAGGCGAAATCCAGCCATGTGCTAGATCCGATTCGATGTCCATGCCCTGATTGGCGTAGCCATTTTCGTCGAAAACGCCCAACACAGCCGTGGGCGCCCAGATGCGTCCCATCCCTTGCTGTAAAATGCTATGGACGGGGTACCCTTCTGCCGTGACAGCCGGACGAGCAGAGTGGGCAAGTCGATACTTGACCTGATCAGGTACCAGCGATGGAGCTGCTTGCAACATCAGGGCGACGACGCCGGATACAACAGCTGTCGACATACTGGTGCCATTCATGCGAAACAGCCCGGCACCTACACGGTTTTTCGGGTACTCCTGGCTGATCGTGGCTGATTCGGGCACTGTAGAGACAATGTTTACACCCGGTGCAAGGATGTCGGGCTTGATAAAGCCATCGTGGGTAGGGCCGGTAGCCGACCACTCGGGCAAGGTGTCTCCCATCCAATAGCCTGGTGTACGTTTGCTGTCAATTGCGCCGACGGTGATGATATAGGGAGCGTTGCCTGGAACGGTGATGCTACCGGCTTCAGGCCCTTCGTTGCCGGCAGCCGCCAACACAACAATTCCATTGGCCCAGGCGCGTTGTACGGCCTGGTTGATTGGGTCGACAAAGTAGGGTGTAATTGCCAGCGCACTGATGCTTAAATTGAGTACCCTGATGTTGAACTGTTTCTGATTGGCAACGACATACTGAATCCCTTCGATGGCATCTGCATAGCTGCCCATACCGTCGGCATCTAAAATTCTTACCGACAGGAGGTTTACATCGGGGGCAACGCCCATGAAGGTGTTGGTTGCAGCGTCTCGGTATTGGTTCCAGATAATGCCGGCTACGTGTGAGCCATGGCCATGTTCGTCTCGGCTGTAGGTCGCATTTTGGAAACAATACCCATCTTCCTGCTGTCCGCGGCGGATACCGTTCGCTTCTGGGCATGTCTTTTCCACAAAATCGGCCTGCCCGAGGAACTGGGCGCTTAGACGCTCTCCAGCCAGTCTTTGTACCTCTTCACTGTACTGTACCCCCGAGTCGACTATGGCTACTGTGACGCCTGCACCGGTGATAGGTGCCTGGTTTGGAAGCTGAGGCCTGTGTAGCATATCGGCGCCAATGTCCACTGTGATAGGATTGGCAAGTGAGAAAACACCTGGGGTATCGGTTGGGTATACGTCCTGTTGGCCCTGGCGGTTATCGGGCATGCGGGCCAACACAAAGAGCGTGTCTTCTGACACAACGTAAACGCGACGGCGTCTGTCAGATCCGAGTGTTGGCTGTGCTGAAACTGGGCTACCCAGTTCAAAGTGATCAATCGCCATGCCCATTTCGTTGAGGATTGAGTAATCGCCGCTGCCGTTCACAAAGTGGATGAAACCATCATTGTCTACGAACAGGCTGCCAAGACCATCGGCGCTTGTCTCATGTCGCCAATGTTCTTTCCCGTCCGTCGTTGCAAGGCCGTAGACAACCTGATTGTTGCTCAAGGCATAAAGCGCTGTCCCATTAGGAGAAAGAGCCAGATCAGTGATTGGCTGATGGCCAAGGCTGCTTTGAAACCGTGTTGAACCATCGGGGTTGATCGCAGAAAGTGTGCCATTGGCCAGGCCTGCAAAAAGTACGCCGTCAACGCCGAAGGTTAGTTCGCTGGTGATTTTATCTGGCATGCGCAGACGAAATTGCCCAGATCCTTGGGTGTGCAAACCGTATAGCCAGCGGTTCCCACCCACTACGTAGAGTATCCCGTTCAGCGGGTTGAGCGCTACATGACGGAATGGAGCGGCTTCTGCCTGACGTGCAACCCAGGTCTGCCGTCCTACACTGTTGAAAGCGACGATGTAGCCATCCTCCGTCACTGCTACGATGTTTTGCCCCTGATCACCAATGCGGATTGCAGTCACGTCACCGTCGCCAACCGATTTTTGCCAGCGTTCTTGTCCTTTGTTTGTTGTATCTAACGCTGTGATGCGTCCTTTGCTGTCGCCAATGAAAAGTGTGGATGTCACCTCGTCAAGTGCTACGGCTGTCACTCTTTTGGCATGGGTATAGGTCCACAGTGTGACACCGGCGGAATTGATGACGTATGTTATCTTGTTGTCTCCGCTGAGGTAGAGGGTGCCTGAGGTGTCTACAATCGGCGGATTGGGATAATCGCCTTTCGCCAATCGTTCAACTTTGCGTTCGCTGCCGTCTTCATTCAGGATGTGTAGCTTGTTTTGCTTCGAGACGAGCACAATCGCTCCGTCCGGCAATGCAACGGGCGTAGTCTGTAACTCTGTTCTTAGGTTTCTTGTTTCGTCAAGGATGCGGCGTGGGGTGACCCATCCGTCAAAGGGCTCATCGGCTGCCTGCACGCCCTTATTGGCAAAGACAGACTGAATACCAGGATAGCCCGCCAACTGCATCAATGCTGATGCCGGAATCGACGCTGCTACACTATCAATAATCCACAAATCCTTCGTTACCTCTCCGCCGATTCTTTTTACCGTCTTTGCTGCACTTGCCGAAGTTTGGCCGCGAACGATGACAGGCAAAACCTGTGTCTCCATGCCAAGCAGTGACGGATCGACGTAAGCGAGCGCATGCGCTTGTGCTACAGGTAGGTACGGAGCCAAAAGCGCGACCAATAGCACAACGTAGCTCAACCGTCTATAGAACCCACTTTCGCCTAAAAAAAATCTTAACGCATTCATGGAGACCCCCCTTACTACCAGGCAAACAGTTGATGCACCATCAACGGTATATCACTCTGTGAATCGGTTTGAGATAAGCATCGCAGTTCCTATCTTATCGTTCTACTGCTCAATCGAATGTAGGCGATAGGTACTAGATTTGGTACAACAGTACCATTCCGTAATTTGCTTAGGTTTGAATTGCAAGAATATCCTTGCTCATCTTTCCTCTATGTGTAAGCAGTTGTGATTAATAGTTGGTGGATTATTCGCTTTAGGTGCAATGCAATGGCCACAATTGGATACGAGTGAATTGTTGGAAAAACACAAAATAGGCGACAGTATGCCATAGCGCAGCCGACGCGGTACACAGTGCCACGTTAACTCCATTGTAAGAGGGGATTCTGCTGCTATGAGGAAGGGTAAGCGTTGACGATACAGGTGCGACACACTGGCTGGGCGGACACTGGGCGTTCACATCCAGTTTCGGCCAGTGAATGGCGCCTGTATCGTGACAAAAGTTAAGCCATACCATGCAGAATTGATTCAACGAGACTGAGTTCGTGGCTTGCATCTAGGCTGTTGAGGGTATGGCGGGCTTTCATAAACTGGGCCTGTGCTTCTCGCAGTTTTCCATTCAATTGATACATTTTCCCGACCAGAACCGACCATCTTACTTGTTCCAATGGATTGTTCACATTGGATAAGATCTTCTGACCTCTTTGCAGGCTTTCGTCGGCCTTGGGCGATCCCTGCGCAATTTGTGCTTCACATACGATACGCCACGCAACGACCTCTAGCACTGGCATACTACCTGATTGCGCTGCCAATGCCACCTGTGTTGCCAGTAGTTCCGCCTGTGCATATTGGCGATACCCTAGCAAAATCTCGGCTTGAAGGAGTTGGGCTTCAAGTACGAGATCCTGCACCTGTAACGACTCTGCCTCTTGTACACCAACGCTAATTAGTTCTTCGGCATTGACCAGATCGTTGCGTAAGAACGCACCACGCGCAAGGCCAATGCTCGCGCTTATGCCTAGGTACGGTGCATTGATGTGCTCCGCGATCTTCAAGCCGGCCCTATAGTGAAGCTCACTGTCTTCGAGATCGCCCATTTCGGCGGCAAGTTTGCCAAGGTTGATGTGACAGGTGCTGATCCCTTCTACATCACCCATGTCTCGGCGCAAGGACAAGCTTTCAGAGATGTACTGCCGCGCTTGTTTCCATTTGCCTGCCGAAATAGATAGAAGGCCCAGGTTGTTGAGCATTGCGGCAACACCCCAAGAGTAGTTGACCTGTCTGCGCATCTCCATTGCAATTTCGATATGCTTAATGGCTTCTGGCCAGTTGCCAAGGCTGTGATGGATACCGCCAAGCAAGCTGTGTGCAGCCGACTGTTCGCGTAGGCTGTTTGTCTTGATTGCTTGTGCCAAGACATGTCTACAATCTTCCTGGGCTTTCGGCAGTTCACCGGCAAAGAAGTATGTCCACGCTCGGCTTATATAAAGCCGTCTCTTTTCAAGCTGTGCCGCCGATGTTGAAATGTTGGCAAGTAGGTCAATCGCTTGAGCGATGGTGTGAATCGCCTCTTCGGTTTTGCCTTGTTTTTGGTAAACCTGGCTTAACCGGCGTAGTGCAACGGCGCGATCCTGTGGCGACGGCGTTTCTAGAGGCAAAATCTGTTCGAGTGTTGCTGCTGATTCCGAATACTTACCCACTGCCATGTATGTTGCACCAAGACCGCTGGCAACTTGCCAGCGCATTTCATCGTCGATGCCCAAAGTGTTTGCAAGCAATGTTTGAGCATTAAGGTAGTGCGTGGTGGCTTCTTCGTTGGCTGCCACTGCCGCTGCATATTCTGCTGCCTTAATGTGATAGTGTACGGCTTTCTGTGGTTCGTTTGCTTGCGCAAAGTGGTAGGCCAACTCATCGGCATACACGGCATCTGTTGAGCGCCATAACGACTCTAACGTTTCGGCGATCTCACGATGCAGGATCTGTTGTTGGATCTTTAGCAGACCATCATAGACGATGTTTTCGGTTAACCAGTGCGAGATCTGCCATCGATCGGTCTCGATGAAATAGTTTAGCAAGCCTTTGCGCACCAACTGCTGTAGCAACAACTCAATATTGGGCTGTTGTGTCAGTGTCGCCAGGAGGGATGACGCTGCCGGCCGTCCAAGCACAGACATATATTGCAGCATCTTCTTTAATGCGGGTGAAAGCGAGTTGATCCGAGCCTGTAACAGTGAGCGTAGGTCTCCTGGTATGAGCAACTCGTCACTCTTGTCGCCTGTGCTCTTGTTGAGTACATCGTCTTCGGTGACTGCACGTGGGCTAACCAGTCGATTGTGCTCCAGTGCAGTTCGCACCAATTCCTTTAAAAAGTAAGGGTTTCCGTGGCTACGTACAAGGATTGTTTCGCAAACTTCTGTAGAGAGCGCGTTTTGTTTCAGCAGATCAGCGATCAACGCCTGACTCTCACTACGATCTAGCGGCTGCACATGGACGTGTAAATTGTAGACCGGGTAGAGCGACTGCATCCGCCGTAGTGGCGCAGGCAACTGTTCAGGGCGGCTTCGCTGTGTACAAATGAACAGCACCGGCGACGAGAGAACCAGATTAGACAAGAAGAGGAGTAACTCAGCCGACATCGGATCGATCCAGTGTAGATCGTCGAGTAACAGAATGAGCGGTCCGTTTTGGCTTGCCAGGTGGAGCAATGTGCGTACGTTGACAAAGATCTGTTGGCGCAGTTCCTGTGGCTCAAGGCTATTGTAGAGCGAACTAGCCGTCTCATCAGTTTCAAGCCGGCAAAGTAAATCAATATACTCGTCGAAGTTCCTTGAGATGGAATGCGTACCACTTGGTATCAACCGCTGCAGGCTGCGGCGCATTTTTGCCCGGCTTTCCTCCTGGGTATCCGAAGCCGAGAGCCCAAAGGCATACATTAGCAAGTTACGGAAAAGTGCAAGTGGGGTGCGCGTTGTCTGCGCCGAGCAACTGGCGCGCCAGAGCCTTGCGTCTTCGATCTGCATCCTCGTGGCGAACTCATGCATCAAACGGCTGGTGCCCATGCCTGCTTCGCCTTCAAGCCAGATGACACCACCCTCGTTGTTGGGGAGATGTTGCGCCAGTTGAAGCATAGACTCTAGCAGGGAAGCGCGCCCGATAAAGGTGCCCGTCATATCTGTAAGCCGTTGGTGTAAATCAGGCATAGCCTGCATTTGAACAGCTTCGGCAACACCGTTTGTACTGGAATGAGCGAACACAAAAAGATGTTGTGTCGCTGCACGCACACCAGGCGTCACCCAAATGCGGTCTGACTCAGCGTTCTGCGCGATTCGGGCCGCTTCTTGAACAGGATCACTGCTGCTAAGTGCTTCATTGGTAACCGGAACGGCAAAGCGCCCTGTGGTGACTTCGCCTAGAGATACACAGTACTGTAGTTCAATCGCAAGCTTTTCACCCCGCTGAGTGAATGCTTGGCGTAGGTGCCAGGCGGCCCGCATGGCTCTCTCAGGAGCATCGACATGCATTCCATTAAGGCCGAAAATGATGCAGATACCGCCGGGTTGATGGACCATCTTCCCCTCTAACGCCAATGCAACGGCGCTGACCTCGGCGGTCACCCCACGGATAGATTCCAGCGCGTGATCGTCTTTACCGATGGGATGTTCCAGGTGGTTGCCTGCAATCGGTAAGAGTTGTAGCCAGACAACAGCGACCGTATGCCGTTCGCCGGTGTGTTCGTGACCGTTTGAAATAACCTGTGTGTGGTACTTAACCGAAGGTGTCGACGCAAAATCTGGGACTGTGGCCGGCAAGGATGCTGCACGCAGTTCTTGACGAAGTCTTTGAACAGTCTCTAGATCATGCTGTGCTCCCAGCAGCTCGAATGCTTCAGCCGCCTGGCTTAGGACTTCTTCTGCTTTGTGTGACAATTCATTACGATGCCACTGGCGTACGCTAACCTGCGCCTGAAAGAGCATACCCATCTCAAGCAGTGCCAGCCCTTCCTGGTAGGGGTTACGCCGCTGGCGTGAAAGATCAAGTGATTGACGGAGCAGACTTTCCGACTTCATATACTCGCCACTGAGCATATGCAGGCGCCCTAGGATGCGATAAGCTTCGACTTCTTCTTCGGATAGCCCCGAAGACTGCGCCATTTGGAGCACCTGACTGGCCAACTCGAAGGCCGATTGGATTGCGCCTGTCTCCGCATGAATGCGCGCTTGAATCAACAGGAGTTGCATGAAATGGTCTTCACCCAGCGCGTCTGCTTCTTCTTGCGCTGCTTGAATGTGCTGTGTCGCTTCATCTAACTGACCTTGAATAAATGCCAGATGCGCCAAGCCAATGTGGCAACAGCCTACACCGGTGCTATCGCCAATGTGGCGGCTGATAGAAAGACTTGTCTCATAATCCTGACGTGCCTGTTCATGCGCTCCCCGCCCAATATGAAGAAGACCAAGATTTCGCAAGTTGACGGCGCGTTCGGCCATAAAACCGTTTTCCTGCTCAATAAAATCTGCCTTGGTGTAGTGCTCAATGGCAGATGACCACATGCCCTGCACGTAGTAAAGTACGCCAAGATTGATGTGCGCAACGGCTTTGCCCCACGTGTAACCCAATACATCATGAAGCTGAAGGCTCTTTTCCACGTAGGGAATGGCTTCGGATGGCGCACCTTGCTGATAGCGTGTACCACCTAAGGTATTGTACAAACTTGCCAGTAGTGCCGGGGCTGCCTGTTCTTGCTTATCCAAATTGTGGATAGCTTGTGTAGCAAGTTGCTCTGCTTCATCTAACTGACCAAGGCGGAAGCGGATCCAGGCCATACGATCGATCAACGCATACCAGAGGTAAAGATGACGTTCACCCTCAATGCGATCACACAGCGACACCGCTGTTTCAAGATGTTCAAATGCTTCGTCAAGCGAGCCTTCCCGTTGCCGCACATCGGCTAACTCGCGGAGCCCTTCAATTAAATTGACATCTTTTTCGTTCAACTCTGTGTTGCTCTTGCTAAGCCAGTCGATGGCCTCTTGCAGCATCTGGCTCGACTCGTTGAATTCCCCCTTAAGTTTCAGTGTATGGCCAAGGCCAAGGCGAAGGCGAATGAAATCGTTGCCATCGGGGTCGCTCTGTTCAGCCATGAGCGTCAACGCGTGCCGATAGTGCTCAATCGCTGTTTCATGCGCGCTGCGGCGGCTGGCATTTTCGGCGGCTGCGATCAGGTAAGGGATGGCCTGATAGGGTTCATTGCTGTTGGCGTAGTGATAACCAAGCGCCTCAATCCGTTCATCGTCGTTGAAGTAGTTGCCACGTTCAAGTGCCTGCGCCACCATCCCATGCACCGACTTCCGGTCGCGGTTGAGCATTGTGCTGTAGATGGCTTCCTGGATCAGCGCATGGTAGAAAGTAAAGCCCGGCTCATGGTTAAACGGATCTTCACTCAAAAAGAGCCGATTCTTCAAGTCGTAGACTTGCAAAGCAACCTGTTCCGATTCGTTGCGGTGCAGCGCCTGCAACAGGCTCAGCGGAAATGAACGCCCAAGTACCGCAGCTTTCTGCAATATCTGGCGTAAGTTTTCGCTAAGACCATCAAAACGTGTCAAAATCAGGCTGCGTAGGGTGGCGGGGAAGTGTGCCAGTGTTTGATCGGTGTTGGTTGCAACCACAAAACGCCCGTTTTGTTTGACCAGAATCTGTTGGTCGATAAGCATGCGGACGATTTCTTCAATATAGAATGGATTGCCCTCAGCACGCTGCACAATACGTTGTTCCAGTTGTAACAGCGCATTGTCATGGGTCGACTGCTTGAGCAACTGTGCCAACAGTTGGATCGCTTCGCTATCGCCAAGCCGTCCAAGTTCAACATCGGTAAAGCGCTGTGTGCTGCGTTGGAGCACCTCTAATAGCGGACGAATCGTCGTCTTACGCTCAAGATTTCGAGAAATTAGGACAATCAACACAGATGCTTCTGTCAACGACTGAATCAAATAGATAAGCAGCTCTTTCGACGCTGGATCAACCCAGTGTAAATCGTCGAAGAGCAGGATCAGCGGTGCCGCTTGCGACATGGCCAAAAACATCTGTCGCACGGCAACGTAGGTCTGCCGTTGCAACATATTCGGGTCGATTTGCAGGAGTCTCTCGGTGCTCCTTTCGTCTAACTGTTCAAGGCCCAGAATAATCGAAAGATAGGGCAACAGTTGATGTTTCGGCAGATTAAGATGTTCAACAAAGAGCCGCAGACTTTCGAATTGGTGCGCCGGCGTATCCAACTCACTGATCTGCAAAATATCACGTAGCAGGCTTGCAAAAACCCAGAACGGCTTCGAGCGGGCAAATGCAAGGCAGTTGCCCTCAAAAATGTTGCTTGTGGTGCCGTCGATCTCTCGGCGGAACTCCGACGCCAACCGGCTTTTTCCCATCCCTGCTTCACCAGTAATCAACACTGTCTGGTTGCGGTGTTCTTTTTGCACCCGCGCCCATATCTTGTGCAACAAGGTCAACTCGTCGATTCGGCCAATCATGGGGGACTGCATGCCGGGCAAACCGCGCACCCTGCCTGGATGCTTGCGCACCGAGAGTGGACGGTAAGCCGGCACCGGCTCGGGAAAGCCCTTGAGATCAAATGGCGGCATCGGCTGATAGCGGAAGATAGGCCGTGTGCGCTGGTAGGTGTCGTAACTCACCAGAATCGTGCCTGGCTTGGCCGCTGCCTCCAGGCGCGCCGCCAGGTTCACCGTGTCGCCGATGACCGTGTATTCCATGTGTAGATCACTGCCCAGATTGCCGGCAATCACCACCCCCGTGTTGATGCCGATCCGGGCCTGAAAGTTGAACCCATAGAGATCTTGAATGCGCTGTTGTAGTGGCTTCAACACTTGCTGCATTTCCAGCGCCGAGCGGACGGCTCGCTCGGGATCGTTTTCGTGGGCGGTCGGTGTGCCGAACAACGCCATCAGCCCATCGCCTGTGAATTTGTCCACCGTCCCTTCGTAACGGTAGATAATCTGAACAAGCAGACGCATCGCCTCGTCTACAATCAGGTAGATCTCTTCACTGTCAACCTGCTTTGAGAGCCGGGTAAAATCCATTAAATCAAGGAAGAGGACGGTGACTTCGCGCCGTTCACCTTGTAACTCGGTGGGCATGCCATTCTTGGTGGCAATTTGTCCTGTTGTCGTATGGTTGGTGAAAAGCGGGCGCGCTGCTGTAGGCGAAATCGGTGACGGCTTCGGCGTGCGAGGGGATTCTGCATCAACGTCCGCAGCTTGTACGGGGTAGCCACACTGGTTGCAGAATTTGCTGTTCGGTTGGAGCGGTTCCCCACAATGGAGGCAGTGGTGTAAACTGGTGAGTGAGGTGCCGCATTCACCACAGAATTTGCTTTCAGGCGCGTTCGTATGCCCACAGCACAGACACTTTCGGGCAAGAGCAGCAGCACAGTGGTTGCAGAAATCTGCGTCCTCAGCATTGTTAAAACTGCATACTAAGCAAGTTTTCATAAGGTTGCGTAGACAAAATCAACACTGTTTGTGGCAAGGCGTATTCCTTGGGTAACGAACGGCCGATGACTTTGCCCCGTTGCTTCACAGCTTGAAGTTGGTTTGTCTAGCCATTGCCAATCTGCTACTATTACGGTGCCGGGTGACAAGCAGAACTCCTTGACTACAATACTACGTAATCTGCGTAATGCGCATATTATTATGTAGTAAGGTTACGTCAAGAATAACGCTACTTCTTTGTTGTGTGCAACCCGTGTTTTCACTCACTTTTTTGTTTAGGTACTTTTAGTGTTCGTGTTGTTCGAATCGTACTCATCTCCCGATACATGAGTTCGTCCTCTGACCAGCCTGTGAGGTATTCAAAAGTATGAAAGCAATGTTGTATTTTGAACGCATGGATCAGCCGGTTTCTATCCTTGATGATATCAAAGTAGTGGAATACCAGTCTACTAATCATGGTGATGCCAGCCATTTTCGCATCTTCTACACAACCAAGGCATTGAATGCCGGCAAGACGATGACTGAACTTCACCGTGATCGCCGGTTCACTGTGAAACTGGAAGATGGCCGTACCGGCAACGCACTACTTCAACACAATAGTATCGACATGGAAGGTAACGCTGTCGGTGTTTTGCGTGTGCTGGGCGACCTGGCTTAAACCACTTTCTGCCAACCTTTGTGCAATTCAATGCCGGTCCTGTTTCGGTGCCGTATTGCCTGCGGAGCACCTCAGGACCGGCGTTTTTTTCCGGTACATAAAACGTGTCTTACAACACCCAAAATCTTCCCTCAACACCGCCTGAACCGCCACTGGAGCAGCCACCCGAATCTACCGTTCGGCGGCGCACCTTCTTTTGGCCTGCGTTCATTGTCTCATTCATGCTCTTGGCGTTTGCCAGTTGTGGCGGCGCCGCCGCCCTCATCGGCTTCGATGACTTGAGCTTTGCCGACTTTCAGTCAGCCGGTCCTGTGTGGACGCCGCCTGCTGCGCCGACTGCGGTGGTGGGTGTTGCCGATGGAGGCGAAGCCGACAACAACCCTACGCCCACGCCGTCCTCGCGTTTTCAACCCGGTGGCCGCGCCGAGAATGCAACTGCGAGCCGTGTCAACATTCGTCGAGTGCCCGGGTACCTGAACAAACCCGAAGGTGACGTCCTGGCGCAGATGCAGCCCGGTGAGACGGTTGAAATCCTTGCTTGGTCGCGTGGTGTCGACAATCTCATTTGGTGGCCTATCCGTTACCAATCCGCCGATGGAACCGCTGTGGAAGGGTGGATAGCCGAGTCGACCGAGAGCGGCGTCCAGATTCTCGTACCGCTGCCTTAACTCAGGCATTGACCCCACGCGAATGCATTATGACCAACGAATCGGTTCTCCTTCGACCAGCCCAACAGCAGATCCTCGCATATGATGGCGGGCGAATGGGGATCAGCGCAGTACCAGGCAGCGGCAAAACTTTCACTCTGAGCCTACTGGCTGCTCGTCTTGTGGAGAAACTTGCCAACGAAGGCGGGGCCGAAGACCGCGAGGTCCTCGTTGTCACCTTTACCAACAGTGCTGCCGAAAACTTCCGCACCCGCATCAATGCCTTCATCCAAGCCCGCGGACTGCTCCCCGGCGTCGGCTACCGGGTGCGTACGCTGCACGGGCTGGCCCACGACATTGTGCGCGATCGCCCGGCGCTGGTCGGTCTTTCTGAAGAATTCGGCATTGTCGATGAGCGCACCGCCCGCGAAATTGTGGAAAGCGCCGTTGCCAATTACCTGCACAGCCACCCCGATCTCTTTGGCGCCTACCTGCAACGTGAATATCTCGAAAACCCACGCCGCATTGAGCGCTACCTGCGCGAGGACGCGTTAGAGATCGCCGCCGCCATGATCCGCACCGCCAAGGATCTGCGCACCTCGGCCCCTGTCCTCCTCAATGCGCTGTCTCGCCAATCAGGACGCTGGCCCCTGCTTGCTTTTGCTGTGCAAATCTACGCCGACTATCAGCGTGGGCTGCACCTACGCGGCGCAGTGGACTTCGACGATCTAATCGTGCTGGCGTTGCAAGCACTCGAAGCCGACGACGACTTCCTGGCCCGTCTCCAGACCCAATGGCCCTACGTCCTCGAAGACGAGGCCCAGGACAGCAGCCTGCTTCAAGAGCAGATGCTGTCTCTGCTCACGGCGGCGCATGGCAACTGGGTGCGGGTGGGCGACCCCAATCAGGCCATCAACACCACCTTCACCAGCGCCGATCCCAAGTATTTACGCCGCTTCCTGGCCCGCAAAGACGTGCGCGCCCTTGATCTACCCAATTCAGGCCGCAGCGCCCTGCCCATCATCGGCCTGGCCAACTACCTGTCGCAGTGGAGCCGAGCGGATCATCCCATTCTCCCGGCTGCGATGACGCTGGCCGAACCCGACATCCAGCCCACACCGCCCGAAGATCCCCAACCCAATCCGCCACCAGGATCGCCCTGTGTCATTGTCTTCGATCGCGCCCTGTCTCCCGACGACGAGCTGGATGTCACACTCAAGAGCCTGCAACGCTGGTTGCCCAACAACGGCGATCAGACGGTGGCCGCCCTCGTGCCCGACAATATACGCGGCTTTGCGCTTTCTACCGTGTTCAAAAATGCCGGTATCCCGTTTGACGATTCGTTGCTGCGCGCCAGCAACAACACCCGCGTGGCTGCCGCGGCGTTGGCCACCGTCTTGCTCTACATTTCGCGCCCCGAGGAACCGACACACCTGCCTGAACTCTGGCGCGCTGTCTGGTGGCCCCGTCTGGGCGCGCCGTTGGCCGGGGGAGACGTATTGGCGACCAAGGAGTTGCCTGAGCCTGTGGAAATCTTCGGGCGTGCCCTCTCAAAACTCAATCAGCCCGAACGCTTCCTCTTCCCTTCGGGCGGCGACGACTGGATCGACGAACTTTCCTGGCTCGAAGAGGTGGAAGGCTTTCGTCCTGTGTTGGCGCGCTTCCGCACCGACCTCGCCCGCTGGACAGCCGCCACCGTCCTCCCTGTGGACGAATTGGTGCTGACCCTGGGCAGCGACATCTTCACAGAACCGTCGGATCTGGCGTTGACACACAGCATCGCTGTGTTGCTGGCGCGCCGCGTGCGCGAACAACCTCATCTGCGCCTGCCTGATCTGGCTCGCGAACTGGAAGAGATCGCCCAAAACCGTGGACGGCTGCTTGGCTTCAACGAAGACGCCCTCGGCTTCGAGCCACCCCGCGGCAAGGTGACCGTCGCCACCATGCACGCCGCCAAAGGGTTAGAGTGGGATCGCGTCTACCTGCTTTCGGTGAGCAATTACAGCTTCCCCAGCGGCGGCGACGAAGACAACTACCGCGGCGAACGCTGGTTCACCCGCGAGAATCTCAACCTGGTGGCCGAGACCATCGAGCAGGTGCGTCATCTGCACATGGGCACTTTGGACGACTACAAAATGGGTGCGGCGTCGCAGCAGGCGCGCCTCGACGTGGCCGCCGAGCGCCTGCGTCTTCTCTACGTGGGCATCACCCGCGCTCGGCGTGAACTCATCGTCCTCTACAACACGGGGCGCTTTGCCGACAGCCGCCCCAACGAACCGGCGTTGGCCTTCCGCGCCCTTGCCAATCATGGGGCAACTGCGCCATGATGAAAACCGTTCCATAATGAAAATCGTCCACGTCTACAAAGACTACGCGCCTGTGCTGGGCGGCATCGAAAATCATCTGCGTTGGCAGGCGGAAGGCATGCGCTCCCGCGGTCACGACGTGCGTGTGCTGGTGACAAATGTGGCCGGCGGCACTGTTGTGGAGACCATCGACGGCGTGCCGGTGACCAAGTGCGCCCGCCAACTCAACATTTCGTCTGCGCCCTTGGCCGCTGAAATGCCCTTGGCCTTGCGCCAACTGGCAGGCGACGCCGACATTGTCCACCTGCACGCACCCTACCCACCGGGCGAACTGGCGCAGCTCTTCATGCGCGCCGGGCGGCGTACCGTCGTCACCTACCACAGCGATATTGTCAAACAGGCGACGCTGCTCAAATTCTATGCGCCCTTCCTGCGTCGCATTTTGCATCAGGCCGACAAGATCCTGGTCTCCAACCCGCCTTACATCGCCTCGTCACCCTTTCTTGCGCCGATTTCGGTTGCACAACCAGGCAAGATCGAGGTCGTCCACTTTGGGATTGACCTGGAACGCTTTGCTGCAACGCCCGCGGTGACAGCGCGTGCCGCTGAACTGCGCGCCCAGTTCGGCCCAGGACCGCTTGTCCTTTTTGTGGGGCGTTTGCGCTATTACAAAGGCGTCTCCGTCCTCGTGCGCGCCATGTCTCAGGTGACAGGCGCACGCTGTCTCATTGTGGGCACCGGCCCCGAGGAAGAGAATGTGCGTGGCTTGATCGCCGACCTGGGTGTGGGTGACCGTGTCCAACTCTGCGGCACCCTCTCCGACGCCGATCTGCCTGCCGTCTACCAGGCTGCCGATCTCTTTGTACTGCCCTCAATCCACCGTAGCGAATCGTTGGGGATCGTCCTACTTGAAGCGATGGCCAGTGGACGTCCACTCATCTCCACCGAACTGGGCACGGGGACGTCCTATGTCAACCGCCATGGTGAGACGGGGCTCGTCGTGCCTGCAGACGATCCTACAGCGTTGGCCGCAGCCATCCAACGTCTGGTGGACGATGCTGATCTGCGTCAACGTTACGGCGCGGCGGCCCTTGTCCACGCGCGGGCAACCTTCGGCCTCGACGCCATGCTCGATGCCACCGAACACATTTATCGTACCCTGACCGATGGTTTGTGACGCCGCGTTTTTCCCTGTGCTATAATTCCTTGGTTTTCCGTAACGGTACTTATTGAACTATCCATTCAGCCCTCAGCGCACGCGCCTGAGCCCGCTCCATTCAGCCGGAAGTAATTCGATGCGACAAACTTCAAAGATTCAAGCATGGTGTGAAGGCGTAATCGAGGCCGGTTGGTTGGCCGCCCTGATTGTGGCGCCCCTCTTCTTCAACGTCTATTCCAGCCGCGTTTTTGAGCCGGACAAGATTAGCCTCGTGCGTTCGGTGGCCTTGATCATGCTGCTCGCCTACCTGGTGAAACTGGCCGACGGTGGGCGTTTCTGGCTACCGGCCCATAACGCCGAAGACAGCGTTGCGTCCTCTGCCGAGACAGCTTCGTCGTCGCCCTGGTATCGCCGCTGGCTGCGGGTGCCCTTTCTGCTACCGGTGATTTTGCTGGTGTCGGCCTACGCTATCAGCACGGTGCTAAGTGTTGCGCCCACCGTCAGTTGGTGGGGATCGTATCAGCGTTTGCAGGGCACCTACAGCTTTTTGAGCTATATTGTCATCGCCCTGCTTACAGCGGCACACTTGCGCCGTCCGGATCAATTGCGTCGCCTGTTGCATACCATCATCATTACCAGCCTACCCATCTCCATTTACGGGGTGATTCAGCACTTTGCCATTGATCCGCTACCTTGGGGCGGCGACGTGCAGACCCGTGTCTCGGCCAATGCCGGCAACCCCATTTTTTTGGCGGCCTACTTGATCATGGCCTTCTTCCTCACGTTGGAGCGGATCTACAGCAGCTTCGCCTTCCTGCTCAGCACAGAGGACAGCGCCGATGATGCCAGTGAAACGCGCCGTCGCAGCTTCGACGTGCCCAGTGCCTTGGTTGGCGGCTCGTATCTGTTTGTCCTCATTGTGCAGGGGTTGGCGATTTTTTGGACACAGAGCCGTGGCCCCTGGTTGGGATTGGCCGCCGGGCTTTACATCTTTGTCTTGCTCCTGCTCACAGGTTTGCGACCACGCAACTACCGCGCATGGACAGCCTCATGGGTGGGATTGGGCTTGCTCGGCGCGCTGGCGTTGGTGCTCATCAACGTTACCCCGCTGGGTGCGCCACTGCGCGACATGCCCTATGTCGGTCGCTTGACCACCATCCTCGATACAAACGAAGGCACCAATCTGGTGCGTACCCTGATCTGGGAGGGCGTGGCCGAAATGGTCACCCCCCACGATCCCATCGTCTTCCCTGATGGCCAACCTGATGCCGTCAACCCGATTCGTCCGCTGGTGGGTTACGGGCCCGAGGCGATGTGGGTGGCCTATAACAGCTTCTATCCACCCGGCTTGGCCCAGGTGGAAGCCCGCAACGCCAGCCCGGATCGCTCGCATAACGAAACCTGGGACAGCCTCGCCATTACCGGCATCTTCGGTTTCGTGGCCTACGTGCTGCTCTTTATGACTATCTTTTACTGGTCATTGCGCTGGCTGGGGCTGATTAGTGGACGCCGTGATCTCTTCGTCTTCCTGGGTTTTTGGCTGGGCGGCGGTATTGTACTGAGTGTCATTTTCTACTTTTTTGATCAGAGTTGGCGCTTTTTCGGTGTGGCATTGCCGGTGGGATTCATCATCGGCCTCGTCTTTTACCTGACTGTGGCTGTCTTCATCCATCCTGGGGCGCGCATCGAGCGCGAGGACCGGCGACGCCAACTGCTGATTGTGGCCATCCTCGCCGCGGTGACAGCCCACTTCGTCGAAATCCATACCGGCATCGCCATTGCGTCGACGCGCACCTACTTCTGGGTACTCAGCGCCGCCTTGCTTGCCGTGGGCATGCGCTGGGTGGCGCCCGAACCCTTCGCCAACCTTGCCCCTGTTTCAGCAAACATGGCACGCACATCCGCAGCGAAAGGACGTTCTCGCCGTCGCGACGAGGTTGCCGTCGGTTCCGGCGCGCTGCTGCCCAGCACGGTGATGCCCGATCTGCTGGTAATGTTGACCCTGGCCTTCCTCTACACCACCAATTTCCAGGGCTTCACCAATCCGTTCCAGATCCTCATTTTCAGCGTTTCCCAACGCATGGAAGGCGGCGCACCCACGGGCAGCCCAGCCATTTTGTTCCTGGTGCTCTTTACCTGGCTCATCGCGGTGACCATCGGCCTCTCTGTCGCTGCACTGCGCCGTTCTGAGCCTGCCAACGCCGGTTGGTGGCTGCGTGGCTTTGCCGCCTACAGTGCTGTCCTGTGGGGTGGATGGCTGATCTACGGGCTGATTCAAGCCGCACGGTTGATGCCGCCCAGTTCGGACACAGATCTGGCGACACAGTTGAATCACATCGCCGGTCACTTCACGCTCTACACGTGGATAGTGGTGATCTGGGCCGTGTCGGCGGCCTTTGCCTTTGCCTGGTCTTTCCTCAGCCAGCGGCGGTCTATGGCAACACAGGCGATCTTCAGCGTGGCCGGTGGTGCAGTCATAGCTGTGGTCATCCTTGTCATCGTCAGCACTGTCAATGTGGCCCTTGTGCGCGCCGACATCTTCTACAAGCAAGGACAGCAGTTCGACGCCAACGGCGACTGGGTGGGCAGTGTCGAACTCTACCGCCGTGCGCTGGCTGTACGCCCTTCTGAGGATCACTACATGCTCTTCCTGGGCCGAGCGCTGCTGGAACAGGCCAAGAGAGCGCCGGTAGAAAGCCCTTTGACGCTACCCCAATCACTGAGCGTCGACAACGTGATCAACCTCTCCGCCAACGAAGTGTCTCAGATGGGGCGCGCTGATCTCCTGCGCGCCGCCGAAACCATCCTCCTTGAAGCGCAAGAAGTCAACCCGCTCAACACCGATCACACCGCCAACCTGGCCCGTCTCTACCGCAGTTGGGCGGATATCTCCACCGACCCCGCGGAGCGAGCGATGATGCTGGAGCAAAGCCTCGAATTCTACGAAGTGGCGACCATGCTCAGCCCCAATGCCGCCCACCTCTGGAATGAAAAAGGCGGCACGCTGGTCTTGTTGGGCCGTACCGACGAGGCTGAAGCAACCTACCGCCACAGCCTCTCGCTCGACGACCGCTTTGAGCAGACCTACTTGCTGCTGGCCGACCTGCTCGAACAGCAAGGCCGCTCCGGTGATCTAATCGATCTCCTGAATCAGAGCATCGAATCTATCCCTACCAGCAACCAGTTGCGCAGCTTCCTGAGCGTCGTGCAGGCCCAATCCGGTCAACTCGATGATGCGCTGGCGACAAATCTCGCCATTGTTGAAGGCTCGCCCAACGATGCCAACGCCGTGCGCAATCTGGCCATCCTCTACCGCGACCTGCAACAGCCCGGAGAATCGATCCGCTGGGCGCAGCGTGGCATCGAAGTCGCCGCCGCCCAAAACTTAGGACAGGTGCAGCTCGACATGCGCCGCCTGCTCATCGAAGTTTATACCCAGCAGGGCAACACCGATCAGGTGATTGCTCAACACGAAGCGATGCTGGCGCTCTCGCCCGGCGACGTTTCGCTATTGGCGAACCTCGCCACGCTCTACATCCAGAATGGGCGCTTGGCTCAGGCCGAACCGGTGTTGCAGGAACTTATGACACTACAGCCCGACAATTACGACTATCCATTCCGGTTGGCACAGCTCTACGTTGAGCTTGGCCAACCCGACGCCGCGCGCAATGCCGCGCAGCAGGCCCTGTCGCTCGCGCCGGAAGCGACCAAGCCTGCGATTGAGCAATTCCTGGCCACGTTGGGAGGCTGATCCTTGCCATGACACCTTACTTGTTGATGGCTGCCAGCGCCCTGATCCTGGCTATCGGTGGCACACCCATCGCACGTCGTCTTGCCCTTCGTCTGGGAATTCTGGATCAGCCGGCGGCGCGCAAGATCCACGCCAATCCGGTGCCGTTGATGGGTGGCATTGCCATCTACGGCGCCTTCATCCTGGCTCTGTTCTTCCTCGGCGACCGCGCTTATGTCAACGAGGTTGTAGGCATCTTTGTCGGCGCGTCGCTGGTGAGCATCCTGGGCATCATCGATGATCGCCGTGGGCTGGGCAGCTACATCAAGCTAGCCGGGCAAATCGTGGCGGCGTCGATTTTGATCTATAGCGGCGTGCAGGTGCGTATCTTCAACAATTGGGCGGACATCGCTCTAACCATGCTCTGGGTGGTGGGCATCACCAACGCCTTCAACCTCCTCGACAACATGGACGGACTCTCCGGTGGCATCGCCATGATCGCGTCTGTCTTCTTTACCCTGTTGGCGGCCATGAGCGATCAATACCTGGTGGGCGCGTTGGCGGCTGCCTTGGCAGGAGCCAGCGCCGGTTTCCTCATCTATAACTGGAACCCCGCCTATATCTTCATGGGCGACACGGGCAGCCTCTTTTTGGGTTTCCTATTGGCGGCGGTGGCGATCAAGTTGCGTTTCCCGTCTAACAGTGTTACGGTCACATGGATGATCCCCTTGCTGGTGTTGGCGTTGCCGATCTTCGACACGATGCTCGTATTCGTGAGCCGGTTGCGCCGCGGCCAAAACCCGTTGACGACACCGGGCAAGGATCACGTCAGCCACCGTCTGGCGCGCCTGACCAACAGCCGTCGCGAAGCGGTGCTCATCTGTTACCTGATTGCCGGCGCGGTTGGGCTCTCTTCGATCTATCTCACCGAAGCCAATCCGCTCGAAGCCAGCGTGATTGGTGGCGCTGTGGCGTTGGTGGCGCTGGGCAGTTTGTGGTGGTTAGAGTTTCGTAACGGTGGTGTCTAGTCATCTGCCCACCGCAACCTTTGGTTCGATCTCGTGTTCTCATAAGTGAACTTGCGGGCTTTTCAGCCTGGCTTGTTCTCAGACTGCATCAATATTAAGGGAGAGAATTTTGCAAAAGTTAATCTCACACAAACACCGATTCTGGCTACCGGCTCTGATCCTCGTGATCGCGCTGATGGTCACAGCCTGTGGGCTCCCAGGTGGGGAACCTGACGCCGAAGAAGCGACGCCTGCTGAGGCGACTGTACCCGCTGCCGAGGAAGCGCCTGCGGACGAAACATCGACCGATAGTACATCGGCTGACGGTACATCGGCTGATTCTCCCGCCGACCGGGTAGGCATGTATAGCACCCCACCCGAGTTGACAATTGATCCTGAACAGTTTTACTACGCCACAATCAAGACAGAAAAGGGCGACATTCAGGTTCAGCTTTTCGTTGACCGTGCGCCGATCACAGTGAACAACTTCGTCTTCCTCGCCGAGGAAGGTTTCTACGACAACACCACCTTCCACCGCGTCCTCGACGACTTCATGGCCCAGGCCGGCGATCCCAGCGGCACGGGCATGGGTGGGCCTGGCTACCAATTCCAAGACGAAATTTATCCTGGCGGTACTTTCGACCGTGCCGGTCTGTTGGCAATGGCCAACGCCGGACCCGGCACCAATGGCAGCCAATTCTTCATCACCTTTGCGCCCACGCCCTGGCTCGACGGCAACCATACCATCTTCGGCGAAGTAATTGCGGGCAGCGAAGTCCTTGCTCAGTTGACTCGTCGCGATCCGCAGCAGGCGCCCGCCTTCGAGGGTGACATGATCAACACCATCGAGATCTCCACACAGGAGAGTAGCGAACTGCCCACGCCGACGCCGCTGCCGCCGCCCACACCCACACCGACGCCTTACGCACCCAGCAGCATCGCCCCTGAGGACCTCACCGCCGGGGATCGTCCGCTGGCTGCTCTGACGATGGCAGAGAAAAGCAATATCTTCAATACCGCACCCGACATGGTCATCGACACCGCCAAGACCTACACCGCTACGGTAAGCACATCCCAGGGTGACGTTGTCTTCAGCATCAACGATGACATTGCACCCATTGCGGCCAACAACTTCATCGTCCTGGCGTCGCTGGGCTACTACGATGGTACGCCGGTCAACGACGCCTCCACCGACTTGATCATCTTCGGCGCGCCGGAGAACAATCCGCTCAGCTTCGCGGGCTACTACTTCTCAGGTGAACTCGCCGACGATGTAGATTGGGGGCCTGGCGCCATCGGTTTCCTCTACTCCCAGGACCCTCTTACCGGTCAGCTTGTGAGCAACGGCAGCCAGGTGCTTGTGGCCTTTGAAGCGCCGCCCGTTGAGGCAGGTACACAGATCGCCTTCTTCGGCGCCGTCGTCGAAGGCGCCGAGATTCTGGGCACGCTCACGCCTAACGATACGATTGACACTATCACCATTGAAGTGTCTGAATAGTTTCAAGAACTGTATAGCGATAGGCGCGACGCACTGGCTAAGGGAACTTCCAGTATTCGCATCTGATTTCGGGCAGTGCGTCGCACTTATCGCCATACAGTTAAGAGATTTATGCCCTTTGGGAACAAAGCCCCTTTCCTACTCGTCCTGAGTAAAGACTGGATACGAACATGTCTGTAGCCAATTGCCGTCGAACGGCGCTTGAGGGATTCCGTTATGGATGAACTACCCGCCGCCGAAAACACGGCATCCTTCCAAATCGGCTCCTTTTCCATCAACCTGCGCGTTGTGCTCAGTTTGTTGGCACTGGTTGTCATTACGATTATCTCGTTCTGGGCTGCGCTCAATCCAGTATGGATTGAGCAGGCGGGCCACTGGGGGTATTTGGGTGCAGCATTGATCAGCTTCCTGTCGAGCGCAACTGTCATTCTCCCGGCGCCGGGGTTGGCTGTTGTCTTCTCGATGGGCGGCGTGCTCAATCCCGTCTTGCTGGGGATCCTGGCTGGTATTGGTAGTGGCCTGGGTGAACTGAGCGGGTATGTGGCAGGCGCGAGTGGACGAGCCTTGATTTCGCAGCAACGCACCCATCCTTTTGTCAAGCGCTTAACCACACGTTCTACCGGCTTTGCCCTCTTTGTCCTCGCCGTTTTGCCGCTACCAGTCTTCGACTTTGCCGGGATCATGGCCGGGGCGATGCGGTTTCCGATCCCTGTCTTTTTGGGGACGGTGATCAGTGGCAAAATCATTAAGCACATCATCATTGCGTTGATGGGCGCAGGCTTCTTGCCGTTGTTACGTGTCTTTGTGGGCATGTAGCCGACCTGGAAACGCATCTCCCCGTCTTTTTCCGCCCAAAAACCACACATCAGAACAACATCCGCTCACCATCCTCCGCGGAAAGGGGATCTTCATGCCATCCTATCGACGTTGGATCAATTTACTCCTGCTCGTCGCCTTGCTCCTGAGCAGTTGTGGGCCGAGCGACACCGTGACTGCCTACACAGGAGGGGACATGTACACCAGTGGCAACCCACAGGATCAACCACCCGATCCGGCAACGCCCTTCCGTCTCAGCGAAGGACAGCCCGACTTTGATCCTAATGCCGCGGCGATCCCGACGGCAGAGACCACGCCGCTCGACGCCGCCGAGCTTCAGGCCATTCTCAACCGCCTGCCCTCTGTGCAAGTAGAGACAGGCGACGAGCAGGAATACCGCTTGCCCGTGGAAAGCCTGCCGCCACCACTGCCCGGCGACGAAGTGGATCTGACCTTCCCGCCCAGCGCCGAAGAAGCCGCCCCCGATGTGGCTGCAGACACGCCGCTAGCGGTATTGCGTTTCTCGCCCGAAGGGGACGTGCCCATCGTTCCCCAGTTGAGCGTCACCTTCAACCAACCGATGGTGCCGTTGACCAGCCATGGCGAGCTGGCCGCTGCCGACGTCCCCGTGCAGTTGACGCCGGATGTGCCCGGCCATTGGCGCTGGGTGGGCACGAAGACGCTCTACTTCGAGGCCGATGTGGACGGCATCGACCGCTTTCCCATGGCGACGGAGTACGAAGTCACCATCCCCGCCGGGATCACCTCGGCCAACGGCAACGCACTAGCCGAAACCGTGTCGTGGACCTTCCGCACGCCGCCGCCAACGCTGCAACAGAACTACCCCACCGGCAGCTCGCAACCGCTAACGCCGACAATTTTTGCATCCTTTGATCAGCGCATCGATCCCAGCGCCGTGCTCGAATTGGTGCAGGTGAGCGCAGGCGGTGAGACGGTCCCCGTGCGCCTCGCCTCAGAGGACGAACTCGACAGCGTGCGCTGGCTGGTGGACAATGCCGAGGAAGGTCGCTGGCTTGCCTTCAAGCCTACCCGAGAATTGCCCAAGGGGACGACCGTTTCCGTCAGCTTCCGCGCCAGCACACCTTCCGCCGAAGGGCCGCTGACCACGACCAATGTGCAGGGCTTCAACTTCCAGACCTACGGCCCATTCGTCGTCACCCGATCCCAGTGCGGCTGGGGCGGCAATGAATGCCCGCCTTTCACCCCCTGGAACATCGACTTCAGCAACCCCGTGGACATGAACGCCTTCGATCTGGCGCTGATCACCATCGATCCAGAACTCAGTGCCCTGGATGTTGAAGTCTACGGTTACAACATGAGCATTCGCGGCAACACACAGGGCCGCACCACCTACAACGTCACCCTCAGCCCCGACTTGCAGGACATCTATGGCCAAAAGTTGGGCGAACCGGTGACATTAACCTTTCGCGTCGGCTCGGCGCAGCCCTACCTGACTGCACCGGGCGGACCGTTCATCGTCCTCGATCCGTTGGGGACGCCCGTCTACAGCATCTATTCGGTGAACGTCGGTCGTGTCAATGTCAAAGCGTATCGCGTTGCGCCGGAACAGTACATCGACTACATCACCTGGACGCAAAATTCCTGGCGACTGGAAAATGCGCCGCCGCCGCCCGGTGAATTGGTCTTCGAACGCAGCATCGACATTCGCGGCGAAACAGACCAATTGACAGAGACACCCATCGATCTCAGTGAAGCCCTTGGCGGCGCAACCGGCAGCTTGATCCTGGTTATCGAACCTGATCCTGGCCTGCTCTCGTCGCTCTTTAGCCGCGAACAGGCCGACCGCATCCGCAACTATGCCACGCAGAAGTTCATCCAGGTGACCCAAATCGGCGTGGACGCTTTCTTCGACGCCGACGAAGTGATCGTGTGGGCCAATCGTCTGGCCGACGGCGCGCCGTTGGGCGACGCCGAAGTGACGCTCTGGCCCACCAACGTTACTGGCCGCACCGACGAGACCGGCACCGTCACCTTGCCGCTGCCAAGTGACGGTGCTGCGCAGTTGGTCCTCGTGCAGCAGGGCGACGATGCTGCGTTTCATCCGTATGCCAACTATTACTATGGTCGCTCTGAAGATGGTTGGCGCAAGGAAACGCAGAGCACCTACGCTCGTTACTTCGTCTTCGACGATCGCGCCATGTACAAACCCGGCGAAACCGTCCATCTCAAGGGGTGGCTGCGCGGCATTACCCCCGGCCCCACCGGCGATGTGACACTGCTTGAAGCGAACTGGGGTAGCGAATTACGCTACGAAGTTTACGAGCCGCAAGGCAATCGCGTGGCCGAAGGGACAACCGCGCTCAATTCCCTGGGCGGCTTTGATCTGCAATTCGTCCTGCCCGAAAATGTGAACCTGGGCTACGCCCGTGTGGACCTGCGCGTAGCCGACGGTATCCTTGCCAACAGCTACGACGGACAGTACAGCCACAACTTTCAGATTCAGGAATTCCGCCGCCCTGAGTTCGAGGTCACCTCATCGGTGAGCGAAGGACCGTTCGTGGTGGGCGATCACGCTGTGACCACGGTCAAAGCGGCCTACTACGCCGGTGGCCCACTCCCCGGCGCAGAGACCGATTGGACGGTGACGGCGTCGACTACGTCTTATCGGCCGCCGAACTGGGGCAGCTTCACCTTCGGGGTGTGGACACCCTGGTGGCGCTACGATTTCTATGGCAGCGGCGACAGCGCGAACCAGTCGGCAACCTTCAACTCGCGCACCGACGCCTCCGGCGAACACACACTGCGCATCGACTTTAACACGCCGCAGAAGCCGCTGCCCTACAGCTACGACGCCCAGGCCACCGTCTACGACGTCAACCGCCAGGGCTGGAGCACTAGCAGCAGTTGGATCGTGCATCCCGCCGGCCTCTACGTGGGCGTGCGCACGTCCACCTACTTCGTCGAGCGCGGCAAACCACTGCCCATCGAAGTCGTCGTCACCGACATTGAAGGTAACCCGCTCACGGGCTATCCTGTCAGCGTGCGCGCCGCCCGCCTCGACTGGGAATACAAGAATGGCCAGTGGCAGGAAGTGGAAGAAGACGTGCAGACTTGCGACGTCGAAACCACCAACGCCGTCAACCCTGACGATCCGAACGCCGAGTTTGCCACCTGCGATTTCCTCTTTGAACTGGGCGGGCAGATCTCCATCACCACTACCGTCGAGGACGAAGAAGGTCGGCTCAATCAAACCGAACTCACCCGCTGGGTCAGTGGCGGACAGCGCCCGCCCAGCCGTAACGTGCAACAAGAAGAGGTGCTGCTCATCCCCAATGCCGAGGGCTACCAGCCCGGCGACACTGCCGAGATCCTGGTACAGTCGCCCTTCTCCCCGGCGGAAGGTCTCGTCACCGTGCTGCGCGACGGCATCGTCACCCAGGAACGCTTCACCCTGGACGGCCCCACCTACACACTGCAAGTGCCCATCGACGATAGCTACATCCCCAATGTCTTTGTGCAGGTGGATCTGGTGGGATCGGCCCCGCGCCTCAACGATCAGGGTGAAGAACTGCCCGATCTGCCGCAGCGCCCGGCATACGCCACCGGCCAGTTGATCCTTGAAATCCCGCCGCTCAGCCGTACGTTGACCGTCTCCGCCGTGCCGCAAGCCAACCGCCTGGAACCCGGTGGCAACACCGTCATCGACGTCAATGTCACCGATGCCAACGGCGAGCCTGTGGCCGACGCCGAACTGGCTGTGGTGGTGGTAGACGAGTCGATCCTGGCGTTGACCAACTACGAACTCGCCGATCCGGTGGCCGTCTTCTACGGCGGGCGCGGCATAGGACTCACCGCCTATCACAACCGCTCGAATCTGCTCTTGATCAACCCCGATCTGCTGGCCGAAGCCGCCGCCAACGTCGACGCTTTTGGCGGCGATGGCGCGACAATAATGGCAAGGGGCACGGCCATGCCGATGGCGGCGGCTCCTGCCGCCGAAGAATCCATGTCCTTTGATATGGCTGTGGCTGAAGCTCCCGCCGCCGAAGGTGGACAGGCAGAAGCAATCCGCGTGCGCAGCAACTTCGATCCGCTGGCGCTCTTCGCCCCCGAAGTACGCACCGATGCCAACGGCAACGCCGCTGTCGAAGTCAACGTGCCCGACAACCTCACCCGCTACCGTGTCATGGTGGTGGCTGTGGGTGAAGGCCAGTACTTCGGCTCGGCGGAATCGAACGTCACGGCGCGGCTACCGTTGATGGTGCGTCCATCGGCCCCGCGTTTCCTCAACTTCGGGGATCGCTTCGAACTGCCCGTGGTGCTACAAAACCAGACCGACGATCCCATGACCGTGGACGTGGCCGTGCAGGCCACCAACGCTGATCTCATCGCTGAGAGCGCTATCGCCGTCGAAGTCGGTGAAGCGGACGGTGTGCGTGTGACCATTCCCGCCAACGATCGCGTCGAAGTTCGCTTCCCCACCACGACGGCCAAGGCAGGTACAGCCCGCTTCCAAATCGCGGGCATCAGCTCTCCCCCCGCTGCGGGGGAAGTTGGTGGGGGGTACTCTGACGCGGCGGAAGTCTCGTTGCCCGTCTACACACCCGCCACCACCGAGGCCTTTGCCGTCTACGGTGAAGTGGACGATACTGGCTCAGTGCTGCAACCCGTGCTGCCGCCCAACAACGTCATCCCGATCTACGGTGGGCTGGAAGTCTCGATGTCGTCCACCGCGGTGCAGGCGTTGACCGATGCCTACATCTACCTAATCGACTATCCATTCCTATGCTCGGAGCAGATCGGCTCGCGTATCCTCGGTGTGGCGGCGCTGCGCGACGTACTCACCGCCTTCGACGCGCCAGGATTGCCGTCGGCTGAGGAGATCAACACCTTCATGGCGCGCGACATTCAGACGCTGCAAACGCTGCAAGCGTACAACGGTGGCTTCCCGATCTGGCGACAGGGCGGCGAAATCTGGCCGTACTACAGCGTCCACGTGGCGCATGCGCTGGCGCGGGCCCGGATGAAAGACTACGCCGTGCCCGAGGATATGATCACCCGTTCGCTCGACTATCTGCGCAACATCGAGAGCTACATTCCCGGCTGGTACAGTCAGAAGACGCGAGACAGCCTGGTAGCCTACTCGCTCTACGTGCGCAAGCTACTGGGCGACGTGGATCTCGTCAAGGCGCGGCAGCTTGTAGATGCCCGCGGCCTCGACAATCTCTCGTTGGAAAGCATTGGCTGGTTGCTCTACACGATGACGGGCGACAGCGCATCTCAGGCGCAGATCGATCTGATCCGCCGCTATCTCAGCAACCGGGTCAACGAAACCGCGGGCGCGGCCAACTTCGTCGACGGTTACGACGACGGCGAATATCTACTGCTCCATTCCAGCCGCCGCACCGACGCCGTGCTGCTCGAAGCGCTTATGGCCGATCAACCTGACAGCGACCTGATCCCCAAACTGGTACGCGGTCTACTCAATCACCGCGAACGTGGACACTGGCGCAACACGCAGGAGAACGTGTGGGTGCTGCTGGCGCTGGATGGCTACTTCAACCGCTATGAAGCGCAGACACCTGACTTCGTGGCTCGTGTCTGGCTGGGCGATCAATATGCCGGTAGCCAGGAATTCCGTGGCCGCTCCACCGAAACCGTCAACCTGGACATCCCCATGCAGATTGTGCAAGACAGCCGTGAGCAGGCGACGTCTAACGGCACTGTGCCGCTGATCCTGCAAAAAGAGGGCGACGGACGGCTCTACTACCGCCTGGGTATGCGCTACGCCCCCACCGATCTCTCGCTGGAACCGGTGGATCACGGCTTCACCGTCCTGCGTACTTACGCAGCCGTGGACGATCCCACCGACGTGCGCCAGGACGAGGATGGCACCTGGCACGTCAAAGCAGGCGCACGCGTCCGCATCAACGTGACGATGGTGGCCCCGTCGCGGCGCTATCATGTGGCTCTGATCGATCCGCTGCCGGCAGGCTTCGAGGCGCTCAACCCCGCCCTGGCCGTGGTGGGCGACATCCCTCAGGCGGACCCAGACACGCAGAACCGCTACGGCTGGTGGTGGTGGGGACCGTGGTACGAACACCAAAACCTGCGCGATCAGCGCGCTGAAGCCTTCACCTCGCTGCTGTGGGACGGCGTCTACGAGTACACCTACGTCGCCCGTGCCACCACGCCCGGCGAGTTCATCGCCCCGCCAGCCAAGGCCGAGGAGATGTACTCGCCGGAGGTCTTCGGGCGCAGTGGAACGGATCGGGTGGTTGTGGAGATTAGAGATTGAGAAATTAGGAGATTGAGAGATTGGGCGATTAGGAGATTGAGGAAGTGAAAGGACGGTCGCCCATCCCGTAGCTGTGGCAACCTGCCGCAGGATGTGGTAAACGGATCACAATGCCAAAGCAAAACCCGCCAGGTCTTCTATGACCTGGCGGGTTTCTTTTAGCGAAGCTCACCCAACCAGCGAACCCAATCGAGTTCTCTGCGCACCGCGTTGAATAGCCTCTCATCTGCTGTCCAGAATGGGCATCCTTCGAATTCGGCCAATGCAAGGTGGTGTGAATCGTACGCCGCAGGACGGTTAAATCGACGCGCCAGTTCCCAAGCACGCCGATGCAAACGAGGATGGCGGCGAAACTCAATTGGCATGTTGTGCATCACGGCAAGTGCATCCTCTTCCTCTTCGCGTTTGAGGATGCCGCGGCTTGTTTTGTTGCGAATTACGGATGTGACTTCGTAGCGCCATAGATCCGTAGCGATGATCAAAGTACCATTCGTTCGCCATCGATTCAATAGATCTGTAGCAAGAACTGCATGGTCTTCAGGCAGGACAAGTTTCAATGTGAGGCCGGAATCTACACAGACGACTTGACTCATTTAGTTCATTCCTCGTGCAGACGACGGAGTATTTTGACTGCATCGTCATCTTTGATCCCTTCCGCTTTGTATCGTTCTTGAAGTCGCTCACGTAACGCTGTTGCTGCCGCCAACGATTCGCCCCAAGCATCTTCTTGCGTGATATTTGCACGGTTTTCAAGATTCAAAAATTGTTCATAGCTCAGGATCACGACCCTGGGCTGTCCGTGTGAAAGCAGCACCAATCGTTCATCGCCGTATGCGACACGATTGACGTATTCGCCAAGATGTTGGCGCAATTCAGTCATCGTCACTGTGGTTTCCGTCATTGCATTCGCCTCCTCCATTAGAAAATCGTACAATTCATGTGAATTGTACGATTTGTGCAATTTTAGATCAAGATCTGTTTTTTTAGATCTCTCCGATCCCCGGCACACCGTGCAGACCCGTGGCCGCCCACACTGCGTTGACCACCGCCTGCGCCAGGACATCTGCCGCCACCGCCCCAATCAGGCTGGCCGGCGCGTCCACTTCGCCCGTAGACAGCGCAAAGACGGTGTCACCATCGAACGAGGTGTGGATCGGACGGATCGAGCGCGCCAGTCCGTCGTGGGCCATGCGCGCCACCTGGGTTGCGCCCGCTTTGCTCAGCCTGGCATTGGCGGCGACGACGGCCAGGGTGGTGTTGCTGCGGCTGACGTTTTGGAAACTGGCGGCAAGTCCTTGTTCAACGATGCGCATAGAATCGGCAAAGCCGCCGTCCGGGCGTCGTGCGCCTGCGACAATCGCCCCTGTGGCCGGATCGAGGACATCGCCCACGGCGTTGACAGCCACGAGCGCGCCCACCACGAGACCCGATCCCAGGTCGCGGCTGGCACTGCCGATGCCGCCCTTCATGGTCAAGCCAGGACCGGCCATCTTGCCCACGGTGGCGCCTGTCCCCGCGCCGAGGCTGCCTTGAGCAACGGGATCGGCGCTGGCGGCGTCACAAGCGGCGTAGCCTTCCGCCGCGCCAGGACGCACGTCGGCGCGACCCAAGCCCAGATCGAAGAGGATGGCGGCGGGCACAATGGGCACTTTGGCGATGCCGGTGTCGAAGCCCCGCCCTTGTGCTTCGAGCCAGCGCATCACGCCATCGGCGGCGGCCAGCCCAAACGCGCTCCCGCCGCTCAATAAGACGGCGTGGACCTTTTCCACCATGCAAACTGGATCGAGCAGGGCGATTTCACGCGTGCCCGGCGCAAAGCCGCGCACGTCCGCGCCGGCGACTGCGCCGTCGGGTGGGCAAAGGATGACAGTGCAGCCTGTGGCCGCGTCGAGATCTGTCCAGTGGCCTACATGCAAGCCGGGGACGTCGGTCAATGTGCCGTTCATGATGCAGACTCCGCAGGCGGGGTAGGATTCACAAATGTGGCGTGTTCGGGGCTGTCCAACCCTGCCTGGAGCAATGTCTGCATGGCGGCAAAATCATTCTGCCAGACGTGAACAGGGTGGATCCATAGGCCGGGGAAGAGACGACTGCGCAGCACGCCTTGAGCGTCGGCGGCAATCTCCTGGTATACGCCATCGACGAGGTGGAACCAGCGCGTTTCCTGTTCGTAAGCGACGAAGACAAGGTATTCGCGCACACCGCTGCGCTGATAAACGCGCAACTTCTGGTGCAAGTCATAGGCGACGCTGTTGGCGGCGACTTCGATCACGAGATCCGGTGAACCCAGGAGTAGGCCCTTTTGTGTGATCGAAATTTGACTGCCTACAGAGTTGTCTTGCCAAAGACAGATGTCAGGTTGCACTTCATTGTCGTTATCGAGCCGTACCGACTGATTGTCTCCCATCTGTACGGACGGGGTGCCGGCCAGATACAGACCGGCCCAAAAAACCAACTGTGCGTGCGGTTTGCTGTGTGAAGTGTAGACTGGTGAACTCATGTAAACGACTCCTTCTACGAGTTCAGCTTTTTTGATGCTTGGGTGTTGCGCGTAGCGCTGATGAAACTCGGCCACGCCCAGTCGATCCCCACTTTGCAGCGGCAGCGCTGTGCGTGATGCTTCGGTGTGGATGCTGTCCGTTTTGGTTGATGTGTCTAATTGTGCAGATGACAGGAACGCCATCTTTCGCCTCCTTTTGTCCTCGCCCCGACACTGACGTAGAATGGGGATGATTGGTGCTATTCTATCACACCTCAAACCTCCACCGTATCACCCTCAAAACATCCCGAAACTTACAGCAGCACAGCACAATTGGGCCGTGTACACCGATCTGCTGCGCACTGTAATTTCGGGATACAAAATTGAACAGGAGCCTACCATGTCGTGGGAATTTGAAGTGTTGGCCGAGCCGATGGGCCTCACCGAGGGGCCTGCCTGGGATGGCAGTGGACTGCTTTTTACCAACATTCCCAACAGCCGCGTCATGCGTTACGATGCCGCTGGCGGCGAAATCAGCGTCATCCGCACAGGGACAAACAACGCCAATGGACTGATGTTGGACGTGTCGGGCCAGCTCTACGCCTGCGAAGGCGGCAACGGACGGCGCATGGTCCGCTACGAAAAGAACGGCGGCGTCACCGTCCTGTGTGACAACTACCAGGGCAAGCGTCTCAATAGCCCCAACGATCTCGCTATCGATTCGCAAGGACGTATCTGGTTCACCGATCCGCGCTACGGGGGTTATCGAGATGACATGGAGTTGGATCACGAGTCCGTCTTCCGTATCGAACAGCAAGCGGACGGCACCTGGATGCCCACGCGTATGACCTTCGACACCACATCGCCCAATGGTCTGCTCCTTTCGCCGGATGAGCGCACGTTGTACGTGGCTGAGAGCAAATACGGCGAAGGGCAGAAACGCGAACTGCGCGCCTACCCCATCCTTGAGGATGGTACGCTGGGCCAATATGCCGTATTGCACAACTTCTACCCGCACCGCGGCATCGACGGCATGTGCCTCGACAGCGATGGTAATCTGATTGCCACGGCGGGCTGGGAAGAAAGCGGGCCCGGCGGCATGATCTACGTCTTTGCCCCAAACGGACGTGTCCTTGAAACGCATCCACTGCCCTGCAACCGCCCCACCAATTGCACCTTCGGTGGGCCGGAACTGCGCGATCTCTATGTCACCTCGATTGAGGGTCACCTGCTGCGGGCACACACGGATCGGCGGGGGATAGGAAGAGGAAATTGAGCGATTAAGGGACTAGGCGATTGAGGTGACGCCTCAGTCGGCGCCGATCTGATGTGGGCAATCGCTTTCCATGCGACAAAAAAGAGACCGGACATCAATGTCCGGTCTCTGAAAATCTTTTAATCACCTACTCGCCCAATCGCTTCTGCTAATCGTCGCCTTCGTCTTCTGCAGACTGTGGCGGCGTTGCATTGGCGCGTGTTCCACCTGAGCGTCCGCTGGACCAACTGCTCAAATTGGAAGTGGCCGAGGTAAAGCCGCCAGATCCCATCTTGAATTCGCCCTCGAAGAAAGCACCTTCCTCAACAATCAAGGTAGGAGCCTGCGCTTTGCCGCGCATTTCGCCCGAAGACTGAATCGTCAGACGTTCTTCGCAGGTGAAGTCGCCATTGGCTGACCCTGCAATCGTGCTGTTACGAGCGCGAACCGTGGCGGAGACATTAGCGCCTTCAGCAATGATCACAGTGCCTTTGCAGTCGATTTCGCCTTCGAAGGTACCTTCGATCAAAATATCTCCATCTGAGCGGACATTGCCGTTAAAGGTCGACTCTTTGCTAATCACCGTGCGCGGTGACGGTGCTGCGGCCTGTGCCGAACGCGACATGGGGCGTTCCCGCTCGCGCTCCCGTTCTTGGGGCTGCACGGGCAGATCAGGGTAGGGCAATCGCTCTCGAGGTACGGGATTCATGGCTCTTCGTTCTCCTTCTGGGTTCCACTTCCCCTGGCTGACTGGCAGACGTTCGGGCCGCTGTGGTGTCGGATCAAAGCGCGGTTGTGGCACGGATTCGGCCGACCGCGGCATTTCGGGCATACGAGGGGCAGGATCCGGCATGCGGGGGGGCTCCTGCATTTGCGGCGGCCCCTGTATGCGTTGTGCTGATTCTGGGATGCGCGGTGCAGGATCTGGTAACCGTGGCCCAGGATTCGGCACAGCAGGCGTCACATCGGGCTGCCTTGGCGCAGAGTCCATCGGCCGCGGGGCAGTCGGTGACTCCAGGAAGCGCGGTGGTGGTGGCACCAATTCAGCAGGCGGCGGGAGTGGACGGTCCTCGGCCGACTCTTGTCCCTGACGCAATTCCTCGTCTGTGGGCTCATTCTGAGCCAGGGCGGCCTTGGCGCGCTCTACCAGAGGAGATGCTTCCTCGTAAATGGGCTCTTCGTCTTCTTCGTCCTTTTTATCACGTTTAAAGAATTGCATTCCGACTTCATTTCCTCCATTTCTCAAGCGTGGAGCAGCCGATTTTCTTGCGCCTCATCGTAGCTGGAATAACCACCTACAAGGCTCAAGCGGTTTCCTGTAGCTTTCTCCATTTGGATAAAGCTTATATTGACCAAGCTTATAGTACAGTATACACGAAAACGCTTAAAAGAGAGCAACTGTTCCAGATGCAGTTGCTCTTGTTTTATCCGCACTGAGATTACAAGCTGCACGAACTGTCTAGCACAAAGACAGTGGCTGATTGTACGTCATGCCACCCAGACTGCGCAAGCGCGTATCTGTTTGGGTGCATTTCATACTGGGGGCTAACAGGGCCAGGTACAGGACATGCGCACAAGCCCCTGCACGATAGAGACCAAAGCTTGTGGTGCTTTTGACGGGCCCCTGTGAGCTCTTTATAATAGGAACCTCATCTTTTTTTAATTGTATTTATAGTTCGGATTGAAATTTTATGCCTTTTTATAAGTCAGAAGCCCAACTATACGTGGTATTGCAAGCCGTCTTCGACAGAGTGTGCCAAAAGCCGGAACACATACAGACCTTCACAAGCAGCAACCTCGTGATTCGGATGTATTTTGCCAATCCCCAAGGACAGGTGTTGCTTGATGGCCGCCAGCCGCCGATGGAAGTCTTCTTCGGGGAACGTCCTGGTCGCGCCGATCTGGAGCTGACATTGCACGCCGATGATCTTCATGCTATCTGGATGGGGCAAAAGCGCCTGCGCGATTCCTTTTTTAACGGCGACATTCAGACCCGTGGCAATGTTTTCCGCGCAAGTAAATTAACCGATCTTTTCCGCGAAGCCGAGCGTGCCTACCCTGATGTCCTCGCTGAACTGGGGCTAGGCTGAAGGATTGGCTTTGACACCCGTTTTCACTCACGTTATAATCCTGCCAGTGTCCGCATTGCTACCCGTGCAAGCGAGGAAGGAGTAGCATGGACGTTACCGACGAGATCAAGGCGCGCATAGACGTCGTTGACTTCATCTCCCGCTACGTACCTCTGAAACGTGCTGGACGTTCCTACAAGGCCAACTGCCCCTTCCACCAGGAAAAGACACCTAGTTTCGTCGTCTTCCCGGAGTCAGGGACATGGCGCTGCTTTGGCGCCTGTGGCACCGGCGGCGACATATTCTCGTTTCTGATGAAGCGAGAAAACATGGACTTTCGCGAGGCCGTGCAGGAATTGGCCCGGGAAGCCGGCGTGGAACTAGCCGAAGAGCCACAAGGCGACAACGAAAGCGCCCTACGCGACCGACTGTATGCCATCAACGCCCAATCGGCCCAATTTTTTCGTAACCAGCTTCACCGCCATTCAGCCGCTGAAGAAGCGCGTGGTTATCTACGCGGGCGCGGTGTCAATGCGCAAGTAGCCGAGCAGTTCCAACTGGGGTTTGCCCTCGATAGCTGGGACGCACTCCACGATCATCTTGCCGAACTAGGGTACACGGCAGACGAACAGCACAAAGCCGGTGTGCTCAAGTACAACGAGGAACGCAACCGTTACTACGATGCTTTCCGCAATCGCTTGATGATTCCGATTGCCGATCGGCAAGGGCGCATCATCGGCTTTGGTGGGCGTGTACTCGACAAAAGCCAGCCCAAGTATCTCAACACCGCTGATACACCGCTCTTCAACAAGTCGCAGACGGTCTACGGCTTGGATCGCGCATACAAGGCCATCCGCGAAGTCGACGCCGTGGTTATCGTCGAAGGCTACATGGATGTGATTGCAGCACACCAATTCGGTTACAATAACGTGGTTGCCTGTTTAGGCACTGCGCTCACCGAAGAACAGTTGCGCCAACTCCAACGGTATACCAACAACTTTGTGCTTTCTTTGGATTCCGATAACGCCGGGCAGCAAGCAACCATTCGTGGGTTGAACCAGGCCAGGCAGGCGCTCAAAAGAGTGCGTAAACCGGTGGTCACCTCCTCTGGTCGGGTACGTATGGAGAGCCGGCTCGCTGCGAATCTGCGCATTGTGGCGCTGTCTCAAGGCAAGGATCCTGACGATATTATTCGTCAGAACCCTGAAGCATGGACGGCGTTGGTTGAAAAGGCGCAGCCGCTTGTCGACTATTTTATCAATGTCGTTGGCGCACACTCTGACCTGTCCAGCGCGCAGGGGAAGGCCGAAGCGGTGGCCGAATTGGCACCGCTGATTGCCGAACTCGAAGACGAGATTGAGCGCAATCACTACACCCAGCAGTTAAGCCGGTTGGTGCAGATCGACGAACAAACCGTCGCTCACCGTGTACAGGCCGCCGCTCGCACCATGGCGCATCAAGAGCTGCGCAACCCAACGACAGTGGCCCGATCTCGTACCAACGAGGATCGTCGCCCTCCTGGCACAAATGACCAGGATAGCGCGGATGCACCCATGTCGTCTTTGCCGTCGGCTGGGCTTGCTTCACCTGACGGCGCACGTTCTGAACTGAGTTTGGAGCGCTTCCTGTTGTCCCATTTGTTACAGGAACCCAACCTACTGGTTTGGTTGGCTTCAATGGCTGAACAGTTGGAGATCAACCTGCTACGTGTTGATGAACTACAGCGTACCGAGCACAAAGAGATCTTCCTCGGGCTCAAGCGTTTTATCACCGGCGATGAAAACTGGGATCTTGAAACGTTTCAAGAAACCATTCCCAGTCACTTGCATGGACGACTGGCGAATCTGCTGCAATTGGCGGCGGCGTCGCCTGAGCGTGATTTGGCAGAGATGCAGGAAGCTGTGCTGAAGGCTGTGATTCGTCTACGCCGCGAACGGCTACGTGAGGATCTCAATGCAATGCAGTTCCTACTCCAGGACGCACAGCAGAATGGAGAGCGAGAGGCCGTTTTGGGTTACTCAACCGCAATTAACGCCAATCGACGCGAGCGACACCATCTCGAACAGGTGCTTGAACGCCTCAACCGGATTACGTACAACGCCGGACGTCTAGAACAGGGCATTCGGATTGCCTAATATTGATCTTCGATCAGGGAAAAACATGGCTAGAAGACGACCCACCCCGAACCGATCCACTCAAAACCAACCTACCCGCACCGCCGCGTCCAGTTCAGAAAGTGAATTGGACGAATATATCAAGCTTGGTGAGGACCAGGAGGAAGAAGAGGATCTGTTCGAAGACATCGCCGACGATCAAGAAGAAGATGACAGCGCATCTATGCCGCACATCGAACGCGATCTCGAACTCGAAGCCGAAATCGAACAAGAAAAGTACGTCCCCGTCGAGAAGGTCATTGAAGACGTGGCCGAAGTCAGCCAGGTCCTCGACCCGGTACGTATGTATCTGCGTGAGATCGGCCAGCACGATCTGCTTACCGCCGAAGAGGAAGTCTCACTGGCTAAACGTATCGCCTTGGGTGTCGAAGCGGAAGATAAGATGAACGCTTTGCGCATAGAACATGGCGAACTGCTCGATGAGTATGGCTCCGAGGGCATCGATTGGGATGATGTCGACCGTTTCAAAGCGGAGATCCGCGATGGCAAGCTTGCCCAGGATCAACTGGCCCAGAGCAACCTGCGCCTGGTGGTAAGCGTGGCGAAACGCTACATCGGCCGCGGTCTCAACTTTCAAGACTTGATCCAAGAAGGGAACGTCGGTCTACTGCGTGCGGTAGAGAAATTCGATTACACTTTGGGATTCAAGTTCAGCACCTACGCCACCTGGTGGATTCGGCAGGCCATCAGCCGTGCGATTGCCGACCAGGCGCGTACCATCCGCATTCCTGTACACATGGTGGAAACCATCAACCGTCAGGTGCGCACAGGGCGACGCTTGCAGCAGGAACTTGGCCGTGAACCTACGCCCGAAGAAGTCGCAATGGAGATGGAATTCATCGAACCGGATCAAGCGCGCGAGATTCGCCGAGCATGGAAAGCTGGCAAACCAATCGAAGGTGAGTTGCACCATGCACTGGAACGTGCCGCTGCCAAGGTGCAACGCATCCAACGTCTGAGCCAGGAACCGATCAGCCTGGAAACCCCCGTTGGCACCGAGGAAAATAGCTACCTGGGCGACTTCATCGAAGATGACAGCATGCCCGGCCCGGTGGACAGCGCCAGCCGTCGCCTGCTCAAAGAGCAGATGAACGAGATCCTCGAAGGGCTGACCGAGCGCGAGCGCAAGGTGCTGATCATGCGCTTTGGGTTAGAGGACGGCATGAGCCGCACGCTCGAAGACGTAGGCAAAGAGTTCAACGTCACCCGCGAGCGGGTACGTCAAATCGAAGCCAAGGCGTTGCGCAAATTGCGCCATCCATTGCGCAGCCGCAAGCTCCGTGACTACCTGGGGTAACCGATCTCGTTGATCTTCATTGACGCCAAATTTGACCGAATCCGGCGGAACCGCTATACTGTTCAACAGTTGCCTTGCAACCGCCGATTCATTCCTCGATAGCTCAATCGGCAGAGCATCCGGCTGTTAACCGGAGGGTTGTTGGTTCGAGTCCAACTCGAGGAGCCATATTTCAGAGAGGAAGCGCTCCCTGCCTAACAGGAGCGTTTCTTTTTTTGCGAACTCCCCGCGCCGAGTCTCCTCTTAGATTTTTACGAAAGGTTAACTTGCCACTTCTCTATGCGTATGGGTATGTTAATCTTTGTTTGGTACCTTAATCTTTGTTTGGCAATCTAGGTAATTGTTTCGCTTCAAGTGCGACACACTGGCCAAGATCAGATCCGAATGTCGGGTGTCCTACTGGCCGATACGTCGTACCTGAAGCATGACTATACAGATTTTTAGTTTCCCAGCGTGTGGCGTTTCAGCAAGCGTTTATCTTGTTAACATTGCTGAATTTCTAGGGGTATTCCAGCGTGAAAGCAAATCCAATTCGTCGATTCCGAGCAACTCCTTCCGGCAGACAGATTGAAGTTGATGGGCAGGTATGGAGCCGCGCCGACCTGCACTTGCACACCACCGCCAGCGATGGCTTGATGACCCCCGAAGAGACAGTGGAGATCATTGCCCGCCACACTCGTCTCGCTGTGATTGCCATCACCGATCACGACACAGCCGAAGGCGCCCTCGTTGCCCGCGACTATGCCAGACGTCACAAACTGGATATTGAGGTCGTCGTCGGCCAAGAAGTTAGCACCGACGAAGGGGATGTCCTGGCGCTTTTCATTGAAACGACATTGCCGCTCTATCGCACCGCAGGCGCCGCCATTGACGCCATCCATCGCGCCGGTGGCCTTGCGGTGGCAGCCCATCCCTTTGCGGTGGGCCTGGGTGAGCACTCAGTTAAACACGCTATCCAGCACCTGCCGTTCGATGCCGTAGAAGTGCGTCACGGTTGCCCGCTCAATGTTATCGGCAATCGCTATGCACGTAGGCTTAACCGGCAAGCGCAGAATCTAGCCGAGTTGGGATCCAGCGATTCACACATTCCTTTCACGGCAGGGGAAGCCTACACCTGGTTTCCCGGCAGCACAGTTGATGACGTGCGCACAGCCATCCTGGCGCGGACGGTGCGCCCCGGCGGTCCTCTGTGGACATTCGGCAATATTCTCCGTTCGGCCCCGATTGTCGCCGAGCGTGGTTGGCCGCATTATCTGCGTAGCCCAGAGTTGGTGATGGTAGAGAGTTAATTGTGATTCGTGTTGCGTGGGTAGAGGAAGTTGTCGCTGGATTGGCGAGTTGCAGGTGTGCAAGTTTGCAGGGTTGGAGATGGCAGACGACAATCGTTCACGCAACACGCAACACGCAACACGCAACACGCAACACGCAACACACTGATCGGAGTACGTTGATGCAGGAAAATGGAAAAGCTGAACGGGTGCATTATCCATTGATGGATGATGCCGGCCGATTAGAGGCGGCGAGTGGGCGCGGGGCAGATGCAATTGGGTTGGCACAGTTGGCTGAGTTGTCGCCGGACGATCTGCGGATTAGCGCTGCGACATTACGTACACAGGCCGCCGTAGCCGCGCAGAGTGGCTTTGCGCAACTGGGGGAGAATTTGACCCGCGCCGCCGAGTTGACCGCGGTACCCAATGAAGAATTGTTGATGATGTATGAGAAGATGCGCCCCGGCCGCGCCACGCTGGCCGAGATGGTGGCGTTGGCCGAACGGCTGGAGCAGGTTTACGGGGCCACGCAAAACGCAGCCTTGGTGCGTGAAGCAGCCGCGGTTTACCAGGAGCGGAAGTTGTTGAAAAATGGACGCTAGCGCCCAATCGTAGGGCTACGGTATACCGTAGCCCTACGATTGCTTTATTCTCCCTTGCGCCAAAGCCAACGCAACGACTCCGGGAAAATCGCGCCGCCGTGGCGCAAGGTATGTCCTTCGGTACCAAAGACAAATTTGTAATCGTAGCCGCTAAACTGGAGCGCCGAGGCGATCAATTTGTTCGCCAGCGGCCAGTTGCCCCACGGTCGATCTAAATCCTGCTCGCCACTCTGTAAAAAGATGCGGATCGGCTTCTTCGGTGTTTGGCGGATGAGCGTGCCATAGATGCCACCGCCACGAATATCCGTGAAGCTACCACAGTGGCTGAGCACCTTGCGAAAGGTGTCGGGGCGCTCCCAGGCTACGGTCCACGCACAGATGCCGCCGGAACTCATGCCGCAGATCGCCCGCTGGTCGGGGTCATCGGTGATCTTGTACGCCTTTTCCAGCTCTGGGATCATCTCCTCAATCACAAAGCGTGCATACTGATCGCTCAGCGTGTCATATTCAAAGCTGCGGTTGCGGAGCGGCTCCTGCCCTTCTTTGGCGGGGACCACAAAGATGCCGGGCTGGATAAAGAGGCCGATGGTCATCGGCATTGCGCCTTGGGCAATTAGGTTGTCAAAGACAATTGGGGCGCGCACATGCTTCTCTTCGCTGACGTACGATTCGCCATCCTGGAAGACCATCAAACTCGCCGGCGTACTGCCATCGTATTGCGCCGGCACGTAGACATAATAATCGCGGGTTGTGCCGGGGAAAATCGCACTTTCAAAGGTCTGTTTGGTCACTGTCCCCGTGGGGACACCTGCCTGGCGCTGTGAATCTGGGCCGAGGGTATAGTCACTTTGTTCGGTGTTGTTCATGGATTCCTCTTCTGTTGGTGGTTGATGTAAAGTTCATCTCTCCTCACAGTTATTATACTCAAACTTGTCGGCGATGGATAACCTACTGAAAGCGTGACGAACTTGCGGGGATTGCACTGGAAAACTCTCTGTAATTTGTGTTTGCACGTAACTGCGTGATACGCTAAGATGCATGGTCACGTATTTACGTGCAAACAGGATCATGCGATGATTAGAGTTGTTCCTTTTTATACTCAAATCAGAATGAAAGCCCTAGTTTCGGCCAGCGTGCGTCGCACTGACGGAAGCATCTAGCGGACTGGAATCAGTTGGCGGTCAGTGCGACGCACGCGATCCCGTTGGTCCGCAAAACTCCGGTTCTCATTCTGAACGCAGTATAGGTGGGAATTGTAGGCGTTGAGGAGTGGGTGGTTGGGTGAAGTGGCTTTTGCATTTTGCATAATTTCTGGAAATTGCGGGGTGCAACACGTTTCAGCTTGGCTCAAGCAGCAGCAACGTGGCGTGCCGGCGAGACAACATCCCAGACTGCCTCTGGATGTTTCGCCGCGACTTGTAGCAATACACGTGCTGTCCCATGGGGGGTCCGTCGACCTTGTTCCCAGTTTTGTAGGGTTTTAATGCTAACGCCCAATAGCGTAGCAAATTCACTTTGTGACAATGCATATTGCTCGCGAATCTGTTTGACATCTGGCGCGGAAAGTTCAAAACGCCGTGAGGCTGCTTGTTCACCGCGTAAAATTGCCCCACCTTCACGTACACTATCCAGCAGTTCAGCAAATAGTTCATCGTTCATGGATATTTCTCCTCCACAACTTGCCGCAAGCGTTTCGTTTGGGCCGGCGTTAGATTGTCTTGAACATTTTTAGCGTAGATGAGTAACAGCAACAGTTGCTCCTGATTGACAGCCAGTAGTAGATAATACGTACGCCGCCGCGTTTTCCACGTCCTGCCACTGACCATCGTACCTTGCGTAGTCCACCGCTGCCTGGAATGATCGCCCCAACTTCTGGGCGTTTTACCAATTCGACTTGCAGTTGTTGATGTTCTTCATCAGAAAGCAGCGCCTGCACTTGCTTTGTGAACACTGATGTTTCGATAATCACCATCAAGATAAAGCCCGTTTCGCGGTTCGCTTATTGTTCCTTGGATTGTACGCCAATGAAGGATAAATGTCAATCCTAAATGGACGGTTCCCGCTTAGAATGGCTCATGTGAGTCATTGCATGGGAAAACATGCAAACGCTGACAAAATTTGGCCAAGTTTCTCAGGGCACGGTTCGTGGACGTCGGGTTGAGACTGATTGTGACGACCTTGCCCGGTTTTTCAATGGCGCCGCTGAAGAAGCAGGGGCGCACCTGTTCGGTGACGATGAGGCGGTAGGCGCGGTTGTTGCGCGCCATGTGGTGGTTGTAGGCGTCGATGAGTGGTTGGTCTGGGTGGCGTCTAGGGATTGGAGATGGGTGAAGGTGGGTTGTAGTGGCTTAGGCAACAGAAGGGTGGCTTCATCCCGTTGCATGGAGAACCTCGTGCGCTGAGATGTAGTTCTGGGCCGTGTTTAGGATTTGTTCGCGACGGATCCAATTCTGACTACGCTCGATCGCTTGCCGTGTCAACAGATCGACTCCCCTGCCCAGCAATGCTTCCAACTCACGTTGCATCTGAATATGATCAAATAGACTCCATTCAGCCGCAGGCGCAAAGGTGATCAGCAGGTCAATATCGCTCTCCGGGCCAAAATCATCACGCAAAATCGACCCAAAAACGGCCACTTCCGCAATCTTCCACGTTGCACAGAAATCGATGAGTTTCTCTTTTGGCAGTAGCTGGTTGATACGATTCATCGTCAGATCTGATTGTTTGTTCCAATCACACACGAACCGGTTGTTACTGCCTCTCAGTTTACCATAGGTCTCTTAAACCGTGGGAACTATATTTGTGACTTTTGGGGTGTACGCCGGATTGAGACTGATTGGGAGGACCTTGCCCGGTTCTTCGATATCGCCGCTGAAAAAGCAGGGGCGCACCTGTTCGGTGGCGATGAGGCGGTAGGCGGGGTCGTTGCGCGCCATGTGGTGGTTGTCGGCGTCGATGAGTGGGTGGATCGGGTGGGTGCTAGTACCCGATGGCGTAAATAAGCCCATAGCTTAACCCCACCCTAGCCCTCCCCAGTTTGGGGAGGGAACCGTCACGCCATACGGTTGGTTTATTTACGCCGCACTGTACTAAGGCAATCTCAACTTCGTGATAGCACCAATAAATTGGGCTTCTAATACCGAAAAGCGCTCTTAGGCGCTTTGTTTTCAGTCGCTGAGGCGACTTTTCGGTGTCAGAAGCGGGTTTCTAACCCTGCTTTTGGTTATCAAAATAGTTATAATCTCGCGCGCAAAGCAGTCAGATAAATGGGCGGGTTAGGCAGCGGATGTGACGGCGCATCTAGGCCATGTGCGTTTCATCCACCTGCACTCACGCCAAGGGCTTGTGTGCCCATGCGCCGATGAAGGGCGGCAACACCAAGACTGCGTTCTTAGCCACCGCTTCGTCGCGCATCCGGGCCGCCAAAGTCTCCAATCCGACTTCATCGGGTGTTGCCACACCCGTCTGTTGAATCAAGGGCAACAAAGTTCGAGTGAGTTGCTCGATCCAAGCATAGGCCTGGGACTCTGGGCCATGCTCGACCTTCGCCATTTGTAACATTTGCGGAGCGGGCAAACCTGCATCTTGAAAGATTGACGGCAATTTCAATCCCGTGCGGATGTCAATTCCGGCGCGAACAAAGGCCTGGTTGAGGCGCTGACCCGCAGTCCAAAACTCCTGGCACATCGGCTGGGCTACGACGCCCTCCATATCCAGCTCCTGAAAAGCAACGACGCCCCCCGGCTTGACAAACGACAGCAGATGGCGCAACACGACAGCCGGTTGGGGAAAATACATCAAGACCAGACGTCCGATCAGCGCATCCACCGGCTGGTCAAGTGTCAGTTTGTCCAAGTCGGTGGTGATGAACTGCACATTGGACAATTCGGCTTTCTGAGCGCGTTGTTGGGCTGTGGCAATGGCGTCAGGCGCGCGGTCCACGCCAATGACTGCCCCATTTGAACCAACCAAGCTCCTTGCAAGAAAGGAAACATCGCCCGCTCCGCAACCAATATCTAGAACACGCATACCGCGCTCTATGCCAGCCAAACGCAGCACATGCTCGGTAAGGTCGCCGATGAATTTACCCTGGGAAATAAGCCGGTCTAGCTCCTGCTGCGTATGGCCCAGAACGTAGTCGCTGCTATTAGGTTGATTGTTTTCCATCTCGTTTCTCCTGTTGAATGGGACAGACGGTTGAATTAAAGCGCGGTTGCTTTGAAACCAGTAGTTTCTACCCCAGCAAAACTACTGGTTTCAAACAGAGCTCACTATAGATGAGCCGCCGCTTATCGCTTGTTGGACAAAGTCGGGCCTGATGCCGGGCAGGATCGATAGACAGTCCTGATCACCAGTTTCTCTGTGACGCTTATTCTGAATTTGTGGATCGTGTCGGTGATAAGAGCGCCAAATCAGACATAGATCGCTTCTTGGTCAATACGCTGCTTCAGAAATTCGTTCATCTGCTCGCGATAGCGCACAATATCCACAGAATACCCCAAAAGAGCCTCTAGCTCTTGCTTAATCCCAACAAGTACCAGTAGATCAGGTTCCGTAAGTTCCACCACTACATCGACATCGCTGTCTGGGTGTAGCTGATTGCGGGCAGCCGAGCCAAAAATGCCAAGTCGCCGTATGGAATAGCGCTCTTTTCTCCTTGACTGAAACCGGGTAAGCGTCTCCATGATTTCATTCTGACTTAGAAGGTCCATAGCAATCTCAAGTTTTTCATAGAACAAGTATCAAAAGTATCGATTGTGATGGGTGTAGTATACCACGAAATCACGCATAATCACCTTGCGCTCTTCCTTGCTGTCGCCGCTGAAAAAGCAGGGGCGCACCTGTTCGTTGACGATCAGGCGGTAGGCGGGGTTGTTGCGCGCTATGAGGTGGTTGTCGGCGTCGAGGGCTTGGCGGTGAGTGAAGGTGGGTTGCATTTGTAATTTCTGGAGATTGCGGGGGTGCAACACGTTTCAGCGTGGCTCAAGCAGCGACAACATGGCGTGCCGGTGAGACAACTTTGTTTGACATCTGGCGCAGAAATTTAAAAACGCCGTGCGGCTGCTGGTTCACCGCGTAAAATTGCCCCACCTGCATGTACACTATCCAGCAGTTCAGTAAATAGGTCATCGTTCCTGGATAGTTCTCCTCCACAACTTGCCGCAAGCGTTTCGTTTGGGCCGGCGTTAGGGCACTATTGAAGATTGTTTGTATTTGTGGCGGGTTCTCCACTTATGCAAATGCTGCGACCGGGACTTCACGCTCGATAGCCAACTCTGGCGGTGCGCCTTGATGCGTTGGAGTTCATACAAGGTCTCTGCGGTAAGGTACCTCTCGTCATAGTGTGGACAGTGAATTACCGGTACAGTTTCGATGACAAGCAGGGTTTTGTCCTTGCCGTAGCTGCGGCTGACGTGGCGAATTGTTGTGCCGGGTTTGTTGCAGTTGCCACAGATGGTTATTTGATGTTTATGCATTGTGTTGATCAGGGCTTAATTCGTAATTTTCAAGCCAAATGCATATTCTGGAGGCCATTTCAATATCCATAGTTGATATAGAAACACCCGATGAATCAAGAATAACAGAAGCTAGTTCTTGGGCAGCAGGCAACTTTCCAGTATTTAACAGGTCAGATAAAGATGATATATTTAATTCGCTATTGTTAGCCCACAGATTAAGAATTTGAGCATGTTCTCGTGCACCTGGAAAGCCTCGTGTATTTATTAGTATATCGAGAGCCAAATTGCCACAGACACCATATTTTAACTGCCGCGCTATTTTTTGAAATTCAATCTGATATTTCAATGTTATCTCAGGTGAACTTGCTATTCTTGATATTGAGTTAAGAACCCAATTCCAACTGTAACCAAACCATGCTTCACAAAAACGTTCGAGTTCTAGAATCTCACCTTCGATCATAAGACTCTGTTTACTCGAATTCAAAGGCCAAATCCAATCCTGTTTCTTAGCCTTCGATCGATATTTTGCCATCCACAAAATAGCTGGCATCGACCAACCAGAGTACCACCCCCAGCGCACCAACTCAATATTCAGTTCATTGACTGGAGTAGAACGCTGTTCTTTTGCTCTTAACCAACCGACTCTAATTTCATGCAGGTCTTTAAATTGGTCAAAAACAGGTCCAATCCATTCATTCCATGAGAGATCCAATTTACGTACTATAGTTTTTCCAATCGGAGAACGATCTGGTGTCAGATCAGTTAACCTATCTGCAATTTTCGCAGCACTTTCTACTGATATGCCAGTTGTAATTGCAATTTCTCCTAAATTTGTTAACCTAACCGGAGAGTTTTTAACCATCAAAAGATTAGTTGATCTATTAATTTGTTGCTCAATAACTGTTTCTAACTGTTCAATCAGGACTCTTCTAAGATCGGGACTGACAAATGCAATATAGAGCCGGTCAACAAAATCTTCAACTTTGTTAAGAGAACCAAGATCTCTAATATGTTCAGCCAGAAAAGATTGGAGCCTACCAAAGATATCTAAGTTAAGAGCTAAGTCGTACGGTTTTAAATCCTCTGTTTTACCGTCTACTTGAATATACTCATTCTGTCTGTTAGACTCGATTATGTCTGAGTTCACACTTAGCAAACTTGAATCAAGAGCTACCACATCTGTTAACAAGCTACTATTCACATAGTGTTGTGAATCCATTTCGACTTGACTATATACATTATCTGCAAAAATCGTATCCCCTTCAACATAATATCCGGCACGTCCAGCGCGGCCAGCAATGTTGCGAATTAAGAGAGGCTTAAATGTGGTATCTTTACCCCATACCCAACTTTCCATAATTACACTACGAAAAGGTAGATTGACACCCTCAGCTAATGTAGTAGTTGACACAACTATTCGGAAATATTCTTGTTGTGTCAAGAGTTCAAGTTTTTCTCGTATTTCAGTTGGAAGTCCCGCATTGTGATAACATACCCTTTTGTTAATCGCATCTAAGAGTGTCCGGTAATAAGGAAATTTATGGACAAGTAAGTCTATCAATATGCTTCTGAGCCTTTCTGTTTCGGGTAGCAGAAGAGTATCTTGCTTAATTTCCAGCAGATCTAAAATTTCCCTTGCTATGTTACGGGATGAAATCCGTGTACGACATACAACAAGAACCCCTCCGTCAAACAGTTGTGAAGTTGAAATAGCAAGTTTACCTATAGACTGGTTTACTTGGGTTTCGATATGTTTTTGTTGTGAGAAACGCTGAACTCCCTCCGGTAGGCTAGTAACTCCACTATAAAATGGCCACTCTAATGTATCGGTTAGTTGTTCGCTGGTATTTTCAAATGGGTACGGATAAAAAATTGCTTTATTTGTTTTTGTTTGAATTTCTAACCTTTTTTGTGTGGGTACCCATCTAGTCTTTAGCACCGCAGAGTCAGGGACTTTTAACCAAGTTTGTAAGGCTTTAGTATCATCGACCACTGCGGATAATATAATTATTCGAGTGAGACTACCATTTTCTTTCATATCTAAGAAATTTGCACAGAGACACTCAAGATTGACACCACGTGCACCTTGTTCAATCAGTTGGAATTCATCAACGGTAACACTCGTAAGTGCAGATTTTAGAACTGGGTGGTTTCGCCAAGCATAGTCAAATGCCTCTGGAGTTGCCACCATAAATGTTCGCTCATTTAAGGATATCGTAGGGAAATCGTCCATATATCCACCCATTGCAATTACAAATCGAATTCCAAGTTGTTCAAGCCTATTTCTTAATTGCTCATTCTCTTTGTGTTGAGTTACTAAAACACGGAGCGGTACTAAGATCACACATAAACCACTCCGTTTTTGAAGTAACGGTTCGATTGCAAGTACCTCGCCAATAAAAGTTTTACCCGCACTTGTTGGGTATGTCACTATTACATTTGTGTTGCGCTCAACGGTACTTAAGTGGCGAAAGGCTGCATTTTGGGACGGAAACACGAAGTGTGGGCCAAAAAGCTTTAGCGCATTCCGATATTCACTAGTACTGCTCGTTACTCCCCAATATCTGTCCAAAGCATGAACTGTAAGATGTTTAGTTAACCATTCGATCGAAGTCTGAAAACTATATGCCAATGACCCTATAGAAATCGGCAACTGATGTACTGTATCCATTCCTAAATGGGCTAACAAGTAGTCTGAAATTTCTGGAGGGTTAGGTTTATTTTTGAATTTCAATTCACTTGCATGGATATCCATCAATTGATTAAAGTATTGAATAACTGCATATGAAGCATCTTTCGTTTTCTGAGAAGGATGTTCAAGATCGGGAAAATGATAAATTGCCTTCAATAAATCAAAAAACATGTTAAAATCTGAGTCTTGGCTTATCCATTTTTCTCCTGTACGAATAACGGCGTAAGCACTGGCTATATTCCCAGAATACATAAATGCTGTACTTGCTTTTAAGGCAATAAATATTGAATCTTGCAAGTCCGAAAATTGATTTTGAATTTTGTACTTGCGTTGAGCAACGCTCCATAAGATTTGTCCACAGAGAATGACAGGCCTCTCTATAACGCCATCAATTTCAGTTTCATCAAAGCGAAAAACGCTATTTTCGATATTTTCCAAAACTCGGAATGCAAGTTTCTCAGCTTGTAACCAATCCGCGTTCTGAAAATCTTTATCTCTAAGAGCGCGTGCAACAACCCTGTCATAGTAAACTAAATCCGCAACGTTTATTCTATTTGACAATTTTTCAATTACAGATTTCATATTATACTTTTTTGCCCATTGCAAGGTTTCTTAGCACTATTCGTCCATTTTGGATGTTTAGCATTATCCCTTTAACGCAATCAGATGACCACTTGTTTTTAACCGCCTGTTGACTTAACACTAAAAAGTGATCGTCGGGGTCATGTGCCACATTATTTGTTGACCAGTCGGATACAAATATCCCCCAATATTCTACCCCCGTTGTGTCACTTGGTGAATCCCCCACATCAATATCTGAGAATATTTCCTCAATTTTTTCTTGCCCTACAAAAGGTCGGAGTTGATTTTTAAGAGAAGTGACATGTGTACCTAAACGGCAAGAAGAGTAGTCAGCACGGTACAACTTAATTAGATCTTCGACAAGTCCCTGCCTAACCTGATTGTAATAGTTGCAATTCTCGGACCACTTTACTTCAATAGCATAAAAGCGCCATTTATGATTCGTTTTCCGAACAGCAAAGATATCGATAAAGTTCGGTGAACCTGTGGAAAGCCACTGACCTAATTTACCATTTTTAGCAAATTGTTGTTCAAATTCCTGTAGGTTATGGACTAACAGGTGCCATACTACAAACTCTGCCATTGAGGATAGAACACTATCTGCGGTACTTTCACAAACTACGAAATTTTTTTCAATTTCTACTTCAAAATCACTAACGACTTTATCTAAGTATGTCGGTATATCATATACATTAAATACCTCACAGTAATTTAAGCATACCTTTTCTAGACCGAAAGGCAGTGTTATCGGATTATATTGCTTGAATCTATCATTTTGTGTTAGATTATCCTTGATGGGCACTTAATCACCTTATTTGTATATCCGGAATTTGGTTATCTATAATAATTTGGTTAGGTACTTTAATGAAGAATAGATCGTGGCGTTATTGTCTCTTCTCGTTGCTGACTAATATAGCTATAACAATAGTTATTGTCAAACATGCTTTACAATAATTTCAGTTGTGAATTTGACAACTTTGCGTCAGCTAACCTCAATCGTTGTTGTACTGGTATACACTAGCGTTGTGTGATAGCGAGTGCTGAAGATTGTTTAACCCTCCAAAGAATTTCTCCATTCTACCCTCCTACCCGCCAACCACTGAATCCGCTCGAGCGGTGCCTGTTCCGCCTGGAGCAGTGACATGTTGGCTTTATCGAGGCTGGCTATCCTGATCTCAGGCCTCTCGCTTGTCCCATCTCCCATCTGCCAACTACAACGTCACAGGCCAATCGCAAACAGCGCCGCGTTGCGCCCAAACGACAGGGTACAGTAGTGAGTGATGCTTAAATGAAGTAGTGGGTCCTGAGCACCGTGAGGCTGGGGCTCACTCCTGCGATCTACCCCCACCACGCCCCATCACCGCCAAAGCCCCTCAAAATAAGCCTGATTCTCCGCCCAGCCCCGGAAGCGCGGATAGACCTCTTCCTCATCAAATAGCTCAGCGTAGAGTGCGTTGTGGGATTCGTGCCCCGCTTTGATCGCCATGATGCGGCGCGCCATCTCTTCGATCAGCGGCCCGGCGACGGCGCGGTTGATATCGACGACTATGCCCTGTGCATCCAACTGGAAGAAGCCACCCCTGAGCAGATGGTTGAGCAGGATGGTGCTGCCGATGTGATAATCTTCAAATTGCGGATCATTTTTTTCGGCAACCAGGAACTGATGGTAGCGGTGGAGCAGCAGGTCGGCGGCTACTGAACTTACCAGCAGATCGGCGATCTCCACCGCGATGGTCGGCGAATTCAGCACGCTGTACAGGCCCAGCAGATCAGCCTTCAGCTCTTCCATCCAGCTGATCCCCGGGAAGATCGCCCAGGGATGGCTCTCTTCATGCGCCACTACTTTTAGCGCCGTCGCGCGAATGGTCGTGGCGACAAACTCTTCTGACAACGCCCACGCTGTCGGCAAAGCCGCACGCAGCGCCGGGATCGCTTCGCGACGGGTCTTCTCTTCGAGCTGGTTGGCAAAGATGATGTTGCGATAGCCTTGGTCGCGCCGAATCCCCGCTTGATTGGGGTAATTTTTGGCAGACTTGGGTGGATTCGCCCCGTGGCCGCCCGTGATGATCGCCTGGCGAAATTCGGTCTTGACATTGGTCGAGGGCACAAAATCGCTGATATCCAGGTATAAGGCGCGATTGGTGGCGCGGATCGCGGCGATCTCATGGGGTGTGACGCCATCATCGACCCGCCCCAGCACGCGAAATTCAAAGTAACTGCGCCAAGGGCCCAACCCATTCTCGTGGCTAACAGCCGTTGCCCAATCGGAGACCACCGGTTGATCCAAAACGAGTCGCTTGAGCGGATCTGAATAATTTTCCGCAAACTCACACAGGATCAGATAGGGCACATCCGCCGCAATCGCCACCCATGCTTCATCGGCGCGATTCATCAACGGCAGATCGGAACGCCTGGCGGGATCAAAGGTGAATGCCGCTTGCAAGGCCGTCAGATAGGGCGCTTGTTGCATGGCCGATTGGGCCCCACAGTGGCGCAGCGCGTTGAGCCCCAGCACGACGTTGGACAACTCCTGCTGATAGAAGGCCGAGTAGGGCGCAATCTGGTAAGCATCATTCAAGCACGCATAGGGGGTGGCTGCCTCGGGATGCGCGGTGCAAAAGGCCACGATCTCGTTGCCATTCTGCTCCTGGATCCATTGCGTTGGCCAAATGTGACCGGCTTGATTGTCCTGCAACTGCCGGCGATGGAGCGCCCCTGCCGCCAGCGCCGTCCGCGCAAAGCCTTCCCACAGCGCGCGCTCTTCAGGCCCGCCTTCGGCGATGATCGCTGCAAATTCGTTGCAGATCCACACATTGGTCGCGGGGTCATAGGCACCGCCCCGTGGAAACTGCGTTGTGCTTAGCGTTGGCATTTGCTGCAGACGGGCTAGCGCTTCTCTGGACAAGGTGATCTCTCCTCTGATTGGTATTTGTCAAGCCTTATTTCTAGTTGCCGTAGGGTTTGCGTCGCCACAGGCTGAAGCCCTGTGTCTGATAAAGAAAGCTGCGCTGAAGCGCACTTTGCTGGCAGCCCGCTTGAGCGGGACTTCCTTTATCAGCCTGAGGGCTTCAGCCTCAGGTAGGTACGCGCCATTGCCTGTGGGATCCCTCATTTGTACAAGGCCTTCCCCCTTTCAAACCCTACGGTAGCTAAGCCTTACTTGACTTGACAAAATATTAGTTTCGCTCCTGATTTGTCTTCGGCTGGATAACAGTTTACCATATTGTCCAACTAGGGCCTGTTGCCATTTGCTAAAAACGGCCATTAAATTGGCCGACTATACTGAGTTCAGAATGGGATCCGTAGTTTTGCTATTGTAGGGGGAGTGCCTTGCGCCTACCCGCAGTGGGTACCCGCAACCCGCTGCCCCTACCGTAAAACTACGGTTTTCAAGTTGACTTGAGTATAACAGCGAGAAGCCGCCTCAGCGGCTAGGAATCTAGCCGCTGAGGCGGCTTCTCGCTGTTAGCAGAGGGTTTTAACCCTGCGCGTAGTAGACGCGCTCTAGCTACCGCTGCACAATCGGCAAGTAGATCGCCCGCTCGGTCTCGACCACCTCTGCCTTCACCTGAATCATGACGGTAACCGCGGCTGAATCGACCGTGGCGTCGTTGGCAACATACGTAAAGCTATCCGCGCCAATGAAGCCGGCGTTGGGTGTGTAGGTTGCGACCGCGCCGTTGAGCGTAAGCGTGCCGTTGGTCGGTTGGCTGACGATGCGGAAGGTCAGCGGGTCACCGTCGGCATCGGAGCCGGTCAACGGGATTGCCCGCGCTTGCCCTTGCCCAGCATTGACCGTTTGGCCATTGGCCACGGGCGCGGTGTTGGGGGCAATCGTCTCGGCGACATTGATGGTGATTGCCACCGCACCCGAAGCGACCTTGCCGTCGTTGACACTAAAGGTGAAGCTGTCGCTGCCGAGGTACCCAGCCGCTGGCGTGTAGGTCAGATTGGGCGCGTTCCCGCTCAGCGTACCGTGGATCGGCGCCGTGATGATGGTAAAGGTGAGCGCATCGTTCTCGGCATCAGAACCGGTCAGGCTGAGCGCTTTCGGTGTATTCAGCAATACGTTCAACCTTTGCGCATTGGCGACCGGCGCACTGTTCAGATCCGCCGGTATCGCCCGTGGATCTTTTAGCCGAAAGGTGCCGACGATGGTCAATGGCTGGAGCGCGACGCCCCAGACTGTTTCGCGATATTCGCCCGTAACAATCCCCACTTCCTGGCTCGGCGCGGCGCTTAGACGAAATTGGCGTTGTGCAGCTTGTCCCGACGCCGTGGTATACGCGATCCGCTCTGAAAGCAGGGTGAGCTGGTTGCCCTGATAGCTGCCATTGCTTGCTGGTCCGACCGCCAAGCTGCGGGTTTCGGTGGTGCTTCGACCGGCTACCGCACTTGTCACGGTTGCCGATATCGTGTGTTGGGTGGTAAAGACCAATGTGCTCTCCAACGCCACATAGCCTTTGACCCCGTTGCCCGCACCTTGCTCCAGCAGGAGGGCAAGATCGATGCTCCCCATGTTGGGCAGTGCTGCCAGCTCTTCGGCCGTTGGTGTGGGCAATGTATCGCTGTAGGTGCCGGTTGCGCCCCACGACAGATCGACCTTGCCGACCAGCGTGCGATCGACCCGAAAGGCCACGCCTTGCCGCGCACTGGTTGGCAGCGTCGCCGCGTTTGCCAATTGCACAAGCGTTGACGCCTTCGGGGGCCATGCCATAGTGGATAATCCAAACCAATTGCTTGCCAGCACAACCACACTCGCGACAAGGAGCGCAATGAGGAGTGTGCCTGTTAGATGAGTTAGCGTAGATTTCATGCAGTTCTCCTTTTAAGTACAGTTTGATAAGAAATTAGGGAAAGCGAGAACTCTGCATCCCCAGATGCAGAGCTGCGCATCTGGGGATGCGCAGTTCTCATTCTCAAAAAACTTGCTTTCATGTACTTAATAGTCTATGCGCGCACATGCGGATGGTTCCGGCGGAGCGGTGTAATCGTCACTGCGCGAGGCGTAGACAACACTCAGATGTAACTCGATGTCGGTCAACTGTTGCAGATCCATATCGGGCAGCCCCAAGCTCGCTTGCGGGGTACCGGCAAAGACGGTGAACGCCCAATCGGTCGCCGAGATGGCCTGCCCTTCAAAGGCAGGCGTGCGGTAGCCGTTTTCTGTGTAGGGGTGGCTATCGTTGACGTTTGCATTGAAGGTGGCGGTGACGGATTCGGCATTTTGGTTGGCTGGCCATTCCCGTCCCAACAGTTTGGCCGGGGCAATCAACCGATAGTCAAAGACGCAGCCCGCATACGAGCTCATGTGGACCAATCCTCCTTGGCTCATGATGACCTTGCGATGGGATAGATTGTTCTCTTCGCTGACCAGATTGATGCTAACGCCGTTGCTGGTGGCGATGGGCGTGCCAACGCCGCTCAACTTCAATAACCAATGATTGTGATAGGCCTGGCTGAAGACATTGGCAAAGATCCCGCCATCGAGCAGCGAGGTGCTAAAGGTGTACTTGAGGGCCGGTTTGTTATCTTCTGGATTTGTGATCGTGTTCACCGACACCCATTGCCGGAAGCGACGGGTGCGTTCGGTAGCAATTGCCGCTGGCGTTGTAAAGCCTTCATTCATCAACAGCTCATCCGTCAGCAGCAATAGATCCTTCGCGATCGAAATTTTCAGGTCGATCGGCGTGGTATCGCGGGTGGTGCTGCCGGCCAAGCTACTTGTGACCCCTTGCAATGTGTTGAGGAACTGGAGGATGTCTTGCGCCGTGCGCGCCCGATAGATATCGGAGATGCGAAAGCCGCTGGCCGCGAGCCGGGCCGCGTACTCATACTCAGCACGGCGGGCGGCGAGATAGCTGATGCGCGCCGCCCGCTCCAATGCCGCGGCCAACTCGATACGGGCCGAGTCGCGCACAATGCGGAAGCTGGGATCGTTGGCTGGGCTGGCGGCAAAGTAGGCGCGCTGGCGCTGGGCTTCCTTCAAGTCGCGCCGCATACGGTCAATGAGTCCACCAACGTCGCTCGACTTTGCGAAGAATGCCTGCTGCGCGGCCTGGGCAGCGATCAGCAGTTCGCTCTGCTGTAGCAAAAGATTTTTTATCTCTTTTTCGTTCTCGGCATTGGCGATTTTGACATCGGCCTCCGTCGATACTGCGCCGGCCGCGATCTGAGCTACCCCATTGGCACCGGCAAGAGCGGCACAAGCGCCAATAGTATTGCTGGTGCCAATGCCCCCGTCGGTAAAATCAATACAAGTAAATGCATCAAGGAGTGCCTGTGTTACCTCGGCTGCCGTTTCCGCAATGCCGGCATTGTTCAACCATTCGGTTACAATTGCGTTCGCATCGTTAGAATTCTGAATCTGTTCAGCGATGTTTTTGGCACTCTTCTCAATGGCTTGATACTCCAGATAGATGCTGCGTAGTTCAGCGAGCGCGGTATAGGAATCGTTCCGATCCTTAATGTTTCCCCCAGCAGACTCAGCCTTCATGCAGGTGTCAAAGTTGTTGTACTTGGCCGCTGGCTCTAATTTCGTCCCATCAGTTTCAGACGCAAATGAAGCTAACCGCCAACACTCCTCTGCCTCATCGATTTGCTTCTGGGCGCAGGCAAAAAAGTCGTCATCACTTGGAAAGCTAGAACGTGTACAGCCCGCGGCATTATCGATGTCAAAATCGAGCCCTTGCCGGATCGTTTGGACAGCCTCATTGAGCTTTTCTTGGGAGGTATCAAAGAAGCGTGTTGCGTTCTCTTCGCGGTTCTGCAATGCCTCGGCTAATTTTGCGCTGCACCACGCTTCGTCCCACAGCCCGCGGTCACCCTGCGCCAACGTGTCGCAGTTGCGTGGACTGCTGGAGATGTAGGGGCGGGCCGGTGTCATGGTGACATCAAAGCCAAAGATATTGAGCCCAGCCGCCATCTCTTGTGATTGGCGTTTGGTTTCCAACTGATTGAGCGCCATTTCGGCCACTAGGTTGCCATCGGGGTGCTCCCCAATCGTGCAGCCACCCGCGGGCACACCCAAACCGGCCAACGCAATCAGCTTGAGGTGGGCATCGTTGGATGTTTGCCGAAAGGTCTGCTGTGCTTGAAGCTGGGCCTGGGCGACGCTCTGCGCGCTGCCACTATCTAAATAGCTCTCGCGCGTGGCAATGTGGTGTTGCGCGGTGCCCTGCCGTTCGGCAGCCAGCGAAAGCAGCGCCCATTCGGTTTGGGTGTAGAAATCCGAAATCAGGCAGCCATTACCCACCGCGATTTTGAGCGCACCCGTTAGAAACTCTTCGGCTTTTTCAAATTGGTGGCGCGCCGCGCGCAGTTGGGCCACCTCCTTCTTGACTAGCGCCTCGCCACCGACAAAGTTGCCACTAAAGTTGACCCCGAGCGCGTCGACCATAAATTCTTGCCCCACAATCATCCGTACATTGGCAACCTCGCGCACGCTTTGGCGCAGCCGCGCCCGAAAGTTGCACCAGTCGATCACCGGTGGCAGGACAGTTGGCTTGGTGGGGTCGGCTTTGGGGTTGGGATCCTCTTTGTCAGTTGCCCCGCAAAGGGCAACCAGGTGTTCAGGATTACTATTGATATAGCTGCTGTCAGCCCGAAAGCGTGCTTCGGGTGCAAAGACAATGAGAAAGGCGTAGAGATCACGTGCCTCCGTCAGATCGGCCTGGATTTGTGTAATTAACTCGGCAAAGGTTGTCGCACTTTCATAGCCTGGCTTTGGCATATCGATTGCCTTATCTTCCCAGCCGGCCGTCGCATCTAGTTTGCGCAGATGTGTTTCAAAGCTGTTGTTATCCTTGTACGGCGAGATGGACTCACGCATGCGTAAACCCTTTTCCAACAGCGCACGTGCTCGGTTTTCCAACGCAACAAAATCCTCATAGATCAGCGCCCCATAGGCGAAACTACTGGGATGGGTGATCCCAACTTGGCCCGGCGCGGGATCGGTGACGCTGACCGCGCTAAAACCACCGCTAAGGCGGCACTGGGCTTCATTTGGCATGCAAGGTGTTCGTACCGTTGCCGCGCTTGAGGCCGACACCGTGAGCACCACGCTCAGAATAAAGCCGAGCAAGATTCCATCGCGCCAAGTGCGATAGCTGATTTGGTGGTCAAAAACGTTCATTACGGCCCCCATTGAAGACAAATTGCCTTGCAATACGCATCTGTATTTGCAGCAAGATAGGTGATGTTGCTTTCCTCTTCGATAAGGCAGGCATTCCTTTCCCACGTGCTGCCCCAGGCAGTGGTAAGAAAGCAGGCTTCTGTGGTTGATTCATAGTCCCCCCAATTGCAATCTTGGCAAAGCCCAGACCTCTACGGTCGATCGTATGATACGTTTTCGTGATGCCGGTGGCCTTGATCTTGTTCGCAACGGTCGCGTTGTCGGCGTTGTCGGCGTTGGTTGCACGCTCTGCGTTTGCCGCATCAGTTGCGTTGGTTGCGTTGGTTGCATTTGTGGCATTCTGCGCATTCTGCGCGTTCGTGGCATAGATTGCCCAGGGTACGCCATGAATGCGCTCGCGTGGAATCAGTTCGCTGCCATCGTCGAGGGTAATCCCGATATACAGCGGCGCGGTGTCAAAGGTATTGCCGAGTGGCACATTATCGCCAATGACGACGTTGAAAAGGCCATCGCGCACATTGACGTTGGAAAACACCTGCGTATGTTTCGCCGTTCCCCCTGCGGCAGCCGCATAGATCTTGGTTGTGATCTTTTTCGTGCCATTGGTCGGCGCGCCATCCGCCTCGCGCAGATAGCCCTGATAGTTAAATGTCGCGGGAATCACTGGCGCGGCCAAGATGCCCGCTTGCTCCATCGCCGCGCGTGCAGCCGGTCCATTGGCGAGGACAAAGCCCCCGATCAGGGCAAGCATGCCGACGACTAGGGTCGCCGCAAAGTGGGGTAGAAAGGTCTTGAAATACTTCATCTGTTGCTCCTATTCTCTGGGTTGGGTGATGCGCGTCCATCTTATTGTTTGCCCATCTAACGTGAAATCATTTTGAGAACTTGCGTTTGGCCCGAAGTGACTGTCACTGGCCAAGCCTTATCGATCTGCCGAACTCGTTCCGGCCAGTGACAGTCACCTTGATCCGCACAATTTTCTTAGATGAGCACATTTTTGAGGGTACCAAGGGATCGTATCGAGATCGCATCGAAGCGGATGTACCTGCTACGGGTGCGTATCCCATTGGAAATTACACCGGACGTGTAAATCGCAACCGCGCTAATGACGCACCGGACCTGATCGATACGGTTTCCAAAACCGTGTGTGATGGCATATAATAAAGCGGTAACCTGAGTTTTCTTCGCTACAATTCCATGTAACTATTCACCCCTCCCTAGTTTGGGCAGGGAATCATATAGCTCCTCCCCTAATCTGGAGGATGCCGGGAGGGGGTGGCTGTATAGGTACAATTCCTTTTGGTTCCTTCATGGCTGAAATTACACTTGCTCTGTTGGGCACATTTGAACTGCGCATCCGTGGCGTAACACAGATCGCCTTTCGCTCGGACAAGGCGCGCGCCCTGCTCGCTTATCTGGCCGTCGAGGCGGACCAAACGCACCGCCGCGATGCACTGGCCACCCTCTTTTGGGAGGATCAGGGTGAGGCCGCGGCCAAGACCAATCTGCGGATTGTCCTCGCCAATTTGCGGGCCATGTTTCAATCCACAATGCCCAACCCACTCCACATTACTCGCCATGATGTGACCTTTGATCCAACGGCGGTGGAGGTCGATAGCCGCGCGTTTGCAGGGTTGTTGCAGCGCATTCAACAGACCACGACCCTGCAGCTTGGGCTGTTGCAAGCAGCCGTGGCACTCCAGCGCGGTGAATTTCTACAGGGGCTAACCCTAAAAGGGGCCAACGGCTTTGAGGAATGGCGACGGCAACAGCAGGAATGGCACCATCACCAGACGATGGCCACTCTGCACGAGCTTGCCACCCACTTTGCTGCCCAAGGGGACCAGGAACAGACAATCGAGATTGCAAGGCAACAGTTGGCGCGTGAACCTTGGCTAGAAACGGCCCACCGTCATCTCATGCAGGCGCTAGCAATCCGTGGGCAACGGATTGCCGCGCTGGAACAGTATGAACAGTGTCGGCGTGTGCTGGCGACTGAATTGGGGGTGGAACCGGAAGCGGCCACCCAAGCTCTGTTTCACCGCATTCTTGGGGATGCAGGGCGTGCTGCTCCCATTGGGGTACACCCCACTCGGCGCACCAATATCCCACTGGTCGCCACCGCATTTTTAGGCCGCGATGAAGAGCTTGCTGCGCTGACAAATCACTGCCTGCCGGGCCAGGAGCGGCTAGTTACCTTGCTCGGGATTGGCGGCATCGGCAAATCGCGCTTGGCCCAGGCCGTTGGTCAGCGTGTGGAACGGAGCTGGCGCGATGGGGTTTGGTGGGTAGCGTTGGAAGGAATTCAGCCAAGTGGGGATCCCGCCAATCGGTTGGCCGTCGCGATTGCCGCGGCCATGGAACTGCCTCTCCACGGCAGCGAAAGTGCCCAAGTGCAACTGGCTGCCCATCTTCAGCACCGTCAATTGCTCCTGATTTTAGATAATTCTGAACATCTGCTCTCCGAAGCCGACCATATGTTTGCGCTGCTCCACAATGCCCCGGCGATCGCGTTGCTCATCACCTCCAGAGTGCGTCTCAATCTCCCAGGGGAGCACGTCGTCGCCGTGCGCGGGTTGCCGGCGGCCTCCGCGGCGGCGCTCTTCGTCAGTCGCGCCCGCGCCCTCGTCCCCGAATTTGCCCAGCACGCGGCGGAGCAGCGCGCGATTGTTACGATTTGCCGGTTGGTGGAAGGACTACCATTAGGAATTGAATTAGCGGCGGGGTGGGTGGAACATTTTTCCTGTGACGAGATTGCCGCGGCACTTGCCGAGAACCGGACAAACTTGGTCCGGCGGCAACTGCCGGCGCATAGCCGCCGGACCAATGATCCAACGGCGACTCGCCACGATAGCCTGCGTGTTGTCTATGAGAATTCTTGGCAATTGCTCTCCCCGCCGGAGCAGCGTATATTGGCCGAGGTTTCTCTCTTTCGTGGGGAATTTGATCGAAGTGCTGCGGTGGCGATTGTTGATGCCAACTTCACGGATCTATCAACCCTGCTCAGTAAATCCTTGCTGCGATTGGCGCGCCCCGGCCGCTATTCCATGCACGAGGTCGTGCGTGCCTTTTCCGCGGAAAAGCTGCACCAGCGCGCTATGGCCGAGCAGGTCACCATCTGGCGTCGCTACCGCACCCACTATTTACACGCGCTCGGGAATGAACCACCGCCACAGCGCCAACAGGATTTGGCAAATATTCAGGCCGCGTGGGGCAATGCCGTTGACACGACCGACCAATCCTTGTTGCACCAGGCGACCGCCGCCTTTGCCGCCTTATTGCGCGGGTTGGGGTTATTGCAAGAGGGCTGCGAACTGTTACAGCGTGCATTGGCTGTGACCGGGGCAGCTGTGACCGGGGCAGCTGTGACCGGGGCAGGTGTGGTCAAGCATGATGAGGGCGAGCGCGATAGGCGGGAGCCAGATGAAGTCAAGAGAGATGATGAAGTCGTGGGCGATGATGACATTGCTGGTGAATTGGCCGCGGCACTGCTGCTGGAAATCAGTAGTTTCACCCAAGTCACGGCGGGGTCTGAAAGCGCCTTGACGGCTGCGCGTCAAGGATTGACCCATACCCACAATCCACAACTACGGGCAAAGCTCTATAGCCGTATTGCCCGGCTGTTGGGGGAGACAGCGGCGTGGCAAGCGGCCGAGGAGGCCCACGGCCAAGCAGAAGCGGCCGCACGCCGGACGGGTGATAACCTGCTCCTGGCCGGAACGCTCTATGAACATGCCCATACGCAAGTCATCCATTTTGTGGGCGATTTTCAACAGGCGATCAAGCGCTTGGAGCTTACGCTTGCTCTCGTCCAAGCGGAACCAGCCGCGGACACATTGCAGATCAAGATTTTGCGCGGTCTAGCGATGGCGTATATGCGCTATGGGAACTATGGTCAGGCCCGAGGTTACGCCCAACAATGTCTTTCCTTGGCAGAGCAGCAGGCAGTTCGGCTTGAGCAGATCGATGCACTCAATCAACTGAGTCTGGCCGCTTGGTTCGCCGGTCTGTATGAGGACGCGTTGCGCTATTTGCAGGCAGCATTACCATTGGCCGAAGAAGTGGGTGATCGGGAAGCTGTCGGAATCATTCGCTGTAACCTCTGCTTGGTCCAACGCAATATCGGTCATCTCGAAGAGGCAGTGGCCCAGGGCCAGGCCGCGTTGGTGCCGCTTCAGGAATTAGGGGCACATCGCTTTGAAGGACTCTGTCGCAATCGAATTGGCCACACGTTGTTGGCCCTGGCGCGGCCTACCGATGCAGCCGCCATGTACGTCGGTGCACTTGCGATCTGGCAGCATCTGGATAACCCCAATCGCTTTGAGGCACTGGCGGGGTTAGCGGTGGCACGGCAGCGCACCGGCGCAGTGGCGGCCGCGCTGCCGTTGGCCGAAGAGGTACTCGCGTTTGCGGTGGGCGATGCCCTGCTGCGCGTCGTGGAACCGGTGCAGATGCTCCTCCACTGTGCCGAAGTCTTAGCCGCTGCCGGGGAGGCGGGACGTAGAGACGCGGTTTTGGCGCAAGCCGCGCAGTGGATTGACATCATCGCCAACCGCAATGATGATCCGACCGTCCGCACCGCGTATCGCCAGAATATTCCAGCGCACCGAGTAGTCGTGGCGCTAACGAAACAAATCACTCATGGAATAGCGTGAATTTGTTCAACTGTTCAGTGAAAAGTTCGGTTCAACACAACCGTCAACTGTCCTACTGTCCCACTGCCTACCGCCGCCGCGCCACATAGACTGCGGTGACCATGTTGCGCTCCACCCTGCCGCCAAATTGCTCTTCTGCCACTGCCATCAACTGATCTAAGATCTGCTGACGTTTCCCGGCGGATAGGCGATTGATCCCAGAAAAGGTCCCATAGAGTGCGCCAACTTGGGCAGCGTCCAAGACCAACGTCCAGGGGTAGAACTGATAGAGCGGCGGCTCAAATTGCCCCGTGTGGGCAAAGTCACTGCGGCGCGCCGGGATGTCGAGGGCAAAGGGGGTGCGCTGTGGCGTGTCCGACGGGCTCACCGCGAGCGACTGTAGGATCCCCTGCGTCGCGTCGTGAAAGGGATCGGCGCAGGCAGGGTCGCCAAAGACATTCCACCAGAGGGCGACATGGCCACCCGGTTTGAGTAAGGTGGCAACTTTTGTGAGACCAATCGTTCGGTCAATCCAGTGAAAGGCCGTGGCTGACGCGACCAGGTCATAGTGGTTGGTGGGCAACGCAGCTTCTTCAAACGCAGTGTGGATCAGCTGAAAGTCTGCCGTGGACGCCGCGGCAATGGCGCGTAGCAAAGGCGCGAAGCGTGGATCCGGCTCCAGCGCGGTCAACGGGTTGGCACCGAATGCTAGCAGCCGCCGCGTCGCCAATCCATTGCCGGCGCCAATCTCCAAGGTAGCACTGTTGGCACGCAGCGCACAGGTCGACAGCAGAAACGCATAGAGTTGCTCGGGATAGGGTGGACGAATCTCATCGTAACTTTGTACATCCGCGCCAAAGAGCGCTCTACCCTCTTGGGGCGCTATTGCGTCTGGCATATTGATAAACCTCTTCCCCTGCTGCGCACACGCAACCCACTTTCTCCCTACAGCGCTTACCCTTACCCACAAGGTCGAGCGGGTGGTTGCGCGCACGGACATCTTCCTGGAAGATTTTACCGAGTCACGCCCCTGGTGACGAAAGCCGTGGGTAAGGGTAAGCGCTATAGATCAAGGGTGCGCAGGTTGTTCATCCCAAGGATCAACGAGACTTCGCCGCCATGATGCAGATCATGTTCCAGCACATGATAGATCACCCAACTGCGCGATACCTCGTAGACCTGGCCGTCCCATTCATCGGGGAAGGTTTTGGCGCAGTCGTCTGGGCTCCAGCGCTGCAAGCGGGCTTCAATGAAGGCCCACGTCTCGTCGAGGCCACTTGCCAATTCCAATCCGCTACGCGCCGGTGATTCCCGTTGACCCCACTCCATGTACGCGCTCATGGTGGCATCCTCATCCTGCAAGGTGCCGCTGAACCATCCCGCCCGCACAGAAACGATGTGCTGCACAACCTGCCCGAGTGGCCACATGTGTGCGGCCGGTTGTCGTGTGAGTTGCTCATCCGTTAACGGCGCAATACAGGCTCGTAATTTTTCCTGGTAGCCTCGCCAGTTTTCATAGATCACGTCAAGTGTGGATTTTGTTTGCGGTTGCATCGGTTTCTCCTTTAATAACAGCAATCAAGTTGTACGGCAAAGAAGTGAGCCACAGAGAGCACAGAGAGCACAGAGAGCACAGAGAACGCAGGGAGTGCAAGGAGCACAGAGAGCACAGAGAACGCAGAGAGTGCAGGGAGTGCAAGGAGCACAGAGTGTCAGGTGAATAATCTCTGTGGCCTCTGTGCTCTCTGTGGCCTATCGTCAATAATAAGCCCGCCCTCCGCTCAGCTCCACCAAATCGGCAGCCCTTTGCCTTCAAAAACCGGATTGGTCTTGTAATAGTTCCCTGCCACAAAGGGGAAGCGTTCGGCGATATTGTCGATCAACTCCACGCCAAAGCCCGGCTTGTCGGGGATGGTCAGGATACCATTTTCGATCACGTAGGGATCTTTGAAGATCTCCCACTTGAGCGGATTGTAGGTCTGGTTCAGTTCACACATGTGGCCACAGGGCACGCCGGCCACGAGATGAATATTAGCAATCGTCGTCAAGTCGCCGACCCAGTTGTGCGGGCAGTACTGTTGACCATGTTTGTGGATCGTCTGCCCGATATACCAGCCTTCGGTCATACCAGTCAGGTTGGCGTCGGTCTGGATAATGTTCATTGCGCCGGTCGCCACATAGGGCTCCACTTGATAGCGATTCCACATGCTCTCGCCGCCCGAGACCATCACCGACGGCATCGCTGAGTTAATCGCCTGATGTTTTTCGAGCGCGTGGGGATCGGTCCACTCCACCGGCTCTTCATACCAATAGAAGCCCAACGCTTCCAATGCTGGGCAGAGTTCGTTGATAATTGTTTCAAAATCCCACGGAAACTTCTCCAGCACCAGCTTAAAGTCCGGCCCCACAGCCGTCCGCAGCCGTTCGAGAATGGGAATGTATTGGCTCATCGTCATGCCGCTGTAGCGCCAACTGGTGCCGTTGCGAAATTTGAAGGTGTCGTAGCCGGCGTCTTTGTAGCGCAACGCCTCGGTAATTAGCTCCTCTGCACCATTGTCATACCAGGCATGACAGACGCCGCCGCTGGCGTAAATTTTGACCTGGTTGGAGGGGTTGGGATCGTCGCTGAACAGCTTGTAGACGGGCTGCCCCTTAGCCTTGCCGATGATGTCCCACAGCGCGTTGTTGACCCCCGCCCAAGCTCCCTCAGCAACGTGGTTGTGTCCTTGATTGTTGGTCAAAAAGTCCACCTCAAAGACATTGGTCCCTTTGAGCAGCGGCGTGATGTATTGGTCGGTATAGGCTTTGAGCTTGTCGGGGCCGCGATAGGGGCTGCCCTCGGCAATGCCGACAATGCCCACGTTAGTAAAGACTTCCACCAGCGCGGCGTCGCTCTTCCACACATAGAGCCCGCCGCAGCGCCACAGATAGTCGCCATTGTGGACATAGGAGAGTGGCGTGACGCGGATGTCGGTGATCGTGATATTTTCGCGGGTGAGGTGTTGCGCGGGATGGTCGCGTAAAAGCGTTTGGCTCATGAGTAATCCAATTCGTTGAGAGCAGAAGATGGCACGGTTGATTCAGATCGGAGTGCGCAGAACGCCGGCTGATAGCCTAAGCATAACAAAAAAGTTGAGGATTCACCACTCGCTGTTGACGGCAGGGTGCATTTCACTTTGGGGCGAGATTCATCTACCACAAGTGTGCGACGCACTGGTCAACCATGATTTCGTTGAACAGATCGCGTACGACTAGTCCGTCGTACACGGGGTGCCCCAAAGTGGAACGCACTTTTAAGACCAACGAAAAATTGTAACGATTCAGCTATCCTAAATTGGTAACCCTGTCACTCTGAAAGAGTCTCCAAGTTAACCCACCCACGAAGCCACACAAAGTTTCACGGAGGGTAATGCTTTTCTTCGTGTGTCTTCGTGCAACTTCGTGGATAGCTAATTTTCTTTGCTTGGCCTAACATCAAGTCATCAGCGGCACAAAAAACCGACTCGCCAGTTGGACCGCCTCCGCCAGGGTGAAAATCTCCCGCTCCGCTGCGTGATCGGCAAGCCACTGCCCGGCAATCTCTTGGTCGCGCAGAAAGATCATCTCCATACAGAGGCTGTCGGCACAACAGCTTTGCCCATCGGCGGCTTGCCAACCAATGCCAACATGGGTCTGGCCCACTTCCTCCCAATTCCCGACCGTCTCGCCAGCCATCCGTATCTCAATCGGCTCAGATGTGACCGCGCAGTGGGATTGGATGTGTGTGCTCACCTGAAACATGGGGCCAACCGCCAATGCATCGAGCGCGCACATCGCGTGGACCCGTTGCCCGTTCACGAACACGGTATGTCCCCGTTCGTGCATTGTAAAGGGGTAGGCCCCGTCGGCTTCTCCATTGCTGGAAACGGTCAGCATATCATATTGGCGCAGCAGATCGAGCGCGGCCGGCAGCTGATCGACGTATGTCGCCATTTCTGCCCTGGTTAAGATCCGCCCGCGCTCGACAAAAGAGCGGAGTAGCTGTTGATGCAGCGCTTTCACTTGGGGCGCACACTTAGTTTGGTTCGCCTTTAAGGGCAAAATATCACGCAAGCGATCTAATGCGTTCTGGAGCTTATGCGACACGGGGCGACTGTCTCTTTCCGCCAGCAAAACCATTGTACTCGTCCAGGAACCACTCGGCTTGTTTCGTCATAAAGAGCGCGATCTCGTCACCCTGAAAGGCGAATGAGATCCGCAGCCCGCCCAGATAGACATCGGTGATGGCAATCTCCAAATTGAAGGTTTGCTCGTCGACCCACGCCGCTGAGGCCAGACAATCGTATGCAATACCTGGCATCACGCCGATCTGTGCGCCGAAGTAGTTGCGTTGCGGAAACTTGTCGGCAAGTACGCGCCCGATCCCGAAGTGCAACGAATTGTCCCCCTGTGCGTTGGTGTACGCCCATCTCCCCTGATCCCTTTGGCCTTGCTCACCCGTAAAAGAGAGGCGCATCCGTGTGATCCCCATCGGGTTCTCTTCCAGCGTATACCAGATACCGTCGACCGCGGCAGCGGTCGGTGTGTCAGAGTTCCCGGGAAGCGGCTGTACCGCGAGTTGCTCGATCTGCGCGGCGAGCATGGCGTGGAGATCGTCATTCTCCGGCAACGGTCCATCGGTCAGGTACGGGTAAATCTCTTCCCACATCACCTCTGGAATCGCGCTGCCTGCCGGCGCGCCTTGGGTGTCGGCGATACAAGCAAAGAGAAACTCCTTGTCAGGAAAACAGAGGGCGTACTGACTGCCCATCCCGCGGAAGGAGAAGCCATTCTCTTTTTCGCGCCAGATCTGATAGCCATAGCCATCATGGCCACGGATGGCGTTGTCGATCTGCTTGGCGGTCGCCGCACGTACATATGCTTCCGGCAGGAGTCGGTCATCGCCCCACAGGCCGCCGTTCATGGTGACCAGGGCGACTTTGGCCAGATCGCGCAGCGTACAGAGGACGCCCGACCCACCCCACGAGCCTCCCTCGGGTGTGCGGACACACCAGGCGTCTGCGGAGAAGCCGATGCGATCCAGAAAGTGTGGGCGCATGTAGTCCAGGAACCCCATACCCGCCAGCCGTTCGACAATGGCCGTGAGCACGACGGTGGCCGCGGTGTCATACGAAAAGATTGTGCCTGGCGGATGCGAAGGGAGCAAGTTGAAGAAGGTCCACACCCAGTCTGCATCCTCGCGTCCGTAGGAGGTGCTCGAATGGGGCGTCGCCATCGTCAGCAGGTCGCGTACCGTCGCCGCGGCCAGCCACGGATGGAGCGTTGTCGGCACTTTGTCCGGAAAATAGGTGGCAACCCGATCCTCAAGGGTGAGTTTGCCTTCGTCGATCATCAGCCCGACGGCCAACGCGACAAAGCTTTTGCTGACCGAATACATGCGGTGTTTGCGCTCTGCCGACCACGGTGCCCAGTAGCCCTCTGCCGCAATGCGATTGCGCCGGACCAGCAGAAAGCCATGCATGCCGATGCGCTCGGCGTCGATTCGTTGTAGAAAATTCAGAATTGCCTGGGAAGGGATGCCCAGGCTTTCTGGTGAGGGCGCTGCTGTAAAGATGGTTTCATTGCTCATATCTGCTCCCAAAAATATACTTTGTCAATGACAGTAGTGGCTGGCACCTGTTAGGCTCTGGTCTGTATCCTCTGGTTCATTCAAGCTGAGGGAACGAACGTGATGACGCTAAAGATTGTACTCTGTTTTTCAGGGTCGATCAAACGTCGTTTGGGGGTGCGGGAAGCGCATCCGAAAGGTGGCACCGCGGCCTAGACCGTCAGATTCAGCGGTGAGGGTGCCGCCATGTGCCAAGACAATGGAGCGCGCAATAGCCAATCCCAAGCCGGAACTGCCCGTCGTCTCTTGCCGGGCAGGGTCAATCCGATAGAAGCGTTCAAAGACGAGTGCCAACTCTTCCTTGGCCATGCCTTGGCCACTATCGCGCACGGTGAAGACAATTTCGTTGCTTGTCGCTTCCGCACCGAGTGTGACAGTGCCACCGGTTGGGGTGTGGCGCAATGCATTGCTCACGAGGTTGTTCAACACTTGCATCATGCGCTCCGGATCGAGGTCAATGACCGGTAACGCGATTGGCACTTCTTCTAGCGCCAGTGCAATCTGCTGTTGATGCGCTTGGGTCTCCCACGCGCTGTGCGCACGGCGCAGCAAGTCGTGCGGTACGATGGATTCGCGTTGGAGCGATAGCTCGCCGGCATCAGCAGAGGAGAGCGTGCGCAGGTCGCTTACCAGATGGTCGAGATGGTGGGCTTCATCATAGAGCGCGGTCAGCCGTTCGCCCGTCGGCTCGAGGACCCCATCGCGCATTGCTTCCAGATAGCCGGTGATCACCAGCAGCGGGTTGCGCAGTTCGTGGGCGATATCCGCGGTCATATCCCGGCGCAACTGGTTAGCGTGGGCGAGATCGGTGCTCATCTGGTTAAAGGCATGGGCCAACTCCCCCAACTCATCCTCGGAGTGCACCGGCACCTGTTCGCCCAGTTCGCCGGCTTTGAGAGCGTGGATGGCGCGGGTCAGCGCACGCAGCGGTCGAATCAAGGTGCGTGCAACGATGAGCCCCAGGATGATCGCCACAATGGTTACCCCGATGGCGCTGAGAAAGAGCGCACGATTGGTGCGCAGCAGATAGGCCTCTTCCAATGGCCCACGGCCGGCAACCTCCCGTACCTTGACGATCGTTCCTACCTCCTCGCCATCGACGATGAGCGCATCACGCCGTTCACTGCTGTTGCTTGCCGGACAAGCGCCCACGCGGTAGGGGCCAGCCGGAACCACCACGCATCCTTGTCGATCAAGCAGGGCATAGGGTGGTTCGCGCGGGGGGGCACCCGGTGGTGGGTTTGGACCAGGAGGGACAAGGGCCGGCAGCACGCGCATTACCCCTTGCCAATGGCCGGACTGTTGGTAATAAGTCGTCACTTGTTCGATAAAGGAAGCGCGGGCCTGGGCATTGACCAGCCGGTCAAATTCGCGCACGGTCACCCAGCGGGTCAGCAGAAAGACACTGGCAATGCTAAAGAGGCTCATGCCCAGAATCACCAGCGTGAGTTTCCAAGTCAGTGAACGCACAACGGCTCTATTTCCTTTGCGTGGCGGCGCGGTTATTGCTGTGCAAAGCGATAGCCAACGCCGAAGACGGTCTCAATGTAACGCGGGGTGCGGGGATCCGGCTCAATTTTTTTGCGCAGGTGGCGAATGTGCACATCGATCGACCGCTCGGTCCCTTCAACGCTTTCGCCGTCGAGAAAATCGAGCAGATCCTGACGTGCAAGCACGTGGCCCGGCCGCTGCATCAGTGCCGCCAATAGATCAAATTCTGATGGCGTTAAGTTGACCGTCTGACCCCGCACGGTAACGGCATGGCGGCTTTGATCGAGCACAATATCGGCGGCGCGCAGAATGGTCGTAGAGGCGGCTGGTGGGGTTGCCCGCCGGAGAACCGCCCGCACCCGCGCCAACAACTCGCGCATGCCGAAGGGCTTGGTGATGTAATCATCGGCACCCAACTCCAGGCCGATCACCTTGTCGGTCTCTTCCATTTTGGCGGTGAGAAAGATGATCGGTGTCTCTGCTTCCTGACGGTAGATACGCAGAAAGGTATGACCATCCATCTCCGGCATCAGAATGTCCAGGAGAATCAGGTCGGGTGGATTGTGACGGGCAGCAAAGAGTGCCATGTGGCCATTTTCGGCGACGGCGACATTAAATCCCTGCTCCGTCAGATACTCCTGCAATAACCGCCGCACATTCGCTTTGTCTTCCACCACCAAAATCTGTTGTGTCATCGCTTGCCTCGGCCTTACCTCTGTCTTTACCTCTACCGCGCCGCTGCGCGAACTGCTTTGAACAGTCCCTTGTGTAAGGTCTATTGTAATCCACTTTACCCCTGGAATCAATCTGCACGGTGGGACAGTGGGACAGTGGGACGGTGGGACAGTGGGACCGATGTACCGATGTACCATCCCACTAACTACTCCTCCATACAGACACTGTAAACTAGCACAAACGATGGACTTCAACATGACAACCAAGAAACTTTCTGCGAATCAACATATTTTTCGACTCATCCGGTTTCGGCCGTGGGCGTGGCTGGGCGATGTCTGCGGCTTTGGCGGGCGACTGCTGCTCATCCCGGTTGCGGGGCTGATTATTCAAGCATTTTTCAATAGCCTGCTGGGCGAGCCGGGGCAACAACTGGGGATCTGGCCGGCGGCCGGGGCTTATCTGCTCCAAAGTATTCTAGCCGGTGTAGCATTGATCGCTGGGATCTATGCCTTTGTCATCTATCGCTATCACAATATTGCGCTCTTGACCCGCAATCTCTTTGCGCGCATTCTAGAGCGACCCGGTGCGCTGCCACTGCCCCAAGCAGCGGATGGTAGCCGGCAATCCTCGGGCCAAGCGCTGAGTACCTTTCGCGATGATACCGACCATGCTACCGAGATGCTGATGCTCTACGTCGATCTCTTTGCGTTTGGCTTTAGCTCCTTGGTCTCGATCTACATCATGGCGCGTATCAATTGGCAAGTGACCGTGGGCGCGCTCTTGCCTTTGTCGGTGATCATTGTGGTTGCTCAGCTGCTCAGACATCGCATCAAGCGCTATCGCGAGCGCAGCCGGGCTGCCACCAGCAAAGTAACGGGCATTATCGGCGATATGTTTAATGGGGTCCAGGCCCTCAAGGTGGCACACGGCGAGGAGCGCATGATCGCGCGCTTTGCCCAGCTCAACGATGAACGGCGCGATTCAATGGTCATCGATCAATTTTTTCGCCAACTGATTGAGACCTTAAGCAGTAGCACGACGGCCATCGGCACCGGGCTCGTCTTGCTCTTTGCGGCACGCGCAATGACAACCGGGACCTTTACGATTGGTGACTTTGCGCTCTTTGTCGCCTATCTGTGGCCGGTGGTGCAGTGGATGCGTACGATCGGCAGTGCGATTGCCCATTACCGCCAGGCCGAAGTCTCCTTTCAACGGATGGAGACGTTGATGCAAGGTGTGCCAGCCGCGCGCATTAGCGAACATCACGAACTCTATATCGAAAAAGAGCTGCCGCCACTTTCGATCCCCGTAAAGTACGCGGCGGATCGGTTGACACATTTACAGGTCCGCGGTCTGAGTTATAGCTATCCAACGACGCTCCAGCCTATGGAGGTACACCAGAGTAGCGCAGAGAATAGAAGCGCTAGTAATGGGTACCTGGCAGATGCGCAGCAGCATGAGGTAATCGCCGCTGCCAACGGGATCTGCAACATCGATCTCGACTTGCCGCGCGGTTCGTTTACGGTGATTGTGGGGCGGATCGGCTCGGGCAAGACGACGCTGCTCAAGGCATTACTGGGCTTATTACCCGCACAAACCGGCCAAATCCGCTGGAATGGCGAGCTAGTTGCTGATCCGGCCAACTTTCTGGTTCCCCCGCGCTTGGCCTACACGCCACAGGTGCCGCGCCTCTTTAGCGAATCGCTGCGCGACAACATCCTCATGGGGCTGCCCAATCAGGAGGAAGCCCTTGCTGCCGCGCTGCATGCCGCGGTGATGGAGCGCGATCTGGCAGCGATGGAGCAGGGGCTCGATACACTGATCGGATCGCACGGCGTACGGCTTTCGGGCGGCCAGGCCCAACGGTCGGCAGCGGGCCGCATGTTTGTACGCGATGCAGAACTTCTCGTCTTTGACGATCTCTCCAGCGCGCTCGATGTAGAGACCGAACGACTGCTATGGGAGCGGCTCTTTGCCGAACGGCTCACAGGCAACAACGGGCAGCAGGCGGATAGGCCCACCTGCCTCGTGGTCTCGCATCGGCGGCGGGTATTGCGCCGTGCGGACCAGATCATTTTGCTAAAGGATGGACGGGTGCATGAGCGAGGGACATTGGAGGAATTACTGGCGCGTTGCGAGGAGATGCGGGAGTTCGATAGTTGATTACTCTGCTGGTTGATGCATATACGCTACACAGCAGGTGGACACTAGGGGACGCAGATCGACTGCTGATCGTATATCGGTTTGGCACATTGCCGTTACGGTGAGGCGGCCTGAATGTGGCCGGGGTGATGATGTGGGTTGAGAAGCGAAAGCGCGCCGCGCGTTGCGTGCGCTTTCGCTCAGTTTTTTCTAGCCACGGGTGCACCTTGGGCGGGTTTCAACCGTTGTGCTTCACCCCACCGCGGCTTTCGCCTGGGCAATAATGATCCACGTAGGCACACGAAGAAAAGCAACTATTTGTGGATACTTGTTTTTCTGGAGTGGCCTTATCACTTCTGTGATGCGTCATTATGTGCGTAGAAACCACCCGTTTCAAAGCAACCGCACGATAATCAGATGCCCAACGGCAAGCTAACGGTGTTGTATTCAGATCGTTGCCACAATAAATAGCCGCCGAAACGGATAGAGCGTCTGCCCATTGGTGCGCAGCGGATACGCAGTGCGCAGCCGTTGACGGTATTCACTTAAAAATTGCTCGCGCTCAGCATCGCCAAGCCCATTCAAGATCGGCCTCAGCCCGGTGCCTTTCACCCACTCAAGGACGGGGTCTGCGCCGGACAGAATTTGTAAATACTCGGTCTCCCAAATGTCCACATTGCTGCACAGCCCTTCCAAGAGATCGTAATAATCCCCTGCATCCTCCACCCACTTGCGCCCCACGGCCTGTCTGAGATCCGGGGTACCGATCTCTTTGCCGTCAGTGCCGCCATTGGCCAGTGTCTCGCGCATGAGCCGATGGGACGCCATGCCCCAACTGAGCGGCATCTGTACGGCCAGGCAACCACCCGGTTGCAAAACGCCGGCCAGGCGCGGGAAGAGTTGCTCGTGATCGGTCACCCACTGCAAGGTGGCATTGGAGTAGATCAGATCAGCGGCTTCATTGGGCGACCATTGTTGGATATCGGCCTCGATCCACTCAACCGTGCTAGATTCGGCTGCGGCTTTGGCCAGCATCTCCGGCGAGTTGTCGAGACCGTAAACTTTGGCATCGGGCCAGCGTTCGGCAAGCAGGCGCGTGATTTGCCCCGCGCCACAGCCAATGTCATAGATCACTTTGGGCTCTTGGTGGGGAATCCGCTCCAACAGTTCCAGCGCGGGGCGCAGCCGGTGATCTTCAAATTTGAGGTATTGGTTGGGGTCCCAGTGGCGGCCGGCCATGCGCCCCTGATGAATTTGTGTTGACATCCTTTATCCTTCCTGGTTGCACTTCAATTCGATGTCAAGGAGGATTCCTGACACGCCGGTACATAGGTCATCAACGCATCGACCAGTGTATCTAATTCCTCTTGCGATGTATAAATCTGCACCGACAACCGCGCGATCTTCGTGCCACGGAAGTTGATCATCGGCATCTCGATCTGATGCTGTTCACGCAAAAGCTCACCCAGCTTACCCATGTCGGTGCGATCGGGCAGGCGGATCGGGCAGAGCTGGCTAAACCATTCGAAGCTCTCTGGGCAGATCGCTTCGGTGTCAAAGTGCTGCTCAACAGTGCGTTTGGTCGCTAATGCCAGGGTGTAACAGCGTTGACGCACCGCTGGCCAATCATGGTGCTGCATGTATTCAATTGCGGCGGGGATAGCCAAGAAACCGGCCAACTCGCGCGTCCCATACTGCTCGACATAGTCAACCAATGGCGTCTCCGATGCTTTGTCGGGGAACCAACCGTGGCCAACAATCAGCGGCTCGATGAGATGTTGTACTTCATCGCGCACATGGAGAAAGGCAGTGCCTTTGGGGCCACCCATCCACTTGTGGCAATTGCCCGTGTAAAAATCGGCCCCAAGTTCATCGAGATAGAGATCGCGTTGACCAGGCACATGTGCGCCATCAATGACGGTGAGAATGCCTCGTTCGCGTGCCCGCCGGCAGATCTCTTCGAGCGGAAAGGTGAGTGCCGTGGGCGAGGTGGTGTGGCTCAGATAAATCACCTTGGTGCGCTCGGTGACGCCCGCCCAGAATTGTTCGATAAAGTGGGCATCATCGTGGATCGGCATGGTGATGGGGTGGTTGATATAGTGCGCCCCCGTCTTACCACAGTTGAATTGCCAAGCGTGGTTACAGGCACCATACTCGTGATCCGTTGTCAACACTTCATCACCCGGTTGCAGCCAACTGCGCAGCGAATGGGTCACCACATTGACACCCATGGTGGCGTTGGTGACAAAGCCGAGGCGACGCTGGTCGGTGTGCAGGTATTCAGCCAGTACAGTGCGGGCGGTGGTAAGCGCATCGCGCGAGCGGGACATATAGCCGCCGGGATGCTCTTCGAATTCCACCTGCCAGCGCTGATAGACATCAAAGACCGGCTTGGGGCAGGCGCCAAAGGAGCCATTGTTCAGCAGTCGCCAATCACGTCGGAGGTAGAAATCATCGCGAATTGCTGAGGATTGGGTAGTCACAGTCGTCATAAGGATTGGTTCATTTCTAGTGAATAGAAGAATTGGTATCAGTTCCTCCTAATTGTAGATGGCACGAGTACCAAATGCAAGATTCAATCGATCCTAACAGATCATGACAATCACATTCCTTTATAACGACGATATCAGTATGATATTGACATCCGCTCGCCAGCAATCGATAATAGAAGCCCCTGCTTGCTGAAGAGATTGTAACGTTATCATCAGAAATGCTATTCATTATCCAAAGGAACCATTGCATCCATGAAGTTGCCGGCCTCGTTGAACCACCTTGCCAGCGTCACCTTCCCGCAGCAGCGCGGATACCGGATGCGCGCTGCCATCATTGTGCCCTTGCTGCTACTCTTCCTGAGCAGCGCCGGTATGACGCTCCACCAACTGGTCTATGCCCAAGATCTACCGCCGCTACGCTACAGCAGCACAAGCAATATCCTCACCATTGGGCGATCCTATTTACCACTGCTGGAAGGCGAAGGCCCTTTTGTCACCGACCCCTCCAATCCGGCGGCTCCTAAATTGTCGATCACTTTGCCCGAATTGCGCACTTGGGTCGAAAGCATTGATGAGCCAGATCTGATCCGCGAAGTGAGTGCCGGCATTTGGGAAATCGCCGTCGAGATCGAGATTGAGGATAATGCTCAATTAGCGCTGACGCGCAGCAGTGGTCTGCAAGAGGTACGCCTGATTAGCCGACCCGATGCCTCCTATAATCTGATTAGCGTTGGCGGCACGCTCACCATTGATGGCATTAAACTCTATTCGTGGGACAACTCATCCGGTGTCGATAGCTATGACAGCACCTTTCTCACCAAAGATGGCGTCATGCAGAGCCGCTCCTTCCTGGCCGCGCTCTATGGCGGGCGCATGGATATTATCGATGCCGAAGTGATGTACCTGGGTTATGAAGAGTTAAATGAGCGGGTGGGCTATGGCAAGGGCGAACCGAGTGGCCTGGCGTGGCGGTTGCGGCCGGCGGGCACCGAGGATCCGGCCCACGGCCCCAAAGGGAGCATCATCCACAGCAAGGTCCATCATAATTACTTTGGCATGTACAGCTATGAAGCGACCAATTTGGAGATCCGCGATTCTGAGTTTTATGACCACTATTTTTATGGCCTCGACCCCCACGACTATTCCCATGGCTTTGTCGTCGCCAACAATCGCATCCACGACAATGGCTACACTGGCCTGATCTTTTCTCGCTACTGTACGGACAACACGATCTATGGCAATGAGATCTACCACAATGGCTCCCATGGCTTTATGCTCGACCGCGGCAGCGACCGTAACCTCGTCTATCAGAACACAATCTACGAAAACAAGAATGACGGCATTGCGGTTTACCAATCGAGTAACAACGAGATTTATGAGAATACCATCTACGGTCACGAGCGCTATGGCATTCGTCTCTCGGCTGAATTCGACGAGGCTGATCTCTATGATGGCTTAGCCATTGACAATCTAATTCGCAACAATCAGATCAGCCGCAGCGGGCGCGATGGGATCTACGTCACTGACCGTGCCGACCGCAACCGTATCCTGGAGAATACCATCACCGATAATGCGCGGGTTGGTCTGCTCTTAAACAGCGGGCAATCGACCGTCCAGGGCAATCTCATTGCCCACAATGGGCGCGAAGGGCTCTTGATCGATGATGAGGCGTATACAAGTGGCACCAACAAGGGGGGTGTCGCACTCGCCCCGATTGCGACACCGGGCGGCGCCAACCAGATCCTGGCCAATGAGATCAGCGGCAATGGTGATGCCGGCATCATTGTTGACCGCGGCAGCGCCAACCAAATCGGCTCGCTGGGTGCGGGCAATCTGATTAGCGGCAATCTCAGCAGCGGTCTTTTGCTTAACTTTACCGCGGCAACGGTGGTCAGCAACAATGAAATCTTGCACAATCGCGCGGGCAACGGGGCCGGTATTCTAGCCAAATGTGACGCGGCGACGCCGATTACCCATCAGATCATCGATAATGTGATTACGGCCAATTTTGCCACGGACAACAAAGGGCGCGGCGCGGGCATCTTCTTGATGGCCGGCTGCCTGGCACAGGTCCACGGCAACCGCCTCTATGCCAATGAGAACAGTAGCTACACGGCAAATTTACAAAATGGCAACCCCGCCGACAGCCTGCCGATTGATGCGAGCAACAACCTCTGGAATCTGAGTGAGAGCAGCGCCATTGAGAACACGATCTGGCACGGCAACGACGACCCAACGCTGGGCATGGTCACCTTCCTGCCGCTGGGCGATGGCCCCCTCAGCCGGCCGCCGACGCCCGTGCCGACCGCAACAGCGCTTGAGACGGCAACCCCCACGGTCACCCCGGCCCCAACAGTCACCCCAGATGTTAAGGGATCAGAGGATGGCGCGATCTATCTACCCTATGTACAGCGATAAGGGCGAAGGTTTGCACCAGATGCACTTTGTCATGCGGCAAGCATCTTCGAAGTTAATCTGTTCCGAAAGCCAACCGTCCCATGTGAACTAAACGAAGCATTTCAAGACACTACAGCGGATTTTGAAAGCAGCGGATTAGCCAGTTCATACTACTAGTACATCGTTCAGAATGAGAACCGGAGTTTTGCGGACCAACGGGATCGCGTGCGTCGCACTGACCGCCAACTGCTTCCAGTCCGCTAGATGCTTCCGTCAGTGCGACGCACGCGGGCCGAAACTAGGGGTTTCATTCTAATTTGAGATAGCCTATAAGGGTATGGTATTACAAATACAAATAGACCGCCGGTGTCACAATTGCCACACCCAGGCAAGCACCGGCAATTGTTTGCGTGAGCGTATGACGGCGCAGATGGATGCGTGACCAGGCGATGAGGGGTACGCTAAGCATCAATGGCAATGCACCAACGCCAAAGAAGGTGAGTGCCAATTGTGATAGAATGGCGGCCGCTGCACAGTGCAGGCTGATCTTCCAACGCAAAGTCACAATGAAAAAGAGCATTGCCTGGACGCCGTTTACCGCTGCCAACATTTTTAAGGGAGCCGGCGCGCCGGCGCGCTGTAGAACGCCCCACGCGATCAATGCGGCTGCCAATGAGAAGAGCAGCGGGCGGATCCGTTCCTCGCGGATCGGCAGGTGAAAATCGCTGACCTGACCATGACGCACAAGCCAAATGATATAGATGCATGGTAACAAAATCGTTGCTGCTACATAAAACCCGGCCCATTGCCAGGCCGCGCCAGTTGCCAATACATACCCAATGAGCATGGCGGCGGCAATACCTGTCAAGGGTGGGCTGCCAACCTGTGACACCCAATAGGCAACGCTCGAAAGCCACCGATAGGCCAATCGAATATCGATCTCCGTCTCTTCCACCCGTACCGTCATACTCCCCCCTTCATCTTCCCCTGTAATCCCGCTTCTCTCTCGCTTCGGCACACCACTCATGAGCCTCATATTAACCAACAGTCGTTACCAACTGATTAAGATGATGTTATGAGTTTGTCAACGCACGATAGCACACCTCTGCTAACCGGATGTTAACAACTTCTTTACCTACTATCAACCAAATGCATATCGTTTCTTAACGATTGTGGCACACCATAACGCTCTAGTACAACGCGGTTTGAGTAGATTAGTAAATCAGTAAATCAGTAAATCAGTAAATCAGTAGGCCAGTGAACCAGTGGCTGGCCTACTGGCCTACCGTCCCACTGGCCTACTGGCCTACGGCAACCGCTAGTCATAAGAGAGAAGCAATGGTTCGTTACACAATTCGCCGCTTTTTGCGTGGTCTCCTGACCATGTGGCTGGTCATGACCTTTGTCTTTGTCGTTTTGCGCCTCTCCGGCGATCCAGCCGAGGCGATGCTGCCCGATGACGCCACCGTGGAGCAGATCGCAGCCTTTCATCACCAACATGGGCTCGACCAGCCAATTCCTGTGCAATATTATCGCTACTTTGCGAATATTCTGCAAGGCAATTTTGGCAACTCCCTGAGCGAGCACCGTTCGGTGGTTGAGTTGATCGAGGGCCGTATCGGTTACACGTTGCAACTCGGCGCGACCGCGGTGGCGATTGCGCTTTTGCTTGGTCTGCCCGCCGGTATTCTCGCTGCGCTCAACCGCAATAGTTTGTGGGATCGGCTGTTGATGGCCGGTGCCTTCTTTGGCCAATCGGCTCCCAGCTTCTTTGTGGGCATTGTGCTGATCCTGATCTTTAGTCTGCAATTGCGTCTGCTGCCTAGCTCCGGTAAGGGCACCTGGCAACATCTGGTGCTGCCAGCGGTTACTCTTTCAACGGGGCTGTTGGCGAGTATGGCGCGCATGATGCGTTCTTCCCTGCTCGAGGTGATGAACCAGGATTATGTGCGGACGGCGCGTGCCAAGGGCTTTGGTTTTCGTCAGGTCATTGTGCGCCACTCGCTACGCAATGCCGCCATTCCTGTTTTGACCCTCTTTGGTCTCTCGATCGGTGTGCTAATTGGCGGCGCGGCGATCACCGAGACGATCTTTGCCTGGCCAGGAATTGGGCGTTTTGCCGTGAAAGCGATCGCCATCCGCGATTACCCGCTGATTCAGTTCATCGTGCTCTTGATCGCCGCCTCGGTGGTCCTGACCAATTTCATCATCGATATTCTGTATGGCATCATCGACCCTCGCATTCGTGAGGAGGCGACCCACTAAAGCGCTATGACGACACAATCGTTTGGTTCAACCCAATCATCAAAGCAGGTACAACAGCATCATCCGCGCGCGGCCACCGCAGAGGAAATAGGGAGCTCGCTGCAGATCAAGCGTCACCGAAATCGCTGGCAACTCTCCCCGCTGCTCATCGGCTGTATGATGGTGATCCTCGGCTTTGTCGTCTGCGCGCTCTTTGCCCATTGGCTGGCACCGCATGATCCCATCGCCAACAATCTCGTCGACCGGCTCAAGCCGCCCGCCTGGCTCACCGGCGCTGATCCGACCTATCCCCTCGGGACGGATGCACTGGGGCGCGATGTATTGAGCCGCCTCATCTATGGCGCACGCGTCTCGTTGGCAATCGGCTTTATCGGTACCTTGGTTGGGGTGATCATCGGCGCGCTCTCTGGCTTAGTGGCAGGTTACATTGGTGGGGCGATTGATGAAGCGTTGATGTTCCTGGTCGACGCCTATGTCGCGCTGCCTTTTCTTGTCGTCGCGTTGACGGTGATTGCCGTACTCGGCAGCGACCTCGGGGTGCTGATTATCTTGGCAAGTGCCTCTGGCTGGGCCGGTTATACCCGTCTGTCGCGCGGCCAGGTGCTCACTATACGGCAACAACCGTATGTGCTGGCGGCCAAGGCGTTGGGCGTACCGCCGCGCCAGATCATGGTGCGTCACGTGCTACCTAACATCCTTGCGCCGCTGATCGTGCTCGCCACCTTTGGCATGACCTCGATTATCTTGTTGGAGTCATCGCTCTCGTTTCTGGGGCTCGGGATTCAACCGCCGACGCCGGCGTGGGGTTCGATGTTGGGCGACGGCCGTGATTATCTGCACACGGCCTGGTGGATCGGCATCTTCCCCGGTATTGCCATCATGTTGCTGACCATGGCAATCAGCCTGCTTGGGGATTGGCTGCGCGATCTGCTCGACCCGACGTTGCGGGGGCGGTAAGCGCAGTGGCTTTAGCAGGGAAAGAATTCGCATTCCCGCGCATTGCTTATCTCTTCCCTGTGCTCCGCGAGTAAGGGAGGAGCATTGCTCCCCTCCTTGATGTCGGGGCGGGGCCGGGGGTGAGGTTAATAGTTAAATTCAACTGGTATCAAAAGGAGAAAAAATTCATGGCTTTGCAAAGAAAAACTGGATGGCGCAAGCGAACCTATCTCGGCCTGCTTGTGGCCCTCATTACTGGTCTGCTGGCTGCATGTGCTGCACCGGCAGCCAGCAGACCAGCTGCAGAGAATACGACTACTGACAGAGCGGCAGCAACGGCTGACGGCCCGATCACGCGGGAAGAATTGATCGTTGGCGTACAGGGGCTGCCTGGCGGTATGGACCCGGCCAATGAGTTGAGCAATGTCGGCACGCGCGTCACCTATAATGTCTTTGACACGCTGATCCGTCGCAACTTCCTGGATAACAACAAGCTGGAGCCGGCGTTGGCCCTTTCGTGGGAGCGTACCAGCGATACGGTGATGCAGTTCAAGCTGCGCGAGGGGGTAACCTTTCACAATGGCGATCCTTTTACCGCCGAGGATGTGAAATATACCTTTGACCGGATCAACAAGGAAGATTCGTTCTTATCGGGTGCGAAAGGCTACTTCAGCACCTTCAAGGAAGTGCGGGTTATTGACGACTACACCGTCGAAATCGAGACAGCGCTGCCCGATCCACTGATCGAACAGCGCGTCGCTTCCTGGGCTTCGTGGATTGTACCCAAAAATTATATTGAAGCCAATGGCGGTGATGAAGCTTTTGGGCAGGCCGCGATTGGCACCGGCCCCTATAAAATTGTCGACTTTACGCCCGATGACGAACTGGTGCTGGCGGTCAATGAAGCATATTGGGAAGAGCTGCCACCGGTGCAACGATTGATCTTCCGGGTCATTCCCGAAGCCTCAACCCGTGTCACTGCGTTGCTCAATGGCGAAGTCCAGATCATCACCAACATTCCGCCCGATCAATTGCCGGTGCTAGAGGGTGCCGACAATGCGGAAGTGCGCCAGATTCCGCTGGCCAACATGCATGTGCTGCGCTACAACACCAACCACCCCGTCCTGGCCGACAAGAAATTGCGTCAAGCGATGAATTTCGCTATCGACCGCCAACTGTTAATCGACACCTTGTGGGGCGGCAAAGCAGTGGCGCTGCGTGGCCACCAATTTGAAGAGTATGGCGATATGTACAACCCCGATCGCCCGTTGACGGCCTATGAGCCCGAATTGGCCAAACAACTGGTCGCCGAATCGGGCTATGATGGCTCCGTCATCAACTACGAAACCGAAGCCGATTACTACACCAATGGCCTCCAGGCAGCGCAGGCGATTATCGAGATGTGGAAAGCGGTGGGCATCAACGCCGAGATCCGTCTGCGTCAGCCCGGCGAAAGTATCCCGGCTGCCGAAAGTATGGTCGCCAACTGGTCGAACTCGTCCGTCTTGGCCGACCCAGACGGCGCGTTTTGGCGCTCTTGGGGCGATCTTTCTGCCACCCAAAAGAACTACTGGCCAGCACCGGCTGAGTTCAATGAACTGGGCAATGAAGCACGCAGCACGCTCGACAAAGCGGTCCGCTTCAATGATTATCAGCGCATGATCGACATCTTTGAGGAAGACGCCCCCGGCACCGTCCTCTACATTCCTGTCGAAAACTATGGCGTTGCCAACGGCGTACAGTGGCAGCCCTATCCCTTCTACTACACTGATTTCCGAGCTTATAACCTGGCCTTTACGGCTGAGTAGGGCGATAGGTAGACAGGTAAATAAGTAGACAGGTAGGCAAGTAGACAGGTAGGCAAGTAAAATTCTCCCTGTCTCCCTGTCTCCCTGTCTCCCTGTCTCCCTGTCTCCCTGTCTCCCTGTCTCCCTGTCTCCCTATCGAGGATCAACCAATGAATAAAACTAATCTTGCCATTCCTCTGCGCCGGTTGGCGCAGGGGTCACTCTTTGAAGCTGTGGCCATTGCCCAAGAGATGGGTATTTCGGCAACCACCTTTATTGGCGCGCCAGCCCCGTATACAACAGGAGAACCGGCCTTTTCCTTTTTATGGGATGAGTTAGATGCTGCGACAAAAACCGCGACGCGCCAGTTGCGTGATCAATTCGATCGCGCTGTGATCCACGCACCCTTTCAGGATACTCCGCTGCTCTCGCCCAATCCCTATATTGAACGCGAAGCACGTCGCCAACTATTTCTGGCTGTGGCAGCAGCCGGTGTGCTTAATCTAGAGGTGGTGACTGTTCACGCGCCATTGCCAATAACCAACCTCTCTCCCAAAGAATTTAAGACCCGACTCGTCGCCATTTTGCAAGAGTTGGGCGATGCGGCAGCCACAGCCGGCACAAAGATTGGGCTGGAAAATTGGCGCTACCCAGCTACACCAGATGCAATGGCCGAATTGCTGGCCGCCGTCGACCATCCAGCCGTTGGTGTGACGCTCGATGTTGGCCACATCTGCTACTGGTTGCAGAACGAGGGTACCCTGGGCTTAGCCAGTGCCGATGCCGCCGCCGTCTACCACGAACGTCTCTACGCCATGATCGAGCGCATCGGTGCTCAGATCATTCACGTACACGCCCATGATGTCCGGCCCGATCCGCTGCAAGATCATTGTGTGATCGGTAGCGGGATGCTCAACTTTGTCGAGATTTTCAACCGCCTTCGGGCGGTTGACTTCGATGGGGTGGTGCTCCTCGAAGTAAAGACAACCGATCCCTATCGCGATTTGGCTCACTCGGTAAAACAGCTGGCCGAGGCAATGTCCTGTTGAGTGAATTCAACATCTGAAATATATCCCTGTTTGTGGAGCGAAACCAGCGCATGCGCTAGTGCTACGCGTCTCTGTTGACAAATTATTAACCCTCTGTCTACCCCCTGTTAATAGATGCCTCTTAAGATGTGCGCATCGCTTAGAAATTTTAGTAACTCATGTTACGCATCTTCCCATAAAGGTGCCACGCTACTCGAGTACGCCACATCCCCAGATGTGGATTGACCCGCATCAGGGGATGCGGCGTACCCGAGACCGACATCTTTACTGCGTAACATGAGGTAGTAACTACGCAACCTTTGTCTCGGATATTAGCTTGTCATGCTGTAAGCATCTTCAACTTGGCGAACTTGAAGATGCTTGCCGGTTGACAACTTCCCGATGGCTGCGTGGTTACAAAATTTATTCGTTTAGCATACCCTATGCTACGATGTTCGCCTCTTTTTACAATGTGGCAGCTATCCGAATGTGCGGATGGTTCTAAGACAGTTATTGTTGAATTGGCGTGGCATCTGGTCAGTTGGTCATAACTGGCTGTAACAGAGGCCTGCCCAAGCATAGATCGCGGGGCAAGGAATGCGCGCAGAACGCAAAGATCATCTAAGTGTACAGGACCGATTGACCTACGCATCACCGGATGACCCACTCCATAAACGGATGTTCATCCGCTCCCTGGAATCGTTGACCGGCCAACGCAAGCTGGCCCGTGTCTATGACAGTGTCTTACAAGCAGTCCCAGAAACAGAGAGCCATGCCCTTTGGCCCGCCGCGTTGCGTGAATTGCAGATCACAGTCGATTATGATCCCGCACAACTCCGCAAAGTGCCCCAAGATGGACCACTGATTCTCATCGCCAACCATCCCTACGGCGTGCTCGATGGCTTGATTATCTGTCACCTCGCCGCGCAGTTGCGCACCGATTTTAAAATTCTGATCCATCGCTCCCTCTGCATGGAACAACGGATCGAGCGCTATCTGCTGCCCATTGATTTTAACGAAACTGCCGAAGCTGTTCAAGTGAATATTGAAACCAAACAGCGTGCCATGGCAACCTTAAACGCCGGCAACGCCGTTGTGATCTTCCCTGCCGGTGGCATCTCCACCACGGTCAATGGCCCTTTTGGCCCCGCCGTCGATCTCGAATGGAAGCTCTTTGTCACCAAGCTAATTCAGATGACCAAAGCGACCGTCGTGCCGATCTACTTTCACGGGCAAAATAGCCGCGTCTTTCAGTTGGCAAGCCAAGTCAGTGAGACGCTGCGCCTCGCCTTGATCATCCATGAAGTCACACGCAAACGGGGAGAAACGATCCAGGTGAAGATCGGTGACCCCATTCCCTACGATGATCTGGCTGGTATTCGCAAGCGCAAGGAACTGCTCCAGCATCTGCGCAATGTAATCTACAATCTTTCACCCACCACGGTCGCACACCAAAAAGCGCCCCAATTACCATCGGAGCGGCGCGCGGCGCGTCGTCAAAAAAAAGGGCAAAAGGCTGATCGCGCTGGCCGTTTACCATTTCAAGGAGACCGCTATTGATCGCCGACTTATCTACCCAACCTTCTCCCTTGCAAACGGGTCCAGCACGTGAGCCGGGCCAGCGCCGTCTGCTCATTATTGGTGCCGATGGCTTACGCCCGGATCTACTCGATTCGCGTACAATGCCGACCGTTGTCAAACTGGCGGCTGATGGGGCGCGCTGCTGGGATCATCATGCCGTCTACCCGACGCATACACGTGTCAATATCAGCGCGTTGGCCAGCGGCAGCACGCCAGGCCGTCATGGGATTGTCGCCAACACGATGTTGGTTGCCAATGCAACTGCTGATCATATCATCGATACCTCTAACTATCAGCATCTCAATGCGCTGGAGGCGACCAGCAATGGTGGCGCAGTGCTTGTTCCCACCCTGGGCGATCTTCTGGCCGCGCGTGGCGAACGGTTGGCCGTCGCTGCGACGAGTAGCCCCGGCGCAAGTATGCTTTGGACCCATCGCCACTTGAGCCGCATGGTCAACGCCAACAGCGCCTTTGGGATCGCCGATCTCTATGACCTGCGCGAAAAGCTGGGTGAAATTCCCGAGAAAGAAGCTGGCGCACAGATCGCACGTCAAGCCTATGTCACCGATGCCGTGATCCATCTCTATCTCGATGATCCACTCAATCGCGCGATTGTGCTCTGGTTTAACGAACCGGATAGCAGCCAGCACTATTTTGGCTTGGGTTCACCCGAGGCAATCGCCGCGATGCAAGGGGTCGATAGCTGTGTGGCAACGCTGCTTGATGCGCTGGAGCAACGGGGCATTCGCGATCAGTTTGATATCTTTTTCATCTCTGATCATGGCCATTCCACGGTGCGTGCCCACAATACATTGCGCGGCTACCTTGCTGAAGCCTTTGCGGCCATCGGCTATTCGTTGCCGCTAGTCACCGCTAGCGACTATATCTATGTTGAGCCTGGTGCGACACTGCCTACAGCACGCGAAGTGGCACCGTTGGTCGACTGGTTGGTGGCACAGCCGTGGGCCGGCGTTGTCCTGGCCGGCCACCCAGCGTTGGAGCGATTGCCGGGTGTCATTCCACTCAAGACGCTTTGGAACCAGCAACAGAATAACCGTACCCCGTTGTTGGCTGTTTCGCCACGTTGGAGCAATGCGACCAATGAGCACGGTGTCCCTGGCGAGGTAATGTCCTTAACAACACAGGCTGCTTTGCGATCGTCTCACGGTTCGGCTTCGCCCTTCGATCTACATGCCGTGCTGATTGCCAATGGGCCGGATTTTCAGCAAGGTTACAGCTCGCATCTACCTACTGGTGCTATCGACCTGTTGCCAACCGCTGCCGCGCTGCTCGGCTTTGCGCCGCCGGCCACTGTGGATGGGCGGGTGCTTTGGGAGATTTTCCAACGCCCGGCGGGTGAGCCGGGCGCTGTCTACCGAGAGACAGTCGAGCCACTGGTATCCAATCGTGGTGCCCTCCATCCCGCACAAGTTGCCATCCACCATGTTGGTGCCACCACCTATGTCCATGGTGCCCTCCAGGAAAATGCCTTCTTTGCTATTCCAGGGTCCAGACTCTAAAGCCAGCGCAACTCTCAATTTGAGAGTTGTTGCTGGGCTACACCATCCGTTTTGTTCCCATTTAGATAAAAAATCAGCAATAATCCGCAACAACCGTTAAATAATGAGCAAAAATACAGAACCATACGTTTATACGAGTATGCTTGCTACGACAAATGACGGATGCTGGCTATTGTATGCTCTACATTCATCAGTTGCAGTAGCTATGATCCGGTGGCGAGATCCGGTGGCGAGATCCGGTGGCGAGCGCAAATCTGGCAATGGTACGTGCTGATTTTATAAAACTTACGTAGGCCATCGATTGATAGACTATTTTTTGCCGTATCGAAGCCAGCATCGCACGTAAGTCCTATCTGAAAGAAAGGGAAAGCTTTGTGAAGAGATTGTGGCAGACTTTTACAGTTGTGTTCGTCCTTATTCTACTGCTTTGCGCTACTGGGATGGCGCAAGCGCACCCCCTGTTACAGCAGTCTGCACCGACATTGCTGATCAATGACTTATCGCTGACCACGGATGGCCGCGCACAGCCGGCTACGATTGAGATCTATGATGGTGGTCATGGTACAACGACATTGGATGGTCTGTTTCTGCTCTTTCTAACCACAGAGAAGAGCGTCATCGCAGCCTATGATCTAAGTACCTATCAGACCGACAATGACGGCTTTTTACAACTACAAGCGGGCAGCGATTTTAGTTTGGATACCACAGCTGCTGAACCATCGTTGATCGATAGCGTGGTATTAGCGACAGCAGATGCGAGTGACTTAACCCCCGGCGCGATTTTGGATCCGGGCAAAGTGCTCGATGGCATCAGCTTTGGTGTCAACGCCGGCACGGTTCGTAGCATCACGGACGGTGATCAAGTGCAGGCGAACACGCTCTTCCCCTTGGCGCCCCTACCGGCGGCAGCCGCCGCACTGTCGGATACAATTCCTGCACCATCCCAGCCATCGGGCACCATTCCCGCTGCAGCGAATGCTGAGTGTGGTACCGACGCCACCTTAATTCATGAAATCCAAGGGCAGAGCGACAGCAGTCCCCTGAATAACAAAGTTGTTACCATTGAAGGCATTGTCGTCGGCGATTTTCAAGATGTGCGAACCCAACTGCGTGGCTTCTTTGTGCAAGAAGAGGCTAGCGCCTTCGATGAGAATCCCGCAACCTCCGAAGGCATTTATGTCTTTGATAGCGGCTTTGGTATCGATGTCCGCGCTGGCGATCTAGTCCGGGTGCGCGGTCAGGTTGCCGAATATAACACGATGACCGAACTCAAACGGCTCGAAAGCGTGCTCATCTGTAGCCAGGGCAATGCCGTCGAACCAGTGGCTGTGACCTTTCCCCTGAACACTGCCGCTGAAATGGAGCAGTACGAGGGGATGTTGATCCACCTTGATGGCGCGATGAGTGTAGCGCAGAACTATTTTCTGGGGCGCTATGGTCAAATTACGATTGTGGCCGATGGCCGGGCCTATCAGCCGACCAACCTTTACCCGCCCGGTAGCGCCGATGCTATCGCTCTGGCGGAGGCAAATGCTGCCCGCCTCTTGATTCTGGATGACGGCCAAGATATCCGCGTTTTGGGTGATAATCCGAATCCCGTGCCCTATCTTGGTACGCCAGAAACCACCATTGTGCGGGCCGGTGATACGATTAGCAATGTTGTCGGCGTGATCGACTATGGCCGTATCGACTCTGCCCCTGGCAGCGAAGTGGGCTTGGGCTATCGGCTGCAACCCGTTGTTGCGCCGACCTTTGCCACGGCCAACCCGCGCAGCGCCACCCCGCCGATCGTCGGGGGCACCCTCAAAGTGACCAGCTTTAATGTGCTCAACTACTTTAATGGCAACGGCAGTGGCGGTGGATTCCCCACCTCGCGTGGGGCCAAGAGTGCTGCCGAATTTGACCGGCAGCGTACAAAAATTATTGCCGCTCTTAGCGCCATGAACGCCGATGTGATTGGCTTAATGGAGATTGAAAACGATGGATATGGACCGCAGAGCGCACTACAAGACCTCGCAAATGGTCTCAACGAAGCCGTTGCTGCCGCCGGCAGTGAAGCAACCTACGCCTTTATCGATCCAGGTCTGGAACGGTTAGGTGCCGATGAGATCACCGTCGGTATTCTCTATAACAGCACCACCATCACACCAACCGGCAGCGCCGCCACGCTGGCCACGGGCGCATTCGACCAAGAACTGGCCGACTTTGGTCGTGGTCGTCAACCGCTAGCGCAAACCTTTGTCGACCGGCAAGGTGAGCGTTTTACCCTTATTGTCAATCACTTCAAGTCCAAGCGACCCTCCGGCACGCCGGATGAGGCGAATGTCGATCATGGCGATGGTGCCGGCGCTTGGAATGGACGGCGCACCGAAATGGCCCAAGATCTAAGTGCCTGGCTGGCGACTGACCCCACCGGCAGCGGCGACCCTGATTTTCTCGTAGTCGGTGATCTTAACGCCTATGCCAAAGAGAGCCCAATTACGGCCTTTGAAGATAGCGGGTATGTCAACCTGATTGCCCACTATGGCGGCACCGAGGCCTACTCCTATGTCTACGATGGAGAGCTTGGCTATCTCGATCACGCGCTGGCGAGTAGCACATTGTTGAGTCAAACAACCGGTGCGATGGATTGGCACATCAACGCCGACGAAGCCAAGGTGCTCGACTACGACGCCCAATTCAATCCGCCCGGCTACTACAGCCCCGATCCTTTCCGTGCCTCTGATCATGATCCGGTGTTGATTGGCCTAACCCTGACGCGTGATGCTGGTGAAGAACCCGGTGGTGAGGAACCCGGTGGTGAAGAACCCGGTGGTGAGGAACCCGGTGGGGGTGACCAGCTCGAAAACCAGTCACTGACGGTCCATCTCTTGCCGGGGGACACACTTTCGCGTGTTGCCCGTCGCTATAGCGTGACGATTGCGGCACTGGCTGAAGCAAATGGGCTTTCTGCATGGAGCTATGTCTATCCCAATCAAGAACTGACTGTGCCCCCTGTTGCAGACGATCTGCAGTGCGTGCGCACGATCTACAGTGACGCTGGCGAAACCTTTACCCAATTAGCTGAACGCTTTGGGGCTGATCCTGTGCGGCTGGCCATTGCCAATCAACTCTCGACCATGCCAGAGACAGTTGATGGTAAACCGATCTGTTTGCCTAGGATATACTAGGGTCTGTTGACATTTCAATTTATTGGTCATTTTGGCAAATGTCAACAGACCCTAGTGCACTGTCAGATAAGTAATGATAGGTTGTCACCCCTGCGCGCCCAGTGGGCACCCGAGGGGTCTATACAGATGGATTCCTGCCAGAGTTTACCCTCACGGAGGTGGGGGCAGGAATGACACATTACTTATCAAAATTTTGTTGACAGTGCACTAGGATTATTTGTAACGACTACGACAAGGTTAAATTTATGCTGAATTCATTCAGCGGTGCTCTCAGCCATCCCGCCTAACCACCCCTTTCCAACCTCCCCCGATAGTAGGCTTACCATTACCCACAGCGCTGTGGGTAATGGTGGCTAGCGTTCCGGGGACGGCCAGCACGTAGGTTCGTTATCCAGATTTTCTCCGGGCCGTCCTCGGAACGCGGGTCTGCGTGCGAACTTGTGGATCATACATGGTAAAACTACAGGTGGGAGGGGGTGGGGTGCCTTACTGCTTTCCTTCCCCTTTCCTCTCACCAGCCAACCCAAAGGAACCGTATGTGGATTGATCAACTTGCTCTGGTGCTGCCCGATCGTGTGATCGAGCGAGGCGCGATTCGGATTGAAGATGGTTACATTGCAGCCATTCGCAACGGGGACGCGCCACAGCCGGCAACCATACATGGGGCCGGCTTACTTGCGATGCCCGGTTTGGTTGATCTTCACGGTGACATGATCGAGCGCGAACTGGAACCGCGTCCAGGCTCACGTGTGCCGCTCGAAATTGCCCTGCGCGAACTGGATAAACGGCTGGCGGCCACCGGGATTACGACGGCCTATGCGGCACTCTCCTTTGCCGAATGGGCAAAGAAAGAAGGCGACAGCGCCACTCTTCGTTTTGAGGAGGCGGTCCGGCAGATGATCCACGAGATCAACGTCCTCCGCCCCACCCTTCTCACCGATTTTCGCATCCATGCCCGCTTTGAGATCACCTTCCCGAACGCTGTCCCCATCTTAGAGGAATTGATTGCTGAAGGACAGCTCGATATGGTCTCTTTGATGGATCATACGCCTGGGCAAGGGCAATACCGCGATTTGGAGAGTTACATCAGCTACATGGCCCGTTGGCTCAACGTCGATCGCCGTGATGTAGAGACGAGTGCGCGCGAATTAATGGAAGGGCAGGCACAGGCCCTACAGAATCTGCGTGCAGTGGGGAATTTCGCCCGCAACCATAGTCTGACGTTGGCATCGCACGATGATGATACGGTAGCGAAGGTGGCGCTGATGGCCGAGGTCGGTGCTACCTTCAGCGAATTCCCAATCACCTTGGAAGCGGCTCAAGCGGCCAAAGCTGCCGGAATGTGGGTGGCAATGGGGGGCCCAAATGCACTACGTGGGGCTTCGCATTCTGGTAACATGAGTGCCAAAAGCGTCTTGCAGGCGGGGTTGCTTGATATTCTGATGACCGATTACTACCCGGCCGCGATGTTGCAGGCAGCGTTTGCCTGGGTAAATGCCGGCTTGCTGACGCTGCCGGCTGCGGCGAAACTTGTGGCTGACAACCCTGCCCGTGCCGCCGGTTTGCACGATCGTGGACGGTTGGTTGAAGGAATGCGTGCCGACCTTTTGCTCCTCAAACTTGATTCCCTGAAGCGTTTTCCCAAAATCATTGCCACGCTACGTAATGGTCGCTTTATCTATCGCGTTGATTATTAACAGCAGCGGCAACACTGTTTACAGGGCATACATTAAATTTTAATTCCTTGATAACTGAGGTCAGGCAGAGTGTAGTTGCGGTTTTTGCTCATCCATTGATAACAGAAAGAGGCAACCCTATGCACTATCGGCCAAATCAGTTTGTGCTAACGCTCAAAATCCTGAGCGGAGCACTCGTCCTTTTCTATTTGCTGTCGCTCACTTTTGGTATGCCGGCCTTTGGTCAAGAAAATGACCAGGCGGAGTTGGTTGGTTATGCCGTTTTGCCGGCGGATACCTTTGCGGAAGGCCCCGTCTCTGGCCAATTCCAAGGTGATGGCAGTAAATTGCCTGCACCGCGTTTCCCTGCGCAACCGGTGCAAGGCTTTAGCGGTGTACAATTTGGCCCCACTTGTGGCAGCTATTGGACACTCTCTGACAATGGCTATGGCACCAAGTATAATAGCATTGATTACCTGTTGCGGCTTTATCAGGTGACCCCAATGTGGACAACCGTTGATGGCGGCACCGGCAAAGTAACCGTCGATGATTATATTGAGTTGCGTGATCCGGCCGGCCTCGTCCCGTTCTTTATCACGCGTGAATTCAGTAATGACCGATTGCTGACTGGGGCCGATTTTGATGTCGAGTCAATCGTCTTTGATGCCAATGGCACACTCTGGATCGGTGACGAATTTGGTCCGTATCTGCTCCACTTTGATACCAACGGACGCTTGATCGGCGCACCCATTCCGACCCCCAACATTGGTGGCGATACGGAACTTGTACAGGCGCCTCAAAATCCAGCCCTGATGGCTGCCGGTGTCCAACCTGGTGCTCAATCGACGGCCAATTTGCGCTCTTCTAAAGGCTTCGAGGGCATGGCTACCAGCCCCGATGGCATGACGCTCTACCCACTGTTAGAAGGCACCGTTGCCGGTGATCCCGATGGCTCCCTACGCATTTATACATTTGATGTGGCGAGTGCGAGCTATGTAACAGATACGGTCTATCTCTATCCGCTGGACGACCCCAGCTACGCCATCGGCGACTTTACGGTTGTCAACGAAAACGAATTCCTGATCATTGAGCGGGACAATGGCTCCGGTGAGAGCGCTGCCTTCAAAAAGATCTTCAAGATCGATCTGAGCAATGTCGACGAGAATGGCTTTGTCGACAAGGAAGAAGTCGTTGATCTACTAAATATTGCCGACCCCAACAATCTGGCCGGCTTTGGCGAGACCTTCCGTTTTCCTTTTGTGACCATTGAAGATGTGTTGGTGCTCGATAGCGAGACGATCGTCGTCTTTAACGACAACAACTATCCAGCCACCGGTGGTCGCGGCGCCACGGTAAAAGATCCCAATGAAATGCTTATGTTAAAGCTGGCTACTCCGTTGACCTTGGCCGAAGGGGTGGGAACACCGACCGACTGTCAGGGGTAGAGGTCACAGATTGCCTCGCTGATTATAGACAATTAAATAAATATTTGACATTGTCAAATAATAAAGAGAAGGCCGATTCCTGTCAGGAATCGGCCTTCTCTTTATTACAAAAGTGCAACGTTTCCATATCTCCAACTGTATCTTATTTCTAAACTGATGACTATCGCCACCGCTGTCACCATCTGCTATTGTTGAGCAGGCAATCCGACACACTGGTGTCTGCTGCCAATCATAGCATTTCAACGTAAAAATACAACAGAGCAGGAGGAGCAACGGATATGAGTGTTATTTATTGGTTAATTATCGGGGCTATTGCCGGGTGGATCGCCGGCCAACTGACCAAAGGTAGTGGCTTCGGCGTCATTGGAAATATTGTTGTAGGTATTGTGGGCGCCTTGCTTGGGGGATTTCTCTTTGGGCTGCTTGGCTTGCAGTCAACCAATGTGATCGGCTCGCTCATCACCTCGGTCCTTGGCGCGGTTGTGCTGCTCTTTATCGTTGGTTTAGTCAGGCGCTGACCCCAGCCGATTCTTCTTGTGCACAAGGTTTCCCATGATACCCGCTCTCAGTGAGCGGGTATTTTTGTTGATTGTACCGTGGCTACATCTCTTGCGGTGCTCATATGGGTGGTAAACTGAAATTGCACGATTGGCCAGAACGGAAAACGCAATTTCAGCCATATCCCTATATGAGCCTCTTGCGGAGGGTCGTTTGTCAGTAACCACTCTCGTCGGTAAAATAGGTTGGTCTCTCCCAGAAATATCCACCCACCAAGGAGCAACCATGTCACAAGCCCATCTATCCATCGCCGGTGAAGCGTTTTTGATCAACGGCCAATTGACCTATCAAGAGATTGTCGGTAGCAACCCCAATGCCCATGGTCTGCTGATGAACGCACGGTTTATCCAAGGGATCTTTGACGATCAAGCGGATCCTGGGCGTTTCGCCCGCTGGGGCAAAACAACTTGGAATCCCGAAGCCCATACGGACGCACTCATTGCGGCGCTGCCCGAGTGGTATCGTTATGGGTTACGCGCCTTTACCGTCGGTTTTCAGGGGGGTGGCCCTTGCTTTACGATCAACAATCGTACCATTGAAAATAATCCTTTTGGGGAAGAAGGCAAGGGCCTGGATCCTGCCTATATCAGCCGCATGGATCGTCTCATTCGTGCTGCCGATGTGCTGGGCATGGTCGTGATTGTGAGCTACTTTTATGGGGATCAGGCGCGTCATTTGCGCGATGGTCGTGCCATTCGCAATGCGGTGACAACCGCTTCTGCCTGGCTAAAGGAAGCCGGCTACACCAATGTGATCATTGAAATTGCCAACGAGTATGACATTGCGCCGTTTCAGCAACATCCGCTGCTCTACTACCCAGCCGGTGTTGCCACGCTCATCGATCTGGCGCGCAGGGAATCTGGCGGAATGGCGGTCGGTTGCAGCGGCAAAGGCGGCTCGATCAACCGCGAGATCGCCGAGGCGAGCGATCTGATCCTGATCCACGGCAACGGTTGCACCCGTCAACGGCTCTATAACATGATCCGCGAATGTCGTAGTTGGCAGCTCAATCGTCCCATCGTCTGCAACGAAGATTCACAGGCGATTGGTCAATTGGAAGTGACCTATAAGACGCGCACCTCTTGGGGCTATTACAATAATATGACTAAGCAAGAGCCGCCGGCCGATTGGTCCGTACTGCCTGGGGAAGATACCTTTTTTGCCCATCGAATGGCGGTAGGGATCGGGATAGCGATGCCGCCGCTGCCGGTGGAAGAGCAGTATCACCTGCATGGGTTGGAGCCTCACCTTAGTTATCATGGCGAACGGTGGATTCGCTTGGCCAGTCTTTATCCCGAGACAATCAATTATGTTGATTACTATCGCAATGGCAAGGTATACGACACAGCTTATGATGAATCCTTCTCGGTACACTTTCAGAGCAACTGGCGTCAAGGTGGCGTGCCGGCAGTGCCAGGGGACGAATGGCGCGCCCTGATCCACTTGCGCAATGGCGAAATCCTTGAACGATCTGGCTTCGTTGAAGCGTAGAACTGGGGCAAATGTTACCCTGCTTACACTGTATAATGGAAGATTGTGCATCATTTCACAGAACGCACGTAACTCTTTGTGCACTCTGCCTAATGCAGCCGCCACCCCCTGCTGTTATACTATGGGCACAGCAACAAGATATTGATCTGGGGAGCTCGATATCGCTGTACCTTCTCTAACCTCCTTTGGTTCTATGGTTCCTCCTTGATTGGGGAAAGGCCGCTACTCACCGTAGCGGCCTTTTCCATTTCTCCCCAAAGTTAATTTCTCTTCAAATCGTTTGTTCAACCATATAAATAGTTTAAAGATACAAATATACGCATACATCTCTACATATTTCGACGGAGGAGTAAGTCTTTTAATCTCTTACATAATCCTGACAAACGCTAAATGCGTTACATGTGACAAGTCAAAAATACGATTCAAAGTTACAGTAGTACTACTATAATCTATTTGACATAGTGTTTGTGATTACGGTGGCGGCCAAAGCATGGTACGAGAAAGCTTGGTTATTGCTAACAACAATAGCTCCATCGTTTAACTGGGATGGCCTACACTGCTAACCCGCCTTGTTGATAAAAATCCGTAAAAGTCGCACAAATAGCCCGTTGTTTCTCAGTTTCTCAGTTTCTCAGTTTCTCTGTTTCTTAGTTTCTCTGTGTCGAATGTGCGGCTTATATATGGTTTGTCTATTCGTAACAAAATTTCCCTGACGGTGTACTGGCGCATCTCGCCTATGCCCAAATTGATTCTATCTGGCACGATAAACGTCGGAGTTAGCGTAATTGGATCTGATTCAGCATGTAAACAATTGTAGCAACGCCGAACAAAAGATGGCAAGGGTGTGATTACGTCAAATGCCTTATCTTTATAGGATCACATATTTATAGTCATATCTTGATGGGGTCTTGCCTTCGTCCCCACTGGAAGGGTTTGCCTCAAAACGGTCTATTGGAAGAGCTCTCTCATGATGCAATGGAGTAGATGACGCTTATGCCTTATGAAAATTATCAACGTTGGAAAAGTGAGCCAGTTGAAGGGGAAATCCAGCTTTCAATTGTGATTCCGGCCTATAACGAGGAAGAACGGATCCTACCCACGATTGGTGCAATTGCCTCGTGCGTTTCGGATCTAGGAATTCCGTGGGAATTGATTGTGGCTGATGATGGATCCAAGGATCAGACCGTGCCACTGGTCGAGGGATTGGGCTTTGTCAATTTGCGATTGCTCAAAGCAGAACACAATGCTGGCAAAGGCAATGCTGTACACCGTGGTGTACTAGCGGCCCGCGGTCGCCACATTCTCTTTGCCGATGCCGACAATTCGACACCGATCGAAGAACTGCCTAAATTTCTGGCCAAAATGCAAAATGAGGGCTATGACATTGTGGTTGGCTCGCGCGCCGCCGATGGGGCAGAGGAGGCAAATAAATCGCTGTTGCGCCACCTCCTGAGCGGTGGTCTGCGCTTGTTGGTGCGTAATTTGTTTCAGATTGGCGTGCGCGATACCCAATGCGGCTTCAAAATGTATACCCATGAAGTTGCCAAACGTCTACATCGTGCCCAGACAATTATGGGCTTCTCCTTTGATCTCGAAATCTTATATCTAGCTTCTAAATGGCACTATCGCATCGCTGAAGTGCCCGTCACTTGGATCGATGCGCCAGGGTCCAAAGTGGATACAGCGAAAGAAGTGAAACGCTTCCTGCGCGATCTCTTCCGCATCAAATGGAACGACCTCCGAGGTGTCTATGCCAATGCGTAAGTTACGATTTGGGATTGTTACAACATTTCCACCTGGCAGTGGTTCGCTCAATGAATATGCCTATCATTTTGTGCGGGCGTTGCGGCGCAAGGCAGAGGTGGAAGAGGTACTCCTCTTTGTTGATGAGTTACCGTCCGCTTTAGCCTACGATGCTGCGATTACCGATACTCCTATTCCTGAACCAGGTTCTTTTGCGATCAATGGTAACGGCAATGGCAAGGGTGATAACGACTTTTTCCATGAGCCACGCTGCCACGCTGCACCGGTGCGCTTCTTTACCTGCTGGCGCTTTAACGGCATGGGCAACATTCTACGGATTTTCCGTGCGGTTCGCCGCTCAAAGGCCGATGTTGTGCTCTTTAATATTCAATTTGCCAGCTTTGGTGATCGCAAAGTGCCGGCTGCACTTGGTCTGGTAGCACCGGCGCTCTTGCGCCTACTGGGTACCCCAACGGTCGTTCTGCTGCACAACATCATGGAGACGGTCGATCTCAAAAGTGCCGGCTTTGCGGATCAACCGCTGTTAGAACGGCTCATCCGTTTTTTTGGGACAATGGTTACCCATCTGCTGTTGCGTGCAAATCTTGTTGCCGTGACCATCCCTAAGTATGTCGAGATCCTGGAAGAGCGCTATGGGGCCAAGAATGTGCTGTTGGCCCCCCATGGCGCATTTGAGAGCGCGGCGGAAGAGCCCTCCTATAATTTGCCAGCGGGTCCTTTGCAGATCATGACTTTTGGTAAGTTTGGTACCTATAAACGCGTTGAAACCTTGGTCGAGGCCTTTTCGCTCCTGCAAACCCGCCAACAGAATGCTCTGGAATTGGTGATTGCCGGCACCGATAGCCCCAATGCGCCCCAATATCTGGAGAGTGTAGCCCGTCAATATGCCACGGTGCCCAATGTTCGCTACACCGGCTATGTGGCAGAAGATGATGTGCCGACGATCTTTGGCGAAGCGGCCGCGGTCGTTTTCCCCTACACCAGCACCACCGGTAGCTCTGGGGTGCTTCACCAGGCGGGTGATTATGGGAAAGCCGTGATCCTGCCCCAAATTGGTGATTTGGCCGAGCTGATTGCCGAAGAAGGCTACACGGGGGAATTTTTTGAACCGGGCGATGCGCAAAGTCTGGCTGACGCCATTGCACGCATCTTGGACCATCCAGAACGTCGGATCGAGATGGGACGCCAGAACTATCTGGCTGCGCGTGGCTTGCCGTTGGCTGACGTGCTAGATTGGTATCTACTTCATATCGAAATCGTACTCAATAATAGGAAATCATAATGGACATACAAAAACGTGTGACAAACGCAGTAACGATTATTGATCTGCAAGGGCGATTGGATGCTCATCAAGGCAAAAAAGTTAATGAACTCCTGTTCGATCCGGCTGCCAGTAGCAGTCGTACAGTTGTCAACTTGAGCAAAGTGCACTTCATCGATTCAACGGGCCTTGCCATCTTGGTCAAGGGGATGAAGCACCACCGCGAACAGGCCGGTGACATGATCTTGTGTGAGTTGCAGCAGCCGGTACGGATCATCTTTGAGTTGACCAGACTTGACCGTGTCTTTGATATCTATCCAACCGAAGCCGATGCCCTTCAGGCGTTGAACTAGCGACATGCGGTAGCGTTATTATTGAGCAATGAGAGTGACGACTCTTCTGTGAACCAAGTACTTCTAGAGACTATCCTTGACGCGCATCATGCTTCCTTTAGCCAACTTGCTGATGCCTGGGCGGATCAGGGCGCAACCGCGGTCTACCTAAGCGATGTGGATAGTCGAATCGTAATGCAATGGCCCCCAACCCAAAAGATCGGCTCTGCTGATATTTCTGCCCCCTTGACTGTGAATGGCAGATGCATCGGCAAACTCTCGGTCGTCGGCAGCAAAAAGCAGCTTTTGGGAACGCCTGCCCAGCTACGCTTGATAACAGATGCACGCATCTTGAGCGATGTGTTGCAGATGGAATATGAGTTGCAGCGTATGACAACCGATATCATCGATCAGCAGGATCAGTTGATGGCGCTGCATCAATTGGCAAAGACAAGCCGCGTTCACAGTGACCTGCACCAGACATTGGCGGAATTGGCGCATGTCACTGCACAGGTGCTCAAAACAGAGTACGCATTTATTGCATTACAAGATCGGCAGCAGCCGAGCATCTATGAAATGTATCCGCCACATGCTTGGTCAGAAGGACTCTGGCAGAGCATCATGGCAACCGCTGCTACGGGTCATGGTAATCAGGAATGGCTCTTTCAGCAGAATGAAGATCCGCTCAATCATCCCAACGAAGCATTAAAAAATCTTTTGATGAAGCGCGTGGCAGTGCGCCCTGACGTATCGCTGCTGTTGGGCGCGGCTGACAAAACTGATGGTCTCTTTCACGCCCCCGATCTAAAGGTCTTTAGTACCATTGCCGGACCAGCAGCAGCAACAATCGAGAATGCCTTATTCCATCAGGAGATGTTGAAACAGACCCGCATTCAAACGGAGATGGATCTAGCGCGGCAGATCCAGATGCGACTTTTGCCTCAGAGTACACCACCGATTCCTGGGGTGACATTAACGGCCATGGCAAAACCAGCCTCACAGGTTGGTGGTGACTTTTTTGACTTTATCCAAAGTGGCAAAAATATCCTTACGTTTGCCGTAGGCGATGTATCTGGCAAAGGGATGCCGGCTGCGCTACTGATGGCCATGTTGCGTACTGTGATGCGCAATAAGGCTGATACCAGTGGCGGTGCCAATCCCGAATGTCTGTTAGATCAGATCAATCGAGCACTCTATCAGGACTTTTCCGATGTTGATATGTTTGCCACCCTGTTTATTGGACAATACGACTATCAACAGCACCAATTATATTATGCGAATGATGGCCACGCACCGGTGATCTTTCGCCCTGCCAGAGGGCAAGCACAGTTGTTGCCGGCGGATGCACCCCCAGTAGGTGTCCTAGACTTTAACCTGGCAGCGCAAAATGTGCTTGCCTTTCAGCCTGGCGACTTGTTAGTGGTTACCACAGATGGCATCAATGAAGCAGAAAATAGCCAAGGGGAGATGTTCGGCTATGAGCGGCTGCTGACTGCGGTTGATGAATTGGCCACAGCCGAGGTGACTGTGATCGCGCAGGGGTTACTGGCCCAGTCCATTGCTTTTGCCAAAGGTCGTCCGCAGTCAGATGACCAAACGTTGTTGGTGCTAAAGCGCAACGGCGATAGTGTAGCGTTAATTTGACTGATCGACGAGAACAAGCCCTAGGAGCTTTGTAGAAGAAATGGACGTGACTTCATTGCAAACTTTGCCCAGTGACCCAGATACGATTCTCAACGCATGGTCTAGCAACGCAATTACTTCGCAGACGATTGTCGTCGAGATCCCAGCCGATCTGCGCTATGTTCATGTGCTTGGGCGCTGTGCCTGTGCATTGTTGGATCAGTTCGACAGATTGGTGGATGCCGAGGTGATTTTGTACAACCTGGAACTGGCCATTCAGGAGATCAGTGTCAATATTGTTACACATGCTTATGCCAATTGGAAAGGGCGCGTCCTGATGACGGGCACCTGCAATGAGCAGACTAAACAGCTTACGATCACGTTGGAAGATCGAGGCAAACCCTTTAATCCAGAGGCAGTGGCGGCACCAGAATTAGGCACCTTACAGGAACATGGCTTTGGGCTCTTTTTGGCCCGTGAATTGGTCGATGAACTTCAGTATGAATCCTATGAACAGGGCAACCGCTGGCGCTTGAAAAAATCGTTTGTGCTACAGGAGTAGCGCAACAAGATCGATGATGGCCTGAGCCCAAAGTAAATAAACCTAGAGTAAGTAAACCCATAGTGGGTGAGCCGCAGCCATTCCGCTAACAGAACGTTGCCGAAATTACACTACTGTAGCAACAGCAGTTCTACCACTACTCATGAAGGAGTCTAGATGATGCACAAAGATATAACCACTGAATTCACAGAAAATGTTGTTCGGATTGTAACGATTGCCCCGCGCGGACGGCTAGATACGTTGCGCGCAATGGAATTTCGCAAGCAAGTACAAGAGCTGATCGAAGGAGGGGTCAAAAATCTCGTCTTAGATTTGAGCGAAACCCCCTTTCTTGATAGCGCCGGCATGGCGGTTCTTGTTAGCGCATTGAAACAGTGTCGCGAACGCGGCGGTGATGCCCGCATGGTCTGGCCAGAATCAGATCCGGTAAAACGTATTCTTTCATTGACTAAGTTTGACCGAGTCTTTGAGATGAAGAATTCCGTCGCCGATGCTATTGCTTCATTTTCTTAAGGATTGCTCATGTCTTCTATTCTAATTGTTGATGATTATGTTGTAACCCAGCGAGTATTGGGGACCCAATTACGCAAGGGTGGATACGAGGTTACCACAGCGAGCAGCGGCTTCGAAGCCTTGACTTACCTCAATGAGCGCCATTTTGATCTGGCCATTATCGATGTCGCTATGCCGGATATGGATGGCATCACGTTGTTGGAAAAGCTCCGCCACGATACTCATTATCAGAAGCTACCCATTATAATGCTAACCGCAAGCGTGCTTGATGAGGACCGGGTACGCGCCCAAATGGCCGGTGCAACCGATTTTTTGACCAAACCGATCAGTTCGTGGGAACTCCTAAATGTCGTCGAACATCAGTTGGCCGTGGCGACTGTGTAAAAATCGCGGCTGAAGCCCCACGGGAGAAGCGGTCATGTATGGTTTGGTAAACCGAGGCATTGAAGAAATGGTCTGTACACAATTTGGTGAGGGAACTTGGGAAGCCATAAAAGAAGAAGCCGACATCGATATAGATGGTTTTATCAGTATGGATCCCTATTCGGATGAGGTCACCTATCGGTTGGTCCAGGCTGCTAGTAAGGTGTTAGGGATCTCGGCCGAGCTAATTTTGGTCGCCTTTGGCGAATATTGGATCCTTTACACCGCCAAAGAAGGGTACGGGGAACTCTTAAAGGTGTCGGGGAATACGCTACCGGAATTTTTGCGCAATCTTGATACCATGCATGCCCGCGTGGGGTTGATCTACCCCGATCTAAAACCGCCTTCGTTTCGCTGCACCGACATCAGTGCGGATGGGATGATACTTCATTATCACTCACACCGGGCCGGAATGGCCCCGCTGGTGCGCGGTCTATTGCAAGGCTTGGGCAAAATGTTTGACGTTACCATTGCTATCGACCATCTTCAACAACGTCCGGCAGAAGGTGAGCACGATATTTTCCGGCTAACCTATCGATAGGATGATCTAATGAATTATGGCTTATCGCCACAGGCCTTTGACGGTATCTTTCCATTTCATCTCGTCTGGGACCGCAAACTGGAAATCGTCCAAGCTGGTAATACATTGCGCCGCCTCTATCCCTCAATTGTGGGTAAGAGCTTGGGGCAAGTCTTTACTGTAAGTCGGCCTGCTGTTGCACTCTCCTATGAAGCACTTTGTGCGCATTGCGATACATTTGTGCTGCTAAAGAGTGTCGAAGATAAGATGCATCTCAAAGGGCAATTGCTTTTACTGGCGGAAAGCACAGCATTGGCTTTTCTGGGGTCGCCGTGGATCACGGATATTAGCGATATTGCTCCGCTGGCACTGTCGTTCAATGATTTTGCACTTCATGATCCGATTAGCGATTACCTGTTACTTCTTCAAACGAAAGAGACTGCTTTACAGGACACACGAAGGTTGGCAGAGAAGTTGCAGGCCAAGCAGAGAACACTGCGCACTATCAATAGCGAACTGCAAAGGGAGATTGCCGAGCGTGTACGGATCGAAGAGGCCCTGGCCCAAGCGCGTGACCAGGCACTTGAGGCATCCCGATTGAAGTCCGAATTCCTGGCCACCATGAGCCATGAAATTCGCACCCCCATGAATGGCATTATCGGGATGAGCGAATTGCTCCTCGATAGCACGTTGGATTCGGAACAACGGGAGTATGCACAAGTGGTTTATCAGGAATCAGACACATTGTTGGCGTTGCTCAATGATATCCTCGATTTTTCTAAGATCGAGGCGGACAAATTGATCCTAGATTGTGCACCATTTTCTATTTATCGTCTGCTTGATAGTGTTGCACGCCTGCTACAGCCCAAAGCTGAACAAAAAGGGCTTGAGCTTCTCACTTATCTGGATGCGGGGCTTCCTACCGACCTGTTTGGTGATGGAATGCGTTTGCGTCAGATCTTAATTAATCTCGTTAGTAACGCTATCAAATTTACGGAAGCGGGACGGATAACTGTCGAGATTAAACGTGATCGTATTAGACCAACGAGCACCATATCGGATGTTGCCCTGGACACAGTGCTACAACCCTATTTCCCATTGCAGATTAGTGTCCGCGATAGTGGCATCGGCATGACCGAAAGTGTCCAAAAACAGCTCTTCACCGCTTTTGTTCAGGCCGACGGGTCAACGACACGCAGATATGGGGGTACTGGCCTTGGACTTGCGATCACCAAGCGTCTGGTCGAGTTGATGAATGGTGCAATCGAAGTTGAGAGTCAAGTGGCTATCGGCTCCTGCTTTACCATCTTCCTGACCTTGCCTGGCATGGAATCCCAACAGTCGGTTCAGGTAACTACCCAGCCGCTTGAGTCGATGCTGCAAGTCTCGGCCCCAAAAGGACAGAACCCTCCTACGCAAAAAATGCATTGGCAAAAGGAATCAATCCATGCTTGAAGCACAGCAATCTGAGCCAAGCGCTGCACCGTTGTCGCATGGGGTTCGACCCTATCGACCTGCGTTTGTCGAAAAACTCATGACAAATCGCCTGCTAACAGGTAGCGCCCTCTTTTTTGTTAGCACGACCGTCGTCAACGGTGGCAATTATCTCTTTAATCTTATTTTGGGGCGTTGGTTGGGACCAGCGATCTTTGCCGATGTCAGCATTATTATTACGCTCTTTCTGCTCCTTACCTTTATCACGGCCGGCTTTCAACAGACCGCGGCTAAATTTGCGGCGATGTATGGGGCGATTGACGATCAAGCGGAAGCCGACGCCAAGCTACGTGCGCTCCGCCACTGGCTCAATCAACGTTCTTGGATCATTGGCGGGCTGGTTTGTCTGATCGTTGGTGGCGGGGCCTTCTTCTGGCAGCGCTTCTTTCATACCGCCTCGCCCTGGATCTTTGTGATCTTTGCGATTGGATTGCCCTTCTACTTTGTCCAGGGCATTGATCGGGGCCTGTTGCAAGGGCAGATGCGCTTTGGCATGTTGGCGGCAAGCTATCAGAGTGAGATGTGGGTGCGTCTGCTGGTAGGGCTGCTGTTGGTTGCGGCGGGATGGGCCGCTGAAGGTGCCATTATCGGGCTCACGACTTCGATCTTAACGACCTGGTTGGTGGCCGACTATGGGTTACGCCGCTATCGCCAACGGGCCAATCGGGTTGACCAGATTGCCCCGATGGCAACGATATCGGCAACCGAGCGCCAAGCGATCCTGCACTTTGCTTTGCCCGTGCTCATTGTAGAGACCAGCCTAATTCTCATTAACAACAGCGATGTGCTCATCGTCAAACGATTTTTTGAGAGCTTGGCTGCCGGTCAATATGCGGCGTTGGCGTTGATTGGGCGCATTGTTTTCTTTGGTACCTGGTCGGTCGTCATTACCATGTTTCCCCTGGTGGCCCAAAAACATCAACGGCAAGAAGCACACCGTCACCTCCTTTGGCTTGCGTTGGGTATGGTCTTTGGTGTTTCTGTGTTAATCATTGGGGCCACGGTGCTGATTCCGGGGTTGATCGTTGAAATTCTCTTTGGGGTAGAGTACCTGGCTATTGCACCACTGCTCTGGCTCTATGCCATTGCCACGGCGCTCTTTGCGCTTTCCAATGTACTGATCAATTACCATCTGGCGCTGGGCAATCGCAGTAGATCCGTTTTGGCGTTGGCGGCCGGCGTGTCGCAGGTTGTAGCCTTACTCATGTTCCACGCGACGCTCTATCAAGTTGTTCTGATTCAAATTGTACTAATGGGTCTCCTGTTGCTCCTATTGCTGGGGTGGGATCTGCTAGCCGTCACCAAACAGACTGGAGGTAAGCAATGAAAGGAATGATCTTTACGGAATTCCTGGAAATGGTCGAAGAGCGCTTCTCGCTTATCGTTGTTGATCGGATCATTGAGGGGGCCGATTTGCCCTCCGGTGGCAGTTATACGGCGGTGGGAACGTATCCCCATCAAGAAATTGTTCAACTGGTGGTCAACTTGAGCCAGGAGACGGGAACACCCGTGCCACTGTTGTTACAGACCTTTGGCGAACGGCTTTTTCAAAGTTTTTCGGTCAAATATGCGCACTTCTTGACCCATGCAACCTCCGCATTTGATTTTCTGGAGCAGCTTCAGTCTTACGTCCATGCCGAGGTGCAAAAGCTCTATCCCGAAGCAGAGTTGCCCCACTTTGACTGTGTTCGTCTGCTGGATGGACGTATGAAAATGATCTATCGTTCGCATCGGTCCATGGGCGATTTGGCCCAAGGATTGATGGTCGGTTGCTTCCACTACTTTGAAGAAGAAGTACAAATTGAACGCCGGAATCTCTCTGGCGACAATGGTACGATTGAAGAGTTCCTGTTAACGCCAATCGCTGCGTTAGCCACCGAGGCCGTACCTGAGCTAGTTGCGGTCGCGCCAACCGTTATGCCGGCAGTTGTGTCATAGAACTGGTAAATATGATGACGGAAGAAGCAACTGTTCTCCGCCGCCACCTTGAACGCGAACGGCGGGCACGTAAGGCAGCGGAAGAGCTGCTGGAAGAGAAAAGTTATCAACTCTACCAGGCCAATGTGGCATTGCGCAAAGCGGCGGGTCAACTGGAAGAGCGCGTCGAAGAGCGGACAATTGAGCTGCTAACTGCGAATGCAAAGTTGCAAGATGAGATCGTCGCTCGCGCCCGCGTTGAGCAAGAGTTGGCGCATGCCCGTGATTTGGCGTTGCAAGCCTCTCGGCTAAAATCTGAGTTTCTGGCAACCATGAGCCACGAGATTCGTACACCGATGAATGGTATCACCGGCATGACGGAAATTCTGTTGGAAACGGAGCTTGATGAGGAACAACGCGAGTATGTCACCATTGTCTTTGAAGAGAGCCACAAATTACTAGAAATCATTAACAGTATTCTCGACTTATCAAAAATTGAAGCCGGCAAGATTATTTTGGAAGAAGTAGAATTTGATCCAGTTAATGAAATTTGGGGTGTACTGCGGCTCTTCACCGCTAAGGCTGATGCCAAAGGTATTACGTTGCGCTATACAAGCACGTCAAATCTCCCGGCGCTTATCGTGGGGGATGCGCTGCGGCTACGTCAAATTCTCACAAACTTAATCAGCAATGCGGTTAAATTTACCCAAGAAGGCGAAGTGACACTTTCTGTCAGCCGCCACCAGCAGGGGCAATCTACGCTACCGCAGCGGGATGAGCGTGCCGAGTTCCAATTCGTGATTGAAGATACCGGTATTGGCATGTCACCCGCTGTACTCCAAAATCTCTTTACTCCCTTTACCCAAGCCGATAGCTCCACAACCCGGCGTTATGGCGGTACCGGATTGGGGTTGGCGATTACGAAACGGTTGGTTGATTTAGTCGGTGGCCAATTACAGGTCGAAAGTCAACCAACGGTTGGCTCAAAATTTACGCTGATTTTGCCCTATCGGCTTAAAGAGGTTGCTCTGATAGAGAAGCAACCCACTACAATGGTGGCAATCGGGGATGGCACCCCAACAAAGTCTTCCTTGGTAACGGCAGGCACGACGTTTGTACCTCCGGTTGTTGCCATATATAGTCGTTTGCAGGAGTATCACCCCTGGCAAAACGGTACTACAGTTGCAAGCAGCGAATTTGCCACCCAAGCCAACCACGTACCGTTAGATCACAGAGCGGAGAGTCAGCGCAAGGGCAAGGCCGTAGTTGCCGCTGCCCCTTTGCCAAAACAGATTCTGCTTGTTGAGGACTATCGCAATAACCAATTAGTTGCCCTCGCACATCTAAAAAAATTGGGTTATGACGCAGACGTGGCCGAAAATGGTCAGGCAGCAATCGATCAACTCATTGCTCATGGTGAACAGTACCAACTTGTGCTCATGGATTGGCAAATGCCGGTGATGGATGGGCTGGAAACCACGCGCCTGATTCGCAAAATGGAAGGCAATAGCGGACAACATATACCCATTATTGGCATGACCGCCAACGCCATTAAAGGGGATCGCGAGCGTTGTCTCGAAGCGGGGATGGATGACTATCTTGCCAAACCAATCCACCACAGTGAATTGAGCCGCATTCTTGCGCTATGGTTATCACCGACGAAATCTGCCACCTGATGTCTGCCAGCTGATATCTGTCACCTGATGTCTGTCACCTGATATCTGTCACCCGATGTCTGTCACCTAGAAAACGCCGATTGATTCACGTTGAGGAGTAGAGATGACAACCCTGCGTAATGCATTTAATCCACTGCTTCATTGGCGGCCGACGCGCCGGCAGGTGGGGCCAATCCTTGTTGGGCTACTCTTCGTGGCGCTGGTTGGCAGCGGTACCGTGATCGCGATGCGGCTACTGCGTGTCACGACGCCCACTGCGCTTCTGCCCGGGCAGACACTCGCTTGGGAGATCGCCGCAGCTGTCGAACGTGATGAAATTGTCCAATCTGCCTCCGGTGCCTATCTGCCCAATGATAGAATTATTCTCTACACCAAAGTGGCAAGGGATGATCGTGCGTTTGTCCGACAGTGGGCCGCGTTGCAGCTAGAGCCCTACATAAACCGTTTGGCTACCTTGCCACCGCAAGAGGAGCTAACCTGGATCATCGACCTGGCCACCCTTCCACCTTCCCAAGAGATCCTGACGGTGCCGCTTGACCACGCAGCCGATGCGACCTTATACACCTACATGAGCGCCGGCCCGCTTGCGGATGCCGCAGCGGTATCTGCCTCCACCGCAACGACCGCAGACCCAACCGCAGCGGTCGATCCAAACAAGCCAATCGCTGCTGGTGTAACCGAGCCTCAGCCCAATCCGCCAGCTTCTGTTGGTGCCAATGCCCCAGCCATTGCCGCAGAGAGTGCCATGACGCCAACGGTTGATCGGGCAACTCCGCTGCGCTCTCTTGCTTTCGATGGCAGCGGTGATACCCCAGCCAGTGAGTGGCGACCGATCTCCGGTGCCTGGACGGCGAGCGATGGCGTGTACAGCCAACAGGATATGACAGGCTATGATTATATCACCATGCTCGATCTGCCAGAGCAGAGCCACTTTAGTATGGAGGCGCGCTTGCGCATGAGTGCCGGCGAAATGGGCGGTGGCTTTATCTACAATGCCCCCTCTATTGATAGTCGCGCTGGTGCGCAAATTATCGATATGGATGATGGCGGGCGCTTTTTGCGTTGGGGGCACTACGATGCCGCCGGCAATTACAATTATGATGGCGGTGCTCCGCTCGAAGTTGGGCTTGATGATGGCGAATGGCATACACTGCAATTGGTCACGCATGGCGCGCATAGCACCGTGATCTTTGACGGCAAAGAGATGGGGCAACCGGATAACCTTAGCACGGTTGGCTTTCTGGGATTAGTTACCTCACGCGCACAACTCGCGTTTGATGATCTGGTTATTATGGCGCTTCCGGTGCTTGATATTCCCACCGCGGTTGCTGAGACCAACGTGATCACGACACCAGTCGCCACTGCGGCCATTACAGATGTTGCAATAACCGGATTTCGCGATGATTTTGCCGATGGCAACCACAACGGCTGGCGCGTTCTCAATGGCACCTGGCAGTTCACGGACGGTCTGTACCAGCAAAACAATGTGGATGGCTCCGATTTAGGCGCGATCTCCACCTTTCAGAGTGATCAATACCACGTCACGGTCCGTACTCGCCTGCTGGAAGGCAGCATGGGGGCCGGACTCTATTTCAACATGGCTAAACGTGAGGCCAATATGGGCAGCCAAATTGTCAGCTATACGGCTGACGGTAACCAAATCCAATGGGGTTCGTTTGACGAAGGGGGCAATTTCGTCTTGCAAGGGCTGGCCGACGTGCCCAACGGGGGGGACGGGGCATGGCATACACTCTCGTTGCAAGTCGAGAGCAGTCGCGCAGCGATTGCCGTTGATGATGTTCCCGTGGCAGAAGCGATTTCGCTAACGTATGCGAGCGGCTATGTTGGACTTTTTGCCAATCATAGCAAAGTTGCATTTGACGATTTCGAGATTGTCCCGCTGGAAAAGCCCCAACCGGTAGAAAAGCCATAAGATGCAAAAATCCCGTTCTCTGCCAATCAACCGTCGAATCATCTATCAAGCGCTCGCGCTATTGCTGCTGCTATTGCTGCCATTTCTGGTCTTTTGGCAGGTATGGGCCCCCAATCCTGCCGACCGCGTGATGTTTAGCGGCGACATTCTCATGGGTGCCTATCCCACCAGGCTCTTTGTCCATCGACTCTTTGCCCTCGATCTGCAACCCCTGTGGAATCCCTATCAATTGGGTGGAATGCCCGTCTTGGGAGATGTGCAGATTGCCCCTTACTATAGCTTCAATCTATTGTTGGATTGGGTTTATCGGGGGCAAACCATTCCCTATATTGCCTTTGAATTGGTCACCATTGCGCACTATGCGTTGGGTGGACTCTTGCTCTACGGCTATGTGCGCGGATTGGGGGTACGCTCTGCCGCAGCACTGATCGGTGCAATCGCCTTTGAGTTCAATGGCTTCTTTGTCGGCCACCGTGGCCATTACAATATGTTGGCAGTTGTGGTCTGGTTGCCAGGAGTGCTCTGGTTGCTTGACAATGCTTGGCGGGCGCGGCGTCTCGACGGTGCGCTCACCTGGGCAACGTTGGCCGGCTTGGCGCTCAGCCAACTGGTGATGGCCGGCCATCCACAGGTAACACTCTATTGCGCGATTCTGATCGTTGGCTACTTTTGCTACCGTTGGCTGGCTACGTTGCGTCAAGGACGCGCACGCACCTGGCAACAGCATCTGTATACACCACTTCTTTTTATGCTGACCGGCACGATTGCGGCTGGAATTGCTGCCGTAGCGCTGCTGCCGGCGCTTGAATTGTTGTCACGTTCGTTGCGCAATACACCAACCTATGATTTCGCTGCGCAGTATTCGTTACTGCCACGAAATCTCATTGGGTTGCTCATGCCGGATTTCCTTGGCTGGGGAGTGACTGAGTATCGGATCTATGCTGGGATCTTGACGATGACATTGGCCGCTGTGGCCTGGCTCGTTCCTGCGCGGGGGCGTCCTGAGGGGCGTTTCTACACACTCACGGCGTTGATTGCACTGGTCGTCGCGTTAGGAGGATTTACCGTCTTTCATGGCATCATTTATCGCTTCGTCCCTGGCTTTGATACGATCCGCGTGAGCGCGCGTGCGTTTTACTTTGTCAACTTCGCTCTCTCAATTTTGGCCGCATTTGGTGCCGAAGCCTTGCTCACAGAGATTACACAAAGTGAAGCACACCGGCTGCGCCTTCTCACACGCCTGTTAGGTGCGCTGCTGGCGGTGGCTGTTCTGCTCGGTACAGGTCTCTATGTCTTTCTGCTGCGTGATTACCAGCCTGTGGGCGAAGAGTTCTTCTTTGCGGAAAATCTATTCAACCATCAACTGGTGCCAAGTGAACCCTTTGCGCTGCTAACCCAAACCGCCAATGTCTATCTGCTCTTTGTGCTCTTCCTGGCCGGCAGTAGCCTGTTGCTTTGGGCACGCCTGCACAATCGCATCCGCGGCCGCGCCTTAATGTTGGCACTGGCGGTGCTGATGTTTGTCGATGTTGCAACCTATGCGCCCTATCACGATACCATTAAGGCCGACCCAGAAACGGCACACTTTACGATCAAAGATTACACGGCGGCGCTGCTTGATGCACCGTGGCAGGTTAGTGATCAGCAGCAGTTGATCGAAACATTGCAGCAGGTACCACCCTATATCCGGGTGGATAATAGCGCTGAGATTCTACCGGACAACTACAGTATGGTCTATCAGATCGCCTTTGCCACCGGCTATAATATTCTCGACTTTCAAGAGCGTTTTCAGTTGCTTACCCAATGGCCCTATCTACCCAACACCACACGCTACGATCTGCTCAACACCGGCTATGTTCTTTTGCCACCGGATACGGTTGAGCCGCCAGAAGAAGGGGCCATTTTACGCCTGAGCAATAGCCAGGGCACTGTGTGGGAGCGTGCAACGCAGCCGGACTATGCGCGGTTTACGACGCAAATGCGGCCGGCCACAACCTCGATCGTGGTAAATGGCCTGCTCAATCTGCCAAACCAGGCCTTGGATGCGCAGCCCACCATCGCCCTGGACGATACCAAGGGAGAGAAGGCATTGCATGACGCCCTCGCCGAGCAATGGCCGGAGGCTGTCGCCCCCGCCCTCTATCAAATCGGCACTTCGGGTGTCGCTGCACCTGTTGATATCTCTGTGTTGGCCGGTGGTCCGATCAAATACAGCGCAGTGATTGTTGATGGTATTGCGGTTACGCCTGAGCAGCGTGGCATTGTGCTGGCGCTGATTGCCCCAACCACGGGTCAACTGCTTGGCGCGTTTGGCTATGATACCTATTTAGACGAGGCCGAAAGCGAACGCCTCGCCGCTACGATCAACGCCGCGCCAGCAGGGACAATTGTGGCCCTGGCTACCTATGATGAGGGGATCGCCAAACTGAATGACAACGCTCGTCAGGCTATCGCCAGCCTCGGCACAGCGACCGATCTCACCAACCAATATGGCAACGCCTATGCCGTCATTGGCGTGAAAGGGGCAGAAGCTGGTAGTGTGCTGGAAGCATTGGCTCGGAACGCTGTCACCCTGGATGTTGGCGTCGGTGCCCTGCCGGCGCCACCCACAGTCGACTTTACAAGCCGCTTGCTCAGCTATCAACCCACGCAGATTACATTGGCGGTGCAGAACAATGTACGTGGGTTACTCATGGTCAGCGAAGCGGTTTATCCGGGCTGGCAAGCCTATATCGATGGCGTCCCCACGCCGATCTACCGGGCGAATGGGCTATTGCGAGCCGTGATCGTGCCCCCAATCCAAGCAAACCGCCCACACGAAGTTACCTTTGTCTACACGCCACTCAGCGCACGCCTGGGCGCCGCTGTGACGGTCTCTATGGTAACGGTTGTCGCAAGTCTGTTTCTGGCCTTGCTTGTCCATTTGTTTTGGGGACGTCTGGCCCTATGGCGACCGCGACTCGCGGTACCAGCGACCTAATCGTGCATCTCCCCGTGGGAAAGTGGTTGGTGTCTACGCTTCAGCGTAGGCACGCTATTTGACGCTCCCGCGTTGAGAAAACCGTTGCATTGCGTACGATGTAGATAGGCCGTGTCTGCTACTTGACGCGGGAGCGTCAGGCGCATCGTTCCACGCTCTGGCGTGGAACGAGCAACAGCTTTTTGTGCTATAATGAATCTCCCCTTCTTTTGCCCAATCCGTGAATGGTCTGTGTTCTGCCAGCCCTGTTCCTGACATTGCAGAGAAAGGTGACAATGTACTCCTTCCGCAGTCAACTTACCCATTTGCTTCTCTTTCCCTTTGTCTTCATCGTTATCATGGCGATATGTGCCTGCCAGCCCATTCAACTGATTACATCTCCCACGCCAGGGCAGCCTTCATTCACCGATATCACCCGCACCACCGCACCACCGCCCACGGCCATTGCCCCGGTTACACTACAGCCGACCGGCTTCATCCAGCGCATCCATGATCCAGTCATGGCGAAGGAGGGGGATACCTACTACGTCTTCTCAACCGGCAGCCGCATCATCGTGATCTGTTCACAAGATATGGTGGAATGGGTGTGGTGTGGCCGGGTCTTTGACCGTAATCCAGCCTGGGTGGAAGCAGCTGTGCCCGGCGTCATGGATCTGTGGGCACCGGATATCGCCTACTTCAATGGTAAGTGGCATCTCTATTATGCCGGATCGACCTTTGGCAGCAATCAATCGGTGATTGGTCTAGCCACCAATCGCACCCTCGACCCGCAAAGCCCGGACTATGCGTGGGTGGATGAGGGGGCGGTGGTCGCTTCGCACCAGACCGATAACTGGAACGCGATTGATCCCAACCTCACCGTTGATGCAGATGGGCAACCGTGGCTTGCCTTTGGCTCCTACTGGAGCGGCATCAAGCTGCGCAAGGTCGATGCTGCTACGGGTAAGCTCGCCACCGATGACGAAACGCTTTACCCACTTGCCCAGCGCTTTACCAATGGCGGAGCGATTGAGGCTCCTTTTCTCATCGAGCACAATGGCTTGTACTATCTCTTTGTCTCCTTTGATGCCTGCTGCCGCGGGGCCGAGAGCACCTACAATGTGCGCGTCGGGCGAGCCGCGCAGATCACCGGGCCGTACCTGGATCGCGACGGCACAGCCCTCTTGGCTGGCGGTGGTACCCAAATCCTGGCCGCCTACGACCGCTGGCGCGGACCGGGTCACAATGGCATCTATCACGAGGGAGGCGTTGACTGGATTGTCTACCACGCCTATGATGCCAAAGAAGTAGGCATTCCCAAATTGCGCATTGAAACATTGGGCTGGGACGCGGAAGGCTGGCCCTATCTACCGAGCCAGTTGCCACGATAGCGGGTGATGTTTAATTTCTTAACTCATGTTACGCATCTTCCCCTAAAGGTGCCACGCTACTCGAGTACGCCATCTTTACTGCGTAACATGAGTTCTTAACTTGCTGTAGCGTCTAGACGGAGTTCCTACACTCAGTCTGAGAACCAGAACTCTTTTTAACGCCTCTTGCGTTTGAAAGGCCACCCATCGCGCCAGCGTTCCCTCGTTTGGCCTAACCACCGCCACCAGCGTGATCGCCATTCCTTTGGTTGACCGACTCGCGGCCAGCGCCACCAACCGCGCCTGCGGTGGTTCTTTTGACCAGAACGCCGCCACCGCCACCAACGGATCAGGAGCATCGCTGCTCCAATACCGCCGGCAAACAACCCATAGACCAACAGCCAGAAAGGTTTGACCCAGCGGCTCCACCAAGGAATGGGGGCCAGATCAACCACGCCACCGGCCGTAATCACCGCGGCGGCTGGTTTGGCGCTGCCATCGAGCCGCAACAAGCCCATGTTGGCCTGTGTCGCCCGCTGCCACGGCATCGAAAACTCGGCGAGGGGCACACTCTCAAAGTCATGCAGCGTCCAGACCATATAGCCCGCCGTGGGGAATTGGCGATGTTGGCGCAGCAGTGCCGCGTAGTAACTCGCCTGTTCCGCCTCGGTGTGGCCGTGGGGCCAGAAGGAATTCCAGGTTGGCAGCACAAATTCTTGCAGGAGAACCGGCTTGCCGTCAGCGGCGTTGATCAATTTGCCCAAGCGTGTACTGTAATCGGCCAACTCTTCAAAGTAGTGAAAGGAGACAAAATCGACGACATCAAGCAGGTTGGCGGCGGCTTCGGGTTGCGACCAGCCGATTGTGATCAGATGGTTGGGATCATAGCCGCGCACGGTACGTCCCACATGGCGCAACCACGCATCGACCAACGCCTGCGTGTTGTAGTCGTAGTCACGGTTGGGTTCGTTCTTAATATCCCAGGCCAGGATCGCCGGATGGTCGGCCACCGCTGGAATGAGCGCGGCCATGTGTCGGTCGTCGGCAGCCCAATTGCGCACGTTGTGATCAGTATGATGGTCAAAGATGGTCACGACCACTTTGAGTTGGCGTGCCTCGGCCTGATCGAGAAAGTGGCGCAACTTGTCAATTGCGCTCTGTGGCACCGCGTCCGCGCCAAAATCTTCGTAGGAGATAAAGATGCGGATCGTATTGAGCCCAAGTTGCTTGATCAGGTCGAGATCGGCCACAGTCGTGGTCGCCCGATACTCAGGCCAGAATTTGGTCCACGGTGATGCCTGGGGATAGTAATTAATGCCCGCAATCTGAAACGCATGTCCCTGAAAGATGAGGCCATTCCCCCGAACCCGCACAAAATCGGTCGCTGGGCGCATCGCGCTGCCCGTATCCTTGGCTCGACTTTGTATAAAAGGGGCTATCGCAGGCGTGGTCAAGGGCAGCCCATCCCCGCGCCGTACCATATCGCGAATGCGCCAGTTGCCATCCTCCATGCGCATCACGACATCATACATACTGCTGCTCTCAATCACTGCACTCAAGTTGCCATCGGTACCCAACAATTGTTGCACAACCTGCGCACTCTGATCGGTAAAGGCGACGACCGAGCCATCGTCCGAGAGAAAGGCCAACGCCAATTGATGGTGTAGATTGCTCTGACGGACCTGCCAGCCCGCCGCCACTGTCGAGGTGATCGCGCTGCTCATTGCATCAAGCGCCGGAGAAGAAAAATAGGTTTTGAGGCCGTAGGGCTTGTTCAGTTCGTAAGAGATGTTTACCTGTGCCCACGCATAGAGATAGGCACCGGCAATCTGATCGCGGGTGTAGGGTGCCATCTCCGGCCCTTCGGCGGCGGTCGGCAGATCGGCCACCCAGCGTACCCGATCTTTCAGATCAAGCGGCACCGTTGGCACCAACTGAAAGATGCCGGCAGGGTCTGCGCCCGTATGAAAATAAGCAAAGAGTCGACCCAAGCCGGCAATCAGCCCCAGCACGGCAACCAAGATGACGAGCGATAGGGTCACCGCGATGGTGAGCTTGAGGCGTGACTTGGCGATCATTGCCCAGCCGATTTCTCCGTGACCGGCGGAAGGGCGATCGTTTCCGGCACGGTGAAAATGCTATTGCCAACGCCGGTTCCAGCATCAACCGCAACTGCGTAGGGGCCGGGTAGCAGCGTAAGGGTCCGCACAAGCAGAGTGGCATAGCCATATTCAGAGGGGACAACGGTTTGACGTGCGGCTCCGTCGGGCATGGTGCCATCGGGGGAGCGGCCATTCGGCCCCATGATCGTAAAGGTGACCTCGGTACCGTCGGGCACAAATTGTTCTCGATCGCCGACCAATGGCCCGGCGCGCAGCAGAATGCCATCCGTTTGCCAAACGCTACTGAGCGTAATTGTCTGCACGGCAGGGCCGGGCGTAAAGGTCACCATGACCGCCTGGCTGGATGCGCCGCCGATCCACGCGCGCACAAACATGGTGCCTGGCCGCGTTGGGGCCTGCAGGGTCGTATAGATCCGCCCATCGACGGTAATGGCAGGCACCGTGCGCATCTCATCCGGCGGCATAGCGGCGAGAATGGTGACTTCATTGCCATCGAGCAGCACATTGCCAAAGCGGTCGGTAATCTGCTCGCTGCGGATGCGGATCCACTGGTGGCCATCGGCGGCGGCGGTGAGGGGGTCGGCTTGCAAGGCAAAAAGGATCGGTGGACCAGGCACCTCTAGCACCACCCGCTCTGGGCTGTGGCCATCATCGGCCGTTGCGGTGAGCAGCAGCCGTCCCGCTCGCGTCCGACTGTAGATACGTGCCCAACTGACCAAATTGCGTGTTTTTGTTTCGATAAGCTCAAGGCCGCTTTCCGGTGCCGCGCCCATTGCAACGGGGTGTTGCGCCCGCAAGGTGACGACACTGCCATCGGCCACCGGGTTGTCTAGCGCATCGCGCGGCGTCGTAATCGCCATGGTCCAATGGTCGCCATCGGCGACGATTGAGCGTGGGCCTACCAGTGGCAGCACTGGATCGACAGCGGTACCGGGCAGAATTTCGACCGTGGCGCTGCTTCCGATCTGGCCAACGCTCGCCTGCAAGTGTACGACGCCGGCGTGACGCGTCTGCAAAGGGGGGATAGTGAAATGGGCATGGCCCACAGCCGGGGTTTCTTTTTGTGGGTAAAAGCCGAAGGTCCCTTGGGCGGTAAGCAAGATCGGCGTGGTCGTATCGGGCGGTGTGGTATAGACGATCAGTTGCAACGGTTCGCCGGCGTTGATCTGTGCCGGGGCTTCGATCTGTAATGCGCTGGGTGGAATAGGCGCGATGTCTGATGCTGTTTCTGTAGCAGAAGTGCAGGCCGTCAATAGGCAGAGGAACAAAACACAGCACAGTTGAAACTGGCTGCTGACAGCGAGAAGCGCCCGCAGGCGCTGAGGAAGTACACTTAGCCGCTGCGGCAGCTTCTCGCTGTCAGCGGCTGGTTTTAACCCTGCCGCCTGCATCCCCTCCCAACCTCCCCCGCGCGCAAGGGAGGAGCGACGAACTCCCTCCCCGATGTCGGGGAGGGCCGGGGTGGGGTATCGAGCATCCACTACTGCACCCCTGTAAAGTAATGCAAACTCACCCGCAAGTAGGCATAACCCATCGCGCTCGGTAGGCCAAGCCAGTCGGCACGGGGTGGGGGCTGGACTGGTGCAAGCTGTCGCGCGTTACTGTAGCTGCCGCTCTGAATATCGAGCGGTGTAACCGCGGTGGCCGAAGTCAGATCCACGGCAAATTCCATGGTCCGTTGGGGACGCAACGCTTGCGGCAGAAAGAAATCATCAACCCAGGCCACCTCGCCTTGGGCATCATAATAGGTGACCAGAAGATGAGGGATCACCGCTTCTTTGATGCCGGTATTGACTAAACTGCCTTGAAGCTGATAGCCAAGCGCACTCGGTTCTACGCGCAGCCCTTGAACCCCTACGTCGCGGTCGAGATCGCGCTGCGTGACAACGGCTTTGGCGAAAACGTCAAAGCGCCCAATCTTCTCGTCGCCCGGCAGAACATAAGTCCAAGCGGCATCGGGCGAGAAGGGCAGTGGTGCCCGCGTATCTTTCAACGCCAACCCCGCCACTCCCTGAAAGTCAATGCGAAAAGGAGTGATCTCCTGCGGAAAGAGTTTGTGCATCATGCCGGCCCCGGCGTTGTACCAGGTGAGTAGCGTATCCTTATCATCGTAAATATAACCCGAAACGGTAACATCGGCTGGATCGACATCAGTATTCATCACTTCGCCAACCAGGCTATAGCCGACCCCTTTGGGGCCTAGATCGTGCGTCACAAGGCGGGCCGAAAGAATCGCCAATTCCGGGCGGTCAAGGAGATCGGCAAAGTCGGTGACACTGGTGGTCACGCTACGTCGCCCCAACGAGAGCCACTCGACTGCCGGCCGGCGCAAAAATTGATCGGGAGGGACGCGTACATCGAGCGTCGCCGGTTCGATCCGCCAGCCTTCATCGCTGTTATTCGTCAACACCAATGTCTGCGTGTCTGTGTAATATGAAAGCGCGGTGATGTAGCGCGTCTCAACTTGGACACGCATCTGCTCCACATCGGCGGCTAACACCGTCGTATAGAGGCTATCGAGCTTCGCATAGGAGGCAACTAGCCCCCCTTGCACCGAGAGGTTGAGCAGATATTGATCAAAGGCGGGTCGCGTGTCTGGATTTAGTCGCTGATAGGCATCTTGAAAGCGGCGGAAATCGAGATCGTCGTAGTAGCTGTTGACCTGGTAGAGGGGATCGCGATAGTAGGCGCGGATGCGCAGACCGGCGGTCACAAGCAGTAGCAGAATGATCGTCAGAAGTAACCCCGTTCGTACCTGGCGGGCCGTTGTCGATGCCGGCCGCACGCGCCGACGAAGACGCCGCAACGCCAGGTGGATATAGAGCTGCCAGCGCGGTGCACGCCCGCGCACGCCCGCTGGTAAAACCGAGGCCGCTAGCAGCCGTTGGTCCATCCGCGTCCATAGCCGTTCAAAGGGACCGGTTGCCCAATCGTAGAAACGCTCAAACCAGGGCCGCAGCCCCAGCACTTCGCCAATCAACAAAAAGGGGATACGCCAGAATTGCGCGGTAACTGCCAATACCGAAAGAACGAGGGCCAGCGGCGGCAGGATCCCAAACATCAGCCGTTGGTAGAAAGGGATCTCTTTGCGCGGCAGCACCTCTGGCAGCACCGGAATATCGGCGCGCTCCCAAACGGCGATGCCATTTTCCAGCAGTTGGATCCGATGCCAGCCATAAAAAAAGAGCAACGGATCGTAGAATTGATCATTGGAAAAGATATACTTCAGATTGTACTTGTCCGGCACATTGATAAATTGTTGCAACGAGCCGAGACCGGGAATGCCGCTAAATTTTGCCCCTTCCAACCGCTCGACAGGCGTCGTCGTCATCTCTGGTAGGCGGCGGGCCGAATGGTAGTTGCCATCGATCTGCGCGGCGGTAGTCTGCGCCGAAAGCCACGCCATCTGGTCGCCAAAGCCCATCGTCATGTAGCGCCAACGCCAATGTTCATCCTTTTGCAGAAAGTTGACGATTGGCTGCACATCGATGGGCGCTGGTTGAAATTTGCGAAACTGGGTCAGGTTGACGACAAAAATTGAACAGAGCAGTAACCCCAAAATCGTAAAAACCACCATACCTCGTTGGACGAGCAGCCCAAATTGTTCCACCAGCCAGCGGGCCAAATTGCCATGTAACAAGCTCACCACATATTCGCCGGCCAATGGCAACATCAGGATCGAGGCCCAGAGCGTAAAGCGATCGAGGGTTAGAATGTCAAAAGCGCCGCCGAGCAGCAGCTTTGGGATAGGCGTTGTACCGCCGGTGCCCAGCACGGCAAGCAGTGAGATTGACGCTGCCATCGGCCACGCTTTGGTGCTATACCCTTTGTAGAAGCAGTAGGGCATCGCAAAGAGCAACATGCCATAGGGAATCAGCCAAAAGACCAGCCCAGCGCTCGTGTTGACCAGAAAATTATCGCGGCTAGCGTGGGGAATCGAGACTTGGGTGATCGGGTCAGATTTGCTCCAGGCCCAGTAGGGAAAGACAACGATCAGCAAGAGCGCAATTGTCCCGACACCGAAGATCGCTGTGCGAATCAGGGGGCCAACCACACGCCGCGCCCGTCGAAAGATCAGCGCCCGCCAATTCTTGCCGGTGACAAAGCGCGGATGGGCCCCGGGCTCGTTGGCCATTTCCATGCGGAAGCGTTCCACTAGGGCCAAGACAACGACTGGCGCTGTAATAAAGACCGAGCCAAAGAGGGTGGTGACATGGTGCGCACCAGTTGTCGCCGCGGTAAAGGCCCAACATTTCGCCAGATCCGATGGCTTTCCGTTGACAATCCAGCGATAGGTAAAGGGCAACGCATTGAGCAAGAGTGCCAGCGAATAGGTGGTGGGCAATTGTCCAAACACGTGGATCGTTTCGGCCATCGCCGATGAGAAGACGAGCCAGAGTGCCGCCCACCCAGCCGCTTCTTTGCTTACCCACAATTGGGCAAAGCGATACATCCCGATCGTCATGACAATCATCGCGGTCGCCTGGACGATGCCAAACGAAAGGCGCAGATCGCCGGTGAGAAACGAGAGCGCGGCTACCGACTGCTGGGAGAGCGGCGGGTAACTCGTGAGCGTAAAGCCGGTGTACCAGCGCGGATCCCAATGATCAAACCAGCCGCGCGTCCAATGGTCGGCAAAAAAGATGTGGACATAGGCATCGTAGGTGTTGCGATAGGTGCCGTAGACAGAGAGCACGCCATGATAGAGCAATGCACTGAGCACGGCGATGAGAAGGCGAGGGTCAATTGACCACTGTAAGGATGGTAAGAGGGAAGATCGCTGACCGGAAAGGTCTCTTTGACTTTGACTGTTCGGAACAGAAATTTGCTGGCGCATTTGTTAGTCGTAGCTACAAGACGATTACAACTCAGCTATCCTGAATGTAATGTAAGCTTATGGTACAACGGACTGATTGCATTGGCAAGTGTAAGCGATCATAATCCTGGTCAAGTCGTAAGGAGGAGGATTGATTTCTCTCTCTTTCCTCTCTGCCCTTTCAATGATTAGTCTATAAGTCGAGCTGTTACGATACCGAAAGGTTACTTACTTAAGCAATCCTCTACAATGGAGCCTGCAAATAGCCCTGTTATACTGCGTTCAGAATGAGAAGCGGAGTTTTGCGGACCAACGGGATCGCGTGCGTCGCACTGACCGCCAACTGCTTCCAGTCCGCTAGATGCTTCCGTCAGTGCGACGCACGCTGGCCGAAACTAGGTGTTTCATTCTGATTTGAGTATAGTCGGCCAATTTATTGGTCGTTTTGGCTTCTGTAAAAGGCGGCCTTTCTTAACTTTTTCGGCTCTATGACGAATTGGGTCGTAGGGGAGTACCCTTGCGGCATTGAATCCAACGCGCCCTGGGGCAGGTACCAATTTGAAATGGCCTTACAGAATCCCCTGATGATAGAGCACCCACATGCCCACAATGTAGCCAATCAAAATCACCAGCGCATCGACTTCGATAAAGAACAGACGGCGTTCTTCGCGCGCGAGATTGCCAATCAGCGCCATGCTGGTGAGCAGCAGCCCCATGATGCCGGCTAGCATCAACGCTGGATTGATCACACCGAGAAAGCGGCCATCGAGATAAAAGAAGTCGGCGATGCCCAACGCAAACATATTAAAGGCATTGCTCCCAAAGAGATTACCCACCGCCAGATTGTAGGCCCCCATGCGCGCGGCGGCAATCGTCGTCACCGCTTCCGGCAGCGACGTGATCACCGCAACCATGGCCGCACCGACAAAGCCCACACCCAACCCTGTGATCTCGGCAATGCCCAACGAACTGCGCACCAATACCGGCGTTACGATGACGAGGACAACGGTACCCAGGCCAAAGCCAATCAGCGCCGTGCGCAGGCTGGGCGTCCCCTCGGGCAGATCCGCTTCATCTGGCTCACCACCGCCTAGGTGCCGGCCATTGCGATTGAGCAACCCCATGCCGTAGAGATAGATCCCGATGAGCACTAGGCTATCCAGCCCTACCCAACCAATCCGCACATCTACGTTGGCCAACACGGCGAAAATTGCGATACCCATGAGCAAAATTGCCAGCCCCGCGGTTAGGGCATGTTGCATGGCAACTTGGCGCAACAACCGTTTCTGTTGGTGCAACAGATCAAGAATCGCCAACATGAGCATGTTGAACATGCTGCTACCAAAAAAGTCACCGCCGGAGAGACTCGGCGCACCTGCCTGGATCGAGTTGATCGCCGTCAGCAATTCTGGTAAGGAGGTGGCTGTTGCCAGCAAAATCGTGCCGATAAAAAGACCGCCCAAGCGGGTACGCAGCGCAATGACATCGCCATATTTTGCCAACTGGACCGCAGCCAGTACGACAAAGAGCGCACTGAGACCAAAACGTAGCCAGATCATGCCTCATCCTCTCCCCAGTTGGCGACCCCCGGCTGTAAGGTCGCCGGAACTCCTTTGGTAGTTCCCACTTCCCAACTGGTAAAGATCCCACTGTTGGGTTGATCCAGATCGCCGACGACTGTTTCGATGGCGGTCAGACATTGCTGCACCGCCGCCTCATCGGGTACGACGGTGAAGAGGGTATAGTGGCCCTCTTCGATCCGTTGGTTCAGAATAGAATTGGTCGCAACATGGCGCGCGCCTACGAGAACTGCATGGTGACGATAGCTGCCACTGCTCTCCAGCAGCGTCACACCACTGATGCCCACGGCGTGCAAGCCATCCAATAGATCATCTAACAGGTCGGGATTATCCAATACAAACAGTACCATCTGCATGGGGGACCTCCTTTCATTGTGCGTTGCTTGATCGATCAGGATTTACATTACTATACTGCGTTTAGAATGAGAACCGGAGTTTTGCGGACCAACGGGATCGCGTGCGTCGCACTGACCGCCAACGGCTTCCAGTCCGCTAGATGCTTCCGTCAGTGCGACGCACGCTGGCCGAAACTAGGGCTTTCATTCTGATTTGCGTATAACACCGAAAAGCCGCCTCAGCGGCTAGGTATGTAGCCGCTGAGGCGGCTTTTCGGTGTTAGCAGCGGGTTTCAACCCTGCAAAATTTATATGTCAACAGACCCTAGATCAAAGAGTCTACTGGGACTGAGCGGTATTTCTAATAATTCAATATCAAATTCTTGCAGGGCATCCTCCAATGCTTGGGCAAAAAGTGCACCGACAGGAATGGCTCCGGCTTCGCCCGCACCTTTAACCCCCAGTGGATTGAGCGGCGACGGTGTCTCCACATGATCGGTCTCAATCAGCGGCACTGTCTCTGCCGTGGGTAAGAGGTAATCCATAAACGAAGCATTGAGCAATTGCCCGTTTTCGTCAAAGTGGAGCTGTTCATAGAAAGCGTTGCCAATGCCTTGCGCCACACCACCCTGGATCTGTCCTTCTAAGATCATCGGGTTGATGACCCGGCCACAGTCATGCACGACGACATATTTTTTGATCTCGACCATCATCGTCTCGGGATCAACTTCGATGATCATGGCGTGAACGCCGCTCGCGGTCGCGCCCCGCTCCGGCCCAAAATAGTCGGTCGCCTCCAAGCCAGGTTCGGTACCCGGCTTGACCGCGCCACGCATCGGATTGGCGCGTGCGGCCAGATCGCCCAGCTTAATGGCGCTTTCCGGCGAGCCTTTAACGCGCACCGTTCCATCAACTAGCTCCAAATCGCCCTCATCAACCTCTAGTTCCTCACAGGCCCGCTGCAAGATCTTTTCCCGCACTTTCACTGACGCCGCATGAATCGCGTTGCCGGCCACCACGGCACCACGGCTGGCAAAGGTACCCGCCCCCCAATAAAATTCAGCGGTATCGCCCGTCGTCAGGCGAATATTAGTAACATCGACGCCCAGTTGTTCGGCAACGATCTGGGCAAAAGAGGTATAGTGCCCCTGCCCTTGCGTTCCCACGCCAGTGGCCACGCTGACGCGGCCGCTCGTCTCCACCGTCACGCGTGCCCCTTCGTAGGGCCCAATACCGGTGCCCTCGACATAAGTGACAATGCCGATGCCGACGTGCTTGCCGGCAACGCGCAGGCGGGGCTGCTCTTCGGCTAGGAATTGGTGGTAGCCGATCAGATCAACGGCTCTATCGAGTGCTGGTTCGTAGTTGCCACTGTCATAAACTAAGGGGGCAAAGTCTTGGTAGATCACTTGATTATTATAGGGGAATTTTTCTGGTGGGATAAGATTGCGGCGACGAATTTCCACCCGATCCAAGCCCAACTTTTTGGCCGCGAGGTCGAGCAGCCGCTCCATCACAAAGACACCATGTTGGCGCCCCGCGCCGCGGTAGGGCGTCACGATGGGTTTGTTGGTAAAGACGGATTTGAATTCGGAGTAATAGTTCTCAATGTCATACTGACCTAGCAATGTACACTGACTGTTGAGCGCCACGGTTAGTCCGTAAGGAGCATAGGCACCAGCATCGTGTACAAAGACATCCTTGACACCCAGCACACGACCCTCCTTGGTCAGTGCGATTTCTGCTTCGTGGACCTGCCCGCGCTCTTGGGTTGTCGCATAAAAGTTTTCTTGGCGATCCTCAATCCACTTCACCGGCAAGCCCAACTGCACCGTGATCCATGCCAGCACCACCTCTTCCGGGTAAAACATCATGATCTTCGGCCCAAAGCCACCGCCGATAAAGGGTGCAATCACCCGCACCTGCTTTTCGGACAGCCCCAACATGGCCGCGATCCCGTTGCGGATCGCAATCGGCGCTTGCGTCGTATCATACATCGTCAACTGTTCCGCCTTGGCGTCCCAACTGGCGACGATGCCACGGTTTTCCATTGCTGCCGCGGTGCCACGGTCGTAGAGAAAGCGGCGCTTGATGACGACATCTGCCTGCGCGCGAGCTGTAGCATAATCACCTTTGCGCTGAATAGCGTGCGCGTTGAGATTCTGTTCCAATCCCTCGTGAATCAACGCTGCATCTGCGGACAACGCCGTTTCAATATCGACCACCGCCGGCAACGGATCGATCATCACCAGCACCTGTTCGGCGGCGTCCTCGGCGATGTAACGACTTTGGGCCACGATGGCCACCAGCGGCTCGCCGACATGGCGCACTTTACCCTTGGCCAGCGGTACCTGCGTCTGTGGATTGAAGACCAGATCGGGGATTGGTGGTGGCGGCACAAGCAGCGGGCCCGGTTGCCAATAGTCGCCCAGATCCGCGGCAGTGTAGACGGCAATGACGCCAGGCACTTCCCGCGCGGCGGTCGTATCGATGCTGCGGATCGTGCCGTGGGCATAATCGCTACGCACAAAGGCAACATGCAACATCCCGGGCATGTGTACATCATCGGTAAAGAGCGCCTGGCCGGTGAGGAGGCGAGGATCTTCGTTGCGCTTGATTGGTTGGCCGAAGTAGCGTGTGGTCATAGAGCGTGTGTGCTTTACAAGATTTGGAAAAACCGCAATAGGGCATACAGGACGATAAGGCCAGTGATCATCAACCAACTATTGCCAAGCAGCCAGGCAAGCGGGGAAACTTGATAGCCAAGCGTTTCTAGCTTCTGCTTGAGTTCACCGGCAGAGGGTTCTGTCAACGTCGTGTCGTCGGGGAAGACAAGCGTCGGCACGCTCTCGTTGCCGTTGTTGATCGAGCGCACAAGCGCGGCGGCCGCGGGATCCTGGCGGATGTTCACATAGGTGTACTCGATCTTGCTCTGCCCCAACAGGGCGCGTACAGGGGGGACGCCCGGGCAGGTTGGGTGACCGTAGACGGTGATTGGTTTGGTCATCGTTACCCCCGGCCAATAGCGGCCAATTTCACCGCCTCTACAATATTCTGATAGCCCGTGCAGCGACAGATATTTCCTGAAATTGCGTCGCGGATCTCTTCATCCGTGGGGTTTGGGTTTTCTTCGAGAAATGGCACCAGTGTCATCAAGAAACCGGGTGTACAGTAACCACATTGCAGCCCATGCTTTTCGCGGAAGGCCTCCTGGAGCGGGTGGAGATGGTTGCTATTGCCATCGGGCGTCAACCCTTCAACGGTTGTAAGCGCGTGACCATTTGCTTGTACCGCGAACATAATACACGAGCGCACGGCCACTTGTCTGGCGGCAGCGCCGCTCTCTGCTGCCGGTTCATCGAGCAGAATCGTGCACGCGCCACACGAGCCATGTTCACAGCCGACATGCGTGCCGGTCAGGTTGAGTTCGTGGCGCAGGAAATCGCTGAGCAGCAGGCGCGGCTCGACGGTGCGTTCGTAGGCGGTGCCATTGACGGTAACGTTTATTGAATGAACTGCTGACATGGCTATATTATCTCTACCCATAATTTCATTACCCTGCACTTGCCAGAAATTATTTGCATCTATACTCAGCTCTGTTTGAAAACTTCACTTGGAATCTGCCAAAACCGGCAAGAAAGTTCGCGTATGCAAAGCAACCGTAGTTTAGATTATTGATTAATTCAATAGAGTTGTTCTAATTAAATGCTGAGGCTGAAGTGACTGTCACTGTCCACTGTGTGACCGGCTGTATGAATTTGGTTGTGGACAGTGACAGTCACCTAGATCCGTTAAAAAGGGACAACTCTAATGCCTCAATCACTTCGTCAAGGGTCTTGGCATCCAATACCTTATCCAAAACATCTAACAATTGATCGTACGGAAGCATGTGGACAGCTATTGCAAAATCATCGGGAAGTTCTCCCCAAATGCGTTTTGTGATGTACAAACAAGCTGAATGCGTTCATATTTGCACGCCATATTTACATAATTCTGTACAGACTGCTCAATCTTCAATCTGTTGTGCCAAACTGACATTTTGTTGGTTACCTGATACGGTCGATATGTAGGGTGATATCATTGCTTTTGAACCCGCCTGTCAATCCTACTTTTGAGCCCAGATTGTGTTAAAATCGCAACGATAAACAGGTCAACCCGCCATCCATTTTGCGCAGTTCGCTGGTCTCCAATTCAATAATCGGCAGGCCCAACGTCGCCAATTGCGCTTTGGTCTTTGGAAAACCGGCCGGCGTCAGCAGGTGGTGGTTGATCCACAACGTGTTGGCGGCGTAGAGCTCATCGGGCTCAATCACAAGTTTAGCATACCCCGCAAAGGCTGGATACTCGACAAACGCCTCGTCAATCAGCAGCGTATTCTTCCCCACATAGTTGACGCTACTCTTGAAGTGCAGCCCTGCGCCCACGGGAATTGCATCCCAACGATAGCCGTACTTTGCCAGCGTCTCGCCCAACTGCTGCGCGCCAGATTTATTGGTGCGCTCAGAGATGCCGATCATACAGTGCTTCTCAACAACCAGCACATCGCCGCCATCAAAGGTGCCGGGAAGTTCGATAGCGGCTAGTTGTCGATATTGGGCCAACAGCGGTGCCATCGCCTGTTCTTCGCCCTGCCGCGCCGGCGCGCCCATGTTGGCAACCACCGCCACCTCAGGCACGATCACCGCCGTATCCTCGACAAAATGGGCGTCAGGATGATCGGGCAGCGGATCAAGCTCCACAACGGCTAAGCCAAGACGTTGCAGCGTGGCAACATAAGCAGCATGTTGCGCCAAGACGAGTACATAGTCCGGCCTTCCTAAATCCGCTGTTGTGATCCCATCGGCAAAGTTCGGACCAGCTTTGCGCACGATGGCATGGGTAAAGCCTGCTGTGGAGAACATGCTAGACCATCTCCCGTTCGACAATGCCGCTCAGACAGCCAATCGAGCCGGCGGCTTTGTACAGCTCGTCGACATTGACCGTCACGCACTCAATATCAAGACTTTCGTAGAAACGTTGTGTCACCGGGTTGCCCGCGGCCATTAAAATTTTACGCGGCCCCAACGTGACAAAGTTAAAGGCGGCGTTGTGGATCGACTCATTGACGTCGGGCAAAAATTCAACCCGATAGCCAGCCGCTTTCAACGCCTCCACCGCATGATAGGCCAACCGCACCGGCCAAGCCAACGCCAAATTGTGGTCGGCAAAGCGCACCATGCCTTGCAGATGCATTGTGCCAATCGGCATGTCAAACGAGATAACTTCGACCCCACTTTCCGCTAACACCGCGCGCATCTGCTCAATCGCCGCCTGATTGGTGCGAATGCCCCGACCCACCATCACTTGCGTTGGTGTAATCCACGCCGCGTCGGCCCCTTCAAAGACACCCCGACCGCTAATGCTGCGCAAAATCGGCACCCCTTCTCGCGCCAGCGCCGCTGCCAACTGCCGCTCTTCTCCGGAGCGCACATCGGAGGCCGGTCGCGCTAGAATGCACCCTTCCTGCGTCATAAACATGAGATCGGCGCAAAACATCTGGTTGGGGGTCGGTGTTGTCGGTGGGGTGACGTAGTGAACAGTGACGCCATTATCCCGATACGCCTGGGCAATGGCATCATGCTGGCTTTGTGCCTTGGGAATATCAAGTGCTTCGACCATCTGTACCGCATTTGGATCGGCCGATGCGGCAAGTTCGTCACCGGGACGGTGGAGCAGCACGGTTTTGAGCGTGGCCCATTCGCTGTTGACGCCACACGCGCCCCAGAGCGAGCCGAGCTCGCTGGCCAACGAACGGCTACGCGGTTGCCAGCCTTCGCCACCATACGCGGCCATGAGATGGGGTTGGTTGCGGTTTGGTTGGTTGCTCATGCTGCCTCCGCGCGCTGAAATGCTTCCGTTAATGTCCGTGTTGTTAGCACTTTTGCAAGATGACGGCGGAACGCAACCGAGGCGTGGATATCCGCAGTGGGATCAATATCGTGGGTGGCGCACTGTTCGGCGGCGGCGGTGATTAAATCGGCGGTTGGTGCTTCCCCCTGCAACAGCGCCATTGCGCCTCGCGCCTGTACCGGCCCTTCGCCGACACTGAGCAAGCCGATCTTGGCCTGTTGACAACGCCCTTGCTCATCCAACTGCACATGCGCGGCCACGCCGACAATCGCATAATCCCCGTGACGGCGGGCGATCTCCTGGAAGGACCAGCCGCTATGCGCTGCAACCGGCGGCAACAGAATCTCGGTGACAATCTCCTCCGGCTGCAAATCGGTCGTAAAGAGACCGATGTAAAAATCTTCCGCCGCCACCCATCGTTCGCCGCCGCTGCTCTGGGTTCTTAATTGCGCGCCCAGTGTCACCGCAATCACCGGCAACTCAGCCGCGGGGTCAGCATGGGCCAGACTGCCGCCGATCGTGCCCCGATTGCGGATCTGCGTGTGCGCGATGGAGGGCATGGTGGCGTGGAGCAGCGGTGCACGCTCGGCAACCAACGGGCTCCGTTCGATGTGCCGTTGGCGGGTCATCGCGCCGATGCGCAGGCCCCCGTCGGCGGTTGGCGCAATATAGGCCAGGGCAGGCAGGTTGTTCAGATCGACCAGCACCGCCGGTTGCGCCAGCCGAAAGTTCATCGTCGGGATCAGGCTTTGGCCGCCGGCGAGTGGTTTGGCGTCGTAACCGTGCTCGGTCAGCAGGGCGAGTGCCTCGTCGGTTGTGGTTGGAGCGTAGTAGTCAAAGGGTGCTGGTTTCACAATTTACTTCCCCTGCCAAACCGGCTGCCGCTTCTGAATAAACGCATCGATCCCCTCGGCCGCGTCACTTGCCATCATATCACAGGCCATGACGTCGGCGGCATAATGGTAGGCGTCGGCCATCTCCATTTCGAGCTGTTTGTAGAACATCCCCTTGCCCGAGGCGACGGCGTAGGGGGACTTGGCGACGATGGCGTCGGTCAGTTTGGTGATGGTGGCGTCGAGTTGGTTGGCGGGGACGGCGTAGTTGATCAGTCCTTCGCGCTCGGCCGTCTTGGCGTCGATAAAGTCGCCCGTGAGCAGGATCTCCATCGCCTTCTTGCGTCCCAAGTTGCGACTGACCGCCACTGACGGAGTCGAACAGAATAGGCCCACCCGAATGCCTGACGTGGCAAAGGTCGCTTCCTCGGCGGCGACGGCCAAATCACAGGCGGCGACCAGTTGACAACCCGCGGCGGTGGCGAGGCTGTGGACACGGGCGATCACCGGCTGGGGCAGATGGTTGATCGTCATCATCATACGGCTGCACTGCTCAAAGAGCGCCTGGTGAAATTCCTGCTCGCTGTGGCTACGCATCTCCTTGAGGTCGTGGCCGGCGCAAAAGGCGCGCCCGTTGGCGGCAATGACAACGACGCGCACGGTTTCGTCCGTGGCGATGGCGTCGAGCGCGTCTTGCAGGGCAGCCAACATGGCCTGTGAGAGGGCGTTGAACTGCTTTGGTCGATTGAGCGTCAAGGTGGCGACGCCATTTTTATCAGTGCGTAGTAGGATTGGTTCGTCGTCTGGCTGTGAACTCGTTCCGTTCGTCTGGGTGGCGGTTGCTGTGACAGTTGCACTCACGATGCTTCTCTCCTAATCAAAATATCCCATTTTATTTCGCGCCGCATTAAACATCAAGTGGTTTTCCTGTGTCCACTTTTGGTTCAGAGCGTCCTCCAACGTAAAAAATGCACGATCACCAGCTTCTGCGGTTGGTGTGAAGGGCAAAATCTTCGTAACGGTGCCAATGTAAAAGACTTGATAACTGTCTGGATGGGGATAGCGATAGCCCTCAGGCACGTCACCAAGGAGCCGAATGCGTTGGTACCCTAACAAGTGCACCGACCCTAATTCAACCGCTGCTTCCTCCATCACTTCGCGGCGCATCGTCTGCTCTGGCGTCTCTCCCCGCTCGATATGACCGCCAGGGATGTCCCACCCGCGCGCATGAAGGTTGGTCATCAAGAAGTTGCCCTCGTGAAAGGCCAACGCGAGTGCGCTGGAGATCAGTTCGCGCTGCGGCAAGCCTTCAGCGAGAATCAGGCTGATCGCGTTGGGTTGAGGCAGCCACGGGATGTTGTAGCTGGTGCCGAGAATTTGCATAGCGATTGGAAATTTAAGCCGCCAACACCGTTTGCAGTGCAGAGGGTGTAAAAACTTCACGCAACCGACTGGTGGGAAGATTGTTGTCGTCTCCCTCCACCAATTGCAAAAATGCACTGATGGGTGTACTGCTTAGAATCGTGGCGATTGTCTTTTGTATCCTCGTCGGTGCATTGGCCAGCCCTTCCAACAAAATCGATTGTTGCGTACTGGCTTGTACTATGGCCTGATAGCTCAGCAGGATGAGGTGGAGCGGTTCTTTTGTTTCCAGGTTGTAATACCAATACCTTCGCCAATTTCAGAAATTAGAGCCGTCATTCCTGCGCAGGCAGGAATCTACTCGTGTAACATGAAGATGGATTCCTGCCTGCGCAGGAATGACATCTGGAAATTTCCGCCAAAACAAGGTTTGGCGAAGGTATTGAATACAGCACGATGTTGTCAGAAAGTTCAATGCCTGTCTGTTGCTGTGTACCAGCTTCCGCAAAGGTGACCGATAGAATATCGCCTTCAGCGTCGTAGTGGATGGCTTTCATTGGTTATATATTCAATCATAATGAAATTTACATGCCGCAATCAGAATCCCAGCTTCACTAACTTTGTAAACCAGTCGATGTTCATCTGTAATCCGACGTGACCAATAGCCGGCAAAATCATGACGCAGTGGTTCCGGCTTGCCCAGTCCGGTGTGCGGGCTGCGATCGATCTCCTTGATCAGCCGAATAATCCGCGCATGAATCTTTTTGTCCTCAACGGCCCAACTTACCAACTGTTCAAAGGCGTCACCGTCAAATGTGATTGGTCTCATGGCTCATCGGCAAGTGCTTCTAGCGCGTCGATATCGACAGTCACAAGATTTGTACCACGCTCGATATTTTTGATTGCGTTCAGCAAATGTTTTCGATTGGCAGCCGTGCTCATCAAATACGCGGTTTCATCGACTTCTGAGACCATAATCTCGATCTCTTTGTCCTTAAATAGCGTTTTCAATGATTCAAAAAACGCATAATCCAATTCTGCTGAATTCAGTCGATATACTGTGTGCATAAAAATCTCCTGTTTGCTACAACACCTTCGCCTGCTCGCGCAACACAAACTTCTGCACCTTCCCCGTCGAGGTCTTGGGTAATTCGCCAAAGACGACCGTGCGCGGCGCTTTGAAATGGGCCATGTTTTCCCGGCAGTAGGCGATGATCTCGTCCGCCGTCACCGTCGCTCCATCGCGCAACACGACAAAGGCACAGGGCGTCTCGCCCCACTTCTCATCCGGCCGGGCGACGACCGCGGCTTCGAGGATCGCGGGGTGGCGGTAGAGCACATTTTCGACTTCGATGGTCGAGATATTTTCGCCGCCGGAGATGATGATATCCTTGGAGCGATCTTTCAACTCAATGTAGCCATCGGGGTGCATCACCCCCAAGTCCCCACTGTGGAACCAACCATCGGCAAAGGCTTTCTCGGTCGCCTCGGGGTTTTTGAGATAGCCCATCATTACGTTGTTGCCGCGGAACATCACCTCGCCCAGCGTCTCGCCGTCGGCGGGGACCGGTGCCATCGTGAGCGGATCAAGGACGGTCAGCGCTTCGAGCATGAGATAGCGCACCCCCTGGCGCGACTTGAGCCGTGCCTGCTCTTCGATTGGCAGGTCGTTCCACTCGTTGTGCCAGGCACAGAGGGTAGCGGGGCCATAGGTCTCGGTGAGGCCGTAAACGTGGGTGATCTCAAAGTCATTCTCGGCCATCTTCTGGAGGACTGCGGCGGGCGGTGGCGCGGCCGCAACCAACCCGTGGATCCGGTGCTGCTTCTTCACCCGCAACTCATCCGGTGCATTGACGAGCATATAGTGGACCGTTGGCGCGCCGCAGTAATGGGTCACGCTTTCTTGCTCAATCAACTCATAAATGAGATCGGCGCGCACTTTGCGCAGGCAGACGCTTGTGCCGGCGACCGCAGCCAAAGTCCACGGAAAGCACCAGCCGTTGCAGTGGAACATCGGCAGCGTCCAGAGATAGACCGGGTGCTGGCCCAAGTTGCCGTCAACAATGTTGCTGACGGCGTTGAGATAGGCCCCGCGATGGTGATAGACGACGCCTTTGGGGTTACCCGTCGTGCCGGAGGTATAGTTAAGCGTGATCGCCTGCCACTCATCATCCGGCAGTTGCCACGTGTAATCGGGATCGCCTTCGGCCAGCAGCGCTTCGTAGTCGAGCTCGCCCAATTGATCGCCTCCATCGCTATGGGGATCGACGATGTCAATCACTAATGGCGGGTTTTCCAGTTGGGCTAACGCTTCACGGATTGTGGTAGACACCTCGGTGTCGGTGAGAAAAATCTTGCTTTCAGCATGTTGCAATTGAAAGGCTATGGTATTGGCGTCGAGCCGGGTGTTGATCGAGTGGAGCACCGCGCCGGTCATTGGCACGCCAAAGTGTGCCTCGTACATCTGCGGCGTGTTAAAGCCCATGATCGAGACGGTGTCACCCAGGCCAATGCCTCGTTTGGTCAACGCCGATGCCAACCGCCGCGCCCGTTCGTAGGTCTCCGCCCAGGTGTAGCGGTCATCACCGTGGACAACCGAGGTGTTCCGTGGGAAGACTGACGCTGCCCGCTCTAGAAAGGTCAGTGGGGAGAGGGGAACGTAGTTGGCCGGATTTTTAGCGAGGCCAACGTCATAGATGCTTGGCTTTGGCATAGGTTACTCCATTGAATGCTCAGCAGGTAAATACTGAGGAGATTGTACCACGACATGCGCTCGCGAGGATAGATTTGGAAGAAATGGTCGTTTATCGCCGTTGACTGCCCCGGTGACACCGGGGCAGTCAACGGCGATAAATCGAATCTTACTCCTCAACAAACGCCACCGCGCGACAGAACGCGGCTTCGCCACCCTTAAACAACCAGGGAAAGATCCCAATTGTCAGCCGGCGATTCTGCAACTCGGGCGCGCCGATCTGCCCACCCATATTCTCCACATGCACACAGTCGTGTGGGAAGAGCGCGTTGTGCGTCAGTTGATACGCGCTTTCTGGGAACATCTCATCGACCTTGTCGGAGCCACCAAATTTCGCTTCACAGATCTTGCGCACCTTTTGCCAGTGGTTGAGTCCCCCCGCGCCCAGGAAGCGGCCAATCGGCAGATTCATCGGGTGGTCAGTCGAGATCATGTCGACGCCCCAGACGTGGATCTTTTTGTCGAGCAACCATTGGCAGATGCTGTGGTGCGGGCCGGGGTGGCGCTGAATATAGCGCTCTTCGTCACCGTCGGGCGCGAGGAAGGTGTACTTGTGCCAGCCGGTGTTGATAATCAAGATGTCGCCATCGCGCACCTCGACCCGCTTCTCGATATCCTCTGGCCCGAAGACGTCCAGGTCATCGAGCATATCGCTCAGATCCACAATGACGCCGTCGCCATAGAGCCACTCAAGCGGCAGCTGGTCGATCGTCTTGCCGTTGGTGACAAAGTGGCGCGGCGCATCAAGGTGGGTGCCCATGTGGTTGGAGGTTTGAATATATTGTGCATTGACGCCATGTTCGCTCTTGCGCTTGAAATACTTCACCTCAAAAGGAGGGTAAAAGGGCCAAAACGAACAGTCGGCGTTAAGCGGTTGCGAGAGATCGTAGAGTTTGGTCATGTCTGTCTCCTGGTCGATTGTGATCAGCGATCCAATAGATCGAGCGTAGCTGGCCAGAGAGCGAACGAACGCTCTTCCGGTTGGGGTGATTCTACTTGCGAAGTAGCCATTAGTATGCCGGATCCCGAAGAGTTCGGCAAGTTCTTTAGCGGCAAAGCCGAACAGTGCCGGCGGGAGAGATGCAGGGTTGGCACAGTAGGTAGGCATTTCTCTTTCTTCGCACGCACGGCATCACTACGATCTATGAGTTCAATATTGAGCATATGACGATAGAGAAAAAGCAACGCACGCAGCGCCTGATTTTGTGTATAGGAATAATGTTTGACACGAAGGGCGTCGCGCACGCGGTCGAGAAGTTTCTTTGGCTTCTGTTGCATCGTAAAGGCTCGCAGCAATCTGATTAAACAATCGAGTTGGGAAGAAATATACTTGCCTATAACTCAAGAATTCGCGAATAATCACATATGTTCAATTGCCGGATTGAACCACAATTGGTAGTTGCCAACTGTGACAAATGGCTGACAGAGCAAGTGAATAAAAGCGAAAAACAGAACGCTCCACGCAAGGAATTCTGCCAGTCGGAACCTTGCTACGCAGGCACTTGGCCATAGACTTCGACCATCGCCTTGCGGTTACCGCCCCAGCCGTCGGAAACCGTGGGTGGGGGCATCGTCGGATGGCCGCGTTCTTTGAGGGTCTCGAAGACGATCGTCGCCGCTTCCGTTTCGGTATTGGCGATGCCACGGGCGGCACGCAGCCGTGTGTCCATCTCAATCATTGTTGACCGCCAGCATTGGCCGCTGCTTGGGCTCTCGGGATACCCTTTTTTCGCCTTTGTTCCCGACATTGGACCAGAGACCGTCCAGTTGACCACGGCTCAGTTCATATTCGGCAAGCAAGACTGCTTCAATCGTCTCGGCATGTGCACCAGCACTCCGTATCCAGTCTAGGATCGTGTCTTCTTTGATGCCCTTCACTCGACTCACACTGCTGATGCGCATCCCTTCGGCGATTAAGGCGAGGCACTCGATGATTTCCCCTTCGGCGGTCTTGCGCTTGTGAAAGAGTGTCCCTGTTCTCGCGCAGAAGGCTTGACCACACGTCTTGCAGCGGTACCGCTGACGCCCTTGGCGGCTGCGGCCAAATTTGATGATATTCGGTTTGGCTTCTCCCGTTTGGACTTTCCCGTAGGATTCACATGCTCGATTGGGACAAAAGTCCCCCACTTGCGCTAGCTCTGCCATTGCTTCGACCTCCTTTTTCCGACTGAGGTCTCTATTTTACATCATTTACTTAACAACTCCCTATCGGGAAACTATCCAAAAGGAAACGCATGAACTATCTCAACATTCCCAACAGCACCCTACAGGTCTCCGCCGTCGCGCTGGGCTGTATGCGCATCGCCAAGCTGCCTACGCCAGAAGCGGCGACTCTGCTGCAAACCGCGCTCGACGCGGGCATCAACTTCTTCGATCACGCCGACATCTATGGCGGCGGCAAATCCGAGGAGAAGTTTGCGGAGGCACTGGGCATGAACCCCACGGTGCGCGAAAAGCTGCTCATCCAGAGCAAGTGCGGCATTCGCCAGGGCTTCTTTGACTTCTCTGCGGCGCACATCCTTGCCGCGGTCGACGGCAGCCTCCAGCGGCTGCAAACCGACTACCTCGATGTGCTGCTGCTGCACCGCCCGGACGCGCTGGTGGAGCCAGAGGAGGTGGCCGAAGCCTTCAGCAAACTGGAAGCCAGTGGCAAAGTGCGTTATTTTGGGGTCAGTAACCAGAATCCCATGCAGATTGAACTGCTGCAAAGGTTTGTCAAGCAGCCGATCCTCTTCAACCAGCTCCAACTCTCGATCACCAACACGGGTATGATCGACGCTGGCTTGAATGTCAACATGCAGATCGACGCAGGGGTCAACCGCGATGGCTCGATCCTCGACTACTGCCGCTTGCACGAGATCACCATCCAACCCTGGTCGCCCTTTCAATACGGCTTTTTTGAAGGGGTTTTCCTCGACAACCCCCAATTCCCCGAGTTGAATAAAACTATCGACGCGCTGGCCGCCGAGAAGGGAGTGACCAACACGACCATCGCCGTCGCCTGGCTCTTGCGCCACCCGGCACACATGCAGCCGATTATTGGTACCACCAATCCAGATCGCGTCAGGCAGAGTTGCCAGGCCGTCACCATCACGCTCACCCGTCAGGAATGGTATGAAATCTATCGCGCCGCCGGCAACAAGCTGCCCTGAGAAGAGGAAGCGTAGGGCATACAAAACGGGATAATCACTTCATGCGCATTCATTTCATTCGTCATGGCAAACGGGATTGCCAGTTGATCGGCGATCCCGGGTTAACCGCAGCCGGCCGCGCCGAGGCGGCTCGACTCGCCGCGGCGTTGGCCGCCGAACCCATTACCGCGCTCTTCAGCAGCCCGTTGGCGCGTGCCCGCGAGACGGCGGCGATCATCGCAGCAGCCTTGGGCCTTATCGTTATCGAAGATCCACGGTTGCGCGAGCGGATGAATTGGGGTGATATCGCTGACCAACCATTCGATGACTTTATCACCCAATGGGAGCGCAGCAGCCAAGAGCGCGACTATCAACCAGCGATTGGTGACTCAAGTCGGACAGCCGGCCAGCGGCTGGAGGAGTTCGTCGCCGACTGTTATCGGCAGGCAGCAGGGGGGAGCGTGGCCGCGGTGACCCACGGCGGCGTAGTCGCTGATTTCCTGTTAAATGTCTTCGATACTTCCGATTTGGCGCGCATCCATCCAGACTTTTGCCGGCAGCCCTACAGTGGTGTGGTCCTGCCAGAATGTTCGATGACGACCCTTTCCTACGATGGGGTATGCTACCGGCTCGAGGCGATTGGCGCTCTGCCCTTCGAGTCCCTACCGTCATCCCCATAAGGAGCAACACCGATGTCGATCACTGCTGAAAAAGTCACCGCCTTTGTCACCCGCACAACCACGCAGGGCACCGAACTCCTGCTCTTTGAGCACCCGCGCGCCGGTATCCAACTGCCGGCCGGCACCGTCGAAGCAGGCGAACCACATGCCGTGGCCGCGGCGCGCGAGGCACGCGAAGAAACGGGCTTGCTGGATATACCTTCGGGGCGCTTTCTCGAAGGTGTACCACAACCGCTGCCAGGCAATCATTATCTGTTGCTCACCACCAGTCACGTCTATGCCCGTCCCGACCGTACAAGCTTTGATTGGGCGACGATCCGCAACGGTATCCTGGTGAGCTGTGACCGCCACGAAGCGGACTTTGCCCACGTCACCTTTCAGGAGCGCACGGAGCGGGACGCGCAAGCGGACGCCCCGCCCTTTGTCAGCTACCAGATCACCGGTTGGGTACCGACCGCGGCGTTGACTCGTCAGGTAATCCGCTATTTCTACCACTTCCCCTATCACGGCGACACGCCTGAGACCTGGTTTGTCGATACGGACAATCACCGCTTCCGCCTCTTTTGGGCACCACTTGCTCAGTTGCCGACGATTGTTGCGCCCCAACAGTGGTGGGTTGATGTTTTGCTGCGTGCCGGCTTGTAGTAAAATGTTAATCGATATTTCGTAGGCTTCTACCGCATCCCCCCTTTGGTCCCTACACCGATGACTCGCTCAGCCGCTGCTACGAAAAGCTGCTTGCGTAAACGATTGGATATAAATCATGAGCTTTATTGATACCTTTCCGATTACCGGCGATTGCGCGGACGGCTTTACAGCTGTGCGTGACGCCTTTGCCGCCAATTTTAGCAAGCAGAGCGAAGTGGGCGCGGCCTTCTACGTCTTGCTTGATGGCGAACCCATCGTCGATCTGTGGGGTGGCGCGGCCGATGCCGCCGGTAGACAGCCCTGGCAAGCCGACACCCTAGTCAACGTCTGGTCGACCACCAAGGGTTGGCTGGCGCTGGCCATGCACCTGCTGGCCGATCGCGGTCAGCTCGATTTCGAGCAGCCGGTCGCGCGCTATTGGCCCGAGTTTGCCGCGCAGGGCAAAGAGCGGGTGCTAGTCAAACATTTATTGACCCATACATCAGGCCTGCCTGCGCCCAGTATGAAGGTGCCCGACGAGGCGCTCTACGAGTGGGAAACCATGGTACACGCGCTGGAAAACTCGACGCTCTTTTGGGAGCCGGGCACAGCCTGTGGCTATCACGCGGCCACCTTTGGTTGGCTCAATGGCGAAGTACTGCGGCGTGTCAGCGGCATGGGCGTCGGCGACTTTCTGCGCACGCAAATCGCCGAGCCATTGGGGGCCGACCTCTTTCTCGGCGCGCCAGCCAGCGCGACGAACCGGGTCGCCGAAACCATCGCCCCAGGCAAGGTCGGGCAACTGCTCTTTCGCGCGATCATGGCCATCGGCAACCGCGCCCGCCGGCTGGCCTTTACCAACCCACCCCGCTCCACCGCCGCAGTGAATAGCGCCCGTTGGCGCGCCGCCGAAATTCCTTCCTCCAACGGTCACATGAGTGCGCGGGGGCTGGCCCGGCTCTATGCGCCGCTGGCATTGGGTGGCACGTGGAACGGCGTGACGCTGCTGTCGCCGGCGAGCGTCGCGCGCGCTAGCCAGGAACAGGTCCATGCCAAAGACATTGTCGCCGGGATCCAGGTCCGCCGCACGCTGGGCTTTATGTTGCCAGGCGCGGGCGAGCCACGGCCACCGACGGCTTTTGGTCATCCCGGCATGGGCGGCTCGCTTGGTTTTGCCGACCCGGCGCGGCGGCTAGCCGTTGGCTATGTGATGAACAAAATGGTCATGGGGCCGGACCGCCGCGCCGCCGAGTTGTGCCGCGCGCTGTATAGCTGCCTGCCGCCGCTATAGACGCAAGTGAGATCAATGTAAAGGAAACTGTAGAACGATGAATGCTTCAGAAGGGGTCAATCTCCAGCAAGCCCACTCATTCCTTGTCGACAAACTCCAGTTGATCCCAGTAGAGCTAACGCTAATCGGCGAAGGTGCCTGGTCGCGCTGCTTTGGTTTTCGCCAAGGGGGTCAAGCGCTCGCAATCCGCTTTGGTAACCATGTCGATGACTTTGAAAAGGATCAGGTGGCGTACCGCTACGCCACACCCGATCTCCCCATCCCCGAGGTTTACGAGATTGGGGAGGCATTTGGCGGCTACTATGCCATCTCGACGCGCGTTCACGGTGTGCCGTTGGAAGCGGTCAGCGCCGCCGAATGGTGTGGTCTTGTGCCGGCGGTGGTCGCCGCCCTGGAAGCGATGCGTACGGCGGATCTATCCGATACTACCGGCTTTGGCGGCTGGGATACGACCCGCAACGGTGGCGGCGCCAGTTGGTCGAGCCGCCTGCTAACGGTCAATACCGATGTGCCGGCGATGCGCACCCACGGCTGGCGGGCCAAGTTGGCGACATTGCCGGAGGGCGATGCCGCATTTACCTGGGGCTATGATCTGCTCAAACAAGTGGCCCGGGATGATGTGCCGCGCGCGCTGCTGCATTGCGATCTGGTCAACCGCAACGTGCTGGTCGACGCAGGCAAGCTCGCCGGCGTCTTTGATTGGGGCTGCTCGGTCTATGGCGATCATCTCTATGAATTGGCGTGGTTTGAGTTTTGGGCACCGTGGATGCCACAGCTTGATATTGGCTATCTGCGGGCGGCACTGGAAACACATTGGCAGGCGATCGGCTATGTGCCCAATCACAAAGCGGAGCGATTGGCGGCCTGTTATTTGCACATCGGGCTGGATCACCTCGGCTACAATGCCTATCTTGGTGACTGGCCCACGCTGCTGGCGACAGCGGAGCGCATGCGCACATTGGTGACAGAAATAACGGGCAATGGCTGATAAACGAATTGTCTGTGCCCATTGTGGCCGCAGCTTTCTTTGGAGCACCGGTGAGCAACGCTTTTATAAGGAACAGAAGCTTTCGCCACCCAAACGGTGCAAGGCGTGCCGCGCACAAAGCAAATCAGGCATCGCGGCACCAAAACGGGCCACGCCCGCCCGTCGTTCACCAGCAAGCAGCGTTCCACATCCGCCGAAAAAACAGCGCAAACGGCGGGCAAGTCCCTATCGCCGCTATGGCAGCCTTGGAGTTGGCGCGGCGGTGCTGCTCACGGGGCTCTTATGGTTTGGTGGGGTTACGCCAAATGGCGTGATGGCCTGGTTGATCGCAATCAACGTGACGACGCTATTGCTGTTCGGCTATGACAAAGCAATGGCCCAAAGCCACCGTCAGCGCGTTCCCGAACGGGTGCTGCTCGTGCTCGCGTTGAGTTTTGGCGCGGTCGGCGCGCTGGTGGGCATGACGCTGTTCCGCCACAAGACGGCAAAATCGATGTTTCAGCGCAAGTTTTGGCTGGTCGTTCTTCTTCAACTGCTGCTGCTTTGGGTTTACTTCTATCTAAGCACACGCTGAAGCCGTGTGCCTGCCAGAAAAAGCCCCGCTAAAGCGGGCTAAGAACAGAAGTATGCTTCAGCATACTTTCTTTATAGGGCTGATTGGCTTTTTGTTGCGGCTCCGCTACAATAGGAACTTGCCATCGTCCACTCGCGCGCGGCGGCACCAATCGTCAACCCCAAACTATTGGAGTCAGCATGAAATTTTGTAAAGAGCAGATCGCTTGTCGTTCGCGCCTGGCAATCCTGTTGGTCGGCACCCTCCTGCTTCTCGTCGGCTGCAACAGCAGAAGCCCGCGCACCCCAACCCCACAGAGCGCAGGGAAAGCAACGGTTACGGCAGAGGAATCGGTAGACGCGAATGTCGTCAATGAGTTCGTGCAGCGGTTGCCCAATTGGCAAGCGCCCGACAGCACCGAACTGCCGCCCACATTGCTCGAGGCCAACGAGGAATTTAGCGATGATAGCTACCAACGGTGCGAGACGGTCGAGTATGATCGCAAACGCAATTTCGACAATCTAATCGCCGTGGGTGCCAATGCGACCGCACTGAAACCGGGTATGTTGGTGCAAGGACGGGGCGTGCGCGATGGCGCGCTTTCGGTGATTGGGCTGGCACGCTCGCCGTTTGCCATTTCCATCAACCTGGCGCTCGAAAGCCCAACGCGCCGGGTCGAGGAGCCCAGCAGCGCCACCATCCAGGAAGCCATCGCTTCGCTGCAACGGGAAGCGGATACGCGCCTGGGCAACCTCGACGTGATCCCGGCGCAGATCAGCTTTCAAGTCAAAGAAGCGTACTCGTTTGAACAGGCGATGTTGGACGCCGGTATCAGCTTAAAGTACAGCGGCGTACTGGCCAATGGTGATGTCGGTACGGCCCTGCGCCGCAGCAGCAATCGAGAGAGCCACACCGTTATCGTCAAACTCTTTCAGCCGATGTACACCATCTCCTTCGCCGATGACGCGCTCGCCGAGCCGCGCGATTTCTTTGCTGCAACCGTGACCCAGGCCGATTTTGAGCGCCAGATCGAGTTGGGCACCATGGGGCCGAATAACGAACCAACCTATGTGCAATCGGTCACCTATGGCCGCATGTTGGTCTACTCGGTCACCTCGACCGAGGCGGCCAGCGCCGAAGCGTTGCGGGTTGCCGTGCAAGCCTCTTATGGGGCCTTTTCCGGCAGCGCCCAGTTCAATCAGGGTCAAGCGGCACTTGTGCGCAACTCGACCATTGAGGCGCAAGTCTTTGGTGGTACCCAGGAGACGAGCACGGCGGCGCTAAAAGAGGCGTTGCAAAAGGGTGATTACGGGGCATTTTTGCAAGCGACCCCCGCCACCGCCGCCATTCCCCTTTCCTACCGCATTAACGACCTCAAAAATCGTACCGCCGCCGTCATTGGCGATGCAACCAAGTACACCATCCAGAGTTGCAAGGCCTACAGCGACATGCGCTTTACCGTGACTTTGGATCGCATTGCGATTGCCAAAGGCGGTGAGAATGAGCAGGATTTTGATATTGAAGCCGAAGTCACCACTGGTGATAATTACTATTGGTTGCTGCACAACGCCGGTCAACGCTTTACCCGTGAAGATCTGGCGAATATCGGCGAGACCGCGATCTTTGAGTTGGCCGTGACGCCGGGCAGTTATCTCGATTTCTACGTGGCAGATTTTGGGAACAGTGCCACCGGAAGGCAGGGGTGGACGCGCACCAAACGATTTGAGTTTCCCTTCCAGTTTGAAAGCAATCCTTATAGCTTTTCGATCTTCGACACGACCACGGACAGCAGCTATCGCAACAGTACGATGGAGATCTATTTTACTGTGCAACGCGAGTTGATCGCTGGGCAGTAAACCACTCTCCGCGTTCGACGCGCCAGGGATTCCCTTTTCCGTCGTGCGGGTGGCTAGCAAATGCAGATACAGGTTACGTATGTTGCTCCTTACCGCAATGCAATATACCGGCAGAGTGCCCACTCTGTAACCTAGCCGACTGCCCAGTCCATTTACGCCAGCTTTTTGGTATATTGAAAACAATCCACTTGTTTGACGATATCGAAACGCTGATCACTCACTGCGGCATATAGCTGTGGCCGCCGGCATTGGCAGGCAACATGGAGAAGGATCCGACAACCGCAATTATCTCTTTTGGCGAGTGGGTCCAGCAACGACGGTTGGCCCTCGATCTCACACGCCCAGCGTTGGCGCGGCTCGTAGGCTGTGCCCCCGTCACGCTAAAGAAGATCGAACGCGATGAGCGGCGGCCCTCACGCCAGATCGCGGCGTTGTTGGCCGACCACTTGGTGATCCCTGCCCACGACCACGAAAAGTTCCTCCAGATGGCGCGCGGTGAGTATGTGGCCACCGCCCTCGACTCGCCCGATCTGATTTCGCTGCCGCCGTTTTTATGGGGCGCGCCAGCAATCGTCACGCATCCAATCCCACCGCTGGTTGCTCGCGAGAACGAGTTGGCGCGCCTTGCGCACCAGCTTACGGCGACCTTGTCCGGCAGGGGCGGCATCGTCTTTATTACCGGCGAGGCGGGTGACGGCAAAACTATGCTGGCCCAAAGATTTATTGAACAGAGCCAGGCACAACACGCAGAACTCGTCGTCGCCACAGGTCATTGCAATGCCTACACCGGGATTGGCGATCCCTACCTCCCGTTCAGCGAAATTCTCGAACTGTTGAGCGGTGAGATTGAAACGCGTTGGAGTGCCGGCGCGATGAGTGTCACCTACGCCAAGCGCTTGTGGCACATTATTCCCCAAACGGTGGAAGCGCTGCTGAGCGTTGGCGCGGACTTGGTTGATACATTTCTGCCGGGGCAGGCCCTACTCACGCGTGCCACGGCGGCAATGACGGCAGAGTCACACGCACACCTGGCCAAACTCGAGACGCTCGTCACACGGCACGAGGCCAACCGCCCCGTTTCCCACCTGCAACAGGGCAATCTCTTTGCCCAGTACACCAGCGTGTTACAAACGTTGGCTCGCTATCGCCCTCTGCTGGTGGTCATTGATGACCTGCAATGGGCTGATGCCGGCTCGCTCAGTTTGCTCTTTCATTTGGGCCATCATCTCCAAGGGCAGCGGATCTTCATCGTTGGCATCTACCGCGCGGCCGAGGTGGCCTTGGGCCGTGCCGGCGAACGGCACCCGCTCGAAGCGATTGTGAATGAGTTGCAGCAACTCTTTGGGGAGATCCACATTCGGCTCAACCAGAGCGATGGTCAACGCTTTGTCAATGCGCTGGTGGAGAGCGAGCCCAATCAACTGGATCAAACGTTTCGTCATGCGTTCTACCGGCAGACCGGTGGACACCCCTTGTTCAGCGCTGAGATGTTGCACGGTCTACAGGAGCGTGGTGACCTGGCACAGAATGCCGCAGGCGAGTGGATCACAACAGCGACGCTCGATTGGCAGATTCTGCCGGCGCGCGTCGAAGGGCTCATTAGAGAACGCATTGGCCGTCTGCCCGCATCACTCCAAGAGATCTTACAGATCGCCAGTGTGGCCGGTGAGACCTTCCACGCCGAGATCATTGCCCAGGTGCAGGGTTCGACGGAATGGCAGATCGCCCGACAACTGGGGCAGATGCTGGAGCAACAACAACGGCTGATCGCACTACAGGGAAGCCAGCAGGTGGGCAATGGGCAGATTGGGAAAGAACAGCTCACCCAATATCGTTTCCGCCACATTCTCTTTCAACAGTATCTCTACAACAGCCTCGACCAATTCCAGCGGGTCTACCTCCATCGCGCCATTGCCAATGCGCTGGTTGACCATTATGGTGATAAGGCCAACACAATTGCGTCGCAGTTGGCGCGCCATTATGCTCTTGCCGGTGAGATGGCACAGGCGTGCCGCTGGTTGACCGTTGCTGGAGAAATGGCCGCCGCGATCTATGCGCACACCGAGGCCGAAGCTCACTTCCGGCGGGCGATTGCGCTCTGCCAAACAATCAAACAACCACGTGACCCCCACCTGCTGCGTCGACTCTATCTGCAACTTGGGCGCACGCTTGAACTAACTGCCCACTATGACCAAGCCCTTGCCCTTTACCAAGAGATGGAACAGGCGGCCCACCGGCGCGGTGACCAGGCCATGCGCCTCGCTGCGCTGCTGGCGCGCGCCACGATCCGCACCACAGTTAACTTTGCTCGCAACCCAAATGAAGGGCAGCACCTGCTGGAAGAGGCTCACGAGCTAGCGCATACCCTTGGCGATGACGCCGCGGAAGCCAGAATTCTTTGGAATCTGTTGCTGTTAAGCGTCTACACTGGCGGCGACCGTGAACAACGGCTAGTTTATGGCGAGCAGGCGCTGGCACTTGTCCGCCAACTCAATCAGCCCGAGCAGCTGGCCTTCACCCTGCACGACCTCTTCTACGCCTATGCCGGACTCGATCAATGGCAACAAGCTCAAGAATGCCTACACGAAGCACGTGCATTGTGGGAAAAGCTGGGCAACCTGCCGATGCTCTCAGAAGCGCACATGCGCCTACACTGGACATATATTGTCACCGGCGATTATGACCAAGCCGTGGTTCACGCCGAGGAAGCCTATCGCCTGGGGGTCGAGAGCAACAATCGCGATGCGCAGGCGCTGAGCCATTTCATGCTTGGGTTTATCTACTGGGAGCGCGGTGAGATCGAGCGGGCGCTGACAACAATGGAAGACGATCTCGCCATTGCCGCAGCCGTGAATAGTTTGACGCCGCTGATTGGCACGCGCGCCGATCTAGGGTTGCTTTATGGTGAACTGGGGGATATCGAGCGAGGGTTGGCACTGGCCAATCAGGCGCGCACAGTCGCCGAAGAGCAGCTCCCGATTTTGCGCGATTGGCCCCACGCTATCCAGGTGCTGCTTCACTTGCGCAAGGAGGATCTGGACTGCGCAGCAGAAGTAATGGCTACCCTCACTGACTACCGGACCGTCAAGGCGTGCTTTGGCTATATGCCCTTCATGTGGGTGCGGGTGGGGCTGGCGCAGGGCGAGTTTGCGCTGGCACGGGGGGAATATGCGCAGGCGATTGCACTGTTGGATGCGTTGTATGGCGATCTGGCGCGGGCCGGCATCTGGTATCTACGGGCGGATGTGTTGGCGTTGCAGGGGCGAGCGTTAGTAGAGTGGGGATCGGACCACGTGGCGGAAGCGATGCAAACCCTGATAGCGACACGAGCCGCGGCGGAAACGCTTGGCTCGCGCCGGGTGCTGCGATCAGTTACAGTTCCTGTAGAGAAGGATGAATGACTGTAATGGGCCGGGTTGTGGTTGGCGTAGGTGCCAACCACAACGTTAGCTCTTACCCGGTTCTCTGGTTTCGCGGCGAAAGGCACCCCTGCAACAGCAGCCCCTCAACCACGCAACTGTATAAGAGCTGATCTTCACGCATGACTTAACTGCTGCATCAACCCCAACGCATCCCAGTTGAGCCAGCTTTCCTGGATCTACCCATCAACCAGGCGATGGATGCCGATCGCGGTCACGCGGGCGAGTTTCCCGGTCGGGGGATGCCGGGAAACTCGCCCACCTGCACACCGCTGCTCGTAAAGCGGGTGACAACTTTATCGCCTTCCGCCACTTGATCTTCGATAATCTCACTGCTGATCTGCTGGATCAAGCGGATAGTGTTCTTGCAAGTAAACGTGCCACTCGGCCTCGAACTGATCCGCAGAGATCCCAAAGACGACCGGTGGAATCTCATCCCAGGAGTCATACACGCTCAATGCGTCGAGAAGCGGCGGGATTGATGCACGGCCATAGGTGGCCAAGATATAGGCAACCAACGGCTCTGCAACCGTATGAGCCCACGTATTGTCACCATACATCCAGTTGCCGGGTTCGTATTTCACCTCAACTACCGCCGGAGAAAGCGTCTGCGCAACATGGGATACCTCCACGTTGGATGTCAGCGCTACCGCAGCTGTTTTCAGCGGTTGATTGCGCGCCACCTGCTGCGTCAGGTGGCCAATAAAGACATTCCACACCAGTTTAATCCGTCGAGCCGCGATCGCGTCAGCTAGGGCTTTACGAGCGAGTTGCTGATAGAGATCGTTGTAAATTTGTTCGGTGAGTTCGCGCCCCGGGATTGCGCTCGCTGTAATCGCACCCTCTACGTCGAGGGCCGGATATGTCTGCGGTGCCGCCACAACCACAATCATATCAAGGGCGGTAAAGAGTTCAGCGCTGTCGCTATTGACCTGATCTGTGACATAAATTGTACGCTTTTCGCCATTTGCTAGAGGGTCGAGCGCTAAATCTTCGCACAAACGGCGATACGCTTCATCAACTTTCGCAGTCAATGGAATGATAGCGGGCAAATTAGCCGATTCAACGACAAAACGTAAAACGTCTCGTTCAACGATATGGCGTACGGTCTTTGCCTGCGGTTGGCTTTGTACGTCCTTGGCAATAGCAGCCTGCTCGCTTGCGCGTTCCGCCGCAGCGAGTTGCGCCGCCAATGTCTGCACCTGCGCTTCCAGCCCCGCCATCCTTGTCGTGCTTCGCTGCCAGAGCATCACTCCCACAAAGGCAACCAGGATAGTGAAGATCAGAAAGCTTTCATAAATTGCCGTGAGCGACCGCGTTGCCGAGGAATGCTGCGGTTGGTCTACCGGGAATGACTCGCTATTCGCTGCCACAAAGGCCTGCCACGCCCGCTCATCCGCTGGATCACCGTCGAATTGATAAAAGGTGTGGGCAATCATTGTCATCCCTCCATCCTGCGAATCTCGGGGGAGTCGCAGGGACCGCAGATCGCACATCCGCACTCATCTGCGTACGGTGGTTGAAGGTCACCTACGCCTTCACTCCCATACGTAACCAAAGCCTACTACTCATTCGCGTTAAAGGTATCCCGGTAAATCTTCCACGTTCCGTCGGGCTGCTGGCGGAAAATGGTCGTGTACTTGCCTTCGAAGTGTATCGGATCGCCGCCACTCTTGGCCGTAACCGTCACCTTGAACGTACCGCGGGCGAAGGCCAGGTCGCCGCTCACTTCCACTTCTTCGTTGTTGATGGTGAACTCGCTGTACTCGTTGACGGCTAGATCTTCTCTATCCCGTGCATCAATGGCTGCTTTTCCCACCACAGCGGGAGACCCTGGCGGCAACTGCACACCATCATCCGCCCACAGCGCGATCCAGCGGTCAGGATCACCGGCCAGTTGACTCGCCTCATACTCACGCCAAGTTGCGTTGATAACGTTGGTGACTTCATCAACATCGGTCACCGGCGCAGCGGCAGGTGGCACATTCGAGTTGAAGATGTCACGGAAAATCTTCCAACTGCCGTCGGCCTGTCGCTGCAAGAGCGTCATGTACTTGCCATCGACCAACACGTCGTCACCGCCGGCCTTGGGGGTTAACGTCGCGCTGTAGACGCCACGCGCCACGGCCCACTCACTACCGACCACCACTTCCTCGTTATTGATCGACATGGCGATGTCGAAGAGATCGGTCAGAGCCGCTTTGTTTCGTGCGCGGATGGCTTCCTTGCCAATAACGGGCGGCTCGCCGGGCGGTAATTGGATCCCTTCTGCAGTCCACAGATCAACCCACCGGTCAACATCACCGGCGCTAAGGCTCGCTTCGTACTCGTTCCAAATAGCGGTCACGGCTTCGGTTACAGCTTCGACATTGACATCCTCAGCAGCCGGCGCAGTCGGCGGCACATTCGAGTTGAAGATATCGCGATGGATCTTCCAGGTGCCATCAGGCTGACGTTGGAGGATGGTCATGAACTTGCCGTCCAGGAAGCCTTGTTCACCGTCACCCAGTGGGAAGGTTACGGTGTAGACGCCGCGGGAATACGCCCAATCGCCGGCACTGGTGGTTTCCAATGGCGTGATGACGAAATCCGTCGTGGGTCCAGCCGCCATATTGGCACCAACGCGTGCATAGATGTTCTCTTTGCCTTCCACAAGTGGTTCATTGGGTGGCATTTGTACGCCCTCATCCGTCCACTGGGCAATCCAACGATCAACATCGCTGGCAATCACACTTGCCTCATACTCACGCCAGATCGCATTGACCGCGGCCACCACATCTTCATCCGTTGGCGGTGCCGCCGGTTGCGACTGCGCTGTAATCGGCTGGCACGCCACCGTGAAGAGCAGTGCGACCAAGACCACAAAGCTAATCAAATTTCGTTTGCGTAACATCGTTGTTACCCCTTTCGATTACTCATTTGTTCTGCGGCACCGGCTGAGGATCCGGTGCCGCAGAACTTGTTGGGAAGTTCTCGATTGCGACGGGCTATTATCAGTCGACCGCTACACTCAGTTAACCACGAACATCCGATCAGTTGGTACCCATTGGCAGCAGGCGAGGGGTACAAAAGGGATACAAAGCCGTATCAACTGTCGATTGCGGCAAGTCACTGGTCATTCTGGTCACTTGGATATGCGCAAGAATGACAACGGTAGTACGGTGGTGAGTCGTCACATATAGGTGCGTATGTGGCAACGCCCAACAGGCAATGGTGTATTGCAAAAGGCAACAATTTTGCAAATAATCGTATACGGTTATACAATTATACAATGAATACTCATCCGATAACTGCACCATCACTCACCAACACCCCCGAACTGATCGCCCGTCACCTGCGTCAAGCAATTCTGCGTGGCGAACTGAAGAGCCGGCAACCGCTGCGCCAAGACAAATTGGCCGCCGACTTGGGCGTCAGCAAAATTCCCGTGCGTGAAGCGCTAGCCCAACTCAAGGCCGAGGGGCTGGTGACCTACAAGAGCAATCGCGGGGCCTTTGTCACCGCGCTCTCACCGACCGAGGCCAGAGAGATCTACCTGATGCGCGGGGCACTGGAAGCGATCGCGCTCGAACAGGCACTACCCAAGCTTGGCAGACGTGATTTTGTCCTGGCCCACAGCGCGCTGTTATCCCTTGACGTTGAGCCCGATCCGGCGCGCTGGGCAGAACTCAATTGGGACTTTCACGCCGCGCTCTACGCACCAGCCGCCATGCCCCACCTCCTTGGCACCTTGCAGATGCTCCATGTCAACGTCGGGCGTTATTTGGTGCTCTATCTCGACCGCATGGCCTTTCAAGCGCAGTCGCAAGCGGAACATTATGCGCTGCTGGCGGCCTGTCAAACGGGTGATCTAATCCACGCCAAAGCAGTGCTGGCGGCCCACCTACAGGCGGCGGCAGATACCCTGATTATTTATCTCCAAACTACAGAGGAAAACGACCATGAGTCAATTTGAAGTTCACGATCCCACCATTCTCGCCAATGCGCGCACGATTCTCGACACGGTCGCGGGCCCGGCTGCGATGGCGCAGGAGGTGCTCAACGCCGTCACTCGCAATGCGGAGTGGCGTGGCCAACGCTGTATCAATCTGCTGGCCCCCGAAGCGCCGACCAGCCCAACGGTGCGGCGGCTGCTCGCCTCTGAAATCGGCACCCGCGCCGCAGAAGGACATATCGGCCGCGTCAACCGTTGGTTTGCCGGCACGCAATATATTGACGAAGTCGAAGCGCTCTGTGTCGAGCTGCTTAAAAAGGCCTTCCGTTGTAACTATGCCGACCATCGCCTCATGGGCAGCATGTTGGGCAATCTCACCATCTACCACGCGCTGACGCAACCGGGTGACCGTGTAATGACCGCGGCACAGCCCTTTGGCGGCCATTCGAGCAACCGATCAGATGGCCCCGCCGGCACGCGCGGTGTGGAAATTTTTGACATTCCCTTCAACCCGGAAACCTTGGAAGTCGACCTCGACCGCTTTGCCGAAGAGGCACAGCGCATCCGCCCCAAGATCGTCATCATGGGCATGTCGATGACCCTCTTTCCGCTGCCGGTGCGTGAGATGGCAGCGATCATTGCGCCGTGGGGTGGTCAGTTTGTCTATGATGGTGCGCACCAGGCGGGGTTGATTGCCGGTGGCCAATTTCAAGATCCGTTGCAGGAAGGCGCGGTCATTTTGACCGGTTCGGCGGGCAAGACCTTTAGCGGGCCACAGAGTGGCATGATCTTGTGGAATGATAGCGCACTGACCGCACCGATTACAGAGGCGATCTTCCCCGTCCTCGTCGCCACCCATCAGGTCAACCGCGTGGCGGCGTTGGCGGTGGCCGCGGCGGAGATGTTAAAATATGGCAGCGTCTATATGGCGCAAATTGTAAAAAATGCCCGAGCGCTCGCCGAAGCCCTCGAATCGCGTGGCATTCCCATGTTGGCCGCCGAGCGTGGCTATACGCAGAGCCATCAGGCGATTGCCAATGTACGCCAATTTGGCGGCGGGCTCAATGTGGCGCACAAGCTGGCCGAGGCCAATCTGATCACCAACAAGAATCTGATCCCCGGCGACACCCCCGCTGATTGGGATCGCCCGAGTGGGTTGCGCATTGGCACGATTGAGGTGACGCGGCTGGGGTTGATGGAGGAGGATATGGCGACGATTGCCGACTTCTTCAAGCGCGTGCTCGTGGACGGCGAGTCGACCGACGCGGTGCGCCGGGATGTCGAAGCGTTTCGCCTGCCGCGGCAAGATTTCTATTACAATTTTGATCATGGTTGGCCACCATTGGGGACCCAGGCAGCATGAATATTGGCTTTCTAGCTTCACACGGTGGCACCAATATGCAAGCGATCATAGACGCCTGCAAAAGTGGTGCGTTGGCCGCCAAGCCCGCCGTGATTATCAGCAACAACCGCCAGTCAGGTGCCCTTGTGCGGGCCAGAGAGGAAACAATTCCTTACGCGCTGATCAACAGCATCACCCATCCCGATGACGCGGCGCGCGACGGGGCAATCTGCACGACGCTGGAGGCCCATGAAGTCGAACTGATTGTGCTGGCCGGCTATATGAAGAAGATTGGGGCGCAGACGTTGCAACGCTTTCGTGGTCGCATTCTCAATATCCATCCGGCGCTGCTGCCTAAATACGGCGGACGAGGGATGTATGGACGCAACGTGCATGAAGCCGTGCTCGCGGCCGGGGAACGGGAAACAGGGGTGACGATCCATCTGATCGACGAAGCGTATGATACCGGCCCCATCCTGGCCCAAGCAATTGTCCCGGTCGAAGTCGACGATACAGTGGATAGCTTGGCGGCACGTGTGCTGGCGCGTGAACATAGCTTTTTTGTTGAAACCATCGCACGTATTCTGAGCGGCGAGATCCAACTTGCGCCGGTTGTTGACCAGTAAACCAGAAATCCGTGCTCTTTGTTATCCGTGTATAGCATCTTCTGTATACGCGGATAACAAACACGCTATGGGCACGGATTTTATACTGCGTTCAGAATGAGAACCGGAGTTTTGCGGACCAACGGGATCGCGTGCGTCGCACTGACCGCCAACTGCTTCCAGTCCGCTAGATGCTTCCGTCAGTGCGACGCACGCTGGCCGAAACTAGGGGTTTCATCTGATTTGAGTATAGCATCCATGCTTACTATTCGGATGGCAGAACCACAACCGCAAACCAATAGTTGTTTAACTCCTGGACGACTCGCGTAAATTGATCAAAATCTACGGGCTTGACGATGTAGGAGCTACAGCGTAATTTGTACATATCCAGCACATCTTTCTCTTCCTCCGAGGTGGTCAAAATGACGACGGGGAAGTGGCTCAACGTTTCATCCTCCGCGATCGCCTTGAGCACGCCCCGTCCATCCAAAATAGGCATATTCAGGTCGAGTAGAATTAGATCAGGCGTCTCAGCGTCAGCATAAGGCCCCTCCTTCCGCAGAAAAGCCAGACACTCCTCGCCATTTTCAACCTGGCTTATCTCGACTGCAATCTTGGATCGCTTCAGCGCCATTGTCGTCAAATACACGTCGTGCTCACTGTCATCTACCAACAAAATTCTTGCCAGACGACTATCCAGTTTGCTGATCATCTCCTACCTCCTCTTTCCAATCAGGGATCGTAAAGTAAAAAGTGCTGCCTTGATTCGTCGTTGACTCTACCCAGATCGCTCCACCATGACGTTCAACAATTCGCTGGCATGTGGCCAATCCAATTCCAGTGCCAGTATATTTTTTCTGTGTATGTAGCCGCTCAAAGACCTTAAAGACACGCTCTTGGTATTGTGGTGCAATGCCAATCCCGTTGTCCTGCACCGCTATCACCCATTTTTTATCTCTCATCTCGGCTGAGACATGGATCCGAGGGGTCCGATCTCCGCGATATTTCAGCGCATTGCCAATGAGATTTTGTAGTAGCTGGCCAAGTTGCACGCGATTCCCAATGACTGTAGGTAATGACGCGCTTGTCACTTCGGCATTGGACTCTTGTATGGCAACGGCCAGCATCCTTGTCACCTCTGTAAAAAGATCGGGCAGCGCGACCGGCTCAAATGCGTGCGTGCTGGCGTTGATGCTAGAGTAGGCGAGGATATTGCGGATCAGCGCTTGCATATGGTGAATGCTTGCGAGTGAGCGAGTGATCCATTCGTTGCCGTCATTCCCTAACTCTTCTTGATAGCTCTGTTGCAATAGTTGTAAAAAGAGCCCAACGTTGTTGGCTGGCGCACGCAGATCATGTGATACGACATACGCATATTGCTGGAGATCATGATTACTTGCTGCCAAAGCCTCGCTCTTTTGTTGCAACTTCGTCTCATATCGATTGAGGATGACCCCTTGCCAGACGACGAGTACGGCAAACAAGACACTGGTCAGCCCCCAGCTAAGGGCGAAGCCGGTGGTCGCATCCAGGTAGCCGGCATCACGACCAGCCGAAACGAGCCAACCGAGAAGCAGTGGCGCAATCAATGCAAATGGCAGCAATCGTGTAACGAGACGCCCACCCACCGAGTGCGTCCGCAGCAGACGCAGAAGTCCCGCCGTTGGCTGTAGCGCAATGATGCCAATACCAAGTACCAAAAGCCCGATCAGCGTGAGCGGCGAGATACCAGTCTCTGGGCTATAATCCAATTTGTAGAGCGGATTAACCGTGCTGACATAGCCAAAGAGGGCAAACCAGGGGACAACCATGCCCAACAACGCGCTCACCAGCGTAGCCCGCTTTAGCCACTGGCTTGATGTCGGCAACAAACAAACAGATAGGCCAAGCAGAAAAGCACTCACAATGGTTTGTGGCGAGGAGCGGCCTGGAAACGCACCACCATACTGCGCTACAAGCGCAGGATAGAAGAGGATTTCGATGCTTGGTCCTAGCCGAAAGATATACTGCATCGCCATCCAAAACGCAGCTAAAACCGTCGCCCCCGCAAGACCGCGACCGAGCCATGCCCACTGCGCACCTATCATGCCACGCAGCAGGTTGACAGCAAGGATCATAGCCACGCTTAGGGCCATTAACATCAATGCAGTCATGGGGGTTGTTTGTGGCGCGTCCGTAAGAAGGCTGCGTAATGCGATGATATCGAACTGCCAGCCGATCATAACAATCATGCACAGGGTTAGCACTGACCAAGCACAAACCGACGAAATCGTAAATTGTCGCATTGTATCGTCTCTGCCGAAAAGTCGATGAGGAGGTCGCAGGAAGGGGGGTAGTTGCTGCTTATCTACAGTTTAATGTACGTAGCGTGCTCTGTCAATGAGATCGCCAACCTGCATGACATTCCTGTCCGTTGTGCCGCTCTAAATCCACTCGCATGATTAAACTTTCATTCGGTAGTTGTGCTTCTGATCTATTGAATATCGCAGGTTGCAGAGCGGCATCGTCGCTGAAACATGAGAGCAAAACTCTTCAATAAACCCGTTATCTCTGTACTCTTCTCAGCACTCTCGGCAAAAAGACTGGCAACTTCAAAACATGGATCCGTGAGTTATACGTTTGACCGATGACAGCACTCCATATCGTAGTACAATCTTCCGCTTAAAATATTTGCCATCTACCGAAATTGACACAGTTTCCCTAGCTGCTGTAGACTTACATCAAATAAAAAGAGCGCAATTCCATCTGCGCTCTAACCGACTGTTGAGCATTCAAGCAAAACAGCAGCAAGCTCTAGCCTCATTATATCCACAACTTTGACGAATCGCACCCCGGCAGACTGCTCTTTGATGTAGTAGTTTACCGGGGTTTTGTTTACCCCACTTTCGTATCCATACCATGAAAATTCAATGCCAGAGCAGCACCGGTAGTTTTACTTGTCCATTAGAAATGGTTTTATCCTTCTCTAACACGCCAGACAGAGACAGCATTTCTAATGGGCATTGTTGTTCCATTTGACTCTATGGAGAAAAGGAAACTTGTGTATGCGCGATAAGCAACGACTTATCACCTCCACTGGGCGCAGAAGACGCCACCCAGGTTTAGTAAGCACAACTGTCATTAACACCTGTCTAGGCTTCGGCCTGGCCTTCTTGGTTCTATTGATAGCAAGTCACACAATAAAAGCTGTCAGCCTTGCCGATGCTGACAAAGAGCAGCATTTGACAGTATCGGCCCCGCTCGCAGAACGGGAAGAGGGCAATGAGCCGCAGCCACCCATACCTCAACATCAGATTTATCTACCGATGCTTGCCAGCAATGTCTCGTTCTCTGCGGTTGAAACAAGCCCCTCACTGTCAACCCCACAGTTGCTTGCCGAGGCAGTAGAGCGCGGCGAAATCACGGCAAGTGAACGCTTGCTTTACCTAGCCTATGCGCTCTATGAACCACAATCGCTGCCGCCACAATTCCAAAGCAACATTGGTTGGTACGGCACCGCCTATGTGTGGGAAGTGCAGAATGTTATGGAAAGTTTGAATTCCTCGTCGCTTGATGCCGTGCAACAGGAGTTGAGTCGCTTAAGCGTACTTGCTTCCACTGTGTGCGATGCTGAAGATGGGACAAACTCGACCGATTCGACCAATTTCCATTTTAGCTATGGCACAATTGGTGGTGGTCTCACCATTAATGACTACATCACCTCGATGGAGACCACGTTCGGCATTGAAGTGACCCAATTCGGCTGGGCCAAACCACCATTCAATGCGAACAATCCCTTTGGCCGCTTCCCCATCCAGATTTTTGCGTTGGGGGGTGGGCTCTACGGCTATGTTTCTGGTGGTGGCGGTGGCGACTATACCGGCTTTATCGGTGACAATCCCAACACACCTGCCACCGAGACCGATGCACTCTCGAGTTGTATGGTGCTCAACAATGACTTTTCCCAGTTCCCCGAAGGCACGCAAGGCGCACTCGTCTCTACCACCTCGCATGAGTTTGTCCACGCGATTCAGAATGGCTATGGCGACCCAGGTACACGGGAAGATGCCATGTGGTATGAGTCG